>DATFYK010000107.1:0-46484 GCA_035315085.1 Occallatibacter sp.
GGGCTGTCCTTAGTACGAGAGGACCGGGATGGACGAACCTCTTGTGTTCCAGTTGTCCTGCCAAGGGCACGGCTGGGTAGCGAAGTTCGGTTGTGATAACCGCTGAATGCATATAAGCGGGAAGCACGCTCCAAGATGAGATCTCCCTGAAGGGCCCAGAAAGACCATCTGGTTGATAGGCTGGGCGTGAAAGCGCAGTAATGCGTGAAGCTTACCAGTACTAATCGCCCGTTCGGCTTGTCCATAGAATTAACTCCGCGCAGTAAGGCGGATGCTCTTCTTGCCAAGCCTTGTAAGTTCCAATCAATTTCGTTCCGCGAGCGTGCTGCCAAAATCGCAGCACGCCCGACAATGCTTTGGCGCCAGATTGCAGCCGCGTTCCTATGGGCCTCCGGGAGAAACCATCCGGAACAAAGTAGACGCCGCGGCAGGCTGCGGGCAACCACCCGCCAAGCGCCATCAAGTTTGCCGGTGACCATACTGCGAGGGATCACCCGTTCCCATCCCGAACACGGAAGTTAAGCCTCGCTGGGCCGATGGTACTGCACGGGTGACTGTGTGGGAGATTAGGTGATCGCCGGCAATAATATCGAACAACAAGGCCCTGCCTCCACGGCAGGGCCTTGTTGCGTTCAAAGCAGCTTCGTGCCCCCGTTGAGGCTCTTTACTTCTTCAACACGCTAGGCTGGCCTACTACTGCTACCGTCCATTCGCGAGTTCCTTGACGCTTTGGTTCACGACTGCGTGGTGGCGCTGCTCCACCCCCTCTTTGAAGAAATCAAGCAAATCATCTCTTATTCAATCACAACTCGTTGATAATTAGCACGACGCGGCCGGCAATCAGATCGCCGGATGACTCGCCGGGATCGACCTCGATCAGGTCCACCGGGAAGGCGATGTTGTGCGGCCGCAATACGAGTCGATTGGACAGGAAGTCTACGTACCGCAGGGTCAGGTGCGAACCGCGCCGGATGGCGTAAACGTTGGGCCGGTTGGGACGATAGGGCATCAGCGAATTGTAGTGGCGATCGATAAGCGCGATGGCGTCAGGCAGCACCAGTGGCTCCATCGGCAAGGCATCGGCCGCCGGAATCCGCACCGCTACAAATCGCTGCCAGGTGCGGCGCGGGTTGGAAACGCGCGTGCGGATCGTCTGCAAGACCCCGACCGGCAAATGGAGCATCGATTGAACCGCGGAGGGACGGATGTACGGCTCAAAAAGCGCCGCGGCGTGAGAGACGACCGGGATCATGCTGCTTTCCCCGTCGGCCGGCAGCGCCGCGGCCTGATGCATTGCGGGCAGAAGGTCGGCAGCCGTCAGGTGCTGGGCGGCAAGCACGCGATCGATGGCCTCCAACGAAAGCTGGCGCCGGTTGTGCAAAAAATTGGAGAGATGGGACTGCCCCAAACCGCTTTGACGAGCCAATAGAGAGACGCTGACCGTCCCCCGCTGTATCCTGCGCAGCAGTTCCAGGCGGAGGCGTTCATGCATCTGGGTAAAATTCATCTGTGGAAAATCCGCCACCAGCAATGAGGACGAATGGTCTCTGGTTTCCTCAAGAAAAACTATCTGGAGTGATTGGCCTTCATTTTCCGCGCTTGCTGGCGGATTGAAAAGCGCTAGGCCAGAAATCCACCGGGGGACGTTGACGCAAGAGATACATATTTCTAGATTGGCCTTACTAATCTCACACTGGTTTGTGGGAATCTTTTGTCAAACGTTTCATTGCCGCAAGGCTGAGCGGGGCGGAATTCTGTTCTCTTCAGCGGCCAATGAACACTTGCCGGAGAAACTCGGACCTGTTCGGTTATACCATCTCCGCCCCAAGGCGCTTCGCACAGGTGTCTGGGGCAGGCCAGTGAAGGAAATTCCAGGATCTGCGCGCTATGAGCATGACAAAAAACGAGGGAACACAGGCGGCAATCCCCCATCAGGACACGAGAAACCTGAGTTGCCGTGCCTGGTTCTCTTCACCCCGCGGAAAAACAATGAAAAAGCAAAGCCGTCGGGAGAAGACGCGAACACGGAGATTTAGTCATGGAATTGCGCGTGCAATTGAAAGTTTGCGAGGGTTGCGGCTGTCTTTGGTACCGCGCCCAGACCCAGGGGAGTGTGTATTGCCTGGGATGTGAGACAAAACTGAAGGACTTTCCATCGCCGGAGAGCCGGAAACGGCGTGGGCGCCCATGCCGCAAGCCGCTTACCAGGGTTTGGGCAGTGGCTGAAGCAACGGGAGGCGCGCAATGAGCGCAGCACTCCAGTTGCCAATGGTTTGGGGAGCAAGCAGTTCACAGGCACCATGGCAGGAAACCCGCAGAACAGGGCAACAAAAACCGGCGACAAGGCCTGAAGTTAAGCCGCCCGCAATAGCGCCGGCTGCGGGGCCGGTGGTCAGCCTGGCCTTCTACAGGAAACATACGGAGAGCATGTTGCGGCGTTATCTGTATGCCTCGATGCAGGTGGGCAGGGCGCCCTCGATCCTGGGCGATCCGATCGGCCGGGGGTGGGTCTCCAGCAGGCCGGTCCGCACCTTCGAGGACGCAGTGATCTTTGTCCTCGACGTGGAAACGTGTCTGAACCAGCTTGGATCGCTGGACCGCCAGATGCTGAGCCGGATCGTGCTTCAGGAGTACACGCAGGCTGAAGCGGCCACCTTGCTGGGGATGAGCGTACGAACCATCTCCAACAAATTCCCGCAGGCCGTGGACCGGTTGACGGAGAAGTTGCTGGAAACCGGGTTGCTGGTGCTGCCGCACTAGGGCCTACTAACAGGCCCTAGTGCGAAACAGGCAACAAGCCAGCCGGCAAAGGGGAGCGCACACGGAGCGCTCTCCTTCGTCGACTGCGCCATTCGAAAGAATCTTCTGGAAGTTGCACGGCCCCTCGCGGGCAGCGCTGCACGCTGACCCTTTCGCCGGGGAAGAACGCGTTCGACGAGGCGGCGTTATCTGGTATGGTGGACGGGTTGAAGCCATCTGTGGCGGTGCGTGCGCCACACCGGCAAATCCCCTCAAGAGGAACCGATCCAATGAATCCAATGCGTCGTCACGCCGCCTTCCTTTTCCTGCTGACCTCGGTCGCTCTGGCCGCGCAGCAGCCTGCTCCCCAGCCCACCACCGCGGCGGAAGCGTCCAACCGCGACACCAGCTTCATCGACGCCCAGGGCACGGCACATGTGACGCGCGTGGTTCCGGTGCCGCAGACCATCAGCACACAGGCGCAACTGGCGCTGGGCCGCGCCGAGCCGGACCAGGGTCCGCCCCAGTCGCTGGCCGAGCGGCGCAGGCTGACCGACGCCTACACGGCTCGTGCCCGCACAGCCTGGAGCAGGCTCTGCCCCAACCAGCTCGTCGAGGACACGATCGCCGGAGTACCGGTGCGCATCGTCACGCCCGAGGGTTTGCCTGAATCCAATCGCGACAAGGTGCTCCTGAACCTGCACGGTGGCGGCTTCAACTCCGATTCAGGTTCCTATATCGAATCGATTCCGATCGCCAGCTTCTCCAAGATCAAGGTGGTGGCTGTGCTCTATAGGCTGGCCCCCGAGCATCCCTTCCCGGCAGCCGTGGACGATTCGGTGGCCGTCTACAAGGAGCTGCTCAAAACCTACAAGCCGGAGCACATCGTCATCTACGGCACCTCGGCCGGAGCGATTCTGACCGCCGAAGTGGCCGCCAGGCTAAAGCAACTGGGGCTGCCGCAGCCCGCGGCCCTGGGCATCTTCAGCGGTATGGGCGACTTTGCCCGCGACGGGGACTCAATTGCGCTCTATGCGCTACGCGGCCTCTCCGGCCATCTCGACCCGCCCCAAGCCGGCCCGCACGATCCGTATTATGTTGGAGCCACCGATCCCAAAGACCCGGTGCTCTCCCCCATTTTCGGCGACCTGCACGGGTTGCCGCCCGCGCTCTTCGTAACCAGCACCCGCGACCTGCTGCTGAGCGGCACCGCGAACCTGCACCGCGCCTACCTGAACGCGGGCGTGGAGGCCCGGCTGGTTGTCTTCGATGCGCTGCCTCATGCCTTCTGGTATGACCCGTTGCTGCCGGAAGCGCTGGAGGCCAACCACATGATGGCGGAGTTTTTTGTCAAGCAGTTGGGGAAATAGGAGCCGGAAGGCAATCCGCCCTCAGCTCCCCTCCGCCAGCGTTAAGCCAAGGCCGCCTGCTCCAGTTCCAAAATTAAACCGATACAAGAATCGGGAAACTTCCCAGCGGCAATGCCCAAGTTGGCGAGCTTCCCGGTTGAGTGGCCGCCCCATCCGGCTTAGCGTCCAGGTGAGGGCGATTGCCCAGGGTTTGCGCGCAAGTTTGGCAAAACGGACGACCTGACCTTGTGCGGATTCTCTGAGCGTATGCGAAACCGGTATGACGATCCAGATGCGAGAGGCCCGTTCCCCAAGAGAGCTGACCGGCCATCTGACTGAGGTGGCGCTCGGCTACCAGCGCATGTTGGAGGAGAACCCGTGCCAGCCGGAGGCGCTGGTGGGCATCAGCCTTGTGGCTCTGGCCAGCCGGCAGCCCGAGGCAGCGGTCAAAATGGCCACGGCGGCGGTGACAGCGGCGCCCGAGATGTGCACGGCATGGGTCGCTCTGGGCCAGGCGCTGAAGGCCGCCGGCCGGAGCGGCGAGGCTGAACGCGCCTACGAGCAGGCCATCCGCCGGGACGGAATGAACGCGTTGGCCCGGATGGGACTGGGCGAGCTGATGATCGCCACCGGACGTCCCGAGGAAGCGGTACGGGAGTTCGATCTGGCCCTGCGGCGGCAGCCGGCGCTGGTGCCCGCCCACCTGGGCCTGGGCAATGCGCTGGCCGCAATGGGACACAATGAGCCGGCGCTGGAGCATTATGAGCCGGCGCTTGCGCTCAGGCCGCGGCTGCCCGAAGCCGAGTTTGCCGCTGGATTTGTGCTGGCGCGGCTGGGAAGGCTGAAGGAGGCCGAAGCCCGCTACCGGCGCGCGCTGGTGTTGCGGCCAGACTTTGCCGCCGCCTGGGTGAATCTGGGCAGCCTGCTGCGTGAGCAGGGGCGCGAGGTCTTCGCCGAGGCCGCATTGCAGCGGGCCGTCGAGTTGCGCCCGAACCTGGTCTCGGGTTGGATCAACCTGGCGATTCTGGAGAGGGAACGCCGCCGTCCGGCCGAAGCCGAGGCGTGCCTGCGCAAGGCCTTTGCCCTTAACCCGGAGCAGGTGGAAACGCATGTCGCCTGGTGCCAGTTTCGCGCCGCGGAGCAGGACCTGGCCGGCGCATGGGCGTGGCTGCGCTGGGCACTGGCGCGCGATCCCGCGCATGCGGAAGCCATGAATATGCAAGGCATCTTGCTTCATAGCGAAGGCCGCTTTGCGGAGGCTGTGGAAGTCTTCGAGCGGGCCGAGGCCCTGGGTCATCGCGCCGCGGTCTCCAACCGTGGAAACTCCCTGCTGGACATGGGCCGGATGGACGAGGCCTTGCGGGCCCACGAGACGGCGGTGGAGCGCGATCCGGCCCACCCAGGCGCGCTGTATAACCTTGCATTGACCCGGCTCCGGCTGGGCGACTGGGAACGCGGCTGGCCGGCGTATGAGGCCCGCTGGCGCTTCCGCGAAGTGCATCGCAGCCCCAGGGTCTTCCGCCGGCCCAGGTGGCAGGGCGAGCTGCTCGAAGGCCGCCGGGTTCTGCTCCACGCCGAGCAGGGATTGGGCGATACCATCCAGTTCTGCCGCTACGCAACCCTGGTTGCCGCGCGCGGCGGCGTGCCCATTCTGCAGGTGCAGGCGCCGGTAGAGCGATTGATGGCCTCGCTGCCCCCGGTGCGCGCCGGACAGGCGGAGCTTGCGCTGCTGAGCGCCCGCCGTGGCGGGCCACCGGACTTCGACCTGGAATTCGATTTGGAATGCCCGCTGCTGAGTCTGCCGGCCGTATTCGGAACCACGGTGGAGACGGTTCCCTGGCCGGGCCCGTACCTGGGAGCCGACCCGGAGTTCGCGTTAGAGAAGCAGGGGCAATTTCCAGATGTTCAGTCCAATCTCCATCCTCCGGAGCGGCCCCTGCGCGTGGGCCTTGCCTGGGCGGGCAATCCCCGCTACAAGGCGGACCGCCAACGGTCCATGGAGTTCGAAACGCTGCTGCCCCTGTTGCGCACACCGAGCATGACCTGGATTTCTCTGCAAAAAGGCGAGGCCGCGGAACAATTGGCCGCCCTGCCTGGCGATGTTTTTGTCTGGGACGGCTCCAGCCACGACCGGGACCTCGCCGAAACGGCGGCACTGCTGGCCACGCTCGATCTGGTCGTCACCACCGATACCTGCATCGCTCACCTGGCCGGCGCCATGGCCAAGCCGGTCTGGATTCTGCTGCCTCATATGGGAGACTGGCGCTGGATGCAGCAAATCGAAACCACTCCTTGGTACCCCACCGCAAGGCTCTTCCGCCAGCGCAGCCCCGGCGACTGGCCCGGAGTCCTGGAGCGCGTGGCCGGAGAGTTAAACGAACTCCGTGCCCAGCGGCGGTGGCAAATGATCAGAGTAACGAGGCCGGAGTCCCCGACCTCCGAGCTTATCCCGGTGTAGTCCTCAAACAGATCTAAAGAGAGTCAAAAAATAGTTCTTGACATGGAGTACTCTATGTTGTAGAGTACTCTTCATGATGAATTCGCCTCTCTCGTATCACTTCCTCTTCAACCGCCGGAATCAACCTCTCGCGGAGCTTCGCCAGAAGGGCAGAGCAACCGTATGAGCCTCCATTCCACACCCGATCCCGCATCCCACTCTTCGTCGAGCCTCCTCGAATCGATCCCGCTCGCAGTCGATTCGCTGGTCAAACGCTTCGGTCCGGTAACGGCAGTCGATGGTATTTCGCTGGAACTACGCGGCGGCGAATGCCTGGGATTGCTGGGGCCAAACGGAGCCGGCAAGAGCACGCTGATCCGCGGCATCGTGGGCCGCGTCATTCCAGATGCGGGACGCGTCGCGGTCTTCGGGTCTCCGGCCGATTCCCTTGAGGCCCGCGCGGCTCTGGGATGGGTTCCGCAGGAGCTGGCTCTCTATCCTCGGCTCACGTGCAGGGAGAATCTGGCCGCCTTTGGCCGGTATCACGGTCTCTCCGGCGGCAAGCTGAAGGAATCGGTGGCCTGGTGCCTGGACTGGGCCGCCCTCGCCGACCGCGCCGGAGAGCTGGCGAAAAACCTCTCCGGCGGCATGAAGCGCCGTCTCAACATGGCGGCTGGAATCATCCATCGTCCCCGCGTGGTACTGATGGATGAACCGACGGTCGGCGTCGATCCGCAGTCGCGCAATCGCATCTTCGAGATGATCGAAGCGCTGCGCGCTGAAGGCGCCGCGCTCATCTACACCACCCATTACATGGAGGAGGCGGAGCGGCTGTGCGATCGCGTCGCCATCATCGATCACGGCCGCATCATCGCGGAGGGCGCGCATGAAGAGCTGGTCAGAAGCGCCTTCGCCTCGCGCAGCCAGGTTCTGGCTCGCCTTGCCGGCCCTCCCGCCGAGCTCGACGCATGGGTCGAGCGGCACGCAGGGCGTCACGTGGATGGCGCCGCTGAGTTCACCATCGAACATTCCACTCTGATTGCCGGTCTGCTCGACGACGCCGCCCGCTCCGGCCTCGAACTGGTGGACGTAACCATACGGCGGCCCAACCTGGAGTCCGTCTTCCTGCACCTCACCGGAAGGGAGTTACGCGATTGATCATCTCCGTTATACGCACCGCTCTGATTGGCCTGCGCCGCGACCGCGCCGCGCTGGCCTTGAGTTTCATCCTGCCCATCTCCTTCTTCACGATCTTCGCCGTCATCTTTGGCGGCCAACATGATTCCACGCCGAAAATCAAAGTCATCCTGGTGGACGAGGACCAGAGCCGCGCATCGCTCGATCTGGTACGCGGACTCGAACGCGAAGACTCTCTCGTCATCCAGACCAGGCCCTCGTCCAAAAGTAAAACCGCCGCACCGCCGCCGGAGTACACGGCGACGACTGCGGAAGCCGCGGTCAAGGCCGGGGACGCGCCGGTCGCGCTCGTCATTCCCAAAGGCTTTGGTGCGAATCCCATCTCCTTCGGAGAAAAATCGGGCGCCCCTGCGATTCAGCTGCTCAACGATTCCAGCGATCAGATCGCCCCGCAGATGGTGGCGGGCCTGCTGCAAAAGGTCGGTATGACCGCGCTCAGCCCGGCGATGGCCGAGGAGGGAATGAAGTACACAGAAAAATATCTCGGCCAGTTCACGCCCGAGCAGCGCCAGCGCATGGAGTCCAACCTTGATTGGCTCCGTCAGCACCAGAAGGAGAGCGCCACTTCAGGGAACGCTACTGCCAGCGGCGGCCCCATCGCCGTCCAATCCCGCGCGGTCGTCGGACAAAACAAGCGCAGTCCCATGATCTCTTTTTACGCCGCCGCCATCGGCGTCATGTTTCTGCTCTTCACCGCCAGCGGCTCGGCCGGAGCGCTGCTGGATGAAGCCGAGAGCGGAACCCTAGACCGCGTACTCAGCTCGCGGGTCACCATGACCACGCTCCTGATAGGCAAACTTACCTACAACACGCTGCTGGCGTTTATGCAGCTTACCGTTATGTTTCTCTGGGCCTGGGCGGTCTTCAAACTCGATTTCTTCACACATATTCCAGGCTTTTTAGTGATGGGCCTGTGCACTGCCTTTGCCGTGGCGGCCTTTGGCATGTTGCTGGCCAGCATCTGCCGCACGCGGGCGCAGTTGGGCGCGCTCTCGACGCTACTGATCCTCACTATGTCCGCCATCGGCGGCAGCATGTTTCCCCGCTTTCTGATGCCTGAAGCGATGCAGAAGGCGGGCCTGTTCACCATCAACGCCTGGGCCATCGACGGCTTTACCAAAGTCTTCTGGCGCGATCTTCCAGTCCAGCAGCTTTGGCCGCAGGTGTGCGTCCTTCTGGCCATCGGCATCGTGCTCTTTGTTGTCGCCCGCAGGATTGCGCGGCGCTGGGAGTTCGCATGAAGTTGGAAATCAAAACATAAGAATTCACCACGGTTGTTGTTGCTATTTCGTGAACGACTGGAGAGAAGAGAACAATGAATGATCCGAGAATAGAGAACGCAGCCTTGGCAACAAGTTATCAGAGAATACAGCCCAGTTTTGTATCCTTGGCTGTCAAAACCGCGGTGTGCCACACCATCACTTACTTCATCATGGGCGCTCTCGCCTATCACTTCCTGAATTATGCGGAGTTGATGGCCCGTCCCTGCTCCGGCATGCGCCCGATCACTGATCCATTGGTTCGGGCTGGCGTGCTCTTTCAACCGTTGCGCGGGGTGCTTTTTGCGCTGGTCTTCTATCCGCTGCGGGAGCGTCTTTTTGGCGTGAAAAATGGCTGGCTGCTGATGGGCTGGATGCTGTTTGCATTAGGAATTCTGGGCACATTTGCCGCACCTCCCGGATCGATGGAAGGCCTGATCTATACAACGGTTCCGCTTGCGGATCAGTTTCGCGGATATCTGGAAATCGTGACGCAGGCGCTGCTGCTTTCGGCATTGCTCTGCTATTGGGTCAACCATACCGGCAAGAAGTGGCTCAATTGGTCATTAAGCGTCGTCTTTTGCCTGGGGATAGCACTCTCGACGATGGCGCTGCTGATGCCCCAAAGGTAGAGAGAAACACGCCTGGGTGGCAAAAAGAATCTTCACAAAAACCAAACTCTTTATAGGAGAAACGCTATGACAGAAAGTAATGAAGAAATGGAACTGAAAGACAGGCTCAGCCTGATCGAGACCATGATCGCCGAAGGCCGGCGCACCACCGGAAGCTGGGCCTGGAGCTTTGTTTTCTGGGGCATGGCCTACTATGTCGCCATCGCCTGGACCGCCTACAACCAATGGCCGTGGGCCTGGCTTGTAACCATGACGAGCGCCTGGGTGGTTTGCTGGGCCCTGATCAAGCGCCAGCAGAAAAGCCAGCCGCAGCGTAGGCCGGGGACCACGATGGGCCGGGCCATCTTTTCCGTTTGGACCGCCATGGGCGTCTCGCTGACTTTGCTGCTGCCGGCTCTGGGCTTAAGCGGCAGGTTCAACCTGCACGTTTTTGTGGCGATTGTGGCCGCCATGATGGGTTTTGCCAACGGAGCTTCTGGCATGATTATCCGCTGGAAGGCGCAGATTGCCACCGCTTTTGTATGGTGGGCGGCGACCGTGGCGGCGTGTTTTGGCAGCGACGGCCAATGCACGGTCGTATTTCTGACAGCCATCTTCCTCTGCCAGATCGTCTTCGGCGTTTATGCAATGATCTTCGAATCCCGCCTGCGCAGGCAGGAGGCCCACCATGCCTGAGCTGCCGGAGCTGAATCCTGTCATTCACGGGAAGCTGCGCCTGGCCCTGCTCTCGCTGCTGGTTGGCGTTGAAGAGGCGGAATTTACCTGGCTGCGCTCCAAAACCGGCGCAACCGACGGCAACCTCGGCGCGCAACTCGCCAAACTCGAAGAAGCCGGCTACGTCTCGGTCAAAAAGAAGTTTGTCCAACGCAAGCCGCAGACCCTCTACCGTGTGACCGAAACCGGCCGCCATGCGTTCATCGAATACGTTCAGGCGCTGAAGCAAATGCTCGGTGGCGCCATCGGCAGTTAGCGAGGAACCATGAGGCGTTTCCTTATTTGCAGCAGGGTTCGCGCCTGGTCAGAAAGATGCGCAAAAGTTGGAAACCAGCAGCCACCTGATTTCATCTGATGATTCAACCACATGATCCGTGAAGATCAGTCGCTGCGCCGGACGGCCAACACAGTCATATCGTCAAATATCGGGCCGCCGTTGGTAAACGCTCGCACATCGTCGAGGCATGCGGCAATCAGCTCGGCAGGTTGCCGCGCAGCCTGCTGGCGGACTAATGTGATGACGCGGTCCACGCCATACTCATCGCTCAGGTTGCTGGCTTCCGAAAGACCATCTGTGTAAAGGAAGAGCGTGTCGCCGGTTTCCAGTTGCACGCGTGTGGCGGAAAACTCCGCTTCGCAGAACATCCCCAGCGGCAAGCCTGTAGATTCAATCCGAAATACGCCCCCGCGCCCAACGACGATTGCGGGGCAGTGGCCGGCGTTATGGATTTCTACCTCACCGGTTGTCTTAGCCAGCCCGCACACCAGCGTTGCGTATTGCCCCGCCAGCGCACTTTCGCAGAAAAAGCGGTTAACGTGGGTGACAATTTGGCACAGCGGCAGGGACATCCGGGTCATGCTGCGGAACAAGGCGTGAAGCTGTGCCATCTGCATCGAGGCAGCCACGCCCTTACCGGAGACGTCGCCCAATAGGAAAAGGAGCTGTCCTTCGTACGGAATCAAGTCGCAGTAATCACCGCTGACGGCGCCGACAGGCGCGAAATGATAGCTCGTATCCCAGCCGCCCACGCGCAGGCCCTTTTGTGGAAGCAGGTTGCGCTGAACCTGAGAAGCCAGGTCGAGGTCTCGCTGTAGTGCGGCGCGTTCTGGTTGGCTCAAATGATCCAGGCAGTACTGCACCAACGGATCTGCGAGCAAGCGGTCCTGTTCCACCGAGTCGTGGCATTCCAGGCATAGACCGTAGGTGCCTTCGGCCATGCGGTCCAGCGCCGAATCTACATCCCGCAACAGGCTGGTCAAGCCTGAGTTTTGCGGCGCGAAGGCAACCGCCTCCTCCAACCTCCGCTTGCGCTCTTCCAATTGTCCCTGCAGGAAACCTGTCTCTAGTGTGGACATGGAAATCTCCCTCGGCCTAACTCTCGGTGATTGGATTCTTCCAACCCTGGTTCCGATGCGATTTTCCCGTCGCAGTTTGCAGAGTATTGAATTTCACTGGGGAACTTTGAACCTTTGATCGTCATTGGATCTACCGGTGCGATTCGCCGACGATCAGGGTCCGCCAATCCGGGAGATGCATCGCCAGGAACCTTCAACCTTCCGGATGCAGGCTCTTCCGCACACGCTCCATGATCCCCAGGTAGTAAGCCAGGTTGTGGATCGTGTTCAGCATTCCTGACAGCGCCTCGCCCGCCTGCATCAGGTGGCGTAGGTAGGCCCGCGAGTAGCGGCGGCAGACCATGCAGCCGCAGGCCGGGTCGGGCGGACCCTGATCCTCGGCGTACCGTTTGCCCTTGATGTTCAGCCGCCCTTCGCTGGTGAACAGCAGCCCGTGGCGCGCGGCGCGGGTGGGCAGAACGCAGTCCATCATGTCCACCCCCATGCGCGCATACTCCTCGATCTCGTCCGGATAGCCCACGCCCATCACGTAGCGGGGCTTATCGGCAGGCAGCAGCGGCAGCACCTCGGAGATCATCTCCAGCGTCAGTTCGCGAGGCTCGCCCACGCTCAATCCGCCGATGGCGTAGCCGTCGAAGTCCATCTCCACCAGACGCTCTGCGCTCTCGCGCCGCAGATCGCGGTACATTCCGCCCTGCACAATGCCAAAGAGGCTCTGCGTGCGTCCGCCCAGTTCCTCGCGCCACACCACCTCCTCGCGGTGGGCGCGAAAATGATCCAGCGACCGCCGCGCCCAGGCTATGGTCAGACGCAGACTCTCTTGTGCGCGGCTGCGGTCCGCAGGGTACTCGGTGCACTCGTCGAAGGCCATTGCAATGTCCGCGCCCAGCGCGATTTGAACATCGATGGAATGGTCGGGAGTAAAAGAGTGCGAACTCCCGTCCAAATGCGAGCGGAAGCGCACGCCCTCGTCCGTGACCTTGCGCAGCCCGCTCAGGCTGAAAACCTGAAAGCCGCCGGAGTCGGTGAGCAGGGCCCGCTGCCAACTGATGAACCGGTGCAGCCCGCCCATGCGCCGGATGGCTTCGTGGCCCGGCCGCAGGTAGAGATGATAGGTGTTGCTCAGAATGATCTCGGCGCCCAGAGTTTCCAGCACGTCCTGCGCCACGGCCTTGACCGTCCCGGCGGTGCCCACCGGCACAAAAACCGGCGTCTCGACCGTCCGGTGAGGCAGATGAATCCGCCCCCTCCGCCCGCCGGCTCCGTTTGTTGCGATGATGTTGAAGTCAAGGCTCACCAGACGATTCTACCGGGCGTCCCATCCATCGCTTTCGACTCTGACCACCGCATCAGACGTGACTTCGGACCCGGGCGCCCCAGGTCTCGCTTTTGAGACCTGGGAAACCAACTGCCCCACGCTCTGCCCGCAGCCGGGAACCAGAACCCCCGCCGCAATCTCGCTGAGAGGGACTAAGACAAAAGCGCGCTCGGCCAGCCGCGGGTGGGGGATCTCCAGCCCCGGCTGGCTGATTTCCAGCTCTCCCAGGAGCAGAATGTCCAGATCCAGCGTGCGCGGCCCGTTCGCAAATCCCGCCGTGCGATCCCGCCCGAACTCCCGTTCGATGACCAGCAACCCCTGCAGCAACTTCTGCGGCTCCAACTCCGTCTCCAGCGCTACCACCGAATTCACGAACCTGGACTGCGCGGCAAAGCCCACTGGCGCGGTGGAGTAGAGCGACGACCGGCCAACCACGCGCCCCAGCGATTCGAGCCGCAAAGCCGCCGCCGTCAGAGTCGCCTCCGGCCCGCCAGCCCAACTGGCCAGGTTCCCGCCCATTCCGATGTAGGCCGTCCGCATAGACTCCAGACTATCGCGGAGAGCGAAGACCGTGGCGGCAGACCGGATGGCAAATGAGAGGTAAACCCTGAGTCTGATAGCATCCACTTTGGAGACTTTTCAGGATGGACGCTCTCACCAACGCGAGCCTTGGCGCACGGCGCAATGAAGATATCGCACTCGATCTGCTCAAGTTTATAGCTGAAACGGCTGGCGTGGGGCGCACCGCTGTACCGGCAACCGGCTTCAGCGGCGCCTCCGCGCCCAAGATGGAGGAGCAGGTGACTCAACTGCTCGAACTCTACAGCCGCTGCCTGAAGGCCGTCGAAGGCCAGGGGCCGGAGCAGAAGCAGGCAGGCAAGGGGCCAGAAAAAGAGGCTGCGCGATAACCGGCGAACCCATTCTGCGCGTTGCCGTCGCCGGAGCTGGCGCCTTTGGCAAGAACCATCTCCGCGTCTACCGCGAGTTGGAGACGGCCGGGCTGCCCGTCGCTCTGGTCGCGGCCGTCGAGCCGGACTCCACCCGCGCCGCCGGCGTTACGGCCAAATACGCAATCCCCGTCTTTTCCAACGTGGACGAGATACTGGCCGCCAATCTCAAGCTGGACGCAGCCACCGTCGCCGTCCCCACCGTACATCATCATGCGGTAGCCTCGGCCCTGCTCGATGCGGGACTCGACCTGCTGGTGGAAAAGCCCCTGGCCGCGAGCCTCGCCGCAGCAGATGACCTGATCAACCGCGCGGACAAGCACACCCGCATCCTGCAGCCCGGCCACCTGGAACGCTTCAACCCCGCGGTCCTGGCCATTCAGCCGCAACTGCGCCGCCCCATGTTCTTTGAGGCGCACCGGCTCTCCATCTTCACGCCCCGCGCCCTGGACGTGGATGTCGTGCTGGACCTGATGATCCACGACCTGGACATCGTGCTCACCTTCGCAAAATCAGCAGTCCGCGAGGTGCGCGCCGTGGGCCTACCCATCCTCTCGCCCAAAGTCGACATCGCCAACGTCCGCGTCGAGTTCGAGAGCGGCTGCGTGGCCAACTTCACCGCCTCGCGCGTCTCCACCGAGCGCGTCCGCAAGCTGCGCTTCTTTGAGCCGCGCCAGTACGTCTCCATCGACTACGCGCGCCAGGACCTGCTGGTGATTCGCGTAGAGACAAGCGCGGGCAAGACTTCGCCAGCTGAACTTCTTGCATCGCTGCCGCCGCAGGTTGCCGGCCTGCTGCCGCCGGGGATCGCAGAGGGAATCGCGTCGGGGAAGATCGACCTCAAGAAGATTGACCCGGCTTTGATTGCGCAGTTTGCCGCTATGGCAAAGATTGATCCGTCGGTGATCGCACAGTTTATAAATCCTGCAGAACCGAAAGCGGGTTTGAGCTTCTCCAAACCAGCCGTCACGCCCGGCGAGCCGCTGCGGCTGGAGATCGAGTCCTTCCTCGATTCCGTCCGCACCCGTCGCGAGCCTCGCGTTACCGCGCGCCAGGGCCGCAATGCGCTGGCGCTGGCCCTGGAGATTCAAGCCTCCATGGCGACCCACGCAAAGCGCGCCGGACTCGAAGACTTCTTCAAGCCCGGCGCCTAAAGATTCAGCGCTCTTCCTATTTTGAAGAGCGCTGGGATAGTCGCTATGAGCAATCCAGCCACGCCTACCGAATAGGCTGCGGCCTTCCAGCCGGAAACGTACTCTTCCCTTAGGGCCAACACCACCAGCAGAGATAACACCGGCAGGTTCAAGGCCACGGCTGTTGCAACACCTGGCATATAGCTGCGCAGCGCCACGGTTAACGCGAGGTGCGGAATCAGGACGTTGGCCAACGTAACGGCCATACATCCAAAAGCCAAGTAGGTCCAGACCGTCTGTTTGCCCGATACTGCGCTCAACCATGTGACGGCGAAAGCCAGGACGGTTAAGACCACCACTGCAAAACGAAAGACACCCGGCGTAACGGGGCTATGCCAGATAACTGCCCGTTTCGACCAGCCCGGAAGCCAAATGGCCTCTTCGGCATTGTGCAGAGTCACGACAATCGGGAAAAGCCACATCAGATTCCGGTAACTCATCGCTGTCTCCTTACTCGTTTCCGAGGGCCGCGTCCCTTGGAACAGCTACACCTGACGGATTGGGCCTGACGGTCGTTGGGCAGCAGATCATTCAACCTCTGGGCTTTCTTGGAAACAGCATCGGTGTTCTGGATTTGTACTCCAGATACGAAGTCCCAAAGCGAAGTTCCAGTTCCCGTTCTTCATACACTTTCACGAAGAAAAGCAACGCTGGCGTGAAGAGGATCAGCACCCAGAGCACAAACAGCACCGACTGAAACCAGATCCCCAACGACAGAAGAAAAGCCAGAACCGCAAGCACCATCGGATTGCGCGTCCAGGCATACATCCAATCCGCCGCCAATTTCCGGCTGAGCACGATGAAAAAGGGCGCGCCGAAGCCTTTCAAGGCAAGATTTGCCACGGTAAGAAAGAAGGCTGCCCCAGTAACAACGGATAACACTATGCCGATTTCAGTTGGTATTGGGATTACCCAGTCAGACCAATCCTGATGAGTGGTTACCGCCCGGATGATACCCAATGCCAAAAGATTCCCCACCGCAAATTGGACAAACGTCGTAATCCAGACGACGCCGCCTGTCGTCGGGTGCCGGTCGAGTATCTTCCTTCCCAGCCAAACAATGGGAAACACCAGGAGCATCCCGCCCAGAATGATAGATAAATTCATCCCATCTGAAAGGGGCGTATCGAACGCTCGCCACAAGAGAAGCACGGTGACCGCTAGAAGAGCAATCCTGGAAGAATATTCAACGGCATGTTTCATGGCAATCTCCTGTGACCATTTCCCTCACCGTAGATGGTCAGTCTCCGGAGGAAGGCCAATAGCTAGAGGTTAGAAGCTCGTTCAGTCCATCGCACGGTCTCGAAGAAGCCGTCGAGGCCGGTGCGATGGGCGGGCAGCCCGCCTTTGCATCAATCAAAGAGCAGCGCTACCACACTAAGCGCCAGCCTGCGGTTCGTGGCTTCGCACCTTTGGCAATTGAGCCAGTTTCAGATCTTGGGCCAGTTAACGAACGCTCGCCCAAGCGCCTCGCCTCAACGGAGCGGTTCACACGCCCGGCCGCCATCGCCGGACGCGATGGCGGTAGGCTTCATACTCTGGTCCAAAGGTCCGGCGGAGTGTGGGCTCCTCGTACAAGACCACAAAGAGGTGAGTGATCAGCAGGAAGAGCGCGACGTACCCCAGGAGGGTCGCCGACTCGTAAAAAAGCGCGGCCCCGGCAAGGGCCAGCCCCGCGCCAATGTACATCGGATTCCGCACGAACCGGTAAGGCCCTCGAATCACCAGCCGGCGAGGGGGGTCGAAAGGCGCTGGAGTGCCTTTTCCTATCCATGCGAAAGCGCCTACGCACCATAACGCGACTACCGCTCCAGCGCTTCCGATGATGATCCCCGCGATCTGCGGCCATTCAAACGCCGTTGGACGGACGATGCCCGACCAGGATAAGAAGCGCGACGGCAGATAGATGAGCACAAACCCGATAAAAAGAGTCGCGTATGTAATTGTCCGGAAAGCTACAAACATGGTTGCCTCCTTGGTAGAAACGGAGCTTCGCTCCGTGTAGTCCGCCCGTCGAGCGGGCAATCCTGGTGCGACGGGGAACAATGCCCCTCACGCAATGCCCAGCACCCGGTTCAATGAACCCACAATGTACTTCCAGATCAGGTAATAGGCAACGAGCCCAGCCAGGAAACCCGGCGCGATCAGCGTGTAAGGAATTTCGCAAGCCTGGAACCAGGTCACGCCATGAGAGCCCAGCACCAGCACTCCCAGGCAACTGGCCACCAACGCGCCCACCGGCGCCATCAGTATCGGCAACAGCGGGCCGTGCAGCCCGATGGGCAGATGAGTGCGCTCATGCGTGCCGAGCCAGAGCATATTCCACAGTCCGAAGAGCGAAGGCACAATGGCCATGGGAAAGATGATTGCCTGTTCGATGGGAACCGGCACCTTCAGCACGATCCGCACCACGATAAAAACGGTCAGCAGCAGCGGCAGAACCAGCGTGGGCACAAAAATCCCCGCCAGATAAGCGCGAAGATAGGGATGGGTATTCATAGCGTCCTCCTTGTTGACGAAATTGTCGGCGGGCGAATGCGTCCGCCGGTTCACAGGTAGTAAAGAAGCACGGGAATCGACGCCGGAAAGAAAACGGCGAGGCCCACCAGGCCAGCCGCGAGCGCTCCGTCGAACCAGGCCCAGTTGAACCAAGCCCAGCCGGGCAAGGCCGGCGCAGCGGAGTCAGCGTCCAGCCGCCGCAGCATCGCCGGCCACAGGTCGAGGCTGGGCTCTTGCTCGCCTTCCACCGGCGGCAGCGCCTGCCGCAGCAGATGCTTCATGCGTTCCTCATCGTGTGCATTCATGGCGTAATCCCCTGCCTTTCCAGGTTCGTTCTCAGCAAGCGCAGCGCGCGAAAGACGCGCAGTTTGACGGCCGCAACTGAGATTCCAAGCGCCGCGGCCACATCTTTTTGCGGTAACTCCTCGATCACCGCCAGCGTGGCTGCAATCCGCAGCTTGGGCGGCAACCGCCCAAAGGCCAGCGCCGTCTTGCGCCGGATCTCCGCGGTGATGGCCGGGTCGGCAATTGCCGGAGCCGCCAAGCCGGCGGAGAATTCCTCGGGCAACTCGCTCTCGGGCCGCACGGTTCGCAGCCAGTCCAGCGCTGCGCGCGTGGCGATGCGGCGCGCCCAGCCTTCGAATCCACGCGAGGGCTCAAACCGGGCGTGGGCCCGGTAGATGCGCCAGAAGGTCTCCACGGTCAGGTCCTCGGCCGCCGCCGGGTTGCGAACGATACGCAGAATCCAGCCGTAAACCGCGCGCTGATATTGGTGAAAGAGCGTCTCGAAGGCGGCTTCGATAGCTTCGGCGTTGCCTTGCCGGAACTCGATCAGGACATCGCTCGATCCGCTCTGCATCCGCCCTTCCCCTTCTATCCATTCTTACGTGCCTGCAAGCAGAAAGGTTACATCCTGCGAGCCGCGCGCCTTGCCGTGGCCGGTCGAGCGCCCGGAACCTGCCTCTGCTTGCGGGCCTGCTACGTCAAGGGGGTTCGATCGGGATAAAGCGTTTTTTCATTAAAAAGAAAGCGTTTTCCCGGTCCGCTTGACAGCACCCTCCTGGGAGCATTAGGTTGGCAACCGGAAGGCGGACTGGAATTTCACGGCAACAGAGAACGGGATTGAATCGCCGGAACTGAAAACTGATCCCTTACCCCTGATCTCTGAAAGAGGAATGCGATGAAGAGCCTCGGATTGCGAATTGTAGCGGCAGGGTTGGCGTGTTGTGGAGTGGCGTGGGTTGCCGGAGCGCAGGATGCGCAGAAGCCCGCGTATTTGGACCCCAGCCTGCCCGCGGAGCAGCGTGCAGCGGATCTGGTGGGCCGGATGACACTGGAAGAGAAGGCTACACAGTTGGTGAATCAGGCGCGGGCCATTCCGCGGCTCAATGTGCCGGCCTACGACTGGTGGAGCGAAGCGCTGCACGGCGTGGCCGTGAATGGAACCACTGAGTTTCCCGAACCCATCGGCCTGGCCGCCACATTCAATCCGCCGGGCATCCACGAGATGGCAGTGGCCATCGGCACTGAAGGGCGCATCAAGCACATCCAGGATGTGCGGGCCGGGCACAGCAACATCATGGAGGGCCTGGACTTCTGGGCGCCCAACGTCAACATCGTCCGCGATCCCCGCTGGGGCCGCGGCCAGGAGACCTATGGCGAAGACCCGTTCCTGACCGCGCGCATGGGCGTGGCCTTTGTCACCGGCATGCAGGGCGACGATCCGCGCTATTATCGCGTCATCTCCACTCCCAAGCACTTTGCCGTGCATAGCGGGCCGGAGCCCACGCGCCACTCGGCCGACGTGACGGTCAGCAAGCACGACGAGCTGGACACCTATCTGCCCGCCTTCCGGGCCACGGTGACCGAGGCCAAGGCCGATTCCGTCATGTGCGCCTACAACAGCATCAACGGCCAGCCCGCCTGCGCCAACGAGTTCCTGCTCCAGGACCAGCTTCGCGGCAAGTGGGGCTTCAAGGGCTACGTGGTGTCGGACTGCGGCGCAGTCGTAGACATCTTCACCGGCCACCACTACAAACCGACCCAAGCCGAGTCGTCGGCCATCAGCCTGCAACGCGGCATGGACAACGAGTGCATCGACTTTTTTACTAAGGTCAACGACGACCACGACTACAAGCCCTATCTCGACGCCGTAAAGCAGGGCTTCCTCAAGGAGAGCGACATCGACGTTGCCGTCACGCGGCTCTTCACCGCGAGGATGAAGCTGGGCATGTTCGATCCGCCGGAGATGGTGCCCTATTCAACCATCGACGAGAAGTTTCTTGACAGCGCCGGGCATCGCGCCATGGCCCGCAAACTGGCCAACGAGTCCATGGTTCTGCTCAAGAACGACGGCGTGCTGCCGCTCCGCGCCTCAGGCATCAGAATCGCCGTGGTCGGCCCGCTGGCCGACCAGACGCGTCCGCTGCTTGGCAACTACACCGGCATTCCCAGCCACACGGTCTCGGTGCTGGAGGGCCTGCAGAACGAGTTCTCCGCAGCCACCATCAAATATGTGCCCGGCACGCAGTTCCTGGGTAACGAAGCCGCGCCCGTGCCTGACGGGTTGCTCACCACCGACGGCAAGCCGGGCGTAAAGGCCAGCTACGCCAGGTTCGACATGGCCGCGATGATGGCCAATCCAGCCGCTAGCCCCGCGCCGCTGGTCACGCGCGTCGAGCAGGGCATCGACCTCTCGTCCGCCACGCTTCCGGTTGAGGTAGCCGGGATCAATCCGCTCATTGTTCGCTGGGAGGGAACTCTCACCCCGCAGGAGACGGGCGAGTACAACCTCGGCCTCCAAGCCGGCGGATTTTTCCGCGTCCAGCTCGACGGCAAGAATGTCACCTTCGCCTGGGGCGGCCACGCCGTGGAAACGAGACTCGGCCGCGTCCACCTGGAGGCCGGCAAGCCGGCACAGTTGCAGGTCGATTACGTACCGCCCGAAGGGTCCTCAATGGTGGCTCGCCTGGTCTGGTCCAAGGTCGACCTCACGCCCAGGCCGGAGGCCGTTGCCGCCGCTAAGGACGCCGATGTGGTGATAGCTGTGGTGGGCATTACCAGTGAGCTCGAAGGCGAGGAGATGCAGGTCAACGAGGTGGGTTTCAAGGGCGGCGACCGCACCAGTATCGACCTGCCCAAGCCCGAGCAGGATCTGCTTGAAGCCGTGGCCGCTGCCCGCAAACCCCTGGTGGTGGTGCTCATCAACGGCAGCGCCCTGGGCGTGAACTGGGCCAAGGACCACGCCAACGCCATCCTCGAAGCCTGGTATCCGGGCGAAGAGGGCGGATCGGCCGTCGCGGAGACGCTTTCAGGCCGCAACAACCCCGGGGCCCGGCTGCCGGTAACCTTCTACAAGGATGTGAGCCAGTTGCCGCCCTTCGAGGATTACGCGATGAAGGGCCGCACCTACCGCTATTTTGAAGGAACGCCGCTTTATCCCTTCGGGTATGGCCTGAGTTACACCACATTCTCATACAGCGGATTGACCGTTCCCACCATCACGGTGCCGGCGGGCAGCCCGGTGGTTGTTGATGTGACTGTTACCAATACCGGCCGCCGTGCAGGCGACGAAGTGGCCCAGCTCTATCTTGAATTCCCGGAGGTTCCGGGCGTTCCGCTGCGGGCATTGCGGGGCTTCCAGCGTGTCCACCTGGAGGCCGGTGCCTCGCAAAAACTGCGGTTCGAGCTCAGCCCCCGCGACCTGAGCATGGTGACTGAAGCCGGAGAACCCATTGTCGCTGAAGGCGAATACGCTATCTCGATAGGCGGCGGACAGCCGCATACCGGCGCGCAAGTTTTAACGCGGACCTTCAAAGTAAAGGGCAAGTTGACGCTGCCGGAGTAACAGCTGGCAAGCAACCGTGAATTGGGGCGTCCGCCGCGGCGGACGCCCCGTTTTTCTTGACCCATGCTCGTTGGCCATCTTCCTGGAATGTGCCGCATCGAACCTGCCCTGGCCGTGTCCGGGAACAGTTTCCTCCTGCCCGGTGTCTACACAAGTACAGTGGTTCCGATGGGGATGAACGGAGTGCCTTGAGCCCTGCTCCCCGCGCCAGCATCGCGCGCAGAGCGGACAGGCCGCCTGCGTCTCGAAAAAGCCTCCTGACTCCCTGCCGGCGCGGCTGATTCTTGAACTCCAGGGAGGCAGGCCATGTTTGAAGACTCCACGTTTGAATCCTCGGGCAGAATCCGCACCCGCAGCCGCGGCTGGATGATCGCGGCCTTCATCTTCAACGGCTCCATTCTGCTGGCGTTGATCCTGATTCCACTCATCTATCCTGAGGCGCTGCCCCATCAGGCCATCGCCTTCCTGATGCAAGCGCCTGCGCCGCAAGCCCAACAGCAACCGCTCCGGCAAGAACCCGTTCACGCGGTCCAGGTCAATCGCGAGATGATGAACGAACAGATCTTCGCGCCGCCGCGGATTCCCAAATATATCGTTATGGTCGACAAGCCGGAGTCACTTCCACCCATCGATGTTGCCAGAATAGGCGGGGATTCCGAAGGCCCGGCCGGGCCGGGGTCCATCTTTCCCGGCAAGACCGCGACGCCCGTCATTCGTCCGGAGATCAAGGTGCGCGTCTCATCCGCGGTTGAGGAGGGGCTGCTGATCCAGAAGACCGTGCCCAGGTATCCACCCATCGCCATCGCGGCGCGCATCGAAGGGACAGTTGTCTTGCAGGCCACCATCTCCAAAGCAGGGACCATCGAGAATCTGCGCGTGGCGAGCGGTCCGCCCATGCTGCAACAGGCCGCGCTGGACGCTGTGAAAACATGGCTCTACAGGCCCTACCTGCTCGACGGCCAGCCGGTTGAAGTGGAAACCACGGTGAATGTGATTTTTACCCTGGGGCGGTGAGGCGGGCGAGAAGTCAGGCGGACCGGCAACTACCCGCCTGCAAGCTTTTCGCGGGTCAGCTCGTTCCATGTGGCGATGGCTTCCGGCATGGGCGGGCTGGCCACGCCGGGCGTGACGCCTTCAATTACTGCTTGCGGCTCCACGCTGCCTCGGGCATCGCGTAGCATTCCCTTCACCCAGCCCACCGCGGCCAACCCCTCGCTCCCGGTAAAGGTCTGCTCAATGTAGAACCAGCGCTCATCCCAGCAGACCATCCGCGAGCTGAGCCAGAAGCCCGAGAACAGCGGGAGAGACCGCCGGTAAGTGATCCATACCGCGCCCACCAGCGGCTGCCAGCGCAAGCGGACGATGTGCTCCAGCAGCCGCGTGCGCGCCAGCAGGTGGGTGCGCGCGTAGTCCATGATGCTGAGATAGCGGGCGTTGTTCATGTGCAGGTTGAGGTCGATGTCGTTGGGCCAGACGCGCAACCGCAGCCGGTCTTCGTCCAGGACCCCCATCGGCGGCAACGGGTGGATATACTGGCGGACGGCCAGCGCCGGAATCCGCACAAAGCTGATGAAATGCGACAAGACGCTCCCTCGACTACACTCTCCGGTTCCAGTGTAGAGGACCGAAGTGTAGAAGACTGACCGGTTGCGGCGTGTGATTGCCGCCCCGTGCAAGTGTGCAGCCACATTCGCTTGACTGGCGCGCTCCCCGCCCCATCGGCGACAATTGCTTCTGCCATGGCAAACCTCTCTCGCCGTAAATTCCTGCTCGCCGCTTCCGCCGCCACTCTTGCCGCTGCCGGTGGCCGCGGCCTCAGCTTCGCCGCATCCCGCCGCCAGCGGGTTTTCATCGGCTCTGATACGCCGGACGGCATCCTGGCCTACGACTGGGACCCGGCAACCGCCGAGCTGACGCAGGCCGGGGTCGCCGCCAGGCTCGCCAACGTGGATTGGATCACCTTCTCACCCGGCCGGGAGTTTCTTTATGCCGCCTTAGGGGTTGATTCGTTCAACGGCAAGCCGAACGGCGCTGTTGCCAGTTTCAGCGTTGTGAACGGCGAACTACATCCGCTTTCCGTTCAGAACTCGGCCAGCAAGGGCACCTGCCACGTGGCCTTGGACCGCACCGGCCGCGTGCTGCTCTCCGCCGACTACAATGGCGGCAGCGCGGCCAGCTTTCTTATCACCGGCGGCAAGCTGAGCCCCATCGTCTGGTCCGAACACTACACCGCTCACGGCCCCAACGCCGATCGCCAGCAGAGCGCGCACGCCCACTTTGCCTCCTTCTCGCCCGACAATCGCTTTGCCTACATCAACGACCTGGGCGGCGACTGCATCCACATCTACAGCCTGAACGCGGCCACAGCTATGCTCACGCCCGGCGGCGCTTACCAGGCCAGGCCCGGCGCCGGTCCGCGCACGCTGCACTTTCATCCCAATGGCCACACCGCTTACTCCGTCAACGAACTGGATTCGACGGTGGACGTGCTGGCCTGGAACAAGGCAGACGGCGGCTTGACCTTTGTTACGCGTATCGAGCTGCTGCCGGAGGGCTATCACGGTCCCACGCGTGCCTGCGACACGGTGATCTCGAAGGATGGAAAGTTCGTTTATTTCGCCAATCGCGACAAGGATTTTCTCTATGGTTTCCGCGCCGATCCGAAGAGCGGGAGCCTGACGCCGATCGCCCGCTCCAACTGCGGCGGCAAGATTCCGCGCAACTTTGTGCTCGATCCCACCGAGCGTTGGATGCTGGTGGCCAACCAGGACTCGAATCTGATCAGCGTCTTTGCGCGTCATCCCGAGACCGGGGCGCTGGCCGATGAGGGCAAAAGCTTCGCGGCAGCCACCCCGATGTGCATTCTGTTTGCGTAGGAATCCAGTTCCGCAAAAAAAAACAGCTTGCAGGCTTCAGACGCCCACCAAGGCAGGACTGGAAAGAGAGTCGCCGGACAGCGATTCCGGGACAGTTTCCTCGGCGGGTACCGTCTCCACCGGCACGTGGGCCAGCTCCCAGGCTGAGCGGTCCTTGAGCAACCGCGAAACCAGGGCGGTATGCATGGCATGGCCGGCGCGCTCGGCCACCACGTGGCCCTCGATGCGCCGCCCGGCCAGCGCCAGATCGCCAATCAGGTCCAGCACCTTGTGCCGCACATACTCGTCGGGAAAGCGCAGCGGGCCGTTCACCGGTCCCTCGGCGTCCAGGATGATGGCGTTCTCCGGCCCGGCGCCGCGAATCAGGCCCATATCGCGCAGCCGTCGCTCGTCGGCCTTATAGCCAAAGGTGCGTGCCGGGGCAATGTCAGCGCCGTAGGTCTCGGCTGCCAGGTCCACACAGGTTTTCTGCTGGCCCACGGGCGCGGGAAAGTCGATGGCGTATTCGATGCTGTAGCCGGAACCGGGATAGACGCCGATAAATTTCTCTCCCTCGCGCACCTCTACGGGGCGCAGCACGCGAACGGTCTCGCGGCGGCGGCGTTGGCTGCGGATGCCCGCGCTCAGGAATGCCTCGACGTAGGGCAGGGCGCTGCCGTCCAGGATGGGCAGTTCCAAGTTGTCCAGTTCCACGATCATGTTGTCCACGCCCATGCCGATGAGCGCGGAGAGCAGGTGTTCCGTGGTGGAAATCAGCACGCCTTGGCGCATCAAACTGGTGGCGTAGCTGACCTTGGCCACGTAGCGGCCGATGGCGGGAATCTCAAAATTGTCCAGGTCTGTGCGGCGGAAGACGATGCCCGATCCTGCCGGAGCGGGCAGCAGGCGCATGGTCACCGGCGCGCCGGAGTGGAGCCCTATCCCCGTAAACTCCAGGGGCGCGGCAATGGTCTGTTCAAGGTGGGCCGGACTAGCCAACATTCGCTCTCCAACTGTGAAAACCGGGCGCAATCGTTAGAGTAGACGTAAATTAACAGACCTGTCCTGTGGCATTTTAGCCACACTCTGCGCTTCCCCAACCACCTCCACGGTCAGATATCGGGGGTGAAAGCGTACTTTTCATCGTCGTAGAATCAGAGAGTCTCTGGATTCGTCGCTGCAATGATCCCCTGAAAGGTTCACGGATGCCCACCGCCCCAAATCCCCCCATCCCCATGCGCGCCCTGCTGGCCGGAGCCCGGCGCAAGCAGCCTGCACTGCTCGACCTCATCCGGCAACTGGTGCGTGTCGAGTCGCCTTCGGACAACAAGGCAGCCGTGGATGCCTGCATAGCGCTGGCTGCCGCGCACGCCAAGGGCTTGGGCGGCCGCGTGAAATTGCACTGCCAGCTTGGATTTGGCGATGTGCTCGAGGCACGCTTCGGGCCCAAAACCAAAGCAGTGAAGCCGACCCTCCTGCTCGGCCATCTGGATACGGTCTGGCCGCTTGGCACGCTCGAAACCATGCCCTGCCGCCTGGGCCAAGGCCGGCTGTGGGGGCCCGGCGCACTGGATATGAAGGCCGGCGTGGCCATGGCCTTTACCGCCATCGAGATGCTCTCTGAGGCCGGTTTGCTCAATCGGGAGATCGTGCTGCTGCTGACCGGCGACGAGGAGGTGGGCAGTCCGGTCTCGCGGCCCATCACCGAGCGGCTGGCGGCCGGGTGCGCCGCCGTTTATGTGCTGGAACCGGCGCAGGGGCTGGCTTACAAAACCGCGCGCAAGGGAACCGGCAACTGGCGCATCAACGTGACCGGAGTGGCGGCCCACGCAGGGGTGGACTTCGAAAAGGGGGCGAATGCAATTCGCGAGTTGGCGCGCGTGGTGGAGACGGTGAGCGGCTGGACCGATCTCAAGCGCGGCCTGACGGTCAACGTGGGCGTGATCGGCGGTGGGACCAAAAGCAATGTGATTCCCGCTGCGGCCTGGGCAGAGGTGGACGTGCGCATTGCCCGCAAGGCCGACGGGGAGAGCATCGAGCGCAAATTCGCCGCGCTCAAGCCGGTAGACAAAAGCTGCACTCTAGCCGTCGCCGGCCAAATCAACCGGCCGCCCATGGCGCGCTCCCGCTCCACCGTCCGGCTCTACCGCCAGGCCAGGGAGCTGGCTGCGGAACTGGGCTTCGCGCTCGGCGAAGCCTCCACCGGCGGCGCCTCCGACGGCAACTTCACTGCGGCGCTCGGCATTCCCACACTCGACGGCATGGGCGCCATAGGCGAGGGCGCGCACGCCAGCCATGAATCGATCGAGATCGAACACCTGGCTCCCCGAACCGCACTGCTGGCAGGGCTGTTGGCGGGGTGCTCAACTGCCGGAGTACCTGATACACTCCCGTCAAGAACCTTTGGGAGCTGAAATACGCCATGAAATACACGTCTATGATTCTGTTGTTGGCGGCTTGCACCGTGGCCGCAAGCGCCCAAACCCCCGTTACGCCGGCTGCCCCCGCTGCCCCTGCCGCCAAGCCGGCTGCCCCCGCCACTGCCTCGAAACCCGCTGCCCCGGCAACGACAGCAACAGTTGCAACGTCCCCGACAATCGCGGCGTTCATCAAGGCGCCCGCCGGAATTCCTCAGTACAAGGGAATTCAGAAGCCGGTCTTCACCGTTGCTCTGCGCTACCAGGAGATCAAGATCGGCGCCGGCGCCGTGGCCGAGCCGAACAAGTTGTACAAGGTCCACTACACTGGCTACCGGGCCGCGGACGGCGTCAAGTTCGACTCTTCCTATGACCACCCCGGACAGCCTCTAAAGGACAAGGACGGCAAGCCGGTGCTGGGCGACGACGGCAAACCCAAACTGGGCGATCCGCAGCCCATGCCATTTGCTCAGGGCATGGGTGGCGCGATTCCGGGCTTTGACCAGGGCTTTGCCGGCATGAAGGTCGGCGGCAAGCGGCGCCTGTTTATCCCCTGGCAAATGGGCTACGGAACGCGCAACATTCCAGAGCGTGGTCCTGGCCATCCAGGAATTCCCTCGAAATCCGACCTGATCTTCGACGTGGAACTTGTGGACGTGACCGATATGCCCGCACAGCAAGCGCATCCCGGCATGATGCCCGGCGGACGGCCCATGCCGCCGAGGCCCGGAACTCCGGGAGCGCCGCCAGCCCCGGCTCAGCCTGGAGCGCCTGCAGCTCCGGCAACGCCAGCGGCTCCGGCGGCGCCAGCGGCTCCCGCAACCCCAGCGCAGCCAACGGCTCCGGCAGCGCCGACATCTCCCGCAACGCCGGCCCCGCCGCAACCCAAGTAGCCTCTAGCCAGCCCGTGCCCCATCCTTTCCGCAGCTTCTCCGCGGAAAGGGTGGGGCACCACGAACCTCGAAGCGCGCACCGTCCTCGGATCGATCAGGCCGCGCCGGCAGGCCTGTCCGCCGTGGCGGGCAGTTCCGGCGTGGCCGCGATCAGTTGGCGGGTGTACTCCTCCCTGGGATTGGCGCACAGCGCCACGGCCTCGCCGGTCTCCACCAGCCGCCCGCGCTCCATCACCGCAATCCGCGTGCTCAAGTAGCGCACCAGCGGCATGGAGTGTGAGATGAACAGGTAGGTCAGCCCGTGCTCGCGCTGCAAACGCCGCAGCAGGTTCACAATCTGCGCTCCCACGCTCACATCCAGCGACGAAACCGGCTCATCCAGAATCAGCAGATTCGGCCTTAGCGCCAGTGCGCGGGCAATGTTGATGCGCTGCCGCTGCCCGCCGGAGAACTCGTGTGGATGCCGCCCCAGCGCAGGCTCGTCCAGCCCCACCTCGCCCAACAACTCGACGGCCTTGGCGCGCAAGCTGGCGCGATCCGTCTTGATCCCAGCCTCGTGTTGATGGATTACCAGCGGCTCGGTCACGATCTGCAACACGTTCATGCGCGGATTAAGTGCGGCGTAAGGGTCCTGGAAGACAGACTGCATCTGCCGCCGCAGGCGGTGCAACTGTTCCCGTGAAGCCTGCGCCACGTCGATGCCGTCCACGCGCACATTGCCCTGGCTTGGCGCCACTAGTCCCAGAATCATCCGCGCCAGCGTGGTCTTGCCCGAGCCCGATTCGCCCACCAGTCCCAGCGTTTCTCCGCTCTCGACGGAGAGCGACACATCCTCCACGACGGTCTGCACTTCCGTCCGCAGCCCCACCCGTCTCGGATAGCTCTTCCAGACCGAGTTGACCTCAACCAACGCCATGCCCAAATGGTACATGGGCGTGAACCACGGCTGGAAGGCCGGCGAATCCCACATCGAATAAGGAATCGATGACCGGCGGGCGGATACAAGAGGTCGAGGAATTCGCGGAACTCCTCGGAACGATGGCGCGGCGGGGTCTGTCCCGGAACCTTGGATTATCCGTCAAAATACTCTAGCTGTTTTCCTGCCGGATTGATTCCAGCAGCTTCAAGTCCTCTTGGCTCAGGGCGGCCCGCTCCAGCAGATCCGGCCGGTTAGCCAGTGTCTTGCGCAACTGCTGCTCACGGCGCCAGCGGCGAATCTGCTGGTGGTCGCCATTCAGGAGCACCTCCGGCGCGCGCAGACCGCCAAACTCCGCGGGCCGCGTGTAGTGGGGGTAGTCGAGCAGGCCGCCGGAGCCGTGCTGTGATCGGGGCACGCCTTCCAGGTCCGTTGTGATTTCGGTGTCGGCCACGCCAAAGCTCTCGAATTCGCCCGAGGCATCATTGCCTAAGACGCCGGGAATGAGGCGCATGGCCGCATCCATCACCACCGCGGCGGCCAGTTCGCCCCCGCTGAGCACGTAGTCGCCGATCGATAGCTCCAGGTCGCAGTAGAGCTGGTTGATGCGCTCGTCCACGCCCTCATAGCGCCCGCAGAGCAGCACAACGCGGTCGAGGGTGGCCAGCTCGCGGGCCAGCGCCTGGGTGAACGGACGCCCCTGCGCCGAAAGCAGAATCACCTGCGCTGGGGCAGACCGCGCCTGCGCGCGCTGAGCTTTCGGCTCGATGCCCAGTGAGGCCAGCGCCTCGGCCAGGGGCTCGGGCTTGAGCACCATTCCCTCGCCGCCGCCAAAGGGACGGTCGTCCACGGTGCGGTGACGGTCGTGGGTAAAGGCGCGCAGATCGTGGATGCCCACCTCCACCAGCCCCTCGGCCAGCGCCCGCCGCAGGATTCCATTCTCGAAGATGCCGGCAAAGAAGCCCGGAAAGATGGTGACAATCTCAAACCGCATACGTTTCGATCATACGGCGGTGGCAAAGTCTCCGCCGCGAGCGCCCGGCCGGAGCCCGCGCGATTCCCTCAGATGCCGTAGTGCTTGAACGGAATATCCACGTTGAAGTAGAAGGTCTGCTCCGTTCCATCTTCGGCTTTCTTCGCTTTCATCACGTCGTAGGAGTGGCCGTCCTTATGCATCAAGCTCTGTTGCATGGGAAAACGCATGAAGCCTAGAACGTTCAGGATCACATATTCTTCGTGGACGGTGATCACCACCCAGGCCTTCTCTGGCGACTTGCCGTCGCCCGAATTGAGAATCGAGTCGATCAATTTGCCAAAGACGGTCCGATGAAACTCCGACTTGTCCGTCGCGCCCATCTCACGGTTCGCCACCAGGGCCACATAGTGCGCATCAATATTCACGTACTCGCTATCGAGCACGGCCTCGGCTTGTTTGAGAGCCGCAGATAGTCCTTCTTGTTCAGCGCTTCGGTCATGGCCTTCTCGGACTCGGAGACATCCTTGGCTGCCTTGGATTCGGGCGAGTCCATGTAGCTGATGCGTAGGCGTGTGTAGTCGATATCCGTTTTGCCCGCCTTCAGCGAGGCGAGAAGCGTGGCGTATTCAGAAGGCTTATCCTGGGCGACAAAAGCGGGGGGCAGAGCAGCCACGGCAAGCAGGCCAAGAATCACGAGTATTGGGCGCATGATGCGGGAATTCTACTCTGCGTGCTGGCCGGTGTCTATCGATCCATGCAGTGGACTCTCCGGCTTCCGCGCGCTCTCTTCTAGCCGCGCGGCCGGCCCTCCGCAGCTTCCGCGGCGCGCTGCCGCGGGATTGTGCTTTAATGTTTGCCAACTGCTATGACTGACTTTGAACCGCTGCTAACCCGCTGGCAATCGGCCGGCGTCCTAGATGCGGAGGCTGCCGGCCGCATCCGCGCCTACGAACTGGAACAAAAGCGCCCCGCCGGATTGCGCTGGCAGGGCATGGTGGCGCTGATCCTGGGAGCTATTCTGCTGGCCTGCGGCGTGGTGCTGTTTGTCTCCGCCCATTGGGACGAGATGGGCCCCGGCGCGCGCTTTGCCGTGGTGCTGGCCATGGTCAGCGTCTTCCACCTCGGCGGAGGCTGGGCGCGCAACCGCTTTCGCGGGCTCTCCACCGCCCTGCACGCCGTGGGAACCGTTTCCACCGGGGCGGCCATTGCGCTGGTGGGGCAGATCTTCAACATCCAGGAACACTGGCCGGCGGCGGTGCTGCTGTGGGCCATCGCGGCCCTCGCCGGTTGGATTCTGCTCCAGGACGAGGCCCAACAGACGCTTACGCTGCTGCTCTTCCCGGCCTGGATTCTGTCGGAGCTTTCGTTTGCCGCTGAGGGCCATGTCGGCGAAATCGTATATCAGGGCCGGTTTCTGGTTGTTTGGGCGGTTCTCTACCTCACATTTTTCCTCGGCTCCAAACGCAAGATTGTCCAGGGGATTCTCTTTGCTGTCGGGGCCATTGCCTCGGTCGTGGGAATTGTCGGTATGCTGGATGGCTGGAGTTCGTGGGGGAACCAGACCTTTCTGTCGCTCGGAACCAGAACATGGGGCTGGGTGGATATTGCCGTGTTGCCGCTTCTATTCGCGGTCTTCAAATTCCGCAAGAGCGTGGTTCCCGTGGCTGTCGCGATTGTCTTCTCGATTGCGCTGCCCTGGTGCCAACGGAGCGTGGATTATTTCGGCCCGGGAATGTATCACACCCACATCCAGCGTAATGAGCCGAATATCGCCGCCCACGCGCTGGTCGCCGCCTTCGCCGTTTTTATCATCTGGTGGGGCGTGCGGCTGGCCTCGAAGGCGCTGGTGAACCTGGGCATTGTGGGGTTTGCCATTACCGTGGGCTGGTTCTACTTCAGCGACATCTTCGACAAAATGGGCCGCTCGCTGGGGTTGATCGGCCTCGGCATTCTCTTCCTGGCTGGGGGATGGGTTCTGGAAAAGACGCGGCGTGGACTTTTGGCCGGGATGGAATCCAAAGATCTTTCAACGCAGGAGGCCAAATGAAGCTGGCCAAGACATCCATCGCTCTGCTCGTGATTCAGTTGGCGATCGTCTCTTCGATCGCCGCCAAGTATCTCTACCAGCGCTGGACTTGCCCGCGGGTGTGGACGCGCACCGTGGCCTACGATCCGGAACTGGTGATGCGGGGACGGTACCTGAGCGTGCAATTGATCGTGGACGGCTGCCAGAGCACGCTGCCCTCCGCCCTGCACGCCATCTTCCCGCGCAACATCGACGGTACGACCCGGCCAAGCGGATTCTCCGTTACCAGGGAGTCTTCCGTTCAATTCCGCGCCAAGCTCAAGGTGGAAGGCAACAAGCTGGAAGCGATTCGCATTCCGGAGGCCGACCTCACCTCCAAGGGCGTGAATGTATCAGCCCTGCCGGGATCGTCCTGCGATGCCCTGCGCATCGTCGAGCCGGTGGACTTCTACATTGCCGAGCACGCGGTGGACCCCACCCCGCTCAAACCTGGCCAGGAGCTGTGGATTGAGGTCACCGTCCCGCCCACAGGCCCGCCCCGGCCGATTCAACTGGCTTTGAAGCAGGACGGGGCGTGGAAGCCACTGGCGTTCCAATAGAGGACTGGGCCGAGAATCAAGCCTTTCCCGGCGCGTTCAAGTCCGTCAGCCCTTCGGGCAGCGCCATCTCCACGCGCCTTGCCGCCAGGTCGATCTTGCGCAGGTAGCTTTTGGCGAAGGGCACAAGCACCTCGCCTGCCGCGCCATTCACCACCAGCAGCGCCACAGGCCCCGCCGTCCGGTCCACATTCTCGATCTCGCCAACGGTCACCGGAGCCGCTCCGGCCACATCGACCAGCGTGCAGCCGATCAGGTCGCCGATGTAGACTTCATCGTCGGTGAGCGGGGCCCGTTCGGTACGGGGAATGGCGACGATGAGACCTTTAAGGGCTTCAGCGGCGGAGATGGAATCGACGCCGTAAAAGTGAAGGACGATGCCGCCCTTGTGGGGCCAGTGGGCAAGGAGTTCGACTTCACGCGGGGAAGCAGCCGGAGCGATCTCCTGAAGCAGCCACAGATACCTACGTTCGGAAAATTTTTCAGGGAAATCGGTGAGAATCTCGGCGAAGACCTCGCCTTTGCGACCCTGTGGACGTCGAATGCGGGCCAGCCAGACCCATTGGGCCGCTTTTTCAGGTTGTCCAGCTTGTTCCAGCGCGCTCATTCCGGCCTCCGGGTCATGCCGGACGCTTGAGCGGCGGCCAGACAGGGTTTCGGCCACGCCGGACTCAGTCGTCCTCTTCCAGGATGTCGAGCGTGTAGCGATGATGCAGCTTCATGCTGACGGCGCCCAGAATGGTGCGCACCGAGCGGGCCGTGCGCCCCTGCTTGCCGATGACCTTGCCCACGTCCTCGGGCGCTACCCGGAGCTTGAGAACCGTGTTTTCGTCGCGCTCCACGGATTCCACTTCCACGGCTGCCGGCTCATCCACCAAAGCCTGGGCAATCTCGCGGACCAGTTCCCCTACTGCGACCATATCGTGTTGGGTCATGCTCGTGCCCCTGACCGAATGGGTCCCAAGAATTAGCGACCCCGGAATTAGCGACTTGAATCGGTGCGCTGAATAGTATCAGCAGACACCCGTCGCCGTCAGCAATGGTGTGAGCGGAGGCTGGGATGCCCGCGCTCACGGTGAGGGGGAGGAACAAACGGGATCAGGCTTCGGCAGGGGCCTCGGCCGGATCGGCGAGTGGGGCCGGCGCCGGATTTTTGATCAGCAGCTTCTCGACGATGGGGGAGAGCTGTGCGCCCACGCTGCGCCAGTAGTTGATGCGCTCACGCTTCAGGTCCACCGTGGCCGGGTTGGTGCGGGGGTTGTAGGTGCCGACGACCTCGATGGAACGGCCATTGCGGGCGCGGTCCTTCTCGATGACCACGATGCGGTAGTAGGGCTGCTTGGGGGCGCCAAAACGCGCCAAACGAATCATCACCACGGCGATACGGTTCCTTTCAGATTCCTGTGCTCTGTTGCGGTCTTTAGGGGTATTTCCAGCCGGCGGCGGCGTTCCTGAGGCACGCAGGTCCAAATAAACGGCCAAGCGTGTGCGCCCGGCCACACAAGACTCAACACCTAAGTATCGCCGAAAGTGGGCGTTTGAGGCAAATGGGAAGCGCGCCGCTTTGGCCCGCCCAGCAAGAACCCGCCCGGTTGCTACGCTTCAACCCTTTCGGTTGAGGCGTTTGCGGCGTACCAGTCCTCGCGCGTCAGAGGAAGCCGGCTGCTGCCCCGGTCGGGGCGGCTGAGCAAAACCTGATAGACGCCGATCTCTCCCCTGCGGAAGGCGGCGGCTGAGCCGGCCATATACAACAGCCAGATGCGGTAGGTTACCTTCGATACGTGTTGGAGGAGCGCGTCGGCGTTTCGCCGCAGGCCCTCTACCCAGCGCTGCAGGGTGAGATCATAGTGTTCTCTTAGGTTTTCAACATCGCGCACCTCGAAACCCTGGGCTTCCGCCGCGCTGAGAGCCTGGGAAAGGGTGACGAGCTTACCGCCGGGAAAGACGTACCTGCCAATGAAGGACTCCTGCCGGAGGGGAGAAGCGGAAGAATGCGCGATGCCATGATTGAGAAAAAAGCCGCCAGGACGCAGGAGTTGGTAGGCGATCCCGAAGTACTGGGGAAGGTTCTTCAAGCCTACGTGCTCGAACATCCCGATGCTGGCAATTTTGTCGAACGGCTGAGGGGCGGTTCTCAGTTGGCGATAGTCGCGCAACTCGACGGCGCAACAGCGCCCCAGCCCGGCCTCTTCGATGCGGCGCTTTGCCGTCTCTGCCTGTTCTCGGCTCAGGGTGATGCCCTGCGCCTGTGCGTGGTGCCTGCCGGCAGCATGCAGAATGAGGCTTCCCCATCCACACCCGATGTCGAGGAATCGTTCAAAGGGTTGCAGTCGCAGCTTTTGGCAGATCAGTTCCAGCTTCTGCTCCTGGGCAACGTCGAGAGGGTCTTCCGGGGTCCGGAAGTAGGCGCAAGAATATGCGAAGGATTTGCCCAGCCACGGCTCATAAAACCCCACCGGCTGATCGTAATGGTAGGCAATTGAGGCGCGGTCTCTTTGCGGCGAATTGAGCGCCCCGTGCTTGAACCACTGCCCCAAGCCGTAGAACGTGGCGGCGAGCTTGCCTGCCATCTGTTGACGCAGGCTGCGGGGGCGCTTGAAGAGGTATTTCGCAATGGAGAAGGCGGAAAAGAGGTCCCCTTCCACGTCCAGATCGCCGTGGATGAATGCCTCTCCCAGCGTGATTTCGGTAGGTTCGGCGATGAACGACCCCAGAACCTCCGGCTTCTCCAGGACGAAGGTGCAGGCAGGCTCCTGGTTCTCCCCTGAGGACCAACGCCATCCATCCCACAGGCGGACGGCAAAAGGAGGGCCTTCATATCCCTGAAAAAGACTGTTGAACGCGGTCGTCCTTTGTGACTGGACAGAATGGGCCATGGCTCTTGCGTCCTTTCACGTCAGGTGATGAATCTTATGAGTTAGCCGGCGCTGCTCGCACCGAGACACTTTCCGGAGAACGGCTCGCATTTTCAGAAAAAGGATAACACCGCTGGCTATTTAATTCGCCGGGGCGCCAACCGTTGGCCTTCAGATGCCGGTGAGGGTGACCAGCCCTCCGAGCGAAGACCCGCCCAGCCCGGTCGACTCTCGATCCCGGCGGTTGGCTTTCCAAATTCAATTTCTGCGAATCTCTTGCCGTTGATCGTTTGTTGCCGGGGGAAGCGCGTAAAAATTCCAGCCCAGGCTGTTACAGTATCAAGAAATCGGCAGTTCTTCAATCGCCCGCTTCGAACCGCAGGTCCTTGATGGCTTTTTCCGGCAGCCGGACTCCAAGCTGCGACGGTCTCGGAGTTGGGCGCAATTCCGCCCCGGAGCGCTCAATGATGGTTCGCGAGTATCACAAGTGGCAATCCAGCCGCCTGGGCAGAGAGATGGAACTGCTCGTCTTCGGCCACGCTGGTTTGCCGGTCGTGGTCTTCCCCACCTCCGGCGGACGCTTTTATGAGTTTGAAGACCGCGGCATGATCGCCGCTCTCTCCGGCAAGATCGATGCCGGCCAGGCGCAGCTGTACTGCGTGGACTCGGTGGACATGGAGAGTTGGTACAACAAGCGCGTGGCCCCGCGCCGGCGCATCGCCCGCCACATGCTGTATGAGGATTACCTGTTCAGCGAGGTCGTGCCCCTGGTCCGGCTCAAAAATCAAGATCCGCACCTGGTTTCGCTCGGCTGCAGCTTTGGCGGCTATCACGCGGTCAACATCGCGCTGCGCCATCCCGACGTATTTACCGGCTTTTTGTCCATGTCGGGGACATTCGACCTGAAGAACTTTCTTCAGGGCTACTACGACCAGGACTGCTACTTCAACCTGCCGGCGGACTATCTGCCCAACCTGGGCGACCCATGGTTTCTGGATCGCTACGCTCGCAACAGTTATGTGCTGGCCACGGGCTGGGACGATCAGTGCCTGGGCCAGAATCAGAATCTCGACCGGATCTTGAGTTCCAAGGGCATTCCCCATAAGCTCTTTGTCTGGGAGTCCTGTAACTCCCACGATTGGCCTACGTGGGAGCGGATGGTGCGGGAGTATTTGTAAGAGAGCAGGGAACAGTCTGAAGCCATGAAATCGAGTTGTCCATCCCAGGGAGCGCGCCTCAAAAGAATTGCCGCATGGCTTGCCTTGCTGGCGATTGCACTGGGACTTCGCGTCGGCTTGGCGATCCATTTTCCTAATGTTTTTCATCCCGACGAAATCTTTCAAACTCTGGAACCCGCGCATCGGCTGGTTTATGGCTACGGCGTAACCACATGGGAATGGAGGGAGGGAATTCGTTCCTGGGTGTTGCCCGCATTTCTGGCCGGCGTGATGCGCGCCACCGGCTGGATGGGCTCCGGCTCCACCGGCTACACCTACGGAATTATCGTCGTCTTATCGCTTGCCTCCTTGTCAACAGTGTGGTTTGGCTTTGCCTGGGCCAAGCGCGTTAGCGGGATGGAGGCGGCGATCATTGCGGCGGGAGCTTGCTCCGTTTATTTGGGGCTGGTCTACTTTGCGCCCAAGGCGCTGACTGAAGTGGTGGCCACCCACGTCTTGCTTCCGGGCCTGTATCTGGGCGTGTACGGAGATGGGAGCAACGAGAGGAAGCGGCTGTTTTTCGCGGGGATTCTCTGCGGCATCGCGGCATCCCTGCGGATACAACTGATCCCCGCTGTCGCCTTTGCCGCCATCTATTTTTGTTACCCCCGCTGGCGCCAGAGAATTCCCGCCGTGGTTGCGGGGCTCTCGCTGCCGGTTCTGGCGTTCGGGCTGGTGGACAAGATTACCTGGTCTTATCCCTGGCAATCCTTCATTCGCAACTTTCAGGTCAATGTCTTGGCAGGCCGGAGCCAGCAGTATGGGACCCAGCCCTGGCACTGGTATCTGCTCGTGCTTTTGGTCATGCTCGGTCCCGCTGTTCTTTTCATCGTGCAGGGCGCGCTGCGCAGTCCATTCCTGGCCGCGGTTTTGCTCATTATTCTCGGTTCGCACTCCCTGCTTAGTCACAAGGAGGTTCGGTTTATTTACCCGGTCCTCCCTCTGGCAATTACCCTGGCCTCCATCGGCTTCGTGGAATTTGTCGCGCTGATAAGAACCAGACCGAAGCTGGTGGAATGCTCGAAACCTGTTGTCGCCGCGGGTTTGCTTTTCTTCGCTCTTTCATCGGCGTTCATCGCTTCAATGCTGCCCGGCTGGTGGAAAGTTCCGGGCGCGCAGCTCGCCCTGGATCAACTCAGCCGGGATTCGACGCTCTGCGGCGTTGGCTTTTATGCGGTCAACTGGTGGGACATCACCGGATACACCCACCTCCATCGCAATGTTCCAATCGTTCCTGTCATGGACAGCGCCGGCCTGGTGAAAGAGGCTCCGGCTTTTAACGCATTAATCGCACCCTATGCAACACCCGAGACGCCCGCCAGTTTCAAGAGGAGCGCTTGTTGGAATGGGGTTTGCCTGTATCGGCGCGCGGGCGCTTGCCAAGCGCCTCAACCGGAAGACACATTCGATGGGTTTCTGCGAAGAACCGGAAATTGAAAACCATAAGGAGATTGGCCCATGAGTACCCTCAACCCCTACGAACGCTTTCTGGACGGACGGCCGCTGGAAACCATCCTTGCCGCGACCCCCGCGGAGATTGGCCGGCTGATTGAAGCGGCCGGCCCGGAAAAAGTTTTAACCTCGCCAGCGCCAGGCAAATGGAGCGCGGCGGAGATTGTGTGCCACCTGGCCGACTGCGAAATGGTCCTTGGCTTTCGCCTGCGCCAGACGCTGGCCGAGGATGCGCCGGTCATTCAGCCCTTCGACCAGGAAAAGTGGGCCGCGACGTATCCTGGCGTCTCAGCCAGCCAGGCGCTGAACGTGTTTTCAGCGCTGCGCGGGTGGAATCTGCTGCTGATCCGCGGGGCTCTGCCAGCAGCGGCCGCCAGGCCGGTCACCCACCCCGAGCGGGGCACGATGACGTTTCTGAACCTCGTGGAGACCATGGCCGGGCACGACCTGAATCACCTGGGGCAGTTGCAGAGGCTGGCCTCGGGGCTTTCCGGGGTATGAGCGGCATGGGCTGGTAAATGAGTCAAGGGATTTTAGAGATACGCGGGAACCATTTTGCGGCGTGCGGGGTCAAAGAGAGTAGCATCCCTATGTTGGTCCAAGGAGGCCCCGATGCGCCGTATTCTAGCCGTCTTCTGTCTTGTTGCCTTCACACTGACCCTGGCCGCGCAGTCTCCGGCCGGGTCCGCAGCCAAGCCTAAGTTGGCCGCACCGCAGGTGCCGCCGCAGGCGCAGATGGCCCCACCGCAGGTGGTCAAGGATCTTCCAGTACGCAAGGTGGTGCTCTACAAGAACGGCGTGGGCTACTTTGAGCATGCCGGGACGGTCAGCGGCAACCAGCACGTGGCCATCGACTTCACTTCGCCGCAGTTGAACGACGTGCTGCAGTCGCTCACCGTGCTGGACGAGGGCGGCGGGCGCATCGCCGGGGTCAACTACAACTCCACCACGCCGCTGGCCGAGCAGCTCAAGACCCTCTCGCTGGGCATGACCGACGATCCCACATCGACCGAGCTTTTCCAGGCCTTGCGGGGGCAGCGGGTTGAGGTAACGGGAGGGCCTGGAGGGACGATTACGGGCCGTCTGATGGCCATCGAGTCGCGCAGTGAAAAGATTCCCGGTGGCGATACCGATACAACCATCGAAAAGTTCTATCTTTCGATCATTGCCTCCTCGGGCGCGGTGCGGGTGATCGAACTGACTCCGGCCCTGAGCGTACGCCCGCTCGACGCGAACCTCCAGGGCCAGCTCGACCGCTATCTTGAATTGCTTTCGACGACGCACTCGACCGGCCTGCGCCATCTCACTCTGGACGCGCTTGGGGTAGGCCAGCGCGAGCTGCGCGTGAGCTATATCAGCGAGGTTCCGGTCTGGAAGTCCACCTACCGGATGGTCTTCCCGCGTGTGCCCAGCGGAAACGCCATCGTTCAGGGCTGGGCGGTGGTGGATAACACGGTGGGCGCGGACTGGGACAACGTGCAGCTTTCGTTGGTGGCGGGCGCGCCGCAGAGCTTCATCCAGCCGCTCTCGCAGCCTATTTATACGCGGCGGCCGGAGATTCCCATCTCCACCGGAGCCCAGACCTCGCCCCAGACGCATGAAGCAGGGGAAATGAAAAATGGGCCGTTGGGGTCTGGAGAGATCACCGGCATTGTGACCGATGGAACCGGAGCGGTAATCCCAGATGCAAGCGTGACTGCAACTTCAACCGCGACTGGCGCCGTTTCGAACAAGCGAACTGGTCCGACGGGGCTATACGATTTCACCTCGCTACCGCCCGGTCTCTACAATCTGCGCGTTTCGGCACGCGGTTTCAACCCGCTTGTAATTAGCGGTGTTCGTCTTGGAGCAGGTTCATTTGCAAGACAGGACGCCAAACTCAACGTCGGTTCCGAATCGCAAACGGTCACCGTCGAAGCGGATGCTCTGACAGTGCAAGCGGACTCAAACGTGGTTTCTACCCTCATTTCGGGCGAGCAGATTTCGGAGATTGGGCGCAAGAACCGGAACTTCGCGGCTTTGGCGGCGCCTCGGCATGGCATCAGCAGCGGCGCTGCCGGCGGCGTCTACCGCGCTTCCGACGCGATCAAAGAGGGCGACGTCTCCACCAATGCCTTCGACGATTTCTTTGAGTACGCGCTGACCCAGCCGGTCACCATCCACAAGAACGAGTCGGCGATGGTGCCCATCCTGCAGCAGGAGCTTCCCGCCGAGCATGTGACGCTGTGGAGCGAGAAGGATCCCACGCCGCTACGCGCGGTGTGGCTGGAAAACAAGTCCAAGCTGACCCTGGACTCGGGGAGCTTCTCCATATTCGAAAGCGGCGAGTTTGCCGGCGAGGGGCTGCTCGATCCGATTCATCCCGGCGAGAAGCGCCTGCTCTCGTATGCCGCCGACCAGGCGGTTCGCATCAAGGTGACGGACCGGGACTCCCAGAGGAAACTGCATCATCTTCAAATCCGCAAGGGCTCCGTGGTTGAAACGTACATGGACGTCGCCTCGATCACCTATTCGATCGTCAACTCCGCGGATGTCCAGCGGTCGGTTCTGATCGAGCATCCGCGCCGCAACGACGGCTGGTCGCTGGACGAAGGCCTCAAGGCGACCGAAAGCACGCCCAATCTCTACCGCTTCCGGCTGCCTGTGGCCGGACACGCGACGGAAAAGTTGGAGGTGCGCGAACGCGGTCCGGAACACACCAGCGTTGACCTGAGTTCGGACCAGGACCAGACCGAGTATCTTCTCGACCTGGTCAAGCGCGTGCCCGACGCCCTCGATAAGCTGAAACCGGTGATCGATGCGCAGACCGCGCTGGCCGATCTGGATCGCCGCATCGGCGAATCGAAGCAAACCGAAGAGACCGCAGCGGCCGACGAGGCCCGCGACCGCCAGAACCTGACCGCGCTCAAGGGCAACGACGCGGCCAAGCGCTTTGTTGACGAGTTGAACCGCGCCGAGGACCTGTTGCAGGCCACGCGCAAGCAGACCGCCGGCCTGGAGCTGCAGAAACAAGCCGCGGTCGGCAAGCTGGACGACCTGATCGCGGGGCTCAGCTTCGACTGGGACGTGAAGGTGGCTAGGTAAGGCGGCCTTTATGGCTGTGCGCCCATCGCGCAGAGAATGGTGCGCGCCGTCGTGTCCTCGTCCTCGCTGGAGGAGATCATCAGGTCGTAGAGGTGAGGATTGCACCAGTTCTTGCCGAAATACTGTTGCAGGTACTTGGCGCGCTCTTCATCGACGGTGCGGATGCGTTGCTCTACGTTAGCGCCCTTCTCCAGACGATTGCACAGGCGCAATATCCGCTCTTTGTACGGAGCGTACACAAAGACGTGGTACACGTCGGGTTTGTGCTGCAGGACGCACTGTGAGCCCCGGCCCACGATGACGCAGTTGCCCTCGGCATGGGCCTCTTCGATGATCTTCCGCGAGATCTTCACCATCTCCTCGGCATCGAAGACGGAGTTCTCGCCGAGTTCGAGGCCGGCGGCCAGGGCGGCCGAGCGCATAGCCTGCTGGTTGATGCGCCGCAGCCAGGAATCCACGTGCTCATCGTACTGGCGCACCACCTTGGAATCCACGTGCGCCGCATAGGCGATGGCGTCGATGATATCGCGGTCCAGCAACTTCCAGCCCAGCCACCCGGCAATGGTTTGCGCGATTCGTCCTCCGCCGCTGCCGAACTCCCTGTTGACTGTCAAGACCCGGTATTTCATACTTGCCCCCGCACAGCGAATTCTTGCTTACTAACATTCGCAGGGCCGTGTGATCCAGCTTTGCGCTTGCGGTTGATAATTATAGCGCACGCGGATTGGGGGCAGTGAGCCCTGATTCATACTGCAAAAAAGAACCACCCGCGCGGAGGCCGCGAGGGTTGTAGCGAGTGCAGGACGGCAAGGCCCGGGAAACTCGAGGACCACTCCCGCCTGAGGGCTCGACAAGAATCTGCCGTACACTATATGGATGCAACCACGCGGCGGCGCACTCCGTGTGCAGGCCGCTCGATCCACGGGAGGTTAGGCGGCATGAAAAAGATCGGCATCCTGTTCGGCACGGAGAACAGCTTCCCCGGCGCACTGGTGGAACACATCAATGCCCGGAATCTTGACGGCATACGCGCCGAGTTTGTTGAAACCGGCGCTGTGTATCTGGACAAGACCCCTCGCTACGCGGTGATCGTGGACCGCATCTCCCACGACATTCCCTTCTATCGCGCCTATCTCAAGCACGCGGCAATCAACGGAACGGCGATTATCAACAATCCCTTCTGGTGGTCGGCGGACGACAAGTTCTTCAATTGCGCGCTGGCCGCGAAGCTGGGCGTGGCCGTGCCGGCGACCGTGATCCTGCCCCACAAGCTGCACCCGCAGGGGACTACGGACAGGTCGATGCGCAACCTGGAATTTCCGCTGGATTGGGACGCGATGTTTGCCTATGTGGGCGAGCACGGCTTCCTGAAGCCCGTGGACGGCGGCGGCTGGCGCGACGTGCACCATGTGCACAATCGCGAGGAGTTCTTTCGTGCCTACGACCAATCCCGCGATCTTTGCATGATGTACCAGAAAGCCGTGGATTTCACCGAGTATTTTCGCTGCTACGTGGTGGGGCAGAAGAAGGTCCGCATCATGCCCTACGACCCGCGCAGGCCGCACGCGGAGCGGTATATTCAGAAGCGGCGGCGCTACAAAAAGATGCTGCTCAAGCGTATCGAGCAGGACGCCCTCAAGCTCTGTCGCGCCCTGGGTTACGACCTGAACACGGTGGAGTTTGCGGTTGAGAATGGCGTTCCCTACGCCATCGACTTCATGAACCCGGCGCCGGACGCCGATCTGCACTCCGTGGGGCAGGCTAACTTCGACTGGATCGTGAGAGAAGTGGCGGACCTGGCTATTGCCAAGGCCAGGAAGGCGCCGCATGTGCCGGAGTTGCGGTGGGCGGCGTTTCTTGAGGCTGAGGCGGCTGCCGCCAAGTCGGCGAAGAAGAAAGCCGCCGAGAAGAGAAGAGCTAAAGCGGCCGGGGTCAAGGCGAAGACGGTCAGCGAGACAGCAGAAGCCGTCGCGGAAGCAGAAGCTGTCGCGGATGCAGAAGCCGTCGAGATAGCAGAGGTTAGTGTGCAGGCGGAAGCAGTCGAGCAGGTTGAGGCCGCAGAAGCTCAAGAAACTATCGAGACAGCGAAAGCCATTGAGCAGGCAGAGGCCGTCGAGGAAGCGCAACCGGTCGAGATAGCAGAGGCCGTGGTGCAGGGGGAAGCGGTCGAGCAGGTAGGGGCCGTCGAAACTCAAGAAATTATCGAGACAACGAAAGCCATTGAGCCGGCAGAGGCTGTCGAGGAAGCGCCAGCCGACGAGATAGCAGAGGGTAGACCATTTCTCCCCATGGCGTATAGCAGTGGAGACGACGCTCCGCGCGCCTGAAGAGGACGCGACCCTATTGGGATGATTTGTGGTAGAAGCTGTTTTGCAACCCGCTAAAGTTCGTGGTGGCGGAAGATGTCGTCCTCGTCGCGGCTGGAGCACTCCGAGCATTCCAGGCAGCAGACAAGGAGCACTGTCACGCCCACCGTAACCAGGACGGCGAGGACGTTTACGTTCGTCGTAAACCACTGAACCAGGCTATTCATGCTCGGCGACCATATCCAGCAACAATTCAAAACTCAGCCGTGAATTGAAGATCCCGGCAAAGTCTCTCCAACTTCGGTTTGACACAATTCCTGCACAGCAAGTGTATCATCGCTAATTTTTTCTAGTTTACCACTTGTGTTGTAGAGAATAAAAGGCGAAAATAGTCTCGATATGGCAACCGGTCCCAATCCGGTGCCGGCCCCCATTACGCAGGAGTGGCCGGAACAGCTCCGGACCCTGGAGCCAGAGGCCGTGCGCGCGCCGCAGGAGCCGGAGCCCGGGTCTGTTCAGGCTTCAGGGCAGGACCCGGCGCAGGGTCCGGCGCTGAACTGGCTATTCGTCGACCTGAACTCCTACTTTGCCTCCGTGGAACAGGAGGTCCGTCCCGAGTTGCGCGGCCGCCCGGTGGGCATTGTTCCCATGATGGCCGACACAACCTGTTGCATTGCCGCCAGTTACGAGGCCAAGGCTCACGGCGTAAAGACTGGAACCATGGTCGCCGACGCCAAGCGGATGTGCCCCGGCCTGGTGCTGGTGGAGGCGCGTCACGAACTCTATGTCGATTATCATCACCGCATTGTCGAAGCCGTGGAAAGCTGCCTGCCCGTGACGGCCGTGCTCTCCATCGACGAGATGGCCTGCCAACTGATGGGCCGGGAACGTCCCCTGTTGGCCGCCATGGAACTGGGCCGCCGGGTGAAGGCGCGCATCCTGGAGCGCGTGGGCTCCATGCTGCGCAGCTCGGTGGGCCTGGCCACCAACCGTTATCTGGCCAAGGTCGCCAGCGACATGGAAAAGCCCGACGGCCTGGTGGCGCTCCCGTTGGACATCCTGCCCGAAGCGTTGCGCCAGCTCACCTTGCGCGACCTGCCCGGCATCGGCGCCCGCACGGAGAAGCGCCTGAACAAACTCGGCATCCGTACCATGGACGACCTTCTGGCGCTCGACTGCGAGCAAGCTGGCCAGCTTTGGGGCTCGGTGTGGGGCGAGCGGCTGTGGCACTGGCTCCGGGGCGAAGACTTCGACATGTCGGAAACCGAGCATCTGAAGTCCCTGAGCCACCAGCACGTGCTCGCGCCCGATATGCGCACCCCGGAGCAGGCCTGGGCTGTCGCTCACAAGCTGCTCCACAAGGCCGCCATGCGCCTGCGCTCTGGCGGTTTGTGGGCCAGCAGTATCGGGCTCGCCATCGGCTTCGCGGTTCCGCGCGGGGAGAAAAAGCCAGTCAGCAGTTACGGCGTTCCTACGCGGGGATGGAAAGCCGAACTGCGCCTTTGCGAGTGCCAGGACAATCAGACGCTCATCGCGGCGCTACGTCGTCTATGGGAATCCCGCCCGTCCGGCCAGGACTTCGAGCACCCCTACTTCATCGGCGTGCATTTGAACGGCCTGGTGCCCGACCGGCTGCACTCGCTGAACCTGTTCGACGGACAGGAAGGCGCACAGAGCCGTACGCGCCTGCTGGCGGCCATGGACGCGCTCAACAATAAGTACGGCCTGAGCACGCTGGCCCCGGCCACCATGCTCACCGCCTTCAAGGCCGCGCCCACCCGCATCGCTTTCCACACCATTCCGGAATTGTTCTGAGCGCCCATGGGCCTGGAGACGCTTTGGCCGGTTTCGCGGTTCAAGTGCATGAGGAATAGAATGATTGGCGAGCCATGCCGGGCGTGTTCGTTCACCACCAGCAGCACTGCAATTTCCCCTCAGCGGTGCTTGAGGATGAGTGGAGCCTTATTGAAACCCCGCGGGGACAGGCAGCGCTCAGAGAGGGGAACTGAGCATGTCTCGATACAGTATGTTTTTGAGGGCAGTGGTGTGTGGTGTCCTGGCGTTGCCTGCACCACTGTTGGCCAGGGATTACACGACGTGGGCCCTGTATAACCCACGCTGGTATCAACCGCATTATCTGACCAGCGTGGACGAGGCCTCCAACCGGCTGCAATTCATTTCTCCGCACTTTGCCCCTGTAACAGCCAACGAGGAACTGACAACCGGCTACTCGCTTCAGCGCGTTGACGTAAACCGGCTTGGAGTCAATCTCTCCTTCACCAAGAGCAGCGTCACACAGGACAGCCAGTATTACTGGTCCTGGTGGGGCGGTTATGTCGCGCCCGTCATTACCTCGCACACCGACGATATAGTTGCATCGATCGTCTACGCGGATGTTGCCTATTTCGAGCTTTACCACAACGGGAGAGGCTCTGACTTTCCTGCGATTTGGTGCATCAATCCCATCAGCCGCGGAGCTTCCCGCGGTAACAACGCGATCTGCGTTCCCTCAGAGGCAGACGCTCATGGGCTGATCGATACGCTGGCAACTCTGGTGGTGGCCAGCGGACATAGCCTGGACATTTCCCCCGGCATGACCATGAAACCGGTTCCGGAAAAGGAAACTAGGAATCATCCCGAGCTGGCCGGGATGCAGGTTAAGGATATGGTTTGGGACAGCCCCCCCGATGTGGCCGGCATCAAGAAGGGCGACATCCTCCGCTCCATCAACGGCAAGCCCTGCACGGAGGAACAAGCCTTCACCGATCTCTTCAATGCAGCCGTGCGGGAAAAGCCGGAGGGCGGCATTGTCCATGTAGAGGTTCTTCACAAAGGCAATTCCAGGACTGTCGATTTGCACTACCTCAATCCGGATGCGGAGATAGCACTGTTGCGGCAGCAGAGCGCAGGATCGGCCAGGCACCCGGTGGGGTCGGTCGTTTCGGTCCCGGCCACTAACCAGCCCGCACCGCCGCCCGCTTTCCGGCTTGGTGTTCGGGTGCGCGCCGTGACGGACTCGGATGTGATTGCCATGGGGCTGCTCAAGCCTAAAGGCGTGGTTGTGACCGGCGTCGAAAAAGGCGGCCTTGCCGAGGAAATGCAGATGCAGATCGGCGATGTCATCGTCGAGGTGAACGGCTCGGAGATCGGCGATGTCGAGTTCTTCACGCAGTTCGTACGCAGCGGCGCGGCCAAGAGCTTCCGCGTCTGGCGCAAAGGGCAAGCGGTTGAGCTTACCGTGCCACAAAGCATGTAGAGCTACCCATGCTGGGTGGCCATGCGGCCAGCAAAGCTAATCATGGCACGCAATTCGTGCAGCATTGAGGAGGGAAGATGAAGATGATTCGCAACCGTGTCTTGATGATAGCGACATTTTGCGCCGCGCTCTCGTTGCCCGCGCCGCT
>DATFYK010000108.1:0-44638 GCA_035315085.1 Occallatibacter sp.
TCCTTACTGCAACAGCGTCGGCTCGTCGTGGTTGCCGTTGCCGTTCAGCTCATCGGGCGGAATGATGACCGCGGCGGCCACCTTGTCTTCCGGCTCCAGGGTCAGCAGGCGGACGCCCTGCGTGGCGCGGCCGGCAGCGCGGATGGTCTTGGTGTCGATGCGGATGATCTTGCCGAACTGGCTGATGACCATCAGTTCCGAAGTGTCCTCGACCAGTTGAATGGTGTTCACCTTTCCGATGCGCGGGGTGACGGTCATGTTCTTGACGCCCTTGCCGCCGCGTATCTGCAGGCGATACTTCTCCACATCGGTGCGCTTGCCGAAGCCGTTTTCAGTGACCACAAGAATCCGGTACTCGCCCGGCGCGTGCTCCTTGGGCGTGATGGCCACGCCGACCACATAATCGAGCTTGGCGAGCTCGATGCCGCGCACGCCGTAGGCCGGGCGGCCCATGGAGCGCACATCGTTTTCGTCGAAGCGGATGGCCTTGCCCATGTGCGTGGCCAGGAAGACGATCTGCGAGCCGTCGGTGATGCGCGCCGCCACCAGTTCATCGTCCGTGTCGATGCCGATGGCGATGATGCCGCGGGACATCACGTTCGAGAAGTCCTTGAGCGGCGTCTTCTTCACCGTTCCCTTCTGCGTGGCAAAGAAGATGAACTTGCCCTCTTCCTCCAGATCGCGCACGGGCAGAATGGCGCGCACGTTTTCGCCCTGCTGCAAATCGAGCAGGCTCTGGATCGATTTGCCCTTGCCCGCCGCGCCCACGTCGGGAATCTCGTAAACCTTGAGCCAGTAGACGCGGCCGGTGTTGGTGAAGCACAACAGAAACGAGTGCGTCGAGTCCACGATCAACTGCGCGACAAAATCCTCCTCGCGCGTCTTCATTCCCATGCGGCCGGTGCCGCCGCGCCGCTGCTGGCGATAGATGGAAATGGGCGTGCGCTTCAGGTAGCCCTGGTGGCTCACAGTGACCGCGACCTGCTCGTCGGCGATCAGGTCTTCGAGCTGCAACTCGGCACTCTCGTCGATGATCAGCGTGCGCCGCGCGTCGCCGTACTTGTCGCGAACCTCTTCCAGTTCCTTCACGATCACCGCGCGCAGTTTCTTCTCGCTGGCCAGAATCGACTCGTACTCGGCGATCTCAGCGCGCTTCTGCTTCAGTTCGTTCAGCAGCTCGTCGATCGAAAGTTGCGTCAGGCGGTACAGTTGCAACTCCAGAATCGCATCGATCTGCCTGAGCGTCAGCCCGCGCTCCTCGTGTTTCAGCCGCTCCCGGCCCAGCGTAACCACAATCTCCGTGCCCTTGCCCCAGGCATACAGGTTCTCGCGAGCCTCGACGCGCGAACCCGAAGCGCGGATGATGCGGATGACCGTATCGAGATTGTCGAGCGCAATCTTGTAGCCTTCCAGAATGTGCTCGCGCTCCCGCGCCTTGCGCAGCAGGAAAACGGTGCGGCGCTGCACGACGTCGATGCGGTGATCGATGAAGCAGCGAATGGCCTGATCGAGTCCCAATTCCCGCGGCTGCCCGTTCAGCACCGCCAGGAAGATCATCGAGAAACTCTCCTGCATCTGGGTGTTCTTGTAGAGCTGGTTGAGCACGATCTCCGGCTGCGCGCCGCGCTTGAGCTCGATGACGATCCTCATGCCGTCGCGGTCGCTCTCGTCGCGCACGTCGCCGATGTCGTCGATGATCTTGTCATTAACCAGCTCCGCGATGCGTTCGATGAGCTTGGACTTGTTGACCTGGTAGGGAATCTCGGTGACGATGATGGCCTGCTTTTCCTTGGTCAGGTTTTCAAGGGCGGTCCTGGCGCGCATGAGGAAGCGGCCGCGCCCCGTCTTGTACGCCTGCGGAATCCCGCTCTTGCCGTAAAGGAATCCGCCGGTGGGGAAGTCCGGCCCCTGCACGTGCTTCAACACAATGGCCAGCGCCGTCTCCCGGTTGTGCGCTGCCTCGGGGTCTTTCACCAGCGCGATGGCCGCGTTCACTACTTCAGTCAAATTGTGCGGCGGGATGTTGGTGGCCATGCCCACCGCGATGCCGCTCGACCCGTTCACGATGAGATTGGGAATGCGCGTCGGCAGCACCGTGGGCTCGAAGGTGGACTCGTCGTAGTTGGGCACGAAGTCCACCGTCTCCATCTCGATGTCGGCTAACAACTCACCGGCCAGGCGCTCCAGGCGGCACTCGGTGTAACGCATCGCCGCCGGCGGATCGCCATCCACAGAGCCGAAGTTACCCTGCCCGTCCACCAGCGTATAGCGCAACGTAAACGGCTGCGCCATGCGCACCAGCGTGTCGTAGATGGCCGAATCGCCATGCGGATGATAGACGCCCATCGCCTGGCCCACCACCTTGGCGCACTTGGCGTATTTCTTGTTGTACTCCAGGCCCATCTCGCTGAGCGTGTAGAGCACCCGCCGGTGCACGGGCTTCAATCCGTCGCGGGCATCCGGCAGCGCGCGCCCGATGATCACCGACATCGAGTAGTCGAGATAGGAGCGGCGCATCTCCTCTTCAATGTTGATAGAAATAAGGTTCGCGCTGCTGTTGGGCGGGACGCCGCCTTCGAGAGGGAGTTGGGGATTTTGATCGTCTGCCATAAGGTTTTAGGCCCGCCGGAAGGCGGCAGAAAGGATCCGGTAAAAGCGGGGCCGGGGTCCGCGGGCTATGCTTGTATTTTATCTCCTCAAAGAGGGTTTCAGCAAGGCAAAAACATGCAAATAAGTCCTTATTTTGCTTGATTTTATGGCTTCTTCAGGACACCTACTCTGAAGCCCCCAAAAGCTCAGGCCGCGCGGTGGGTTTTGGGCTTGGATTTGGCCCTGTTGCCGGCCATCCTTTTGGCCCTTTTTCCACCGTCACAGACCAGAAAAAGCCTCAGCCGCAACCCGGATTTCCCGCCCCCTACAGCGGTTCCCCAATTGCTATACGCCGGAACCACGACCACTGAGTGCCTGGCCGCGGTGAGCCACCCTGCACGGGGCTTGCAAGGGCACGTGAATCGGGGAACCGCGCTACAGCAGCCCCGGCAGGCTCAGCACGCAGAAGACCGCCTGCAGCAGCACAATGGCTCCGGCGGCGCCCAGCGCCAGCCGTCCCCGCGCCCCTTCGTAGGCGTCGGCGAAGACCCCGCCCACAAACGTGAGCAGAAACGGCAGCGCCCACAGCCACGGACTCCCCGGAGCGCCCGTCATGATGAGCAAGATCAAGACCAAAGCGCAAAGCAACGGCGCCGTATTACCGAAATACCGCGACCTGCGCAGGCCCAGGAACAGCACTACGGCAGCCCCGGTGGCCACCGTGATCCCGGCATTCGCCATCGTAGAGAAGAACCGACGGGCCGGATCGATCGAGACCCACAGAAACCCCGCCGCCGAGCGGAAAACATAACTGAAGGCATCCGGCGAAAACCCGTAGCAGGCAAACACCAGCAGCAGCGCCCCGGCCACGGCGATGAGCACCACCGGGAGCACCTGGCTCCTGCGCCCCTCGGCCACCCACAGCATGGCCGCCAGGCCGAGCAGCGCCGCCACCGGCAGCGCGGCAATGTGGGAGGCCGCCGCCAGTCCAAAGGCCGCTGTCAGCAGCACGATGCGCGGCCGCCATTTGCGCCGTGGCCCTTGCATGGCATGGGCCACGCCCATGCAGGTGTACGCGCCGCCGTACACCCCCAGTGCCGCAAGCACCTCGGCGTTGGGCGCCACGCAGGCCCGCAGCACCGCGGGAGAAAAGCAGTAGAGCGCCAGCGCAGTGTAGCCGCCCAGGTTGCCGTAAAGCCGCCGCGTGACCCACCACAGGCCGCCGCCCAGCAGGCATCCGGCCCCGAGGAACGGCAGCCGCTCGAGCAGCAGTATGTGCGTAAGCTGGTGGCGCAGCTCCCACGCGGAAAGCTCTCCTCCGGTCTGCACCACACGATCCTCGGGCTTGCGGAACAGGTCCAGCCCTCGCTCCACCATCAAGTTCAGCGTCAGCGGCAGCCCCGCCAGCCGGTAGGCCAGAATCCCATCGTGAATATTGCCGCAGGTGGTAAAGTAGCCGGCCAGCGGCGACGGCCGCTCCCACATCTCGCGCCCGCAACGAGCATATTGGTAATCGCGATCGGTAAGCGTCTGGCGGCCGGTGAGCCACAGCCCCTGGATCAGAAAAATCGCCAGCAGCCCCGCCGCGATGCGCTGCGGCAGATTGAAGTGAAAGCGGCGAAGGATTGCGAACCGGCGGGTCATCATGCTCAATGGAACCTCACCAGTCTACAGCGGAACCAGAGTGGATGTATCCCGGAAGCGCGGCGTTCAAGTCGACACGACCATCAAGCCGGTGTCCCCAGCGACACGGGGTCCCCGGCGAACGATTTTTGTTCGCTGGGGTGAAGAGACAGGTCTTCGTCGCTGGGGCGGAGGAAGCGGCGACCCTGCACAAAACTCAACAGGACACAGTAACACTGGTTCCGCTCTAAGCGTCAGTCCCCGCATTTGCCGCAATCCGCCTCTTCATCTCTGCGCGTCTGCAAACGGCGTGTGGAATTCTTGGACAAGGCTGAACTTTTCCCTCCAGACACAGGAAAGCCGCCCCGAAGAGCGGCTTTGCCAGCAAGAAATGCGGTTTAGTTGAAGATGGCTCCCACGGTCTCATTGTAGGTAGTAGGCATCAATGTACACGTGTTTGGTCCGGCTGCGGTTGGAGGGTTCGGGTTCGGGGTGCAGTTCGAGGACCATCCGCCGAAGGTGCCCGTGCTGCCTGCAGATTGAGTTGCAGTCAAAGTGATGGGGGTGCCGATGGGGTAGGTCGCCACACAGACGGAGCCGCCAGTGCCGCCATTAAGGGTCCAACCCGGGCCGCAATGGATTACGTTCACGGTGCCCGTGGCGGAAGGAGCCGTTACCAGCCAATTGGTGGTGTTCAAGCCTTCGTTATAGACGGTCACAGTCGACAGCAATTCCGATGCTTCCGAACCCGGAAAACAGGAACCTGGAGTCGTCGGCGGATTGGGAAGAACCAGGGGGCAACTGAAGGTAGCTGTGGCGGTCTGGATCGTGCCGTCGCTTGAAGTTGCTTCAGCAATGATGGTGGCGCCTCCACTCCCGTATGCAGTGACAATTCCGGCAGAAGCGCCCGTGTTCCCCCCTGTATTGGTGTCAACGGGGAACATATTGGGAAAGGAAGAAATCCAAGTGACCGAGTCGGTCAGATCCCGTTCAAATGGTGCGCTTGAGAAGGTTCCAATCGCCAAAAATTGCCCTGTCCCCTGCAAATTGAGAACGGAAAGCGAAGTCGGAATAATCGTCAGTGAAAGCAGAGGCTCCGGCGCGGGAGTAGAAGTCACCGTGATGGACGCTGTAGCCGTCACCACGTTGCTGGGACTGCCGCCGCTGGCAGGGTTCGTCCATTCGGCCGTGATGGTGACTGACCCCGCACTCACCCCCTTGACAACGCCGTTCCCAGAGGGAAGCCCGGAGGTGATCGAGGCATACGTTGGAACGCTGGAAATCCATGTTAGTTGCGACGAGTTTGTCACATCCTGAATAAGACCAGAACCGCCATACGTGGCCAGGGCAATCAACTGGCCTGTCCCGCCCGAAGCTGACAGCGATTCCGAGGCGGGGTCAATGGACAGCGCGGTGACGGCCTGGACTCCTCCTCCGCTGGTGACTGTGAAGGTCGCCGTGCCCGTCACCACGGTTTGGTCGGCGACGTTCGTGTAGAGGGCAGTAATCGTCGCATTGCCCTGACCCACCCCCGTGGCAAGCCCGTCAGTAGATGCAGTGCAGGGAGCGGGAGAACCGGCGGTACAAATCGTGGCAATTTGTGCGCTGCTTGAGCTCCACACGACCTGGCTGGTCAGGTTTTCCGTAGCTCCCGATGCAGTCGTTCCAATCGCGATGAATTGGCTGGTGTCATTCGGCGACGCAACCGATTGAGCGCTAGGAATGATGGACAGAGAAGTCACATCCGTGTTTGTGGGTCCAGTTGGGCTTGTGGTTGTCACCGTAACGGTTGAGCTGGAGGAAAGAAGTCCGGTGAACCCATTGATGCTGGCCGTGATCTGTATGCTGCCTGGGCCAGTCGAGGTGACCACTCCGGCAGCGCTCACAGTTGCCACATCCTTGGAGCCGGTGCTCCAGGTCACCTGGTCTGTCACATCCACAGTAGTCGCGGGATGAGTTCCATGGTTGATGGTCCCAGTGGCCGAAAGCTGCGCAGTGAGGCCAACCCCACCGAAGTTCACGGTCGCAGGCGTAACCGTAATCGAATCTAACTCAGTAGCGCTGCCGCAACCGAAAAACGGCACGACAAGGCAGATGAGCAACAGTGCCCCCAGGCGAAAACGATTGAACATCGTTGGTCTCCTCGCGCTTTCAGCCAACTCGCTCAAGCCGACCCATGACCGAGCGCTCCAGCAATTCTGCCGCAATTGGTTGAAAGATATGCTAAATGAGCATATCGCCGGGCGGCTCGCGTGTCAATCCGAAATCTGTCCCGGCGGGACCGGCGCGGAGGTCGATTCCGTCTTGGATGGAGCACCGGGCGCCAGGCAGCCACACGTTGCCCCTGGGGCCAATAGCCGTTAGACTCTCCTCAGCATGGCCATCGCCCGCGACAACACTCCCGAACGGCTGGTCAGCGCCGCGCGCGCCGACGAAGAGCAGGGCTTTGAACTCAAACTGCGCCCTCGCTGGCTGCGCGAGTTCATCGGCCAATCGAAGGCCAAAGAGCAGCTCGCCATCGCTCTGGAAGCCGCCAAATCCCGCGGCGAGGCCCTCGATCACGTCCTCCTTTTCGGCCCTCCCGGCCTGGGCAAAACCACTCTGGCCACCATCATTGCCAACGAGCTCGACGTCGGCTTCCAGCAAACCTCCGGTCCGGCCCTGCAAATTCAGGGCGACCTGACCGCCATCCTGACCAACCTGCGCGAGCGCCAGGTGCTCTTTCTGGACGAAATTCACCGCATGCAGCCGATCCTGGAAGAAAAGCTCTACATGGCGCTCGAGGACTACAAGCTGGACATCATCATCGGCCAGGGCCCGGCGGCGCGCACCCACGTCATGGAACTGCGTCCCTTCACCTTCATCGGTGCCACCACGCGGCCCGGCCTGCTCTCTTCACCCTTGAGGTCCCGCTTCGGCATTCTGCTGCGCCTGGAGTTTTACTCGCAGGAGGAACTCCGCGTCATCGTTTGCCGCTCCGCCGAGGTGTTGCAGATACCCATCGACCAGGAGGGCGCGGCCGAGATCGCCCTGCGCTCGCGCGGTACCCCGCGCATAGCCAACCGCCTGTTGCGCCGCGTGCGCGACTACGCCCAGGTGCGCGGCTCAGGAACAATCGACCGCCCCACGGCCAATGCCGCCCTCACCATGCTGGAAGTGGACGCCCACGGCTTCGACGAGATCGACCGCCGGTTGCTGCTGGCTATCATGCAGAAGTACGACGGCGGGCCGGTCGGCCTGGGCACGCTGGCCGCAACCCTGGCCGAGGAGGAAGACGCCCTGGAAGAAGTCTACGAGCCGTTCCTCATCCAGATCGGATTCCTCGACCGCACACCCCGTGGCCGCGTAGCCACGCGCCTGGCCTATGAGCACTTCGGCCTGACCATGCCGGGAAGACAGACGCCGCTGTTTTAGCGAGAATGGAAGGGAACGCCGCTCAAGCAGGGCGGAACCCAACTAGTTAACAGCATCTTTGAGGAGATATTCCCATGTCACTTACCGAATCCACCATGCTGGAACTGGGCACCACGGCCCCCGACTTTGCGCTCACCGACGTAGTGACCGGCAAGACCGTCCGCCGCGACGACTTCCGCGGCAAAAAAGGGTTACTGGTCATGTTCATCTGCGCCCACTGCCCCTATGTGAAGCACATCGAGAAGGGATTGGCGAAGCTGGGCGCAGACTACGACGGCCAGCCGGTCGCTATCGTAGCCATCAGCAGCAACGATGCAACCACGCACCCCGACGACAGCCCCGCCGGACTGAAGCAGCAGGCTGAAACCTACGGCTTCGTCTTCCCCTACTTATATGATGAAACGCAGGCCGTGGCTCATGCCTACAAGGCCGCCTGCACTCCGGACTTCTTTCTCTTCGACACCGGCTTCCGCCTGGTTTATCGCGGCCAGTTCGATTCCAGCCGCCCCGGCAACGGAGTTCCCGTAACCGGCCAGGACCTGCGCGCCGCCATCGGCCTTGTCCTTGCAGGCAAGCCCGTCCCCAAAAACCAGCACCCTTCGATCGGCTGCAATATTAAATGGAAGGCGTGAGTCTGCCTACAGCTTTAGCCCCTTCAAATAATCGCGGAACTGCGGCCCAAGATCGCTGCGCTTGAGCGCAAACTCGACCGTGGCCTGCAACATCCCGAACTTATCGCCGGCATCGAACCGCTTGCCCTCAAAGGTATAGCCATAGACCTTCTCTTCCTTGAGCAGCGCCCGGATACCGTCGGTGAGTTGGATCTCGCCTCCGGGCACAGCGGTGGTCTGCTCCAGCAACGCGAAAATCCGCGGCGTCAGCACATAGCGCCCGATAATCGCCTGCTTTGACGGCGCGTCTTCGAACTTCGGCTTCTCGACCATTCCGGTGCAGTTGAAAATCCGCTCATTCACCGGGTCCCGCGCGCCGGCCAGCACCCCATACGCGCTGATCCCAGGGCCCTCGACGGTCTGCGTCGCCAGCACCGAACCGCCCTTTTCGGCGAACACATCGATGATCTGCTTGAGGCAAGGAACAGCGGCATCGATTACATCGTCGGGCAGCAGGACGGCAAAGGGTTCATCGCCCACCAGTTCCTTGGCGCAAAGCACGGCGTGGCCCAGGCCCAGTGGTTCCTTTTGGCGCACATAACTGATCTGCGCCAGCGTGGAGACGCCGCGCGATACCGCCAGTAACTCCTGCTTGCCACGCCGTTCCAGGGTTGCATCCAGCTCAAAGCTATTGTCGAAGTGGTCTTCCATGGCGCCCTTGCCGCGCCCGGTGATGATGATAATGTGCTCGATCCCCGACGCAACCGCTTCTTCCACCCCGTACTGGATGATGGGTTTGTCCACCAGCGCCAGCATCTCCTTGGGAATCACCTTGGTGGCCGGCAAAAACCGCGTTCCCAGCCCGCCCGCGGGAAAGACCGCCTTCCGTACATGTTTGATCATTCCGTCTTCCTCGTCTCGTCCTCGATCAGTGTAGGCTCATCGCCTTCATCGTCATTCGCCCATCTTGGCAGGGCGCAATTCTGACATTCTTCGCGAATCCCGCCGATGCCCAGGCGCCCATTGAACGGTTCGCCGCAGCGGGGACACGACCAGATATAACGGCAATAATGAAAATACGCCACCGCAAGAAAAAGAACGAATACCACAAGTTCAAGTGGCCAGCTCAAGTTGAGCAAAGAGAGCACCGGGAGAAGCAGTATAGGAATCGAAACGATCCCAACCACCGCAAAAAGTTCATATCGCGCAAGTCTCTTGTATTCTGCCCAGCTCGCTGCGTATTTGCCCTCCATCGTACATTTCTCCATTTTCCATCCGCTCACAGCGCCGGCGAATCGTCTCCCAGCAGCGCCTCCCTCACAATCTTTATGGGCGGAAATCCCTGGCGCAGGAAGTTATTGTGGAACTCCTCCAGCGAGAAAGCCGCGCCCTGCTTCATCTTCAAGTCTTCGCGCAGCTTCATGATTTCCAGCTTGCCCAGCGTGTAGTAGAGATAAGTCGGATCGCCGGTCCCGCGCTTGGTCTCCACCGTGGCCGTCTCCTTCGACTGGTACCCTTCCTTCTCAAAGAACGCGACCGCCTCGTCGAAGCTCATCTTGCCGGTGTGCATCTCGATGCCCACGATAAAGCGCGCATTCCTGAGCAGCGCGTCCTGCAGTTGGCCAAGTCGAAGAAATTTGGACTCGCGCTCGTCCCTGGCCCCGGCTCCGGGCTGGCCATAACCTTCATCCAGCATCATCTGTTCGGTGTAGTGCGCCCAGCCCTCGATGTCGGTGTTCGCTCCCAGCAGCTTGCGCACCCGGCTGGGCGCCTGCGGCAACCAGAGGAACTGGATGTAATGCCCGGGATAAGCCTCATGCACCGCCGTTGAAATGATCGTACCAATGTTGAACGAGTGCATGTAACCTTCGACCTCTTCCGACTTCATCTTGAGATCGGGCAGCGTCACATTGAAATAAGCCTCTGTCGCGCGCCTCTCGAACGGCCCCGGCGTGTCCATGCTGGCAAAGGTCGTCGCGCGCATGAAGGGCGGCGTCTCCTCCACAATCGGCCGCACATCCGAAGGAATTGTAACAATGTGGTGTGTGCGGATGAAGCTCACCAGCCCGTCGAAAGTTGCGCGAAAGCTGTCCAGCAGATGATCGGGCGCGGGATGATTCTCTCCCAACTCCTCAAGCACCGCGGCCGGCGTCTTGTCCGACTCAAGTTCTTTCGCAACCTTGTTGAAGCGCTCCTGATTCCTGCGCAAATCGGCCCAGCCGATCTCCAGCAGCTTGTCCAGCGGCAAATCCACCATCTCGTCGTATTGGAGCTTCTTTGAAAACGCCTCTGCCCCAATGCGGAAGTCCCCGCTCGACTTCGGCAGCAGGTCCGTCTTCAGCCAGCCGAGATAGCTATTCAACGCCGCAATCACGGCCGCATTGGTTTGCGCAAACTCCGCCTTCAACTCCGGGTCTTTCGCATCGGAAAAAGCCAGCGGCACATCGTGCTGAAAAAAGCTCACAATACCCGGCAACTGCTCGATGGCGATCTCCGTAAAAATCCGCGGCGGATTCTTCAGGTTCACTCGCGCAATGGCCAAAAGCCCCGGCATCTGTTTCTCCCGCGACACCAGAGACCGCAGCCGCTCGTCCGGCGAAGCGAACTTGCGCTCCATCAACACAAACGCCCCATTCGCGCAGGTGCTCGAATAGTTGTCCGCATTCTTTTCCCACGGCCGAATCGTCTCCAGCGTCAGCAGTTCGGAGCGAATGTTGGACAGAACAATCTCCCGGTCGCTGCGCGGAACCAGATCGACCGCGGCAGCGTCGGGATGAATCGCCTCAATGCGCTTTTCAAAGCTCTTGAGCGCGGCAATTTCCGCGTCTATGTTTTTGCGCGAGTAATCCTCCAACTGCGCGTCGTACTGGTGATAGCCAACCTGCGTCCCATTGGTGGGAGCGTAGTGAAAGTAAACCTGGTCGAAGTACTCATCCGAGACCCTCTCAAACTGCTGCTTCCAGTCTTCCTTCGCGGCATGAGCATTCATCGCCAAAGACATACCAGCTCCAATCGCCAACAGCGCAACAATCCTGTTCATCGCATCTCTCTTTACTCTTGAACCAGCCACAAAAGCCCCGTGCCCCATCCTTGCGCTTTCTTTCTGGCGCAAGGGTGGGAAACCAAGAAACTACGCAGACAACGCCTGCCCCACCGCAGGTGGCGCCAAGCTGGCAAGCACTTCGTGAATTTCGAGCAGAACTTCGTCGCTCCGCGAGGCAGCCAAAGGATACTTCAACAGCCCCTGGGGCGTGAACTGCGCACCGCGCTTGGCGTTCCGCTCGACCAGTTGCATCAGGCGCTGCGGATCAACCGCCGCATTCTCCATAAATCGAATCTGCAGCTCGCCGCGCCGCCGATCGATTTGCGCAATGCCCATCCGCTCGCACTCCAGACGCACCTGTGCCACCTCCAACAGGTACACGGTCGCGTCGGGCGGCGCGCCAAAGCGGTCTTCCAGCTCCGCGCGCACCTCGTTCACCGCCGCCTCGCTCGTTGCCCCGGCAATCTTCTTGTAGAGCCGCAGCCGCTGATTCTCTTCCGGCACATAGCTCTCGTCGATGCGCAGCGCAATGCCCAGGTTGAGCTGCGTGGCGGGCCGCTCCTCGCTCGTCTCGCCCTTCATCTCCTTCACCGTGGCTTCCAGCATCGAGGTGTACAGCTCGAATCCCACCGCCTCGATGTGCCCGCTCTGCTCTCCGCCCAGCATGTTCCCGGCGCCGCGCAACTCCAGGTCCAGCGCCGCAATCTTGAATCCCGCGCCCAGGTCGCTGAACTCCTTCAGCGCTGCGAGGCGTCTGCGCGCAATCTCCGTCAGCTCATTCTCCGGCGGAATCAGCAGATACGCATAAGCTCTTCGATTCGACCGGCCCACGCGCCCGCGCAACTGGTATAACTCGGCCAGCCCATGCCGGTCCGCGCGATTGATGAGAATCGTATTGGCCAGCGGAATGTCCAACCCGTTCTCGATGATCGTGGTCGCCACCAGCACATCATACTCATGCCGCATGAAGGCCAGCATCACGCGCTCCAGCTCCGTCTCGCTCATCTGCCCGTGACCCACGGCCACGCGCGCCGCGGGCACAAGTTCCTGAATCCTCGCGGCAATCTCATAGATCGACTCCACGCGGTTGTGCACAAAATAAACCTGCCCGCCGCGCTCCAGCTCAACCTCGACCGCCGAGCGCACAATCTTCTCGTCGAACTTGGCCACCACCGTTTGAATGGCCATGCGATCCTTGGGCGGCGTCTCGATCACGCTCATGTCCCGCAGCCCCACCAGCGACATGTGCAGCGTCCGCGGAATCGGCGTGGCGCTCATGGCCAGCACGTCGATCTCCTTGCGCATCTGCTTCAGCAGCTCCTTGTGGCGCACGCCAAAGCGCTGCTCCTCATCCACCACCAGCAGCCCCAGGTCTTGGAACTTGATGTCCTTTGAGAGCAGCCGGTGTGTGCCGATCAGGATGTCCACCTTGCCCGTCTCCACGCGCTCCACAATCAGCTTCTGTTCCTTCGCCGTGCGGAACCGCGAGATCATCTCCACGTTGATGGGAAACTGCGCAAATCTTTTTTTGAATGTCTCATAGTGCTGAAAGCCCAGAATCGTAGTCGGCGTGAGCACCGCCACCTGCTTGCCGTCCTGCACCGCCTTGAAGGCCGCCCGCATCGCCACTTCCGTCTTCCCATAGCCCACGTCGCCGCACAGCAGCCGGTCCATCGGCGTCGGCTGTTCCATGTCGTACTTGATGGCCCGGATCGCCGAGATCTGATCGTCCGTCTCGCTATAGTCGAACGAGTCGTCAAACTCCCGCTGAAACTCGTTGTCCTTCGAGAAGGCCGTGCCCTGCGCGGTGGTCCGCTCGGCATATAACTTCAGTAACTCCCCAGCCATGTCCCGCATGGCCTTGCGAACCCGCGCCTTGGTCTTGGTCCACTGCTGCGAGCCGAGCCTGTTCAGCACCGGCGCCGGTCCCGCGTCCGTGGAGCGGTACTTTTGAATCAGATCCAGCCGGGTGAGCGGAACATATAACTTGGCGGCTTCAGCAAACTCCAGGATCATGAACTCCACCGGGAGCCCGTCCTGCGCAATTTCCTTAAGACCTTGATATTGCGCAATCCCGTGCTCCACGTGAACCACGTAATCGCCGATCGCAAGATCGCGGAAATCGGAGACAAACGCCGCCGTCTTCGACCGCCTGGGCTCCGGCCGCGCCGCCACATCCACATCGTCGGAAAGGTCGTTGGCCCCGAACAGAATCAGATTCGAGTCAAGAAAACTAACTCCCGCGGCTATCGGCGTGCGCACAATCACCGGCACGCGCAGGTCGCCGGCCAGGTAACTCGACTCATCCAGCATCGTCTCGCCGGGATGCGGATTGCGGCTGCCCAACCTATAAGGAATCTGGTATTCGCGCAGCACCGTGGCCAACCTCTCCACGTCGCCCTGGTGAGGCGCGGCCAGCACAATCCGCGCCTGGGCCTCCATCAGCGCCTGCAGTTGCCCGGTCAGCGCCGGAATCGACCCATGAAACCTGAGCGTCGGCCGCGTGTTCAGTTCGATCTCGCCCAGCGTGCGGTCCTCCTCGAGTACGTCCACCGCGCCCAGTTGATCCAAATCCAGCCCCACGTGCGCGTCAAGCGCGGCCTGCAACGCCTCGGGCCGCAGATAGATGTCTTCAGGCCTGATCAGCGACCCCATCGCCGACCTCTCATGCCGCTGTTCCACCTTGTTCCACCAGCGATCAATCTGGTTGCGCACCATGGCCGGCTCTTCGACAAACAGCGCGCACTTAGGCAGCAGAGTTAGCAGCGACCTATCCGCCCCAGCCACCGCGGAGAAAAACTCCCACCCCGGAAAGACGCTCACCCCGCCCGCAGCGGCCAGCTCGGCAGCCATCTCCTCGTCCTCATCCGCGCCTGGGCTTTCCACACGCTGCCGGCTCAGCCGCCCATGCACCGCGGCCAGCAACCGCTCGGTCACCGGCGTCTCCGTCAGCGGCAGCAGTTGCGCTTCGTCCAACCCACTCTGCGAGCGCTGCGTCTCCGGGTCGAACTTGCGAATCGTCTCAATCTCGTCGCCGAAGAACTCGATGCGCACCGGCCGGTCGGCCTCCGGCGAGTACACGTCCAGAATCCCGCCCCGCCGCGTAAACTGCCCCGGCATCTCCACCAGGTCCATCTGCGTATAGCCCACGCTGGCCAAGTGCCCGGTCAACACCTCCACGTCCACCTCTTCGCCGCGCTTGAGCGTCACCGCCAGCCCTGCGTAGTAGTCGCGGCCGAAGAGCTTCAGCGCCGCCGCCTCCACCGGCGCAATCAGCATTTCGACCGCCCCGGTGGCCAGCTTCCACAACGCCGCCGCCCGCTGTTCCTGCACATCCGGATGAGGAGAAAGATTTTCGAAAGGAAGCACATCGTGGGCCGGCAGCCGCACCACCTGCGCAGGGTCCACCGCGCCGGTCAGCTCGCAGCCCGCGCGCAACAGCGGTTCCAGCGCCTCGGCAGCTTTGTTGTCGGCCACCACCACAATCACCGGCTGGCGGGCCGCGCGCGCCATCAGCGGCAGATAGATCGACCGTGCCGTCGCCGTCAGTCCGGATACACGCCTCCGACCCGCACCCAGGCTCAGATGCCTTCGTACGCGCTCAAATCCCGGAGAGTGCTCCAGCTCCGCGAAAATCTCGCGGACAAACGGGAGGATCATCTGCGGTAAGTCTACCAGTTATTGCAAGGCGGCCAGTTGGCGCTCGCTTTGGCTGTTGAACTTGAATTGGCCAACCACCGATTGCAGGCTCAAGGCGAGGCTGGACAGGTTGGTCTGCCCGGCGATGTCGGAGATCAGCGAGGAGAGCGCGATGAAATTAAGGAAGGCGATTCCGGCCTGGTTCCGCACCCAAGTGTGTCAAGCTAGAACTAGAAATCAATGTCAATTTGGAAACTGAAAGTGAGACCGTCCATGCGGAAACTGAGTGTGTGCCTGTCGGTTTTGGCCATTCTGGCCATGGCGATCGGGCCCATTGTTGCGCAAAACAACAATGCCGGAACAGCAAATGGAAATGCGCCGAGCGCAACCGGCGCGGAAGTTGGGACCGCTGCGGCAACCTCGGATTCAAGTCCCAGTCCGGCTCCAAAGCCAGCCTCGGCCACAAGCGCTGTGAGTGTGACGGCGTTGCTCGATGCGCTCTTGAAGAAAGGGGTGCTCACGCCTTCCGAGGTCAGTGCCATGAGCAACGCGGCCCCCGAAACCGAGCTTCAACTCCTGGTTGAAGCCCTCACTCGCAAGGGTGTATTGACCGCAGCGGACTTGTCCGCTACCGCGGCCCCGGTTGCGAGCGTTGCGCCCGCGCCTGCGCCGCAAGTTGCCCCCACGCCGCAACCCGTTGCGGAAACGAAGCCCCCCACGCCGTCCGTGGTTCCGGCGGCTGTTCCCGTGCGCGTGCTGGCCTTGGACCCTCCCCAATCCGGTGGTTTAGTGGGTCTTAAGACCGGCCAGGTGACGTTCACGCCCTACGGCTTCATCAAAGGAACTGCGGAGCAGGACAGCAGTTCGCCCAATGGCGACGACTTCCCCATTCCCGCCGGCCTCATGTTGCTGCCCGGCAGTAACACCGGCCCGAATGCCGACCCCGAGTTCCACATGAAAGCACGCCAGAGCCGCATCGGAATCAGTCTTGAATGGCCTTCCTTTTCTCAAAAGCTGGTTCTCACCGGCCGCATCGAGGCGGACTTCGAAGGCAACTTCAATGAGTCCGATAACGCCGACGTCACCTCCATTCGCAACCCCAACCTGCGCTTGCGTTTGGCCTACGTGCGAGTGGATTACCGCGCGACGGACAGGACCAGCGCGTTCTTCGTCGGTGGACAGGACTGGACGCTGTTCGGCTCCAAGGCCCTGCCCAATATGCTCGATACGACCTGGAACGCCGCCAGCTACGGCGCCATCTACAACCGCTCCCCGCAGTTCCGTTTCGGGGTTGTTCAGAAGCTGGGCGGCTCTTCGCGCAATTTCAGGCTCTCGCCTGAGTTTGCCATCATGATGCCGAGTTCGGGCCAAGTGGAGAAGCTCTCCTTTTGCACTCTGGCAAATGTCTACTGTCCCCCCGGGGTCTCATCGACCGCCGGCTTCCTGAGCCAGGTCGGCGAGGCCGAGCGCCAAGGCGCCGACTCGGACCATCCTGAATTGAACGCCGGTTTGACTTTCCAGTTCCAACTCGACAGGGCCCCCGCAGTCGCTCCCGCGCAAATCTTCTGGACCGGAATGTACGGGCGCCGCACGTCCATCGTTCCCAATACAGCCCAAGATCTTATCGGTGACGAATATCCAACCGCCTTGGTCGCCGGTACTCCATTGGCCAACGGCTATACCGCCAGCAGCACCATGTATGGCAACCAGCTTGCGGTGCAATTGCCCACCCGTTGGTTCACCTTTGTTTTGAGCGCCTATCGAGGCGCCGATATGCGCCAGGAGCTGGGCGGCCAACTCACGACCAACTATACCGACACACTCGGCCTATCCCCAATTCCCCTTGTCAACGCAAACGGCGGAACTCCGGCGCCCTTCTTCTTGGGTACCGGTCTGGATAACGTCGCTGGCACGCTCTCCGGCTTTGCCCTGCTGGGTTGCAACGTCAATCCGGGCAAGGGCATCTGCCCCTCCGCCGATGTTGCAGTCGCTCCGGAGCATGGTGTGCGCGATTATGGCGGATTCGTTGAGGTCGGGCTGCCGCTTTCGCGCTGGTTCAACGCCAATCCGAAGGGCTACAACGCGGGCTGGCAACTCTACCTGCGCGCTGGCAAAGACCAGCTTGTGCACAGGGATGCTGCCATGCAGCTTGGGTTACTCGACGGAGCAGGCCCGAACCAGCTTGGCCAGGGGTTGGGTATCCCAATGATCGGGAGCGAGTTTATTGGCGCAACCCTGTACTACAAGATTAACCAATGGTGCGTTTTTGGACTTGAGCCGACACATTACGGCTCTCGCGCCATCCCCGAGCTGGGCAACTTCTGGACCATTGCGGCAAAGCCGTCCCGCATCTGGCAGGACCAGCGTGTGGAATTTGGACCGGTCTTTACGTTCTAGAGGTGGACGGCCCACCCGTGGATTGGAGCGTTCTCCAATTCGCGTGCCCTTGCCAACCCTGTGCAAGGTGGTTCGCCGCGGCGAGCCACCTTGCGGTCGTGGTTTCGGTGAACAGCAATTGGAGAATCGCTATAGCCGCGGAAATGCCGGCGTCCATCCTTCTCGCACTTTGCGCAGGGCGGAATAGCAGGCCGCGATAGCATGCCGCTTTGCGTCGAACGCCCGACTTGGATGGCAAAATGAAAGGATGGTGGCCCCAAGTTTCATCCGCCGCGGCGGAAGACCTGGGAAAGTGCGAACCTGGTGCGCGTAAAAAACTCCCGATCCAAGCACGGCGCGAGGCGCAGGGATACTGCCCAAACTCCGCAGCTCATACTCTGCCGCTGCTACTCCATTTCTCTCATTCCGCCCCCGCGCCGGCCCGATCCACAAACACCTGCTGCGGAGCATCGACATCAGCGGCAAACCCGCTCACCTTCAGCTTCATGGACTCGATAGCGGGCTTGCGGTCCAGCTGAGCCGCAAAGCTGAGTTTGTACTGATTTTCCAGACGGCGGGCAAGATCCTGAAAAAACGGCTGGAACGAAACCGGATTGCCTGTTCCATTCCAGTAGCTCCTGCCTCCAGTCGCCTGGCTCACCTCGAGCAGGAGGCTCTGGCCGCCATCGGTTATCTCATTCGGGGAGAGGCCGGCACCGTTCCGGCCGTTCCAGTAAATCGAGTAGACCACCAGCCCCGAGCGCACCGAATCGTTGATTGCGGCCTGGACGTAAGTGTCGTCCGGATCGAAGCGCTGGTAGTAGGGATCCACGCCGTCTGTCACCAGCACCACTTCGCGCCGTGTCCTGCGCTCCCCGGAAGGCCAGTGTTTGGCCAGGTCGGAGAGGCAGAAGTAGGGGCTGGCGCTCGCGCCTTCAGGCAGATGAAGCCCGCGCAACACCTGCGCGTGGTCTGCCGACAGCGGACCGGCCAGAGCCGCACGTCCATTCTCCATATACCCGATGCCAACCTTCGTATGCGGGTGCAGGCCCTGGACGAATTGCTTGATCTCGTCGAACTGGCGGCCGAGGTTGCGTGCCGAACTGTCAATCAGCACTATCAGTTCCAGCCCGTCGTCCGCGCCCCGCAGCGGCACCCAGCCTGTCACGCTGGACTCTTTCCCATTCACTTTGAGACTGACATCCTGCTGGGAAACGTTCGGAGCCAACTCGGTATGCTTGGCGAAAACCGTCACCACGGCCTGTCCCTGACCCGCATGACTGTCTTCCTGCGCAAACGCCGGCGCGGCCATCAGCAGCGCCACGGTTGCCATCCACATAGCCATTCCCGTTTTCTTCATACGAATAGCCCCTTTCGAGGTGTCGCCACCGCCCGCAGCCCAACGCAGCTCACTTCTACTGAGTTAGACGCGCAGCCGATGATACTGGCTCCAGGAACTTGTTGAAATTCGCCGCGTTATAGCGAATTTCAACAAGTTCCTGGACTTCGAATGCGCAACCGACCCTCCTTGGATTTCATCTCCGGTCTCGGAGAGCTGCAATCATCCCCACTCATTGGATGGCCTGATTCCAGTCTTGGTTAGGTCGATTTGTTTGAACTGTCCCCGGCGGCTGCCAGCCAGCGCATAGCTAACGGCGCATGAAAGCGCTCCGGCGAACACAACTAAGAGATCACCGGGCAGGCATCAGTTCTTACTGGGCGCTGTTTGTGGAGCAGTAGCAGCTGCCGTCGTGGGGACGAAGTGGATCGGAATCTCCAGCGTTCCCGCTTGGCTCGTACCCCAGTCGTAGACGCCGGTCTCCAGGTAGACATCCGCATTGGGCAGGTCGATCTCCATGTGTGCCGGAATGCCGGACTTTTGAATTCCGGCGTAGACATCGGGGTCCAGGTTCATTCCCTGGGCGCCCCCCGCCCAGTTCACCGCGTGGCCGTCGCGGTCGTAGGCCATCAACCCCAATTGGATCTTTCCGCTATGCATACCGCCCTGGGTCTGCACAAAGGCCACGTCAGTCCAGCGAATCATGAAGTCCACGTTGTAACGCGTCACCGGACCGGCAAGTTTGGGATTCTTCCCTGCCCTGGCTGCATTAGGCCCCGGCTGCGGCGAGGCCGGAACCACCCTCACTCCGTAGAGGAGCTGCGTGACGCCCGGCAGCCCGAACTTCAGCAGCGGCTTCAGGGGATCGGACTCCGGCTTGGCCTCCGCCGTTGCCGTGTCGTCGGCGTTATAGCCGCGCCGGTAGGCCAGCTTGTATTTGCCTGCGGTCAACTTGACTTCAATCCGTCGATACTTGCCGTCCATCTTCTTGTTGGTGGGCGAATAGACCAGCGTGTAGTAGTGCGAGCCGTCGTCGATCGCGCGCTGCATGGCCGCGTTCAGGTCGTTGGTGTTGTAAAAGGCTTTGCCGCCGGTATCGTCGGCCAGTTGCTTCATCGCCTCAATCTCGTCTGCCCGGGCGCTATTCTCCCCGGAAACCTCCCGCATGAGGCTTCCACTTGCGCGGCCTGAGCCCGCGCTGTCGGCCTCCATCCAGTGATCGTTCATCATGCCCTCGGCGGCCACCGGGTAGACGGCAACCCTGGATACTGTCATCAGGTCGGCGGTCTTCTTCACCGCGCTTGCGTATATCCGTGCTTCGCTCATTGTCTGGCTCTGCGCGCTGCTGGGAAAGATGATGACCGGGAAGGAGCTGGCAAACCAGATCAGATTCTTACGCCCCGGAACGTCAGCCAGATAGCGGGCCAGGTAATTGAGCGCCTCCAGCGTCATCATCGTCCGTTGGCCGTATTGAAATTCGGCAAAGTCCCGCTGCGAGTCCGCGATCGCTGCGATTCCGGGGTCGAAATGGCCGCCGAACATCGTTATCCTCATCGCGATGTCTCTCTGGTCGTCCGCAACGTCTGAGCGGGAACGAAACGAAGGGTTCGTCTGCGTGAAGAAGCCGTTCTTTTTGTCGTTCAGCGCCGCTAGCAGCAGCGAGCTATCCGTAGTGAACCCCTGCACGAAGCGCAGCTTGGAACCCAGCGTGAAGATCGCCGCCCGCGTGCCCGGCTTCATATTCTTAAGGAATTCCAGGATCTGCTTGTGAACATAGACCTGGTCCTGCCGCTCCGTGTTCAGACTGTCGAGCAACAGCACGTTCACCGAATCGCTCTCCGGGACCGGCGGAACGTTGGTATACACGTCAGGCGGCATCTTCGGCAACGGGGGAACGGCGCCCGGCGGCAGAGTCTTTGCCGTGTGTTCCTCGAAAAAATCGATGGTCTGCGGCTTGCCGTCCTCCAGCACCAGGAAGTCCTGCTTGTGCAGGGCGGGAACCGGCTCGTCGTTGCCTTTGGTGACCACCACGTCCACCACCACGGCGTTCGCATTGGTCTTGAACGTATAATCCGGCCTCTGCCCGCCGGGAGCCGAATCCGTCTGCGCCACCAGCGGCGCCACACAACAAGAGAAGACCATTACCGGAACAAAACGACTGGAAATACTCAGGCGCATGATGACTCCTTGAATCTCATCCGTGAATCCGAAAAAAACGCAACCGTTCCCGTTCATTGGACACACTGATTCTAATCTTGGTTACGCTGAACTGTATTGTGCCGTGGCGGGCAGGCCCGCCACACGGCCAGCGGCCTGGCCGGAAATGTTCCAGAGCCGGTGTGGCTGTTGGCATTGCACGACAGTTCTCACTTCAAGCGATGGGCCGGCAACAAGCGAGGTCCCAACCTCCAGTTCGGCCGTCACGCGGGCACCAGGCTCTCTTCACCCTCTGCGGGCCATTGTTCCGGTGCTTAGGCTCAGGTGCAAATTGATGCGTTGCCAGTTGCGGAAGTTGACATTTGTCGCGGGGCCATCGTCTAATCTATGCGATATCGTGTCAACCAGTCGCGGGCTATCTTGAAACTCAATCGTCTGGAGGACCCTATGGCTGCTCGCTGGTCTCAACTTCCCTTCCTGTTCATCTTCTTCTGCACGCTCCCACTTTTTGCCAGTGGTCCTACCGGAACCATCACTGGCACCATCACCGATCCCAGCGGCGCCGTTATCCCCAAGGCACGGATCATTGTGCACAACGAGGGAACCAACGCGAGCCGGGAGGCAAAGAGCAACAGCGACGGCGATTACACGGTTGCGCTCCTGCCCCCGGGCCGCTACCGCGTGGCTGTTGAGAGCCCGGGATTTCGCCGCAGCGTCATCCACGGCGTGAACCTGGATGTGGATCAGACGGTGCGCGTCGATTTCGCCCTGGTTGTGGGAGCCGTCACCGAGGAAGTGACCGTCACCGACACGCCTCCCATTGTGCAAACCGATACCTCCACCCTGGGACAGGTGCTCGACACTCGACTGGTGCAGGAGCTCCCGCTCAACGAGCGCAACTTCCTGACGTTCGCGCTGCTGGTGCCGGGAAGTGAATTGCCGGCGGAAGGCTCCCAGAACTCGACCCAGGGCGGCTCCATCAACGTGAACGGCGCCCGCGACCAGTCCAACAACTTCCTGCTGGATGGAGTGGAGAACAACGATCCCTACCTGAACCAGTATGTCGCTCTTCCTTCCATCGACGCGATCCAGGAATTCAAGGTTCAATCCGGCGATTATTCGGCCGAGTTCGGGCGGGCAGGCGGCGCTCAAGTCAATGTCGTCCTGAAAAGCGGCACCAATGAGTTTCACGGCGGCGTATTCGAGTTCGTCCGTAACCGGGAGATGGACGCCAAGAACTACTTCGACTTCCCCGACTGCACCGCCAGCTCGGCGCCGGGCACATGCGGCACCATTCCGCGCTACGATCGCAATCAGTTCGGTGGAACTCTGGGTGGGCCCATTCGCAAGGACAAGACCTTTTTCTTTCTCTCCGATGAGCAGCTCCTTCTGCGCCAGGCGGTAACCAAGGAAGCTACCGTGCCTTCAGTGGGCCAATGGCAGGCGGCCGCGGGCCTGGCGCAGAATCTCTTCGGGTGTCCCCTCAATCCCTCCTGTCAAATCGGCCAGAACGTGGAGAATCTCTACCCGGCCGCCAACGTCGGCTCGGATCTCTCCACCTCGAATACCTACCTTGCCGTTCCGGTCATCCGCAACACGGAGAATATGATTTCGGCCAAGGTGGACGACCAGACCAGCAGCGCCGACAGGCTCTCGCTCCATTACTCCCTGGCGGAGGAAAATCTCTTCGATCCCTACGATCCCGTCAACTCATTCACATCGCTGCCCGGTTATGGCAGCTATACGCTGACTCACGGCCAGAACGCCGGAATCAACTGGACCCGGGTCTTTCGCTCCAGCGTGGTCAATGAGTTCCGCCTGGGCTACACTCGCATGCGCGCCACCGTGCTGCAGCAGAGTTATGGCCAGGACATCGAATCGCAACTGGGCTTTCCTGACATCCTGACCAACACGGTGGACCTGGGCGCTCCCAACATCTCCGTAATCAACTTCGATGGCATTGGCGAGCCGGTCAACTATCCTCAGGAGCGCCGCGACAACACCTATCAGCTTTCCGATAATGTGGCCTGGACGGTTGGTATCAACCAGTTCAAGATCGGGGCTGACTTTCGCCGCGTTCAGATCGGCGACTACCTCGACTTCCTGGCCCGTGGCGAGTGGTTCTTCGAGGGGCAGACGGCGGCCGGCATACTGGGCGCCTACAGCCTTCCTCCCTGTAACGGCTCTTCCCCCTATGACCCGCTCACCTGCTCGCTCGCTCAGTTAGTGGCCGCCGTTCCCGACTACGCTATCGCGGTCAGCGGAAGCACCCTCAACGACTTGCACAGCAATGGCGTCAGCGCCTATGTGCAGGACGACATCCACGTCATCCCGCGCTTTTTGATCAACGCCGGCCTGCGCTATGAATACAACAGTCCGCCCGTCGAAGCACACAACAACTTCAGCGTTCCCGACCTCGTTCCCTGTCCCGAACCTTGCGCCCTCGCTCCGCAGTTCAACCTGGCAGGGACCGATGGAATTCCAGCAGCTACTTACTACCCCACCCGCCGGGACATTGCCCCGCGGCTTGGAATCGCCTGGCGGCCCATGAAGTCGGAGCGCTGGGTGGTCCGCGTTGCCTATGGCATCTTCTATGACGACCCCATCTCCAACGTCAACATTCTTCCTCGCATCAATCCGCCCTTCTACTCCATGGCCGCCTATTTCCAAACTCCCAGTTGTCCCGGCATGCTATGCACCGTTCCGGACATCCTCAGCCAGACCGGTCTGCAATCCGGCGTGGTGCAGGGCAACATGATCGATCCGCACTTCCGCGACGGCTACATGCAGCAGTGGAACGCCGACCTGCAGTATGAGGTGCAGCCCAACTGGATGATCGACCTGGCCTATGTGGGTTCCAAGGGCACCCACCTGGCGAACGTGATCGATCAGAACCAGTCCAACCCCTTGACGGGTCCTCCCTACGGCCAGTTCTCCTCGGTGCTCTACGTCGAATCGGCCTCCGCCAGTTCCTATCACTCCATGCAGTTCCGCTCGGAAAGACGCGTGAGCCGCGGGCTGGCCTTTCTGGGCGCCTATACCTGGTCCAAGTCCATCGACGATATCTCCTCCATCTTCGGCGGAAGCGTGGGCTCGGGCCTGCCCCAGAACTCGCAGAATCTCCGTGCCGACCGCGGCCCCTCCGACTTCAACGCCACGCAGCGCGTCTCCCTGAGCGTTGTCTATGACCTGCCCTTCAGCCGTCCGCAGACCGAGGGCCCGCTCTGGCGTAAAACGCTGCTGGGTGACTGGCAGGCGGGAGGCATTTTTTCGGCGCAGTCAGGCTCGCCCTTTACCGTAGTCTTGCCGGGCGCGCCCGCCGCCTCGGCCGCGGCCTTCGGCAATCCGGAGCGCCCGGACCTTGTCGGCGATCCGAACAAGGCTGGACCCGTGGCCGCAAACCCAACCTGCCAGGCGCCGTCTCAGATCAGGACGGTGCAGAACTGGTATAACCAGTGCGCCTTCGCCGAGCCCGCCATGGAAAACTTTGGCCCGGCATATGGCACCGAGGGGCGCAACATCCTCACCGGCCCGCCCTATTCGGACCTCGATTTCTCCCTCTCCAAGAGCTTTACGCTTCGTCCCGAAAGCCAGCACGTGCAGTTTCGCGGCGACTTTTTCAACTTACTGAACCATCCTAACTTCGATGACCCCAATCATCAGTTTGACGTGACTGCCTGCGGGTCGACCGGCACCCTCCTTTGCCCGACCGCAAACTATGGCTCCGTTCTCTCCTCGAATGCCCATCAGGATAAGCCCCCGCGGCAGATTCAGATGAGCTTCAGGTACACCTTCTGAGACCGGATCTGCCGCCATCCTCTTCGGCGACGCGCCGCCAGAGTGGGATATACACCTGCTCTGGACAACCGGAGCGGTTCCACAATTCACGTGCCCTTTTTCATCGTGCGAGGTGGCTCGCCGCGGCGAGCCACTGGAGGGTAGTGGTTTCGGGGTACAGCAATTGTGGAGCCGCTCTAAAGACTGGAAAGCAGGGGGAAGCGCTCGCGAATCTCGTAACGGGAGCCGACAGGCGAGAGCAGGCTTTCATAGAGAAGGAATTCCGTGGCGACGAAGCTGGTAAAGGCTGGTTGGTGTCGAATCCTGGTTTGCAGTTCGCGGAGCGACTGGCCGCGGGCTTGGCCCTTGCTGCGCGCGAGGGTGATGTGCGGATGGAAGGGACGCGTCTCGGGCACGAAGCCGCAAAGGGCGGTGACTGCCGTGACACGCTGCTGAAGCGAGAGCAGCTCGGGAGTGAGGCCGACGCCGGCAAAGAAGATTCCGGCGCGGTCGAAGCAGCCCAGCGCCTCAAGCCGCACGGGAACCGGCGGGGAACTCAGTTCGCGCAGCCGCGCGACCAGGCAGGAGTATTTCTCCGGGCCGGTATTGCCCAGGAATTGCAGGGTGACGTGCCAGGATTCGGGCGTGGCCCAGCGCAGCCCGCCCTGAGTGGATTGGAGCCGCGCCGAGACCGCCGCAAGCTCGCCAATGACCGCAGCCGCCAAGGGAATGCCGACAAACAGGCGCATACAAAGATAGTCTAAGACAAGCTATGGGCCTCAATCAGCGATGATCGAGCGGTCCACAATTCACGCGCCCTTTCTTGCATCGCGCGAGGTGGCATTTACTTCCACCCCACGGACGAAGACCTGTCCGTGGGGACCCCGGAAAGGAAAAAGCCACTCGGCGGACGCGGTTTCGGAGTATAGCAATTGGAGAACCGCTGCAGGCAGCGATTCAGGCAGTAGGACTATGCCTGATATTGCTCGTCGCTCACCTGTTCCATCCAATCGACGGCTTTGCCATCGAGTTTCTCCTGAATGGCTATATGCGTCATCGCCGTCGCTGGCGCCGCGCCGTGCCAGTGCTTCTCGCCTGGAGCGAACCAGATCACGTCTCCCGGCCGGATCTCCTCGATGGGGCCGCCCCAACGTTGCACGCGGCCGCAACCAGAGGTGACGATCAGCGTCTGACCGAGCGGATGCGTGTGCCAGGCGGTACGGGCGCCGGGCTCGAAGGTGACGCTGGCGCCGGCAACGCGCGCAGGGTCAGGCGCGTCGATCAGCGGATCGATGCGCACTGTGCCAGTGAAGTACTCTGCAGGACCTTTGCCCGAAGGCACGGAACCGTTTCGCTTGATCTCCATTGCTTGAGCTCTCCTTAGCTAAATGCTACCGTTCAGCGTCCGGTCGTTTTCTCCAGTGCCTCCGGGTAGCGCGCGCCTTCCACCTGGATCTGCGAGAGAGCTGTTTCGATCTGGCGCAGGTCTTCGGCAAAGAGCTCGACGGCGGCGGCTCCGATGTTTTCCTCCAGCCGGTGCAGTTTGGTCGTTCCCGGAATCGGCACGATCCACGGCTTCTGGGCCAGCAGCCAGGCCAGCGCAATCTGCGCCGGGGTCGCCTTCTTCTGCGCCGCGATCCTGCCGAGCAGATCGACCAGCTTCTGGTTCGCAATCCGGGCTTCCGGCGTGAAGCGCGGAATGATGCTGCGGATGTCGGACGAGGCAAACTGGGTCTTCTCGTCCATCTTCCCCGTCAGAAAGCCTTTGCCCAGTGGGCTGAAGGGTACAAAGCCGATGCCGAGCTCCTCGAGGGTAGGGATGACTTCAGCCTCAGGGGCGCGGTACCAGAGCGAGTACTCGCTCTGCAATGCGGTGACAGGCTGCACGGCGTGCGCGCGCCGGATCGTCTTTGCGCCGGCCTCGGACATTCCGAAATGCTTCACCTTGCCCTGCTGGATCAGATCCTTCACCGCTCCCGCCACATCTTCTATCGGCACCTCGGGATCAACGCGGTGCTGATAGAAAAGATCGATCGCATCGATGCGCAGGCGCTTGAGCGAGGCCTCCGCGACCATGTGGATGCGCGCCGGGCTGCTGTCCATGCCCTTCGGGCCGCGGCTTCCGTCGGGATTGATGTCCATTCCGAACTTGGTGGCGATGACCACCTGTCCGCGGAAGGGCTCGAGGGCCTCGCCCACAAGCTCTTCGTTGTTGAAGGGGCCGTAGACCTCGGCGGTGTCGAAGAACGTAACTCCGCGCTCGACGGCCGCGCGAAGAAGAGCGATCGAATCCTTCTTTTCCGGGAAAGGAGCATAGGAAAAGGTCATGCCCATGCAGCCCAGGCCGATGGCCGAAACTTCCAGGTTGCTCTTTCCCAATGTGCGCTTTTGCATTGTGTCTCCTTCTTACGTGTTCAGGGGTTGCTTTCGGTGGTTATTCGGATTTGAGTGAGGCCATGTCGATGGAGAAGCGGTATTTCACATTCGACCTGACCAGCCGCTCGTAGGCTTCGTTGATTGTTTGGATGGGGATGACCTCGACGTCCGAAATGATGTTGTGCTGGCCGCAGAAATCGAGCATCTCCTGAGTCTCTGCGATGCCCCCGATCAACGAGCCCGAGAAGCTGCGGCGGGCGAAGATGAGGCCGAAGACGGCGACGGGCAGCGGCTTTTCCGGCGCGCCCACCATGGTGATATTGCCGTCGCGGCGGAGCAGGTTGATGTAGGCGTTGATGTCGTGTTCGGCGGCGACAGCGTCGAGGATGAAATCGAAGCTGCCGGCGTGCCGGGCCATCTCGTCCGCGTTGCGGGAGAGAACGACCTCATCCGCGCCGAGGCGAAGGGCGTCGTCTCTTTTGCTGGCGGAAGTGGTGAATGCGACAGTGTGGGCTCCGAGCGCGTGCGCGAATTTGACGCCCATGTGGCCGAGTCCGCCGAGACCGACGACACCAACCTTCTTGCCTTTGGTCACGCCCCAGTGGCGCATCGGCGAGTAGGTAGTGATTCCGGCGCACAGAAGAGGCGCGGTTCCCGCAAGATCGAGGTTAGATGGTACGCGGAGCACGAAGCGCTCGTTGACGACAATGCTGTCGGAGTAGCCGCCATACGTGACGCCCCCGATGTGCTTGTCGGGGAAGTTGTACGTGAGGGTCATATTGTGGCAGAACTGCTCGAATCCGGCCTTGCACTCCGGGCAGGTGCCGTCGGAGTCCACCATGCAACCGACCGCGGCAAGGTCGCCGGGCTTGAACTTGGTTACGGCGGAGCCGACCTTTGTGACGCGGCCGACGATTTCATGGCCGGGCACGCAGGGGTAAACGGTTGGCATGAGACCGCTCCACTCGTTGCGGGCCTGGTGGAGATCGGAGTGGCAGATGCCGCAGAAGAGAATTTCGATCTGCACGTCCTGATCGGTGGGATCGCGCCGCACGATGGTGGTGGAAACAAAAGGCGATGTTGCGCTGGCAACGGAATAAGCTCTGGCGTTGTACATGGGGTCACCTCCTGGCAATTGTGTCCAACCTTTGAGATGCAGAGTAAATTGCCTTGATTCACACTTTCTCTCAGTCAAAGAATAGGTCCGGATGTTCTCAGAGCGGTATCCTGATCCTTCCTTTTGATTGCCTATTTCTGTCGCATGATGATTTTATTGTGCAGGCAGCGCCGGTTCAGCAGTACGCTGAAATGGAAGGAACAAAACGGAGTGCAGAGAGCGGATCAGCATGTTGCAAGCGGAAACTCGCGGGCGGACGTGATTGCGATGCGGGCCGAGCTGGCGCGCAGGATTGCCGCCCACATTCACACGGAGGGTCCGGTGGACACCGCTGTGCCCGGCCTGCGGCTCTCCCGCAGAACTGCGCCTTCAGAGTGTTTTTGCACCACCTACGAGCCCGAGCTGGTGGTCTTTGCGCAGGGAGAGAAGCGAATCACCGTCGGCGGCACAACCCACCTCTGCGACGGCTCCTCCTTTCTGCTGACCTCGGTCGATCTGCCGGTGGAGAGCCAGATCATCAAGGCCTCAAAGAGCGAACCGTACCTGGCGATGGTCCTCAAGCTGGAGATGCCTGTGGTCCGAGAGATTCTCAGCCAGGATGAGTTCCTTATGCCGGAGGTTTGTTCCGGAGTGCGGGGAATGGCGGTGGGCAAGACCCCGGTGGAATTGCTGAAGGCCTGTTCCCGGTTGCTCGATCTTCTTGACACACCCAAGGATATTCAATTCCTCAATAGCCTGATCCAGCGGGAGATCCTCTACCGCCTACTGCGTTCGCCGCTCGGCAAACATCTGCGCTCGATCGCCACCCTGGGCGAGCAGAGCAACCGGACGGCCAAGGCCGTCGGCTGGCTCAGGTCAAATTTCGACAAGCCCTTGCGCGTGCAGGAGCTGGCCTCGGTCGCGCAGATGGGCGTCTCCACATTGCACCATCATTTCCGCTCCCTGACCGCAATGAGTCCTCTGCAATATCAGAAGCGGCTACGCCTGCACGCAGCGCGCGTGCGCATGATGACTTCGGGGCTGGACGCCGCCAGCGCCGCCTTTGAGGTTGGCTATGAAAGCGCTAGCCAGTTCAACCGCGAGTACAGCCGTCTCTTCGGCCAGCCGCCGATGCGCGACATCAAAGCGCGCCGGTTCGCCGGCGTCGCAAGTGAGAGCGATTCACTATAAGCTTTGTTATCGTTGCAAGGTTGCATCAGCGGTTCAGTGACGATGCGTACCGGGAAGCTGGCATTTCAAGTGGCGCAAAGGTCCGCCGCAGGTTTCTGATCTCTGATCCCTGACCTTGACTTCTATTCCCTGGTCCCTAATCTCAGCCAACAAATCGCCCCCGGGGGTTGGCCGGGGGCGCTTGCGTTTAGTGGATTCCCAGGTCCCTCCGCCGCGGCAGATGGGACCTGGGACACCCAGATGTTGAGGCGGGTTGAGCCCTAGTTGCTGAACAGCAGCACGCCGGCGGCTTTTTCGTCGGTTTCGTCGGTACTTACCGGGCGATAGAAGAGCTGGTTGGCGTCGAGGTAGACCTCAAGGAAGGCCGGGCGCTCGGAGATTGTTCCGGCGATCAAGGCTTCTGACAAGGGGTCCTCGACGTAGCGCTGCAGTGCGCGGCGTAGGGGGCGGGCGCCGTAGCTGCGGTCGACCAGGGTCTGATCGAGAATCCACTTCTTTGCTTCCTCGGTGACGGAGATGGTGATGGACTTCTGGGCCAGATTGGTGTTGAGCTGCTGAACCATCAGCTCGACGATCTGGAGCAGGTCGGCGTCGTTGAGCGACTGGAAGAGGATGACCTCGTCGAGGCGGTTGAGGAACTCGGGGTTGAAGGTCTTCTTCACCTCCTGCTTGACCAGCTCCTCGACCTTGTCGTTGACCAGGTCTTCGCGGTCGCTCTGGAAGCCAAGGCCCTGCTTCTTCATCAGGTGGCGCGCGCCGATGTTGGAGGTCATGATGAGGATGACGTTCTTGAAGTCGATGGTGTTGCCCAGGCCGTCGGTCAACTGGCCGTCCTCAAAAACCTGGAGCAGGATGTTGAAGACATCAGGGTGTGCCTTCTCTATTTCGTCGAGCAGGACGACGGAATAGGGCGAGCGCTTGACGCGTTCGGTGAGCTGGCCGCCCTCCTCGTAGCCCACGTATCCCGGAGGCGAACCGATGAGCTTGGAGACGGAATGCTTCTCCATGAACTCCGACATGTCGAAGCGGATGAGGGCCTTGTCGGAGCCGAAGAGGAACTGGGCCAGGGTGCGGGCCATCTCGGTTTTGCCGACGCCGGTGGGGCCGAGGAAGAGGAAGCTGCCGATGGGGCGGTGGGGCGACTTGAGGCCGGCGCGGGAACGGCGGATGGCGCGAGCCAGCGCGCCGATGGCCTTGTCCTGGGAGATGACGCGCTTGTGCAGCTCTTCTTCCACGCGGAGCAGCTTCTGCGTCTCTTCTTCCTTGATGCTGTTGACCGGGACGCCGGTCCAGCGGCTGACGACATCCTCGATATCCTCGCGGCCGACGATGCCGGCGGCTGAGTCGTCGAGGTGGTACTTGTCGCGCAGGGCGCGCAGGCTTTCGCGCTCTTTGCGCTCCTCGTCGGAGTAGAAGCGCGCCTTCTCGAACTCATGGTTGGCGATGGCCGAATCCATGCGGTGCACGATGAACTTGATGCGCTTCTGGACCTCGGTAATCTCCTCGGGCAGCGAGGTCTGGCGAAGCTTGACGCGGGCGCCGGCTTCGTCGATGAGGTCGATGGCCTTGTCGGGCAGAAAGCGATCGGGGATGTAGCGGCTGGAGTGGGAAACGGCAAACTCGACGGCGGCATCGGTGTAGCTGACGGCATGGAACTTTTCGTAGCGGTCCTTGATGCCGTGAATGATATTGATGGCGTCGGCCTCGTTGGGCGGAGGGACTTTGACGGCCTGGAAGCGGCGCTCGAGGGAGCGGTCTTTCTCAATGGACTTGCGGTACTCGGCCGGGGTGGTGGAGCCGATGCACTGGATTTCTCCGCGGGAGAGCGCCGGCTTGAGGATGTTGGCCGCGTCGAGCGAGCCCTCGGCCGAGCCCGCGCCGACCAGGGTATGCAACTCGTCGATGAAGACAATGGAGTTCTGGCTATCCATCAGCTCTTTCATGATGGTTTTGAGGCGCTCCTCGAACTGGCCGCGGTACTTGGTGCCGGCGACGATGAGGGAAAGATCCAGACTAAGAACGCGCTTGTCGGCGAGGAAGCTCGGTACTTCACCGTTGGCGATGCGCTGGGCGAGGCCTTCGACGATGGCGGTCTTGCCGACGCCGGGTTCGCCGATGAGGACGGGATTGTTTTTGGTGCGGCGGCAGAGAATCTGGATAACGCGCTCGAGTTCGCCCTCGCGGCCAACGAGGGGATCGAGCAGGCCGTCCATGGCGGCCTGGGTCAGGTCGCGGCTGAACTCGGCCAGCAGGCTGGACTCGCGCTGGCGCTGCTGCGGCGGCGTCTTCTCCTGGGTCACGCGTCCCAGTTCGTCGCGAATCTGCGCCAGCTTGAGGCCGCGCTCCTGGAGGATCTCCGAGGCGAAGCACTTCTCCTCGCGCAAGATGCCGAGGAGCAGGTGTTCGGTGCCGATGTGCTTGTGGCCGAGGCGTTCGGCCTCCTCCGCCGCATAGGCCAACACGCGCTTGCACTCGTTCGAAAGCGGCAGGTCAACGGAGGTGGAAACCTTTTCGCGGATGGTGGTGTGCGCCTCGATCTGCTTGCGGATCGACTCCACCGAGGTGTGGGAGCGCAGGAATCGGTTGCTCAAAGGCTTGTCCTCGCGCAGCAGGCCGAGCAGCAGGTGCTCGGTCTCGATATAGGGCGAGCCGAACTGGCTGGCCTCATACCGCGCGAAGAAGATCACGCGACGCGCCTTCTCCGTATAGCGTTCGAACATGTGTTCCCCCTTGATGCAGGTTATCGGCTGAAGCCGTTTCGAGTTCATCCCGGCTTCAGCCCGCCGGCGCGTACCTCTCTTTTACCTACGCCGCCGGAGCTTCCCTTGAAAATACAACTTTCGCTCCAAACAGTCTCTGGGGATGGTTCCAGAGCTTGACTTCCGCTCCATCGTCCCCGGCGAATGTGCCGCGGAGGGACTTCCATCCTGTCCTGGCAACCTGGCTGGGATGAGAACTCATCCGTTTCCAAGCTGCTACCTTATTAAGACTCAAAAACCACCCGAAAGGGTGCTTTTTGGTCAAACGTTTCCCTTGAATCCCGTTTGGGAAGCGGCTGCCGGAGCGGCCAGCCGCCCACCCGCCAATTTTCCGCTTTCAAGGCGCAAAACCCTCGTACATCGCGCGGCCAGGTCGGGGTTGTGCGTCACCAAAATCGAGGTGAGGCCGTGGGTCGTGTGCAGCCGTTCAATCAGTTCGAATACGCGGCCGGCGGCGGTCTCGTCCAGGTCGCCGGTGGGTTCGTCGGCCAGGAGCAGCCGGGGATTGTTGACCAGCGCGCGGGCCAGCGCCACGCGCTGCTGCTCGCCGCCGGAGAGTTCGCCGGGCCGGTGGCTGGCGCGATCCTCCAAGCCGACCTCCCGGAGCCAGTTGGCCGCCGCCTGAAACGCCTCGAACTTGGGTTTACCGCCCGCAAGCAGCGGCATAGCCACGTTTTCCAGCGCCGTAAACTCCGGCAGCAGGTAATGGAACTGCCAGACGTAGCCGATCTCCCTGTTGCGAAAGGCCGCGGCCTCGCGCGGGGAGAGATGGGCCACGTCGGTTGAGGCGCAGTATACAGTTCCCGCGGAGGGGGCATCAAGGGCGCCCAGAATGTGCAAAAGTGTACTTTTTCCCGCGCCGGACTGGCCGACGATGGCCACCATTTCACCGGCCTCGACCTGCAGGTTGAGGCCCACAAAGAGGTTAAGGGCGCCGCGGGCGGTCTGGTAGGTCTTTTGGAGGCCGTTTACCTGGATGATCGGGGCTTGGCCGGCCTGGGTCCGGGTCTGGGTCTGAATCTGTGCCCGCGACTCCGAGTCCCGGGCTGTGCGGGAGGCCTGGGGAGCGACCGTTGGAGTGGTTTGGGTCATCCGGCTGGCTCTATTTTACCGTGCATGGGGGCGAATTCCGCGCAAGCGGGCGGACGGATGGGATAAATCGGTAATAGTCCGGCGCGGATTACGGATTAGGGATGAAGAGAGATCAGGGGTCGGGGGTCAGGGGGCAGGAAATCACGTCCTTGCCGCGACAAACAATAACGCGGCAAGGATGGTCAGTCGTGTTTATTTGGCGGGCGGGAGCGCGGCCTCATTCAGCCGCCCGATGCGGCCATTGGGTCCGACGACGTAGGGCAGCGAGAGAGCGTTCCAGTTGCCGTCGTCCAGCGGCTGCCAGGTCTTGCCGTCGTCGCGGCTGATGTCCGAGCCGTTGGTGCCTACGGTGATCCAGGCTTTCAGCGCCTCGGACCACCGGACGGCAGAGCGAAAGCCGTGCGGCGGGGTGGTAGAGGCCTCGCATTTGAAGAACGTCATAAACGGCGGGTCTTTGAGCTCGTGCACGCATACAGCGGCGGTGTCGTCTCCATTATCGGGGTTCGTATAGTCGCCTCCGACCACCACGAGTCTTGGATCCGTAGAATCCCCGTCTTTGACCGCAACGGAGAAAGCACCCGCATTTGGACCGGATTTGAGCGGGACATCGGTGCTACCGGTTATCGTGCAGCTGGATTTACAGAGCAATGGAATGGGGTGGTCAATGGTCTCTAAAATACCGAGGGAGACTCTTGCCCCGCCTGTGGCAAAGAGTATTAGCCGATGCCTGGCCATCTCCAAAAGTGAGGAATTGCTAGCAGCGAAGATGGATTGGGTGGGCTTGCCATTATTGTCCGAAGTGGCGAACAGATCGTTCTTGTCGAGGCGATTCCATGTGTCTCCCGTGTCGATGGTTCCGTAGTGCGGGAAGTGAAAGAACTGCTTCATTTTGAATCGGTCGAATTCCTGATGTGGAATCGGATCGCCAATCATAAGAGCAGTCTTCGCACCCGTGATCAAAACGGCGTCCCAGAATCCGTCTTTGTCGGAATTGCGGAAAACAAGCCTCCAAGTGTTGCATCCATCTGTAGTTTTGTACAGCCGGCTCTTTTCGCCGGGGCCGGAGGCCATCACGATGGCTGTCGTCGCATCCCAGGCCTGCACACCGCGTAAGTCGAGGGTTGCGCCGTCCTTTGCCGCGTCGGGAACGGCGCACTTTGTCCAGTGCGCGCCGCCGTCGATGGTGCGCAACACCGTTCCGCCGGTTCCGCTGGCCCAAGCGACCGTGCCGTCCACCGAATCAATCCCGCGCAGGCCGGCCGTCGTGCCGGAGTCCTGCATCTGCCAGACCTGCTGCGCCTGGGGTGGGGCCGGTGGGGACGCCGGAAGTTGCGATTGGGCAGAGGCGATTGCGGAGGCGGCAAGAAGCAGGGTGAGCCGGAAGGCTTGCATGGCAGGAAGTATAGACGCGCGCTCTGCGGCAACGCCAGATGCGCCGCGGTTAGCCTGGCCCCTCGGCGAAGAAAACTGGGCGAAGGGTCCGCCGCGCTTGCGCGGTCACCGCCACTCGGTTCCCATATTGTCATCGGTGATGAGGCGAGCGCCCTTCAACCGGCTTTGCAGGCTGGCCCGCGATTCGAGATCCCCGTTGGGAACGTCCAGTTCATCGGCCAGATGCAGGACCTCCTCAAGCCGCGCCCGCTGCAGCGGATTGGCAAGATCGAAGACCGGGCGTCCGTCGATTCGATAGTCGCTCAGCGCCGTTCTCCAGCGATTCTTGTCGAGCGTGATCGGGCTATCGCTGACGGCCAAGAAGCTGTTGATGCGGAGCGCGTAAGGAAAGGCGGCCGCGCCCGTGGCCAGCACGTCTCCGGACCACGTCGTGTTGTAGTACGCGATCCCGCCGGGATTCAGATGCTCGCGGAGCAGGCCCATGAACTCCGTTGAAAGGAGATTGGTGGCATTTGCGCGCCAATTGAAGGTGGTATTCATGAGGATGAAATCGAAACGGCGATCCGGATGGCCGACCAGCCAACGCCGGCCATCGTCAATGACGATGTGCACCTTGGGGTTGCGCAGCAGGCTCTCGACCTCAGGATACTTGCGGATCAGCGGCAGGAAGCCGGGATTGATTTCGACGGCGGTGATCTCCTCGACATCCGGGTCGTTCGCAATGACCTGCGCCCACGCTCCGGTAGCCAGGCCGATGATGAGAACATGTTTTGGCTTTGGGTGCATTCCACAGATCGCATATGCTCGATAGAGCATGTTTGAATCGTGCATGATGCCGGTGTTGATCTGCCCGTCGTAGACACCGCCGCTGTAAACGACCTTGGCCGGTAACCGAATTCCACCGTGGACGGGTAAATGGCGATCACGCCGCTCCGATTCTCCACCAGGTCAGAGAACTTCATGGTGCTGTTGTAGCCCGATTTGAATAGCAGCCGTTCGAATATGCCGGAGAAGAGAGGACCCGAACCCAAAGCGAGAGCCACGCAGACAACGCCGCCGGCAACGAAAATGCCCTTCGGCGCCTTCGGGTCGGAAAGGACCGCAAGCACGGAAGCGACTAGGAAGCCCAGGCCAAGTAGAAGCAGTGAAGCAGCGCGCGTGGACCAATGATCGAGCACCACAAAGCCTATGAGAAAGCTTCCCAGGGTTGAACCGACGATATTGCTCATGTAGAGAAAGCTGATGCGTTTGCCGGATTTTCGCGCCGGATCGATAGCCGCGTGCGAGAGGAGAGGGAATGCAGAACCCAGCAGCGCCGCCGCGATGAACATGAACACATAGCTTAGATCGTAGGGAAGGTGGACGACCCAAAGGGCCAATGCGGGGCCAAGAAGAAAAGCGGCGATCGTTCCCAGCATGACGACGCTGGAACCAGCGCTCAGCGTGCGCCGGAGATCGTTGCGATATTTTTGGCGGCATAAGTCGCGGACAGCGAACGAGCCATAGGCAATCCCGAACAGATAGAAGGCCAGCAGCTTGGCAAAGCACGCCGCGGCACCACCGGAAGCGAAGGCGTACAGGCGGTACCAGACGATTTCGTAGGCCAGCGCGATAGATCCAGTAGCGCCGGCGAGGAACATTCCGGTCCAGAATGGGATGGTTTCCTGCCGCGTTGCAGACTCCGGCTCTTGGTTCGGCAGGGGCTGTGCTGCACATTTCGCCTGGAGGAGCAGTGCGGTGGCGCCGACGAACAGGTTGAAGCAAACCGCGAGTCTTACCGAGCCCGCCTCGCCGAGCAGCCGCATAAGCAGGAGCGCGGCAGCAAGACATGCGACGCCTGAGCCAAAAGTGTTGACCGAATAGAGGAAGCCCACCGATTCTCCCACATTGCCTGTGCGGCGGACAAAATACTCCACCAACAAAGGCAGCGTGCTTCCCATGAGCATGGTGGGAACGAGCAACAGAGCAAATGCAATCAAGCCTGTAGCGGTGATCGAGGCTCCCGCGGTGAATGAGCCTATGCGGTGAAATATAGCCAGCGAAACCGCGCCAAAAGTTCCCACCGAGAGCTCGATAAGACCGAAGGCGAGGAGCAGGCGGATTCCAGGGCGAGTCGAAAGCCAGCCTCCAGCCAGGCTGCCCAGTCCCAGGCCGAGCATGAAAACGGTAACGATCATGGTTACCGATTCAATGTTGACTCCATACAGCGTGAACAAGGCCCGCTGCCAGACAATCTGGTAGAGAAGCGCAGGGAAGCCGGATAGAAAGAAAAGCACGTAATAAAACAAGATCCTGTCTGGCTTCGCGAACTTGCTTGCAGATTGTCGCATTTGAGTTACTCTATCACGCCGCTTGCGGGACAAAACGCTACAGGGACCATCGGGGCCGGCGCATGGAATGATCCGGCATTTGACGCGCGGCCACAAGGTCCGGTCTGGCTGAATTCTCCTTTGATCCCGCGATTCAGTACGCGATCTTGTTCGGCGAGGCGATCCAGGCGGCAAAGCTAGCCCAGGCTTCCTCTGCGAGCAGTTGCGTGGCAGGCAGCGAGCGGGCGGGCTGGTCTTTGCGCAACTCCTCGTAGAGGAGTGCGTCGTCGAAGCCGGCGCAGGCGGCGTCGGCGGCGCTGGCGCCGTAGTAAATCGCGCCTATTCGCGCCCAGTAGGCCGCGGCCAGGCACATGGGGCAGGGCTGGCAACTGGCGTAGAGTTCGCAGCCGGCCAGCGTGAATGCGCCCAGCGCCTGGCAAGCCGCGCGGATGGCGTTCACCTCGGCGTGCGCGGTGGGGTCATGGGCCGCGGTCACCGTGTTGACGGCCTCGGCGACGATTACGCCATCGCACGCAATCACCGCGCCAAAGGGCCCGCCCGCGCCAGCAACCACATTCTGAGTGGCCAGGTGAATGGCGCGGCGCAAAAACTCCGGGTTGGGCGCGGCGGGCATCGCCGCTAGTGTATCGCAGCCTTCTTCGCAGCATTCGCGGCGGAGCTGGCGGAAAGGCCATCCGGCGCCGCTACGCGCCTCAGGCTGACCCGGTCAGAACGTGTATCCGCGGTTCGGGATGTATTCGCATTTCAAGAGCCCGTCGCGGTAGTCGATGTGCATGATCAAAAGACCGAAGGTATTGGCTCCCATGGATCCCGATATCTCCATCCCCACGCTCTTTGAGGCCATCGAGGTGTCCGCGGCGAAGACGTTAGTCACCCTTTGAGACATGTGAGCAAAGTTGTAGGTGATCTCGTCGGCGATAAGAACCTTATGCGATTGCCCCGCGGGGCCTTCCGAGTCCGTTTCATGGACCTTGGAAACGTCCCTGGCGACGCCGGGAGAGATGTTGGTGGCGGAAGCGCCCAGGTCGAGGATAAACAGCTTGACCTTGGCGGCGTTGAGGGCCGTGGGGAGAATCAGGTTGTTGGCGACGCGGTAAAACTGCGTGTAATCCTTCATCTCCGGCGCGATATAGCGGTCAAACGGACCCGCCTGGGTAGCGCCGGAATCCTGCGCCTGGGCGGTGTTTGTCTTGAGGCTGGGCACGGGGGCGGTTCCTGCAGCCGGGTTCACGGGCAGAGGCCCCAACTGCAGCTTGCGCATGGGATAGTCCAGAGTCACAAGATAATCGGAAAAAGCGTCCATGCCGATCAGGCCGTCTCCATCGTCGAAGGGACTGGAGCTGTCGATCACGTTCACAACGCAGTTCTGGAATTCCAGGTTTCCGATCTTGACGGAGTCCGCATAGGCGGCATAGGTGGGCTTGCCGCCTGGACCGCCCGGCGCCGGTTCAGAAAGGCGCTTGAGTCCGGCATGTTCGGCCATGGGACGGTAAACCGTCAGACCACCCTCCCCGGCGCCCAACTGCAGCCGGGAGGGAGTGCCGTTCAATCCCACTTCCAGCCCGAAGCCGCGCGTCTGATACTCCCCGAAAAAACCAGACAAGCCCTTGAGGCTGATGAAGGGAATATCAGCGGGCGCCGCCGTTGAAACCAGGTGGCAGGCCCTCTGCGGCTCACCTGCCTGCTTCTTCCAGCGATCCATATCCGCGTGCAGTTGACGTATCGTCTCCTGGTCGTCCCCGTTGGGCACCGACAGATAGGCTTCCATCTCCGTAATGCGCTGGGCCAGGGGCAGGGTGCCGATCCACGCCAAGCGAATCTCCGGGTCATCGGGATCAATCTGATGCGCGAGGAGAATCTGCTGGCGCTCCGTGGCGTAGCGGGAGGTGATCCGTAAGAACCGGGCAAAGAGCAGGCGGGTGCGGGGATTGCATGGGTCCAGCTTGTAGGCCGCAAGCACGGTTTGTTCCACGACCCAGGGCTCGCCCTGGCGAAACTCGACCTCGCCGCGCAGCGTAAGAAGCGGCGCCGAGGCGGAAGCGGCTGTCAAGGCGGTCTTTACGACGTCGGCGGCCTCCTGCACCTTCTGCTCACGCAACAGCGCGTGAACCAGCCCGGCGGTCGCGTCCACATTGCCCGGATGCGCGGCCAGATCGGCGCGGTAGAGACCTTCCGCTTTCGTGTAATCCGCTGCCAGCAACGCCCTGTCAGCCTCGGTGGGCAGATTATGCTTCACCACATTGCAACTGACCCCATACAAGCACTGCGCCGGAAACACAAGCGCCGCAACCCCAAGAACCAACCGCCAGGAAAACCGCGAAACTGCTTTTGTCACAGGAATTCACCCCATCCTCAAATCGCTTTGAACTACGGACAATAGCTTACCACCGGCTCATCCTGTTTATCCTGTGAGACAGGTCACGAAGATCGCGGTGAATGACCTGGAGTTTTTGCCATGACCGCTGCTTGCCCGCCACTGGAAGCCCTGAATGCCCGCATCGTAGCCTGCGAGCGCTGTGCGCGGCTGCGCGCGTACTCGGCCGAGGTGGCCAGGGTGCGCCGCCGCGCCTATTTGGACTGCACATACTGGGGCAAGCCCGTGCCTTCGTTTGGCGACCGGCAAGCGCGCGTGCTGGCGCTGGGACTGGCTCCGGGCGCGCACGGGTCCAACCGCACCGGGCGGATGTTTACCGGGGACGGGTCGGGCGATTTTCTGTTTCCGGTGCTGCATGAAGCCGGATTTGCCTCGCAGCCGAAGGCGGTCTCCCGCGACGACGGCATGAAGCTCACCGGACTGTGGATAAGCGCCGTGGTCCGCTGCGCTCCGCCGGCCAACAAGCCCACGCCCGAGGAGCTGCGCAACTGCGCGCCCTGGCTGGACGAGGAGATCAGGCTGCTCGCCAACCTGCGCGTGGTGGTTTGCCTGGGCAAGATCGCGTTTGACGGACTGCTGGCCCACGCGCAGCGCGGCGGCAAGCTGGCAGGGCAGCTCCGGAGGCGCGCTGGATTCACCTTCCGCCACGGCGCGGAGTATGCGCTCCCCGGAGGACTGACCGTAATGGCCAGCTATCATCCATCGTTGCAGAACACCAACACCGGCAGGCTGACGCGGCCCATGTTTCTCGATATCTTCAAACGGGCGCGGCAACTGGTGGATTGGGGCTGTGGGCCGGTTTCCGGGTAGCCGGCCGCCCGGGAATAACCTGAAGAAGCGCAGTGGTCACACCCATGGCAATGCCAGTCAATGCTGTAATTTGATATTGCAGCAGTTCAGTTCAGGCATGACAACCAACTTCCAGCTTCTCGGACCGGCGCACCTTGTCATTCTCGGCGCGGTCCCTCTTCTTGCGGCCATTCTTGCGGCGGTCCAGCGGCAGCTCCCGCCCGGATGTAAATGGCTGCGAGTCGGCCTGGCAGTGGTGCTTCTGTTGGACTGGGCTGTGTATTGGGGATACCAGGCCGCACACGGCCAGCTTGCTTTTCCAGATCGTCTTCCGCTGGAACTCTGCGATGTCACGCAGTGTCTTGTCATCCTCGCGCTGTTCACCCTCAATCCGGCCATCTTCGATCTGGCTTACTACACCGCGTTGGCCGGAACTTCGATGGCGCTGCTCACACCGAACCTGCTGGAGCCCTTCCCCTCTTTCTTGACAGTTCAGTTCTTTGTTGGCCATGGCCTCGATGTGACCGCCACCCTGTACCTGGTGTGGTCCAGGCAGGCGCGGCCACGGCCAGGGTCGGCCGGCAGGGCGATGCTGGCCCTGAATATTTATGCCGCAATCGTCGGCACATTCGATTGGATCTTCAAGACAAACTACATGTATCTCCGCGCCAAGCCTCAGAATGCGTCGCTTCTCGATTTTCTTGGACCTTGGCCCTGGTACATCTTGGCTTCTGAAGGCGTCGCGTTGGGCTTATTCCTGCTACTTTATCTTCCCTTCCGGCAATCCGCATTGAAGGTGACGCAGTAGAGAAAGAATCTCTGGAACAGCCGGCCACAGTTCCAACTTCCGCATTGCCGACCACCCTGGAACAAGCGGGTGGAGAGTTCATAAATATCCCGGGTCTCATCCGCCGCGGGGGGACGCCGCGAAGGCAGGGCAACCGGCAGCGAATTAAAGCAAGTCCGCGCCCGGCTGCAAAAAACTCTCCTAACCGCGCCGACCAGATCGTGTCTAATGTTCGCATGGACAAGAACGACCACGCGGCGGTCCGGGCGGTTCTGGCCGGAGACAAAGAGGCCTATGGGGCATTGGTGGCGCGCCACAGCCATCGGCTTTTCCGGCTCGCGTTTCGCATCACCGGCAATGAGACCGACGCGGAGGACGTGGTGCAGGAGGCGTTCCTGCGCGGGTATCAGAAGTTGGAGAGCTTTGAGTCGCGTGCGGACTTCGGCACATGGATTTACCGGATCGCGGTGCGCTGCGCGCTGGACAGGATCGGCGGCCGCAGGATGGATGAAAGCAGCCGGGTGGCCGAGGAAACCGATCCGGAACTGGACGAGGTGCAGGTGGCCGACCTGGCCGTCGGCCCCGACCGGCTGCTGCTGAGCGGAGAGATCAGGGCCATGCAGGAGATGGCGATGCACAACCTGACGCCTACGGAACGAACGGCCTTCATGTTGCGGCATATGGAGGATTGCAGCACGGAAGAGATTGCCGCGGCGCTGGAGATTCAGGCGAATGCGGCCAAGCAGGCGGTATTCCGGGCAGTGCATAAGCTGCGGCGCCGGTTGGCTCCATTGATGGTGAGGATATGAAGCATTTGAGCGAAGAAGAACTGATCGAGCAGTACTACAGCAAGGGTGAGGGCGCGGCCGCCACCAGGCAACACCTGAAGGCTTGCGCGGAGTGCGCAGAGGCCTACGCGGCGCTGGGGAGCGATCTGGCCGAAATGGAATTCGCCGAACCGCCGGCCCGCGACGCCTCCTACGGCGAGCGGGTGTGGGAGTCGCTTTCCCGCTCGTTGCCTGCCTATGAAGCGCGGAAGCGGAGTTGGTTGAGCGGCGGCCTTGGGATGGGTTTGAGCTACGCCGCCGCGTGCGCCCTGCTGGTTATGGGCGCATTCTTCGCGGGCCGGCTATGGGAGCAGAGACAGGCGCAGACTACCGCGGCAGTCCATCCCCAGCAGACGCAGCAACCCGTTGCGCAGCCTCAGGAGCGCGTGGTGGTGGTGGTTCTCAGCGATCATTTGGACCGCTCGGAGCGGCTGCTGGTGGAGTTGAAGCACACCGACGCCGACAGCGCGGAGATGGTATCTCCCCTGCGCGACGAAGCTCGCGGTCTGCTGGCCGCCAATCGCATCTGCCGCCAGAACGCCGAAAAGATCGACGATCCGGCGCTGACTACGGCGCTCGATCGCCTGGATCATGTGCTGGGCGAGCTGGCCAACCAGCCGGGGGGCTTGAACAGCGCAACCATCGCCCGGCTGCAAGAGGAAATGAACGCGAACGGCCTGCTGTTTGAGGTGCGCGTGCTACGTTCCAGAATCCCGGATCAGCAGGCGGGCGGAAAAGATCGTTCCACGGGAGGGACCATATGAAAACCGGACCGGTAGTTCTGGCTGCATTCATCGCAGTTTTCCTCTGGACGCCGATGGCCCGTTCAGCCCCGGCGGTATCGGGACAATCAAATGGGCAGGCCTTTGCGGGAGCCGGCTTGTCCAGCGGAGAGGAGAGCGAGCCCGGCGCGGCCAGTGAGCTGGACAGCAGTCAAACCGGGCTAGAGCAACTCTACGCGAATGGAATGCGGGCCATCAATGAAGAGCGCTGGTCCGACGTGGAAGCAATTTTCACCAAGATCGCCAGTCAACATGGCGAACACGCCGATGGAGCTCTCTATTGGAGGGCGTATGCGGAAAACAAGCTGGGGCAAGCGAAACCTGCGCTGGACACCTGCGGCGTGCTGCGGGCCGATTATCCCAAGAGCAGTTGGATCCATGATTGCGGCGCGCTGGAGATCGAGATTCGCGCCCGGAGCGGGAAGCCCGCCGAACCCAAAGCAGCGGACGACGATGACCTGAAACTGTTGGCGCTCAACTCGTTGATGGTAATTGACGAGCCGCGCGCTCTGGCCGAGATTCAGGAAATTCTGAACGGCGATTCCAGTGAGAAGTTGAAAAAGGAAGCGCAGTTTATTCTGGGTCAGCATTATTCGAATGCGACCTATGCGCAGATTGTCCGGGTCAGTTACGTCGAGGGAGACGTGCGCATCGCGCGGGGCGAGGAGAACGAAAAGGCTACCGGCGCAACCTGGGAGAAGGCAGTTGCCAATCTCCCGCTGGAAACCGGCTTCAGCCTGGCGACAGGCGCGGGGCGCGCGGAGATCGAGCTGGAAGACGCCTCGACCTTCTATCTTGGAGAGAATTCGGTCCTTACTTTTAATGATCTGCACACCACGGCCGGCATTCCATACACCGAGATCGCGCTGCTTACAGGCACGGTGACACTTCATGTCCGTCCGTACGTGGCCGGCGAAGAGTTCATTCTGAAGACCCCCACGGGGAGCATCACCGCGAGATATCCCGAGACGACCTATCTCCGGGTCGCCAGTTATACCGACGGGTTCACGCTGGCGGCGCTGAAAGACGCGGCTGTTGCTTTGCCCGGATCGGCGCCGCAGGCAGTGGCAGACGGTCAGACGATGGTCCATTACGAAGGAAGCCGGGTTGTCTGGTTGGGCTCCGAAGATTCGGGCGCACTTGCCGACTGGGACAAGTGGGTCGCGGGCCGCGTAGCCCAGCGATCGGCGGCAATCGCCGACGTGATGAAGGCTTCCGGGCTGACTGCGCCGATTCCGGGCCTGGCGGAGATGAAGGACCAGGGGACATTCTTCGATTGCGCGCCGTATGGGACCTGCTGGGAGCCGACGGCTGCCGATGACCAGCAACAGGCAAGCGGCAAACAACCGGAATCCGGGGCGTCTCCAGCCGCGGCTTCCGGGCGGGCAATGCAGCCTGGTTCTCCCGCCTCCGATGAAGTGATCGAGCGCGAAACCTTCTTCCCTTGTCTTCCGGGAGCACTTCGTACCCAGATTGACAGGGATACGATTACCGGCAAGGAGCGGGTAATCGGTTCGGCATGGGATCTGAACGCAACTCCCTACGACTGGGCCGTGTGTCACGCCGGGAGCTGGATTCACCGGCGGCATCACTATGTATGGGTTGCAGGTCACAAGCGGCACCATATTCCGCCGGGCCGCTGGGTCAAGAGCGGACATAGGGTGGCCTTCGTCCCGCTCCATCCCTACGACGTGAAGGGCCGGCCTCCGATCAACCGCAAGGAAGAAGTCTTCGCGGTAAACGACAAGAAAGGCTTATCGGTGGAGCGGGTGAAATTCGACCCCGAACGCCCGATTGAGTCTCTCAATTCACCGCCCAGGGAGTTTCGCAATGTCTATTTCCCTCTGCTTTCGCGCGCGAATGAGCCGCATCTGGCAGCTCACCAGCTAGAGGATGGGTTTGCGAGCAAAGGCGCCCTGGCCAAGGCGACGGGCATCCCGCTGAGCTTCGATCACAAGTCGCAAAGCTTCATGATGGCCAAACAGGTGATGCAGGGAAACACGAGCGTGACAGTCATGGCGCCGATGACCAACCGCAGCGGCAATCTCCAGGCGCGGGGCGGCAGCTTTGCTGGAGGACACGTCGGCTTTAGTGGTGGAGGCGGTTCTCGCGGTGGTGGTGGAAGCGGCGGCTTCAGCGGCGGCGGTTCCCGGGGTGGCGGAGGAAGCGGCGGCTCCAGTGGCGGAGGTTCCCGGGGTGGTGGAGGGGGCGGCGGCTCCAGCGGCGGCGGTTCCCGGGGTGGTGGAGGGGGCGGCGGCTTTAGCGGCGGCGGTTC
>DATFYK010000109.1:0-67091 GCA_035315085.1 Occallatibacter sp.
ACCATCGAGGGAAACCATGCCGCTCTCCGGAGAAGCCATCCGCCTGATGAACTACATTGACGACGTTGCCGTAACCCTGCGCCGGATTCTGGCCACCATCCCCGCTCTCACCCAGGAGGAGCGCGCCCGCGTCGCCGAACACATGCTCAACGCCAAGCCCAGCGCAGAGGATGTCATCGAAGCCCTGTCTGTCAGGCAAGCCTGAACTTTGTCCACTGTCGCCATCATCGGAGCCGGCCCCCTGGGCCGCTGGCTGGCCCTCGCGGCAGCTCGCGCCGGTTTCCATGTCCTGCTGGAAGACGTGATGCCCGCCAACCTGCATCACGCCCAGGAAGCCCTGCGTCAGCAATTGGGCCTGGAGTTGTGTCCCAAGAGTTCTTTGAATGCATCCGGCGGCCAAGAAGCAGGTCCTTCGACTCCCCACCCCAGCGACCAAGACCTGTCGCCGGGGACCCCGGATGCATCCGCCGCGGCGACCTCCGCTCAGGATGACAGCATTGTTGGCGTCACCTTCGTCTCCACCATCGAGGACGCCGTCCGCGACGCCGATCTGGCCATCGACTGCGTGCCGGATGAGTTGGAGTCCAAGCTCGAAATCCTCTTGCTCCTGGACCGCATGGCCCCGCCCCGCACGGTCCTGGCCACTCCCACCACGCGCCTCTCCATCGCCGACCTGGCCGCCTGCACCTACCGTCCGGACAAGTGCGTCGCCATCGCCCAAGAAGCCTCCAGCCTGGCCGGAAGCCCCGGCGCCCGGATTCTCCTCCGCACCACCACCAAAACGAGCCCCGAAACCGTAGCGCTCCTCGACAGCTTCTGGCGACGGCTCGACTTTACCCCGGTCTTCGCCGAAGAGACAGTTGTCAGTGAACAGTGATCAGTGGTCAGTGGCAGGTAGTCAGTGGCCGGTGGCCGGTGGTCAACTGTCAACTGTTCGCTCTGCTGAGAACTGATTCGTAATAGCGCACGTAGTGCGGCACCACCAGCGAGGAGCAGAAGCGCTTCTGCGCCGTCTTCCGGCCCGCCTCCCGCATCGCGTCCAGCCGCTCCCGGTCCTGGAGCAAGCTCAATGCTCCCAAGGCCATGCCGTCAATATCACCTACCTCGTACAGCAGCCCCGTCTCCCCATCGTCGATCAGCTCCGGCACCCCTCCCACCCGCGTCGCAATCGACGGAACCTTGCACGCCATGGCCTCCAGCGCCGCCAGCCCGAACGACTCCAACTCGCTTGGCATCAACAAGATATCGGCCAGCGGCAACACCTCATTTACCCGCTCCAGCTTGCCCATGAAGTGAACTTTGGCGTGAATTCCCAGGTCGTGCGCCAGCCACTCCGCCGCCGACCGGTCCGGTCCGTCTCCCACCAGTACCAGTTGCGCCGGCGTCTCGCGCACCACCCGCGCAAAGATCTTCACCACGTCCACCACCCGCTTGACCGGCCTGAAATTGGAGAGATGCATCAGGATCGCCTCCTCCGGCGCAGCCAGCCGCCTGCGCGCTTCCGCCCTTCTGGCCTCATCCTTGTACGGCCTGTAAACATCGCAGTTGACGAAGTTCTCCACCACCTCAATCTCCCGCGTCACGCCGAAGTCCTCGACCGTTTTAGCCTTTAAGTAGTTGGAGATGCTCGTGACCCCGTCGCTCTCCTGGATGGCGTAGCGGATGATGGGAAGGTAGCAGCGGTCCAGACCCACGAGCGTGATGTCTGTGCCGTGCAGTGTGGTCACAAAGGGCAGCCGCCGCCCCTTGGCGGCCAGCATCTGCCGTGCCAGCAGCGCGCTCACCGAGTGGGGTATCGCGTAGTGTACATGCAGCAGATCAAGCTCATTGAATTCAGCAACTTCCGCCATCCGCGACGCCAGCGCCAGGTCGTAGGGAGGGAACTCGAACAACGGGTAGCTGGAAACCGGAACTTCGTGATACAGGATCCCTTCGTCCCGCCCGTTTAGCCGGAATGGCTGCGAATAGGAGATGAAATGCACCTCGTGGCCCAGCGCGGCCAGTTCGATGCCCAGTTCCGTGGCCACCACGCCCGAACCGCCGTAGGTGGGATAACAGGTGATGCCGATGCGCATAAGGCCTTCCCCATCAATTCATTGTCTGTCTTCGACTTGGACGCTTGCGGCGGCGCGGAAGATGCAGGCGGCGTCCAGTTTGTTTTGAATCAAAGACTTCCGCTGGTCACAGAACTGCGCTGGCGCCAGTCTTCAAATCCACGAAGGAGATCAGCTCGATCGCGGGAAATTCTTTCAGCGCGTACAGCGCCTCCCGCTCGGTCTCCCGCGAGGCCAGCAGGCGGGTGCGAGCCTGGGCCAGATCGGCGTCGTTGTAGCCGGGATGCGTCACCAGCTCCCATGTGCCTGGCGGAATGCTGCGCAGAAGGGAACTGACTGTTTTGGAATCAAGGGTCCCGGTCGCCAGCACACCGATGGCTCCGTCCGTGGTTGTAAAGCCTTCTTCCGCCACAATGCGCCGGAAAGCAGGTTCAAGCCGCCGCAGAAGGCTCACCTGCGCCCGCCGCAGCCAGGGAGCGCCGGGCGTGGCGCGCAGGCTCCACGCCGGTTCAAACGGATTGCGAATGGCGCGGATGCCGCAACCGGCCGCCGCGCGCAGCAGGGGCTCAAACACGGGGCGAAACATATGCACGTGCTTGTGCGTGTCAATGTGCGTAAGTGCAATGCCCTCAGCCTGGAGCAGCGCGATTTGCGCTGCGGCTTCGGCCTCCACCTCGGCGGCGCGGATGCGGCCCGCAAGGAGCCGCTGCAAAAACCTGCCCAGCGCCGGCTGAAAACGGCCCGTCCGCCGCTCAGCGAGTGTGGGAATCTCCCCCGGCGGCAGTACAGGATCTCCATCCACGAGAACCACATGGCAGCCCACGCCCAGCGTGGGTGTAGCGCGCGCGATGCCGGCGGCCGCGCCCATGGCAGTGGCCCGAGCCATCAGTGTGGCGCTGGTGAGCACCCCAGCCCCATGCAACTCCGAGATCGCGCGATTGACCCCGGCCGTCAGCCCGAAGTCGTCGGCGTTGACAATCAGACGGCCCACCGGCTGAGTCTATCAACTCAGGCCAGAGCGTGGCCCACCCCGCCGGGGTAATCGCGCTGGTATGATTTCAGAAGGCCGCAATCGCCTTGCCGTCCTGCGTGGGCGGTTAGCTCAGTTGGTTAGAGCGCCTGCCTTACAAGCAGGAAGTCGGGGGTTCGAGTCCCTCACTGCCCACCACTTTTTATACCTGCCCCGCTCGATAGAATGAAGAGAGTCTACAGCCGCCGAACGGAGAACGTTTGAAAAAGAAGCAATTGATCCTGAGCTTGGTCCTCCTGGTTGCGCTGGTCGCGCTGGGAGTTTATGGGCAGCACAAGCATCCTTTCCACTGGCATGCGTTTATAGAGCAATTCAAGCTGGCCGACTGGCGCAGGATCGGCGTTGCCGTTGGCTGCATCTACCTGGCCTACATCTTTCGCTCCGCGCGCTGGGCCTTGCTGCTCAAGCCCAACAAGAAGGTGCCGCCGCTGTTGCTGCTGGGAACGCAGGTGATAGGCTTCACGGCGGTCGCGCTGATCGGCAGAATCGCGGATCTGGTGCGGCCTTACCTGGTGGCCAGGAAGACCGGCTTGCCGCTCAGCACCCAAATCGCGGTTTACATCGTCGAGCGGCTCTTTGACGCCGGCTCGATGGGCCTGTTCTTTTCCTCCGCCATGTTGCTGGCCACGGCCGGAACGCTTCCCCATCCTGAGCTGTTCCGGAAGTTCGGCTACTGGGGTCTGGCCGGCACCGTGCTGGGCGCCCTGTTTCTGGTTGCCGTGCGCCTGGCCGGGGGAGTTGTGGCTTCATTCATGGAGGGCGCCTTCGGCATCGTCTCCAGGCGCCTGGGCCATGCCGTGGGAGGAAAGATTCGCGGCTTCCGCACCGGCCTGAACACGCTGCGCACGCCTGCCGATTTTGCCCTCACGCTGCTGCTTTCAATGGCCATGTGGGGGCTGATTACGATGGCCTATGTGGAAGGGACGCAGGCCTTCTTCAGCGGCCCGCAGCGAGCCTCTGTAACCCTGGGCAAGTGCATGGTGCTCATGGTCGGTGGCGGCGTGGCTAGTATCGTTCAGTTGCCGGTGCTGGGCTGGTTTACCCAGATTGCCGCGCTGGAAGAAATATTGAGAAACGTCTTCAGCCTGCCGCCCGAGACGGCCACCGCCTGCGCCGCCACGTTGCTACTTGTTACCTTCCTGAGCATCGTGCCCGTGGGCCTCGTCTGGGCGCAGTTGGAGCACGTCAGCCTGCGCAAGGTGGCCAGGGAGAGCGGCCACGCCGGAGAGGCGCTGGCCGACGACGCGCCGGGCGGCCAGGAGACGCCATGAAGAAGATCCCCTTTGCCTAATCTATCCATCCCGGCGAGATTCTCAAGACGGAGTTCATGGAGCCGCCGGGGCTCTCCAGCTACCGGCTGGCCAAGAAACTGCGCGTCTCCGCGCCGCGGGTGAACGATATTGTCCTCGGCAAGTGAGGAATCACGGCCGATACCGCATGCGCCTCAGCGCCTGTTTCGGCAACTCCGCCGAGTTCTGGCTGAACCTGCAAAACAAGCACGACATTTGGGTTGACGCGAAAAGCAAATCCCCGGCCAAGGTCAAGCCGAGGGCGCAGGCGGCATAAAGTCCGGCCCCGTCGAAAGCGCCGGCTGCGAGTAGCGAATGCTCTCCGGTCCCACGGCTCCGCCCGTCATGATCATGCTCATCGCCTGCTCCATCGTCAGGTCGGTGTCTGTAACTCGTTCGATGGGCAGAATCTGCAAAAAGGCCGAGGTCGGGTTGATGGCGTTGGGTAGCAAGACCGCGGCTAGCACTTCACCGGTCGTCGTGTCGGTCATGATCCGGGTCAAGAAGCCGATCGACTTCTGGCCTGGAATCGGGAAATCCACCAGCACCACGCGCTGGCTGGCCTCCTTCTTGGCCATCATGGTGTCCAGCAGTTGGCGCACCGACGTGTATACCTTGGCCACAAAGGGCAGGCGCTCCAACACCGCCTCGAATAGGCTGAATGCTTGGCGGCCAATGACCAGCGAAGTCAAGCGGCCCACCACGTAGAGCACGATCAAGGTAAGCACGATGGCCGTCAGAGACTGCAGCCACGGCTGGTTGAGCCACGCCCTGGGAAAGAGGACCGCCAATAGCTGGACCACAGGCAATCCGGCCTTGGCCAGGGAGCCGAGGAGGAAGCTGAAGATCAGATAGGTAACGAACAAAGGTCCGATGGTGATGATGCCCGCCAGGATGTTGCGTTGCAGGCTGCGGAGCGTTCGGGCAAGGACTGGTTTCACACGCCTCTCCTGTGAATGAGGATACGCGACCACGGCCATCATGGGCGTGAGGGCCTGCTCGCACCGCCAGGGCGGTGGCGCCGGGAGATTCACTCGGGACCGGACCTGATTGCCCGCCAGATGCGGAAATCCCTTATATAGTGAAGGAAGAAGGAAGCCCATGAACGATGCAGAGGGTTTTGAATTGAGCGATCCGGGCCGCCGGGCAGAAATTGCGGATGAGCCGAATCCGCGCGCTGTCGGGTTCCCGCTGCCGGTTGGAATTCGAGGTGCGACCCCACAAACGCAGATCCAGGGCGATCCGCAACGTCTCACGGCAATCCCTCCTCCAAGGCGCGCGCTGGCCAACTCATCAGCTCCAGCGGGGGAGCGGCCCTCGGGCTTTCAGCGCGCCATGAATGCGCTGCGCTTGACGTTGCCGTTAGTCCAGCGCGTTTTGCCTCTGCTGGACGGAAATGTCGGTACCGCGGTCTCCAATCTCCTCAGCCCGCATTTGCAAGCGCCACCGCCGCCCCCGCCGGTCGACCTCGCGCCCATTGAGGACGGGCTGGCCGAGCTCCGGGCGCAGCATCGTGAACTGCGCAATCAGGTCGTGGAGCAGAATTTGTCGCTGAAGCGGGTCCAGGATCAGTTGCAAATGGTGCGCGAAGCCACGGACAGCAATACGCTGGAGCAGCAGAAACTCCTCGTGGATCTGAAGGCCGTCGGCAAAAAAGTCAATCTGTTTGCTTATTTTGCATTGACCCTTCTGGGGTTATCCGTCCTCCTGAATGTGTATCTGTTTCTCCTGATCCGGCACATTCTGCCCTAGCGCCCATCGCTCCGCGTTCCGGCCTCGCGCCATTGGAAGTGGCCGCTCCTTGCCCAGAATCGACAGAATGACTGCATGTGGGGACTTCGTTTCACACGCCAAACAACCGGTGCGGGCTTGAATGAACTGGCTTTCATGTCATCAACCGGAATGTTGATTATGTGAACACAGATTGATGAATTTTGCCGCCTTTTTACGAACTTCGCCGTGGTGGATGTTGCCAGTCGTATTTTCAGGAGGTTAGTATTCGGCATAGTTCATCCGGGTCTGCTTACTATAGCCCGGTCTTACGTCCACTATGCAGTTGTTCCCAAGTTCACAGAGCTTTACCAACGAGCGGCGCTCGCCGGCGCACGCAATCGGAGTATCTCGTTATGGCATGGTATGCCTACTGCATCGGTGAAAGACAAGCATTTCCTGAAATGGCCCGTCATCGCAAACCTGTTCCGATGGAATCGGTCCTCGGTGTGAGCGGCAACCAGGTCTTTCTTTACCCCGCCAGCGAGCTGGCCGTCGTGGTCAGCGAACACAACCCCGCGGAAACCCTGAACCATCAATCCGGCGTGGACCATGCCCGGGTCATCGCCGACTGTTTCCGGCATTCCACGGTGCTGCCCTTCCGGTTTGGAACCGTCTTCAACGACGACGAGTGCCTGCGCAGGTCCATCCGCTCCAACCAGCGCCAGTTTCTCGGCCACATCGACAAGCTGCGCGGCAAGACCGAGATGCACCTGAAGATGTTCGTCGACGACCACTGTGGGCGCGAGATCGACCAGCATCTGCCTGCCCAGAGCGCTGGCCGGCAGTATCTCGCCAAGCTGCGCCAGAACGCGGCCCGCGCGCACGAGCGCCAAACACGCGCCCGCGCTGTCAGCTTCCAGATGCATCGGCTATTTCTGCCCCTGGACGAAGAAGTGAGTTGCCGGCTCACTGAAAGCGGCAGGGTGGTGCTGGATATTGCCCACCTGATCGAGCATAAGTACGTGGAGCGCTACCAGAGCAAGTTCGCCACCACCAGCGCCATGATGCGGGAGTGCCAGATGCAGCTTTCCGGCCCCTGGCCGCCCTACCACTTCGTCCACCGCCTCACCCGCGGGATCCATCCGCAGCCGGCAGCCGTTCCGGCTCATGCGCCCATGCCCGTTGCCGCCCCGGTTATCCGCATTCCGGAACCGGTTCCGGCCCTGGCGTAATAGCCGGCCAAACGAAACCATCCCACAAAAGAGCCCCAGCCTTGGCCGGGGCTCTTTTGCCTCTCGAACCGCTCTATTGGCTCAAGGCGTGCTCGCGCTCTTGCGGCGCGTAAGCACGAATGCCTTGCGGCGGTCCTTGCTGGCATGGTCGATCTTTTTCCAGAAGCCCACGAAGTAGTCGATCGCGGAGATGACGGAAACCAGCACCGTAAAGTAGATGGCGGCTATAGCGATCCACTTTACCGGAACGATGAGCATGCCGAACTGCCATTGGCGCCAGCCATGGGCCAGAATCGCGGAAACCACGCAGACGATCTGGATGACCGTCTTGAGCTTGCCCAACTCGCTGGCCTCGATGGTGAAACCCTCTGAGGAAGCGATGGAGCGCAATCCGGAGATCAGGAACTCCCTGCCGATGATGACCACCACGATCCAGACCTTGACCACCTGGGGGTTGTAGGCTACCAGGGCGATCAGAGCGGCGGTCACCATGACCTTGTCGGCGATGGGGTCCAGCAACATGCCCATGGTCGTGATCTGCTTGCGCTTGCGGGCCAGGTAGCCGTCCAGGCCGTCGGTGATCGAGGCCAGCACAAACAAGACCGAAGCCGTAATCTCCTGCGTACCATGCCCATGCCAGGGAAAGTGCGGCGTCAGAATCCACAGCAGCAGCGGAATCATAAGAATCCGGCTCATCGTGATGGAGTTGGGCAGGTTCATGGGTCTTGGGTCATGCAGGGACAAATGGTTGAGGCTTGGCTCCATTATCGCACCGGCAAGCCGGGGCGGAGTCTCACCACTCTTCCTCGTGTTGCGCGCAAAAAACCAAAGCGTGATGAGCTTCATACCCATCCCGCTATAGTTGTATCGTCCGTTGACCTACCTTGTAATCGTCGATGCGAGCGAATTGCGAGCGGTTGGCCCCACCGCAGGTGGCTACGCGTAGATGCCCCTCTGCTTGATGGTGAAGGCCACGCGGTCGATGGCCAGCATATAGGCGGCGATGCGGTTGTTTACGTTGTGTGCCTCGGCGTAGCGCACTACGTCGTCGAAGCTGTCGCGCAGGATGGTTTCCAGTTGCTCGTTGACGATGGCTTCCTTCCAGAAATATCCCTGCCGGTCCTGCACCCACTCAAAATAGCTGGCGGTAACGCCGCCGGCGTTGGCCAGGATATCGGGCACGATGAAGATGCGCTTGTCGGCCAGAATCTCGTCGGCCACCGCGGTGGTGGGGCCGTTGGCGCCTTCGACGACGATGCGCGCCTTGATGGCGTCGGCGTTGCGGCTGGTAATCACGTTCTCGGTGGCCGCGGGGATGAGGATTTCGCACTCCGACTCCAGCAGCTCTTCGCTGGGCGTGGCCTCGGCGCCGCGAAAGCCCAGTATGGTGCCGTTGCGGTACTTGTACTCGATCAACTGGTGGATGTCGATGCCGTTGGGGTTCGCCAGGCCGCCATCCCGCTCGGCGATGCCTACGATCTTGTAGCCGTGCTCCATCATCAGCCGGGCCGCGTTCGAGCCCACGTTCCCGAATCCCTGAATCACCACCCTGCAGCCGTCGATGGCCAGGTTCAGATAGCGCAGGCTCTCGTCGCACACCACCCGCACGCCGCGCCCGGTGGCCTCGATCCGCCCGCGCGAGCCGCCGATGTTCAGCGGCTTGCCGGTCACCACGCTGGTCACCGTATGCCCCATGTGCATCGAGTAGGTGTCCATGATCCAGGCCATGGTCTGTTCGTTGGTGTTCATGTCGGGCGCGGGAACGTCCTTTTCCGGCCCGATGAAGTCGATGATCTCCGAGGTATACCGGCGGGTCATCCGCTCCAGCTCGCCCTGGCTCATCTTTTTCGGGTCGCAGATCACGCCGCCCTTGGCGCCGCCGAAGGGGATGTTGACCACCGCGCACTTCCACGTCATCCAGCTGGCCAGCGCCCGCACCTCGTCCAGGGTCACGTCCGGCGCATAGCGGATGCCGCCCTTGCAGGGACCGCGGGCGATGGAGTGTTGCACCCGGAAGCCGGTGAACATCTCGATCTGACCGCTATCCAGGGTTACGGGGAAGTGGACGATGATCTCGCGCGAGGGGGTGCTGAGCATCTTCCACAGCCCCGCCTCCAGATTCAGCTTGCGCGCCGCAAAGTCAAAGCGCGCGCTTTGCGCCTCCCAGGGGTTGATCTCCTGGTCCAAAGTGACACTGGGGGTTTTGCCTGCCATGCGCCTCTCCAATCTTCAATCGCCTGCCGCAGGACGCGCTGGATGCGAAAAACGAATCCATAGCCGTGGATGCGGCAGGGTTCGCTCCCATGCCCCGCAATGATCGTATTGTACGCAACGGGCCACCGGGGGGCCAGAACCAGCCCCGCAGCCTCCGGAGCAATTACACTTGTCTGAAGTGAAAGCCTCTTCTCATCCCGTCCAGCCCGGCCGCAAAGAGTTCCTCGCGCTCGCTCGTGAGCACACCCTCGTTCCCGTTTGCCGCATCCTCGCCGCCGACCTGGAAACGCCGGTCTCGGCATTCTTGCGCGCGGCCTGGCCGGAGCGGGAGTGCTTTCTGCTGGAGTCGGTCGAGGGCGGCGAGAAGCTGGGCCGCTACACCTTCATCGGCCTGGCTCCGTTCAAGCGGATTGTGGCCCGGGGCCGCGAGATCATCATCACCGAAGGCAAGAAAGTCGTCCAGATGGAGGGCGACATCTTCGCCGTGCTGCGCCGCGCGCTCAGCGGACACAAGCCGGCGCGCCTGGAGGGGCTGCCGCCGTTTACCGCCGGGGCGGTGGGATTCTTCGCCTATGACGCGGTGCGCCAGATCGAGCGGCTGCCCGAGCTGGCCAAAGACGAACTCGGCGTTCCCGACGCCTGCCTGCTCTTCTTCGACGAGGTTCTGGCCTTCGACCACGTGCGCAAGGAGATCTGGCTGGTGGCGACGGCCGACGTATCACGCGGCAAGCCCGCCGATGCCTACGACAAGGCCCTGAAGCGGCTCGACAAGCTCGAAAAACGCCTGGCCCAGCCACTGCCCAGGCTGGCCGCTCAACCGGTCAAGGGCAAGTTGAAGGTGCAACACCGGACGGCGAAGAAAGACTTTCTGGCCGCCGTGGCCCGCACCAGGGAGTACATCGCCGCCGGCGACATCTTCCAGGCCGTGATCTCGCAGCGCTTCGACGTGGAGCCGGGCGTGGACAGCTTCCAGGTCTACCGCGCGCTGCGCACTGTCAACCCCAGCCCCTATATGTACTTCCTGCGCTTTGCGCCGGAGGGTCCGCTGGGCGGGCTGCCGGACCTTCCAAAACACTCGACCAAAAAGTTAAAACCACCCACGGTGGAGTTGGCGGGGTCATCGCCGGAGCTGCTGGTGCGCGTACACCATGGCAAGGTGGAGTACCGGCCCATCGCCGGAACGCGCCCCCGCGGCGCCACGGAGAAGGAAGACCAGGCGCTGGCCGAGGAGATGCTCCACGACGAAAAGGAGCGCGCCGAACACGTGATGCTGGTGGACCTGGGCCGCAACGATGTGGGCCGGGTAAGCCAGTTCGGCTCGGTCAAGGTGGATCGGCTGATGTTCGTCGAGCGCTATTCGCACGTGATGCACATTGTCAGCAGCATCGAAGGCCGCCTCAAGCCCGAACTCACCGCCGTCGACGCCCTGCGCGCCTGTTTCCCCGCCGGCACGCTCTCCGGCGCGCCCAAGGTACGGGCCATGGAGATCATCGAGGAGCTGGAGCCGGCGCGGCGCGGAACCTATGGCGGCGCGGTCCTCTACGCCGACTTCTCCGGCAACCTGGACTCCTGCATCGCCATTCGCTCCATGCTGGCAATCGGCGGCAAGGGCTACGTGCAGGCCGGCGCGGGCATCGTGGCCGACTCAGTGCCTGAGCTGGAGCATGCAGAGTCGATGAACAAGGCCCAGGCCGTCATTCGCGCCGTCGAGCGCGCGAGGGAGATGTAGATACAAGGGTCCGGGATCAGGGATCAACTGGATGATCGGGCGCACGTGCCGCAACCCTTACTCCGCGCCAAACAGCTTGCGAAAGAAGCGGCCCATCTTCGAAAAGAATCCAGGCTTTTTCTTGGCCACAGGCGGATTCGCGGCCGGATTTGCGCTTGCGCCGGCTGCCGGAGTTGCGTACGCTGCTGGCTGGGCTGCGTGGTCGGCGCTCTTATAAACCAGAGGCTCGACCAACTGCGTTGGGGCGGAGTTTTGGTTGGGTGTGGTGGGAGCCGGCTTAGGCAGTGGCGCAAGGCCTTCGCTCTGCGCCAGCGGAAACTCGTTGCTTTGCGGCTCCGGCGGAGGCGGGCAGCCGCAAGGCTCCTTCTCGTTGTCCACCACCTCGCGCAGGCTGCCGTGCTCGAACATCACGCGCTGGCCGGGCTGCACGCGGTAGGCGCCGCCGTCGAAGACGCTCGAAACCAGAACGTAGGGCGCGTTCGCCCCGGCCTTCCACCCCAGCGGCGAAGACCTGTCGCTGGGGGCCCCGGCGTTGTCCACGCAGGTGTCGCCGTGCTGCCCCAGGCGGACCTTCACCTCGAGCGCGCCCGGACCACTGATGAGGATGCGGAAGTCCGGTGTCAGCAAAATGTCGGAGTTTTGGCCGGTGGCAAAGCTGGCCTCGACGGCGCCGTGGTCCAGAGCCATGAGCAGGCCGGGGACTTCGCCGGCTGGAACGCTGGAGTCGGCGGCCAGTTTGACGGTCGTCGTGGCGCAGACGCGCAGCACACCGCGATGGGGCAGCACAACCTCGGTCGTCTGGCTGCCGGAGGTGACTGAGCCGCTTGCCCCGATGATGGCCTTGCCCTGAGATACCTCGAGCGCGCCGGTAACCTTCGCCGCGGCATCGGGGTTCGTGCTGGCCAGCGGAACGATGGCGATGGGACCGGATTCTGCCTGGGCGGGTGGAGCGGGTTGAGAAACCTGGGCAGCTTGAGAAGGTTGAGCCGGCGGAGAATTCTGGGCGCATAACACCGGCGCAAGCGCAAGAGCCGCCAGAAATAGAGGAAGACAGGCGATACCCAACAACTGCTCCGTGCCCCATCCTTGCGATCTGTTTCTATCGCAAGGATGGAAATCCATGGACATGCGGACTCGAAACGGGGCTCGCATCGACGCTACATCTCCAGGAAGTTGTGGATCATCTGGTGGCCGCCCTCGGTCAAAACGCTCTCGGGATGGAACTGCACGCCCTCGATGGGCAGGCTGCGGTGGCGCAGGCCCATGATGACCGAGCCGTCTCCGTTGGCGCCTGGGGTGCGAGCTGTGACGATTAATTCAGCGGGCAGCGATTCCTCGGCCACGATCAGTGAGTGGTAGCGGGTAGCGGTGAGCGGTGAGGCGAGTCCGGCGAAGATGCCTTTGCCGTCGTGCTCCACCGGGCTGGTCTTGCCGTGCATCAGTTGCCGCGCGCGCACCACCTGCCCGCCGAAGGCCTCGCCGATGCCCTGATGGCCCAGACAGACGCCAAGAATCGGCGTTCGCCGCGGCGAACCGGCCATGTGCCGGATCAGCGGAACCAGAATGCCCGCCTCGCTCGGCGTGCAGGGACCGGGCGAGAGTAGGATGCGCTCAGGCTTCAGCGCCTCGACCTGCTCCACCGTCAGCTCGTCGTTGCGATAGACCTCGACCTTAGCGCCCAGTTCTCCCAGGTATTGGACCAAGTTGTAGGTGAACGAATCGTAGTTGTCGAGGACGAAAACCATGATGAACTCCAGTGTAGCGCGAAGAGGCGGGCGTTTTCGGCGGAGTTGCGCAACGCGGGATGCTAAGGGGATATGCGCAGGCTTGACAAAAAGGAGGCAGTTTGGAAATATATGTCGTATACGACGTATCGTATACGACGGAGTTTCACGAAATGCCACTGCGCCTTTATTTCGCTCTTGCCGGCGTCTGGACTGTATGGGGAATTGTTTGGCTGGTCGCGGCGGCCTTTGCCAAACGGACGGTTCGTTCCCAGGCCATGACGCAACGCCTGCCGCTTGCGACCATGACTTTCTCAAGCGGTGTTCTTCTGGGCAGCGGCTGGTTCCGGCACAGTTGGCTGGCGTTGCGCTTTGTACCGGAGCTCAGTTGGGTTGAGGCGACGGGCCTCGCCCTCGCGGCATTGGGGTGCGGATTTTCGGTTTGGGCGCGGTTGACGCTGGGAGCGAACTGGAGCGGGCGTGTTACGGTAAAGGCCGATCATGAGCTGATTGTTTCAGGGCCCTATGCGCTGACTCGACATCCGATCTATACGGGGATACTGATCGGGGTGGCGGGAACCGCGCTGGCGATTGGCGAGTGGAGGTGCGTGGTGGCCTTCTTTCTGTTGCTGATCGCCTTCCTGTTAAAGATAAGGGTGGAAGAACAGTTGATGACGCAAACGTTTCCCGCGACTTACCCGGAGTACCGGAGGCGCGTGAAGGCGTTGGTGCCATGGTTGTTCTAGATCCAAGTGCGCATTGACCAGGAGGCGTAAGGAAGGCGTGGCGGGACGGACGGAGAATGCAGTTCTGGCGGAACGAATGGCGCGCGATCTGAACGCCATTCGGCGTGTGTTGCGCAAGCCGCTTGAGGCGGAACTGGCGAAGAACCAACTTACGTCGCCTCAGGTAACCGTGCTGACGGTGGTGGTGCGCCAACCAGGCGTAACGCTGAAAGAGCTGTGCCACGAAGTGAGTCTGGCGCACTCGACTGTGAGTGGAATTGTGGACCGGCTGGAGAAGCGGGGACTGGTCGAACGGCGGGCGGACTCAGCGGATGGGCGCGTGAGTCGCATTTATCCAGCGGCGCAGGTGACCGGGTTCATCCAGGATCGGGTACCGGTGCTGGGCGCGGGGCCGCTGGAGGCAGCACTGCGGCGAACGACGCGGGCGGAGCGTGTGGCGATCAGCCAGGCTCTTGAGAAGCTGCGCTCGCTGCTGGAGGAAGAGTGACGCTTAGGCTAACGCATTAAGCTGTTGCGCGCCGTAGCGGAAATCTGCAAAACTGGCCTTGGTTGCCGGCGATGGTTCTTCATTTTCTGATTCAAGGCCGTGTGCAAGGGGTGGGCTTCCGCTGGTATGTGCAGCGGGAGGCCGCCGAGTTGGACCTGCGCGGCTGGGTGCGCAACACCGAAGAGGGCGAGGTGGAGGTGGTGGCCTCGGGCACAGCCGAAGACTTGGCTGAACTGCGGGCCAGCCTGCGTCGCGGACCGCGCGGTGCCCGTGTGGACCGCCTCATCGAGCGCTACCTCGACGAGCGCGAGGCCGAGGGGCTGAGTTCGTTCATAATCGATGGCGCGTGGTAAAAGCAGCTTCCAGCTTCTAGCTGTTAGCTTGCGGCTTTCGCCCTCCGGTACTTGGAGCTAGAGGCTAGAAGCTAGCAGCTAGAAGCTGCTCCGTCTCCCCGCTACGTGAGAAAGAAGACGGCGGCGCAGGAGGCCAGCACTCCTCCGGCCTGCACTGCAAGCACGCGCAGCGAACGCATCGGAGCACGCGGCAGCCACTTGACCGCAAAGAACACCACGATTGGTATCTGCCCGGCCATGAGCAACTGCCACAGATGGGCAGCTGTGCCCTCATCGGCCTCATGGACAATGCCGTAAATCGCTACGTGGCCAAGCACCACTCCCAGTGCCGTGAGCGACATTGCCAGGGGAAGGAATGCGCTCGGTTGCTTGAACGACGGAACGTTCATTGAACAACCTCCAGAATGGATCCCGAGCCGAACCAAGCCAGTTTACCCTATCGAGAAACTGAAAGGAACAACGGCCTGCGGATTGAAGAATGTCCCCGCAAGGCAGAGGCATTTAGGCCCTGTCATCTGCCCACTGGATCGCCTTCCGCAAGCCTCTATAATCGATACGGAAGCCGAACCGCAGCCTGCCTGTTCACTTCCCGTAAACTCATGCAAGTCTCGTTCAGAAAGGGATAGACGCATGCCCGAAGAGATCAAGCCCGTCGATGTGGAAGCCCTGAAGGCGCTGGTGCGCACGGTGCCCGGTTTTCCCAAGCCCGGGATTCTGTTCTACGACATCACCACCCTGCTCAAGGACAAGACCGGCTTTGCGCATACGATCGACGCGCTGGCCCAGCACTATATCAAGCAGAAAATCGATCTGGTTCTGGGCATCGAGGCGCGGGGATTCATCTTTGGGCCGGCCCTGGCTTACCGGCTCAACGCCGGCTTTGTGCCGGTGCGCAAGCCGGGCAAGCTGCCTGCTCCCGTGGCCCGCATCACCTATGACTTGGAGTACGGCTCGGACTCGCTGGAGATTCATCTGGACGCCATTCAGCCCGGCCAGCGCGTGGTGCTCGTTGATGATCTCTTGGCCACCGGAGGCACGATGGAAGCCACCATCAAGCTGGTCAAGCAGTTGGGCGGCGAGATCGCCGGGCTGGCCTTTGCCGTGGAACTGAATTTCCTCAAGGGCCGCGCCCGCTTCCCGGAGTACGACGTCTTCAGCCTGCTGCACTACGACGAGTAGCCGGTCTTTCAGAGATGCTAGGATGCTTCTTCCGGCGCCGCTTCCGGCGCGTCCGCTTCAGGCGCGCCGTCCCCGGCCTCGGCCGCGTTCGCCTCCTGGAACATCTGGGCGTCCGCAAAGCGGTAGCCCACGTACACATCCGTCAGCAGGTACACGGGATTGGCGGGATCGTCTTCAATCTTTTTGCGCAACTGGCGGACGAAGGTGCGCAGGTACTCGACCTCTTCGCGGCTCTCGGCGCCCCACACCGCAGTCAGCAGCCGTGCGTAGGTGATCACCCGGCCGGCGCGGCTCATCAGGCAGTGCAGAATATCGAACTCCTTGCGCGTCAGATGCACCGGCTGGCCGCGCTTGGTGACCTTGCGCTTGACCGGATCGAGACGAAGCTCCCCGATCTCGATGGGCGCGTCTTCGGCGCGGAACGGGGCTCGGACGCGGCGGACCGCCGCGCGGATGCGGGCGATCAATTCCCGGGTGCTGAAGGGCTTCGTGACGTAATCGTCGGCGCCCAGATCGAGCGCCTCCACCTTGTCCTCTTCCTGGTCGCGAACCGTCAGCATCAGAATCGGCAGCCGGGGCGCAAAGACGCGAATGCGGCGCAGCGTTTCGATGCCGCCAATCCCCGGCATATTGATATCGAGCAATACAACATCGAACGCCCCCGCGCGAAGCATTTGCAGCGCTTCTTCCCCGCGCGAGGCATCGACAACCTGAAAGCCGAGTTCCAGCAGCGGAGGCCGCAGCGCCCTGCGGATGGCTGATTCGTCGTCGACTACAAGAATGCGAATGACAGGCTGGTTCATCAGGAACACCTCTTCATTTCAGGAGCTGGGATGGCCGCAAAGAATGTAGTCCCCTCGATTTCATCGCTTGTGACCCAGACGTAACCGCCATGAATCTGCGCCACGCGTTTGGCCACCGAAAGTCCGATTCCGGTGCCGGCGGCCCGGTTCGAGCGGGTACTGGAACGATAATAGCGGTTAAAGATGCGCTCCCGGTCCGCCATGGGAATCACCGGACCGTAGCTATGCACCGAAAAGATCGCCTCCGCGTTGGCATGAACCACGCGGATAGTGATGGTGGTGCCGAAGATCGAATACTTGCATGCGTTGTCGACATACTGCGTCAGCAGCATGACCATCAACTGGCGGTCGCAGCAGACGACCAGGCTGTCGTCCTGGAGATCGATCGAAACCTTCATGCTGGCCAAACGGTCTCTGAGGCTGTCCACAACCTCTTCAATTAGCGATCTCACGCCCACCGGCGTGGCATGAATGGTGACCTCGCCGGCATCCAGCCGGGCGGTGGTCAGCAGCCGGTTTGTCAGGTCCCTCAACAGTCCGGTCTGTTCATCGATCAGCGCCACCAGTTCCGCCTGTCCTGGCGACAGTTGGCCCATCTCTCCCAGGCCCGTGCTGGCCGCGCGGATGGCCGTCAACGGCGTCTTGTACGCATGTGCCAGGCTGTCCAGCACCGTCGCGCGAAGCTGCTCGGTCCGGCGCTCCGTCTCGATGCGGCTCTCGTTGGCGAAGGCCCGGTAGCGGTCGAAGGTAATTGCAATCAGCGAGGCGATGGCGTTGTTGGTCAGCGGACTGGTCACGCCCCGCACCACTAGGCTGCCGATCGGCACCGTCCCCAGCCGGACTACGCGCCGCCCCACCCCGGTTGCCGGATCGTCGTCCGAGGTCTCGAAGTAGTAGACGTTCTGCGCCAGCTCCTGCGGGTCCTCGTTCCAGATTCCCGCCTGGTAGACCTGATGCAGGTCGGCGTCGAAGACCGCCACCGCCTCCAACTGGAAGATCTCGTGAACCAGCTCGGCCAACTGCGGGCCCGGCTCCAGGTGGAGGTTCATCTGCAGCGTCCGCCGGGTGAACTCGTACAGATCGTGCATCTGTTCGCCCCTGGACTCGGCTTCCCTCGCGTGGCCGGTGACGCGCGCTGAAAGCCGGCTGACCGTGAGCGCCACCAGCACAAATGCCAGCAGCGTGACCGTGTTGACTGGATCGGCGGCCGGATTGGCCAGGCCATGCAATTGCGGCTGACGCGCGGTGAAAAAGCCGTGCACCACGACCGCCGAGAGCGACACGATGACCGCCTGCCAGAATCCGTACAGCAAGGCGATGGGAATCACAATCAGCAGGTAGAGCAGCACGGCCACCGGAAGCAGCCATCCCGACCAGTGCGCCAGGGCAGCTACCAGAATCACGGCCACAATCCCCAGCGCACACTCCAGCGTGAACAAGAGCAGGCGCGATCCGGAGCCGCGCCCACGCTTTGCGCCAAGTGCAAAACGCGCTGGAAGAATGCTGCCAGACAACCGGACACCAACCTTTTCAAGGCAACGGAGTTGCGGGAAAGCCAGCCCCTTGACACGGCTGACGGATGGGACAGCCGCACCGTCCAGGCTGCGGTTCAAATCCCCACGCCGGCAACCGTCGGAAATGGGCTGCTGTTGATCGATTCCATTGTCGACAAGGAGCGAACGCAAGGACATTTTAATGGAGAAGGTGAATCCCACACCTCGGAAGAGAGATGCAGAACGCCCGCATCCTGTCGTGGCAATGCGGGCGCGTGGTCGTTGCTATCAAAGTCCCAAGCTCTGGAACTGCTCCTTGCCGCGCTCTGGAAGATTTATGCGTTTCTGCGGGGTGCGGAGAGTCCTCTCACACGTATCCAGGAGCAACTGCCACACTGACAGGAGCAACTGCCGCACTGAATTGACCTTCGAGACGGCATTGCTTGTCCATCTCCGGTCGCCCTCCTCATTCGATTCACTGGCCCGAGTCCGCTGCAGGTGCCATTGGCCATCCTCACCCCTCACATACGTTGCGCCCCGGTAGATGCGCGATTCGCTTCCTGCGTTGCGCATGATCGTATCCCAGGCATCCCTGGTTTCGATGTGGCGGCGAATCTCATCTTGCACCGCCGCAATTTTCCCGTTCAGCCGCTCCGTCTCAGAATTGGCAAGATCCAGACAAACGGCATGCGATTCGCTTCCTGCGTTGCGCACGATCGTATCCCAGGCATCCTTGGTTTCGTTGTGGAGGCGAATTCCCCCTTGCAGTACTTCAATCTTCGTGTTCAGCCGCGCTGTCTCTCGCTTGGCAAGGTTCAGACAACTATCCGCCATCTCCCAGCACCTCTTTCGCGAATTTACCCGCGCCATCCCTTGTAACACAGCTGCGAACAAAGGCGCAACGGCAATAACTGGAATCTCCTTTTTCTACCCAGAATTCCGGCAATTATACCGCTCCTGAGGTAGAGTGTAAGGAGAAAAGAACACCTGTGCCGAAAAAGTCAGCGTTTGCGGCACGAAAGCCAGGCGATTCGCTACGATCCTTGCCTGGCCCGCCTCGACGACTATGACGCTTGGGGGTTTCAGAGTGATGAATCAACAAGGAGATCCGGGTTTAACAGTTGCCACATTTTTTCACAGTTAACAGCGGTCATCCGGATGCTCGCGCCAAAGCGCAATCGAGTTCTTCTCTGTTTCGTTTTTTCTGAGATGCATGCCCAGACCGGTCTGCCCAGGGAATTAGGAAATCTTTTGCCATCATCATTTGTTCTTTATGCCGTGTTTGCGTTACTAGAATTGATCCACTACGTCCGGACTCCGCGCTCTCGTTCCTCGGCCTCCTCACGGAGACGAGGGGGTTTGAGAACCGCGCAGTGGCGCTCTGGAGCCGGATGCTTCACAATTTCAGAAATACCTTGCCGGAAACCCTCCGGGAGATCCGCCAGGCGGCGCCCATGCTCGATATACAGTTCGGCCAGGCAAGCGATTTCGGCAAAGTTCGCGCCAACAACGAGGATGCGATGGGATCGTTCATCCCCGCCTCGCGCCGCCAGGCCCGATCCCACGGTTATCTCTTCGCCGTTGCCGACGGGGTGGGCGGGATGGACCTGGGCGAGGTTGCCTCGGCCACGGCCATATCGGTGATGACCAGGGAGTTCGCCCAGGCGCCGGCCGGCTCCATGCTTGCCAGTCTCCTCCCGCGCCTCATCCAGCAAGCCAACTCCGCGGTCCACGACTGCACCCTGGCGCCCGAATACAGAGGCAGCAAGATGGCCACAACTCTGGTGGCCTGCGCTCTCCGCCACGATCAGGCCATCGTCGCGCATGTGGGCGACTCCCGCTGTTACCTGGTCCGCAACGGCCAGGCCAAACAGGTCACCCAGGACCATACGTGGGTCAGTGAACAGAGAAAGATGGGCTTGATCTCCGCCGGCGAGATGGCTCAATCCGAATCCCGGCACCTGCTCCTCCGCTCGCTGGGGCCGGAGATGTTTGTCTCTCCGGACACCACCGCCCTCACCCTGCTGGCCGGGGACGTGCTCGTTCTCTGCACCGACGGTCTCCACGACGAGATGCCCGAGGCGCTCCTGGCCCGGATCGTCTCCCAGAACAAGAACATGCAGGAGATTGCCGGCGAATTGGTGGCCCGCGCCGTCGAGATTGACGGCAACGACAACACCACCGCGCAGGTCATTCGCGTCCGTTCGGTGGAGCCGGTGGGCATGTACCGCGGCCGCCCCTACCGCCTGCCGGGCTAAGCCCTGTTTCCACCACCGCACTCCAAGGCCGGCTCCGGCCGCGCGCCGGGGCCCGATTTTCCACCCAGCCTTACGGAATCCTTACTGATCTTGCGCCGCTTCCCGATACAGTAGAACAAGTTGCCTTGTTGGAGCATGCCGCGCGATGGGCTTACACGACAGCATTGATGCCGGTTCCCAGATCGATTCCTATCGCATCGAGGCGCCGGTGGCCCGCAGCGGAATGGCCACCATCTTCCGCGCCACCGACCTGCGCGATAACCGCGTCGTCGCCCTGAAGATTCCCCACCCCGACCTGGAATCCGATCCCGTCCTCTTCGACCGCTTCCAGCGCGAGGCCGGCATTGGGGAAAAGCTCTCCCATCCCAAGGTCATGCGCGTCTTTGGCGGGGAGGAGCGCTCCCGCGTCTACATGGTGATGGAATGGTGCGAAGGGCGCCTGCTGCGCCAGATCCTGGCCGAGGGCCCCATCCCCCATGACCGCGCCATCCGCATCGCGATGGGCGTTCTGGAGGCCCTGGAGTACATCCATGCCAACGGTGTCGTTCACCGCGACCTGAAGCCGGAAAACATCATGGTCGATGCGGAAGACAATATAAAACTTATCGACTTCGGTATTGCCAGCGACTCCGCCGCGCGGCGCCTGACCTACGCCAACTTCACCGCCGCTCTCGGCACCCCGGACTACATCTCTCCGGAACAGGTGAAAGGGAAGCGCGGAGATGGCCGCTCCGACATCTATTCCATGGGCGTGATTCTCTATGAAATGCTCACCGGCAAGCTGCCCTTTTCCGGCCCCTCGCCCCTGGCTGCGATGAATGACCGCCTTCTGAACCATCCCACCCCTCCCCGCGTCGCCGACCCCTCAATTTCTCCACAATTGCAGGAGATTCTGTACCGCGCATTGGAAAGAGATCCCAAAAACCGCTATGCGAAAGCCCAGGAATTTGCGTGGGATCTTGCCCACCAGGATCAAGTCGGCGCGGAAGACCGCCCGGAGCTGCGGAACTGGCAAAAGCGCAAAGCCCAGCTTCCGCGCAAGATCCTCTACTACGGCGGTCTGGCCTTGATTCCGGTAGCCATCTTTCTACTGATGTATCTACTTGCCCATCACCGCTAGGAATAGGTTGCATATATTGAGTTTTGTAAGGGCACGGTTTTAGCCGAGGTCCCCATCGACAGGTCTTCGTCGATGGGGTGGGACTTTAGCCGTGCCGCAACAGAGGTACCAAGTCTGGGGCTTTAGCTCCGGCATTCTTCCAGAAGTGATGGGGAATGTGTGGTTTTGTATCAGGGCACGACTTCAGTCGTGCCGTAAGTGCCGCAAAATGAACGCGGGCTTCAGCCTCTGAGGGATGTTCTTTTGTTGCCAGGATGCCATTTGTGCAACCAGTTCTCGTAAGTTGTTGATTATATTGGTGGACGCGGCAGGAATCGAACCTGCAACCTGTCGGTTAAGAGCCGAATGCTCTGCCAGTTGAGCTACGCGTCCATACTATTTAGATAACCGTGCGGCGGGAGTGTTTGCACACGGTTTGAACAGGCAGAATTTTCCTGCTGCCTTTGAAAAATATAGCACAGACCGGAGCGGATTCCTAAGACGCGTAGTGAGCGTTGGGTCGCAGCGAAAGACCGACGGCGATTGCGCGTCGGCTGGAGGTGAGCCGTGTCTGGGTGTATTCTCGACATCCTTAGCAGTGATAAGGTGTCAGGGGTGGAGGAAGCGATGCATGCCACAGGCGCAATCCTGCTCTATCTGCCACCCTACTCTCCCGACTTCAACCCCATAGAGAAGTTGTTTTCCAAGCTCAAAGCGCTGCTTGGAAAAGCCGCTCTAAACGATCTATCGATGCACTGTGGAAGGAAATCGGCGACCTGCTCAATGCCGTTACACCAGGCGAATGCTCAAACTTCTTCATCTCTTGCGGTTATGTAAACACTCAATCGAAACCGCTCCAGGACACTACCCGCGAGCGAGATCCTTTTCGTCCGGAACTGCCCGATGTTTATAATCGCCAAGTGAGTCAGGGAAGCCTGAACGCTTATCTCAAGCACGGTCATAGATTGGTCAAGGGCTGGCTCTTGCCCGGCGCCGCCCAGTCTATTGTTCTGTTGTCCGCGGAGCAGCGGAACGCCAATCGATCAGGCAGTGTAGCCGAAATCGGGGTACATCATGGAAAACTTTTTATACTCCTGTATCTTCTCAGCGCGGAAAATGAACTGGCAGTGGCCATCGACCTGTTCTCGCAGCAGCACTTGAACGTCGATGGTTCCGGCGCGGGCGATCTAGAGCGTTTCAGGCGGAATCTGCAACGGCACGCGGACGTGAGCCGTCTGGTTGTTCATGAGGGAGATTCCACGCAACTGACCGCCCGGCATTTGCTGGAGCTTGGCCGCGGCCCATTCCGTCTTATCAGTATCGATGGCGGACATACGGCTGAAATCACGGCGCACGATATGGCCACCAGCGAAGGCGCTTTGGCGGAGGGCGGAATCATCATCCTCGACGATTGCTTCAATGAGGCTTGGCCCGGCGTGACGGATGGGGTCCACCAGTACTTTGCCGAGCCGCGAACGATCGTTCCCTTTGGCATCGGCGCGGCCAAGACCTTCTTTTGTCAGAGGGTTTTCGCCCAGCAATACGCCGCGGTCCTAAGGAAAATGGACCCCAAGGCCACAGAACACGACTTCCTCGGATGCCGAGTGGTATGTTTCGACTACGAACCATTGACACTTACTGGATGGGTCCGTAAGGTCGATGCTTTCCGCATCTTCCGGCGCGCTTTCCATGACGTTCTGTCGCGTTTACCCGGCTAATTTCTCTATCAACCCAGCATGGCCGGGAATCGAGCCATGCTCAGCCTGTAGGCAGGCTACGGATCAAGAAAACTCGCAAGCGCGTCAGGCGGTGGCCAGAGCTAGGTCGGCCGGTTCGGCGATGACGGCGTCTGCGCTCAGGCTCAACAGGGACTCGACCACATCGGCGGCGCTATAGGTCGTCCGCCCCGGCGCCAGGAACTGCGCGACGGTATTCAGGTCGTCGCCCACGGTGACCAGAGGCGGCTCGACAGCCTCGTCCTTGCGCGTCTGTGCATGGCCGATATTGGCCAGCAGTGCGTTGCACAGGCACTTTCTGCCCACCGTCTCCTCGACCTTGCCGCCCTTGGCCATATAGTTCGCCACCGGCTCCGCAGCGCAGCGGTAGCCGATGTTGCCGTTCGGCGTGGTGTAGGGTTCCCGCAGATAGCCCAGGTCGCAGACCCTGGTACGCGCTGCGGCAACTTCCGGATCGGAATACGAGCCTGGTAACTGCGCCACTTTAAAGGGAAAACCCGTCGGCGAGGCCAGTGGATCGGTAAACACCTCGCCTGTTCCGGTCACCGCCTGAGCCAGGAGCGAGTTCTTCAGGTCGGGACGCAGACCGGATTCCTGTGAGAACGCAAAGGCGGTCCCCACCTGCACGCCCGCGGCGCCCTGGTCAAGCGCCTCGCGCAGCTTGCGGGCGTTTCCATACCCGCCCGCCAGCCAGAAGGGAACGCGCAACGCCCGCAAATCCTGAATGTTGACCTGATCCCGCTCGCCGTAAACCGGCTCTCCGGCGGCATTGAGCTGGAGCTTGCCGCGCGGAGGCGCATTGTGTCCCCCCGCCGTCGGGCTTTCGATCACCAAGCCGTCCACGCGGCCGCTGGCCCGGCGCAGCATGGTCGTGGCTAGCGTGTTGGAGGAGACGATGGCCAGGAACCTGGGCCGGTAGAGGATGGGGAGCGGGCCTTCCGCATACTCAGCGGGATCGAGGCTCATCTGCGTATCCTGTCCCGTCGCCGCGCCCATCACCGCCAGCTTGTACTCGGCCGGATTGTGCATCGCAAAGGCGTCCAGCACGCCGGGAATGTGCAACGGAATGCCCGCGCCCATCAGCACATAGCCAACGCCGGCCAGCATCGCGCCGTAAATCGAAGACAGGTGCGGTATCTGCACCTTCTCAAGAAAGTTGATGCCCACTGGATTCCTGTGGCCTTCCCGCGCCAGAAAGACCTCGACAAAGTTGCTCACGATGCACAGCTCGACCACCTTGCGCAGGTCGCGGCGCTGGTGCATGGGCGTGACCGGATAGGGCGATCCCGCGAGCTTGCCGCCAGGGATGAAGTGTTCCTCCCATATGCGCCTGGCCATCTCGGGAAAGGGGAAGGCATCCAGGCCGCGGCGCATGTGTCCGCCCTGGTCGCCATCGGCGAGGCGGCGTACAAAGAGAGAATCGAGCGCCGTGCCGGAAACCACGCCCAGTTCGCCGAGTTTGGAGACGGCATTGGCCAGGCGCCAGTTGGAAACGCCCACCCCCATGCCGCCCTGAATGATTTTGGGAAACTGCATCATCTTCAGTCTTTCACAAGTCTTTCACAATTTCGGATCATTCCGAGTGTTTTATCTCACATTAGTTGCAAGGCCGGAACAGAAGTGAGCAATTTTGCACACAAAGCGCCAATTTGAAAACCGCTCTCAGGCTGGATTGCAGTCCTTAGAGCTTCTCGCGCAGGAAGCTGATTACATGGTCGGCCTGCACCACGCCCACCATGCGGCCCTGGGCGTCCACCACGGGGAGCGCGTGCAGGTTGTACTTGTCGAAGAGTTCGGCCAGGTCGTCCTGGCGCAGATCGGCCGGGCAGGAGAGCACGCGGGGCTCTGTCAGGACGGACAGCCGTGTCTCCGGCTGCGCCATCACCAACCGCGCCAGCGGGATAGCGCCGCGCAGGATCCGCTTCTCGTCGAGGAGGTAGATCTCCGTCACGCTCTCCGGGTCGCCGTCGAAGCTGCGCAGGGCCTGCACCGCCTGGGCAACGGTGGACTGCATTCCCTGGTAGACGAAGTCGGTGGTCATGCAGCCGGCGGCCGAGTTCTCGTCGAACTCCAGCAACTCCTCGACCTCCTGCCGCTCCTCCGGCTCCATCTCTTCCAAAATGGCGTCGGACTGCTCCTCGGGCAGCTCGGCCAGCAGGTCGGCAGCGGCGCCGGGGTCCATCTCCTCGACGATGTCGGCGATCTTCTCATCGTCCAGCTTTTCCAGAAGCGCCTTCTGCATCTTCGGCTCGACCTCTTCCAGCGTCTCGGCGGCCACCTCTTCGTCCAGCGAGGTGAAGACCGCCTCGCGCTCGGCGGGGGCCAGGTCTTCCAGAATGTCGGCCAGGTCGGAGGGATGCATCTCTCCCAGGCGCTCATACTCGATGCGCAGCTTGACGCGGCGGGTCGGATCGACCTCGATGACGTCGACAAACTCCCAGGGAATGCCGCGGAAAGCGAATTTGCGGGAGAGCTTCTCCAGCGTGGCGCGCGGCAGAAGCCCTTTGAAGACGCGGCGGAATGCTCCGCGCAGCCCCACCTCGACCTCGACGACGCGCAGCAGGTGAGCCGCGCCCTGCCCCATCCACTCCAGATCGACGTCGTTGACCCGCACCACCTTGCGCCCGTGAATGTCGATGATTTGGCGGTCGATCAGGTCCTGTTGCAGGTAGAGGTAGTTGCCCTGATCCGCCAGCGGAACCAGCGCGCCGGCCGAGCGCAACTCGAGCGTGCCGGCGGGCGTCTCCATCACCTCGTGGGAGGGGACGATCGCCAGGCCGGCACGGGTCTTGAGCACCAGGCCGGCCACCTTGCCCGCATCCGCGCCGGTGGCCACGGCGATGTCCTTGAGACGCCCGCGCAGGTGGCCCTGCGCATCGGTCACCGGAGTGCCGAGCAGCGCGGTCAGGCTCACGCGAGTTGTGGTGCGGGTTGGCATGAGGTGAGTGTATCGCTTTGGAGGCTGCCTGCGCCTGTGGATGCATCCGGTTGGGAGACTGCGGCTCCAAGGGCGCGGGAACAACTCGATTCTCCGCCCGCCGAAATCATATCAATGATTGACAGTGCTCTCGTCGGGATATACGCGCCTGACAAGAGATTCGGCTCCCATGCCGAAGGAGATTCTCATGGATCGCCGGATCAATAAAAGGACGGCTTTTCAGGCCTAGATAATTAACGAATTGAAGGCCGTGTCAAGGACGGAGGGAGCTACTGTTTCTTGACACAACTCCTCTCCAGCCATGACACTGCGTTCAAGGCTGCCGAGGCGCGGAGGGGCGAATGCGTCCCGGAGCGTTCCGGAAAGGACGGAGACCAACGCGGTGAGCGAATCCAAGACAGGACGGCTGAGATTTTCGCTGACATCCACTCTGGAGAGCGTCGCCGAGGTGGAGGCGGCGGCGGAAAAACTGGCCGCCGAGGCCGGCCTGGACGAGGACGAGCGCTTCCACGTGACCATGGCGGTGCGTGAAGCCGCCATCAACGCCGTACTCCACGGCAACGAATCAGACCCCTCCAAGCGGATCGCCGCCAGCTTTGAAAACACCGGCGCGGCGCTGGTGATTACCATCGCCGACCAGGGCAAGGGACTGAACCCTGAGACCATTCCCGACCCTCTGGCGCCGGAAAATCTCCTGCGCGGCACCGGCCGCGGCATCTTCCTCATCCGTTCCTTCATGGATGAGGTGCACTTTCGACAACTGCATCCCGGAACCGAGTTAACGCTCGTCAAACATCTGGCGCCGGCGGGCGAAAAGGCATAAAATGCTTACGCAGAGCTACAGCAGCAAACTGGGGTCAATCTTTCGCCACCGCGGTGCCGGGGTTTTCCCGCTCCGCGGAAGCGTATGAGTGTGATAATCTGAATTCCAACAAGGAGGGGTATCCGTGACAATGACAATTGCATCCCGCCAAGTGGGCGGCGTCGCCGTTCTGGACCTTAGCGGGAAGATCACTCTGGGCGAAGGCAGCGTACAGATACGCGATGCCATTCGCGGCCTGATCGGCAAAGGACAGAAGAGCATCCTACTGAACCTGGGAAACGTGAACTATATCGATAGTTCGGGGCTGGGCGAACTGGTAAGCGCATACACCACGGCCAAAAACCAGGGCGCCGCGCTCAAGCTGCTTAAACTGACCAAGAAGGTCCACGACCTGCTGCAGTTGACCAAGCTCTACACCGTCTTCGACATTTACGACGACGAGGCCAGCGCCATCGCCTCCTTCAAGTAGACCAAGTCCGGGCCGCGCCCGAATCCCAATCATTGGAACGGCCATCCGCCGCGGCGGATGGCCGTTTTTGCGCGTGCGCTGCCCCGTTGCTGAAACTTGCCTTAAAACTTGACTGCCGGAACAGTCCGCGCGCTCGGGCTGGCCGTAAAGTAGGCGTCGTTCTCCTTGAAACCGGCCATGCCGGCCCAAATATTGTTGGGAAATTGAAGTATGAAAGTGTTGTAGTCCTGGATCGCGTCGTTATAGCGCTTCCGCGCCACGCTGATGCGGTTTTCGGTCCCGGAGAGCTCATCCTGCAAGCGCATGAACTGATCGCTGGAGCGCAATTGCGGATAGTTCTCGGTGAGCAGCAGCAGGCGGCCAATCGCCGAATCGAGCTGCCCGTTGGCTGCGATCTTAGCTGCCGGCCCCTGCGCGTTCAACATGCCCGCCCGCGCATTGGCGATATCGCCAAAAACCGTGCTCTCCTCTTTGGTAAAGCCCTTCACGGTCTCCACCAGGTTGGGAATCAGGTCGGCGCGCCGCTCCAACTGCACGTCCACCTCCGACCACTTGCTCTTCACGGCCTGATCCTTCTCTACCATCTGGTTCCTGGCGCTCACATAGCTGCTAAAGCCCATCAGCAAGGCCAAAACCAGAACGCCGACCACTCCCAGTGCAATCCAAAGTCCTTTGCTCATAGCGTGTTTTTCTCCTCCGGTCCGCCGCGGCGGACGCCTTCATACAACGTGAAAATTTACCAACTTCCCCCAGCGCCACCGCCGCCAAAGCCGCCGCCGCCGAAGCCGCTGAACCCGCCAAAACCACCACCGCCGCCGCCACCAAAGCCACCGAAACCGCCGCCGCCCCAGCTTCTTCCGCCAAAAACGCTGGAGAAGAGACCAAAACCCAGCAGCATGCGAAAAATGGATGAGCCGCCAAAAAAGATCAGCAGAAAGATAAGCAGAATCAGCTTTCCGAAGGCCGGGCTGTGGTGCATCTGGCTCGGTGGCGGGCTGGCTATTGCCGGCTCGTCCTCCAGCGTGACCTTGGCATCGGCGGCGATCGTCTGCGCTATCTCGTCTACGCCCAAGATCACTGCGCCGTCAAAGTCGCTGGCGCGCAGAGCGGGAACCATCTCCCGGCCAATATCGCCGAGTTTGCCGTCAGGCAGAATGCCTTCCAGACCGTAGCCCACTTCGATCCTGCGCTTGTGGTCGTCTACGGCCAGAAATACCAGCACGCCGCGATCCGATCCCTTGCGGCCCATCTTCCACTTGTCTTCAAGCTGGTTGGCATAGTCTGCCGCGTCCGCTCCATCCAAGGTGTGGATGGTGACCACGGCGATCTGCGCATTGGCCTGGGAGTGGTCCAGTTGCCCGCAGATGTGATCGATCCGCGCGATGGCCTCGGGCGACAGCACGTGGGCATAATCGCTGACGTAATCGGTGGGTTGGGGCAGGTCTTCGACCCGCTCGGCCAGCGCGGCGACGGAGGAAATGCAAACGGAAGCGGCCAACAGCAGCCGGAAAACGGTCGAATGCACTCGGCGAAAGCCTTCCATCGCTTTCTATTCTACGCGGGCGGCCGGCTCGAAGTTCCTTTGCCGTGGAATCGCGTTCTCCGCGGGCGCCCCACCCACGGTCCGCCGCGGCGGACGCCTTCATACAACGTGAAAATCTACCAATCGCCCCCAGCGCCACCGCCGCCGGTATCGCCCCCGCCAAAACCGTCAAAACCGGAATCACCGCCCCCAGAATCACCGCCGCCGAGGAAACCTCCGCCACCGCCAGAATCGCCGCCGCCAGAGCCACCGCCGGAGCCGATATACGGCATCCATCCCCAGCGCTTGAAGACGCCAAAACCGACCAAGAGCCGCAGAACGAAAAAGCCTGGAATGACTAGTAGAAAGAAGGCGATTACGAGATACTGGAGAATCTTCGTGGCCAAAGATAGCTCCTGCCGCGCCGGAACGGGAGGCGCTGGCGAAGTGTCCTCGTCCAGCGTAACCTTGGCATCGGCGGCAATGATCTGTGCTATCTCGTCCACGCCCAAGATCACTGCGGCGTCAAAGTCGTTGGCGCGCAGTTCCGGGACCATCTCCCGGCCAATGTCGCCTACCTTGCCATCCGGCAGGATGCCTTCCAGGCCGTAGCCAACAATAATCTGGCGCTTGTGGTCGTCGACAGCCAAAAACACCAGAATGCCGCGATCGGTTCCTTTCTTGCCAATTTTCATCTTGGAGAAGAGGCTAATGGCAAACTGCGCCGGGTCGGCGCCGTTCAGTGTGTGGATGGTGACCACAGCCACCTGCGCATTAGCCTGGGAGTGGTCGAGCTGGGCGCAAATCCGATCCAACCGCGCAATCGCCTCGGGCGAAAGCACGTGGGCATAGTCGCTCACGTAATCGGTGGGTTGGGACAGGTCCTCGACCCGCTCGGCCAGCGCGGCGACAGAGGAAATGCAAACTGAAGCGGCCAACAGCAGCCGGAAAACGGTCGAATACACGCGGCGAAAGCCTTCCATCGCTCTCTATTCTACCGGACGGCGGGGGGAGGGATTCCACACGCCCTATTCCGGGCCTCTACGAGCCTCTAGCTGTTAGCTTCTAGCTTTTGACCGCTCGCGCCTGCATCTGCTTCTTCTGATTGCCGTCAATCCCCTGTATGCAACGGCTGGCTGCTGGAGGCTAGAAGCCAAAGGCTATCGTTGCACTACACTGGAAAGGCAATGAGCGAAAGCCAGCTTCCCACGCCCCCCATCGCCCGCAAGGAACACTTTGAGACCGTTTTGCATGGCGTGACGCTCACCGATGACTACGCCTGGCTGCGTGACAAGGACAACCCTGAGGTCACCGCGTATCTCGAGGCTGAGAACGCCTACGCCGAGGCCGTCATGGCCCCGCTCGCCAGCCTCCGAGAAGACCTCTACCAGGAAATGCTCTCGCACGTGAAGCAGACCGACGTTTCTGTTCCCTTCCGCGACGGCGGCTGGTGGTACTACACCCGCACCGAAGAGGGACGGCAATATGTAATCCACTGCCGCACACCTGGCGCTCCCAATGCAAGTGAGAACATGCCGGAGCAGGTGATTCTCGACGGCAACCAACTGGCCGAGGGCCACCCCTTCTTCGCTATCGGCGAAACCAGCATCACCGACGACGGCCGCTGGCTGGCTTACACCACCGACACCACGGGTTTCCGCCAGTACACTCTGCACATCAAGGACCTGGAAACCGGCAAAACCCTTCCGGGCGAGGTTGAGCGCGTCGGCTCCGTCGTGTGGGCCGCGGACAACCGCACCGTCTTCTACACCGTCGAGGACGAAGAGCAGAAGCGCCAGTACCAGCTTTGGCGGCATACGCTTGGACTCCCCCACTCCGAAGACACGCTGGTCTACCAGGACGACGACGAGCGCTTCAACCTGGGTACCGGCCGCACGCGCGACGGCAAGTTCCTGGTGCTGGAATCGGCCAGCCACACCACCAGCGAATTCTGGGTGCTGCCGGCCCACGAACCCGAGGGCGCTTTTACCCTCATCAGTCCGCGCGAAGACGAGCACGAGTACTCCATAGACCACCGCAACGGCTTGTGGTTTATCCGCACCAATGATCGCGGACGCAACTTCCGGCTGGTCACGGCGCCTGTCGCCTCGCCGGGCCGCGAGCACTGGACCGAGCTGATTCCCCACCGCGAGACCGTCATGCTGGAGGACGTGGATCTCTTCGCCGGCTTCTTCGTGACCTGTGAGCGCGAAGAGGGCCTGCCCCGGCTGCGTATTGGCCGCTTTACGGGCGATGGCCCCGAGTTTGCGCCAGCCGGCGAAATCGCCTTTCCCGAACCGGCCTACAGCGCCCAGCCGCACATCAACCGCATCTTTGAGACGCCAACCTTCCGCTATGCCTACCAGTCGCTGGTCACGCCCAGCTCGGTCTATGAGTATGACGTGGCCACCGGTGTTTCCACGCTGCTCAAGCAGCTTGAGGTCCCCGGCGGTTTCGACCGCGCCCTCTATGCCAGCGAGCGCGTTCATGCCGCCGCGCCCGACGGCGTCAAGGTTCCTGTGTCGCTCGTTTACCGGAAAGACCGGCGCGACAATTCGAAAGATGGAAGCCGGAACCCGCTCTACGTCTACGGCTACGGCTCTTATGGCTACTCGCTGCCCCTCGGATTCAGTTCCAACCGGCTCAGCCTGCTGGACCGCGGCGTGGTCATGGCCTATGCCCACATCCGCGGCGGCGGCGACCTGGGCAAGCCCTGGCACGACGCCGGCAAGATGCTGAAGAAATGCAACACCTTCACCGACTTCATCGCCGCCGTCGAGCACCTCACCGCCTCCGGCTACGGCGATCCGGCGCGCGTGGCCATCGAGGGCGGCTCCGCTGGAGGTCTGTTGATAAGCGCGGCCGTCAATCTGCGTCCCGATCTCTTTCGCGCCGTCCTCTCTCACGTGCCCTTCGTGGACGTGATGAACACTATGCTCGACGCCTCGCTGCCACTGACCGTCCCCGAGTATGAGGAGTGGGGCAATCCCAACGAGGAGACTTACTTCCGCTACATGCTGAGTTATTCGCCTTATGACAACCTCAAGGCGGCGAGTTACCCGGCGATGCTGGTCAAGACATCGCTGCACGACAGCCAGGTCATGTACTGGGAACCGGCCAAGTACATAGCCAAGCTCCGCACGCTGAAGACCGACAACAACCCGCTGCTTCTGGTAACCAACATGCAAGCCGGCCACGGCGGCGCAAGCGGCCGCTACGACTACCTCAAGGAGATCGCCTTCGACTACGCGTTTCTGCTGCGCGAGTTGGGGATCGTGTGATAGAGTATTGCTTTCTCGGTTTTAACCTGTTAAGCGGAGGCGCAATGCGTAGGTCGGGGTGGGTTTTGGGATCGATCATGTTTTTGGCGTGCGGTGTCTGGGCTCAACTTTCAGAACCACAACCCGATCAAGATGGCGTCTATGAAGTTGGGGGCGCTATTAAAATGCCAGCGCTGATTCATGCTGTGCCTGCCAATTATCCGGCGAAATCGGGACACGCGAGACATATTTCCGCCTTGAACCTGACCCTCGGTTCAGACGGAACCCCTTTGAAGGTGGAAATCGAGAATGCTCGTCCAGACCCTTTCGATGAAGCGGCAGTCACCGCCGTCAAGTCTTCAAAATTCGAGCCTGGAACACTCCATGAAAAGCCGGTGCCTGTGCATTTCTGGGTATGGGTTCCGTTTCTCACGCCGGGACAGCCAGCAATCCCTCAAATGGGGCCGTTCAAACTCGACGGCGTTCCCGTCCGTGTTAGCCCACCAGGCGTTGAGTATCTGAAAGCACCGAAGGGCATGCGGCCCGAAGGAGCCGTCCTGATCCGGACAGTCATAGACGACGATGGCCGGACAAAAGAGCTTCACATCTCCAAGTCGTTGGGACCGGCAATGGACGAGCAAGCATCAAAGATCGTTGAGACATATCGATTCAAGCCAGCGACTAGAGACGGCGTTCCCGTGCCAACGACAATCATGTGCCAAGTCACCTTCAGGCCTCAGACCTGAAAGTAAACGAGCAGTTTTTCTGTTTGGCAAGACCTATCCCGAGAATCGCGGAACAATAATCGCTCAACCCTGCAACCGCGACCGATGCGCCCAAAGCCCAAGACCGGGATTGGCAATGAAGAAAACATCTTCGCCGTTCATCCGGTTATAGCCGTGGCTCAGCTTCTCGGGATCGTAACGGTTGAGCATGGCGGCGAGATCGCCGTATTCAAAGCCGACACTTTCCACTTCTTCTTTGTTCAGATGCCCAGGACACCAGCGAATCGTGAACCGTCCCTCGGAAGACCCGTGGATCAGATGTGCGGCTGCGCTCAGATCACCGGCCAGATCCGCATTGGCGTTCACAGCTTCCAGCGTTGCCGGCGTCCCGCGATAGCCGTATTTGCGGATTAATCCATCGATCGTCTTGTCCTCGCCGAACTCCCGCACGCCCGGCGCCAGAATGACCAGCTCCGCGCCGTCGGCCAATGCCATGCGCGTGCGATAGACGGCCTTGTTGCCAATCCAGGTGGAGTGAAACTCCTCCGCATCGAGATAAACGACGGCCTTCCGGATCGGCTCGTCCAGCATCCCAAAGTTCACCTTCAGACTAAGTTCGGCGGCCCGTTGAAAGCACTCGATGTCATCGCCGATGAACAGGCCGCGCACTGCCAGGCCGCTGTCCTCCCTGCGTCCGACCACTGTAAGCACATAGACGATCGGCAGATTGCGGAGGAAACGATCGGATGCGTAATTGAGCACGCTCCGCACAGGATTCTCCGCGCGGCCCATGATCCGCTCCATCCCATAAACAGCGCCCAGGTAATGGCTGCGGTTGATTCCCTCGCGCCCTCCCGTGCCCACCAGGATGTTCTTGTTGTAGTTCGCCATGCCGATGACTTCATGCGGCACGACCTGGCCGATGGAAAGGATAAGATCGAATCCGCCCTGCGAGATGAGCCGGTTGACCTGCGCAGGCCAGGCATAACTCAGCTTGCCCTCCGATTGTTCGTGGATGAACTCCGCCGGAACCTCGCCAAGCGTCTCCACATCGGTTCTCCAGTTGTGAACGCGAAAGAGATTCAGCGGCACATCTGGGAACATGTGCGCAATCTGGCCGGGCTGCATGGCCGTATGCGTTCCCAGGGCAGGAAGAATGGCTTTCAGGCGGTCGCCATAGTACTCCCACGCAAAACGCGTCAACTCGCCTGCGCGGGAGTGCACGCGGCTCTGGTCGGGAGGCACGGCAAGCACGCGGTTCCGCTCTCCAAGCGTGGCCAGGCTTTCCGCAAGCAGATCGTTCAACTGCCGCGAAGACAGATCGGTTTCAATACTTCCCGCAGCGCAATAAAGACTCATGCGGCCACCTCGAATCTCTTTATATTAAGCGCGAACAGGGAATCCTGTTGACGGTTTCAGAGCGAGTCGATCACAGCCCCCAGTTGATTCAATGTGTACGATATGGCCGCGGAATCCCGGTACTTAAAGTAGGATTCGAGCCGCTCAAGCAGATACGCGATGGCAAGACGGGGCAAGAGTTCCGTGTCGAGACCCATGCGCGTTAAATACTCCTTGAAAACAGGCTTTTTTTGAATGGCCGCATAGCCGCCGCGCCCCCTGTCGAGGAGGCGGCTTTCGCTGAAATGGAAATGCAATAGGTCATGCATCGGCAACCCGGCGAAATCAGCCCATTCCCAATCGATAAGAACATAGCCTGAATCTGAAGTTTTTCGAATGTTCCATGGAGCAAAATCTCCATGCGCCAATATCGTCGGCATGTCTTTATCGAGATCAAGACAGGAGAGACAGCGGCCCAGTAGGCCGGGGGCGGCTCTATCCAATTCGTCCGCGAATGGACGAAGCCTTCTCTCCATGGCGCCTGCAAGATCGGTCAGGTTCAAGGAAGCTCCACTCTGAGGCAGGCGATAAAGCAGGTCGAGGTACTCGGGGCGAAATCCGCGCTCGGGCAGGGCGCCTCGCACATATTTTTGTGTGGCTGCTCCCAGATCGGGAAGAACCGCCAGCAAGTCAGGCGCCCAGCAATACCGCTCAAGTTCCCTGAGCACTTCCGCTTCGTGGATAACGCTCAATCTGCCCCCCGGGGTCAGTCCGACCTTGAGTACTGCCGCTATGTGATGCGCGGCATCGAGCAGAAATACGGTCAGTTTGCGGTCGGGAGATGGATTGCCAACCATGACTACCATCTCCCCGGCTTGGCCTGCGATTTCGCACCTTTCAAACCAACGTCGTGAACTTGTGCGCGGGATCGTCAGGCTGGAGACGGAAGGAAACAGTCGAACGATGCCGGCACGGGCAGCCATGCGTATGGCCAGCCATTTCACCTTGCCTGTCAAGCTATAGGGCCGCCATGCGCTCAATACGGATGCGGCCCCGCGGGATACTGCCGGAACCAGCCAACGGGGGCCGTTGTTTCCAGGAATCACAGAATAAGGCTCCGGCTCCTCGGCGGCGGCGCCACAATCGATCTCCAGAGCTTTCAGGATATCTGAAATGCTCAGTGCTTCAGAAGGTTGGGAGATCTCTGCCGGCATCTCTACTCACTATACTTCTTGGCAGTGCGGTTGCTAAAAGAGAAAAGGGGGGCAGGCCAGAGCCCGTTAACCGCAAGGTTCTGACAGAGCTCTGCGATATATCTCAAAGAGGCTCTGAACATTTACTTCGGGGCGATATTGCCGCTCATATGTGCGTCTCGCTTCTGTTCGCAGCGAATTCTCGAGGTCGGGCTCTGTTGCGATCATGCGCACTGCCTGCGCCAGAGCCTGGGCATTTCCGGGAGGCGCGAGCAGCCCGTTTTGTCCATGCGCAACCAGTGAAGAGAGCGCTCCGATGTTGCTGGCGACAACGGGCAACCCGGTGGCGAAGGCCTCTGGAATTACCATCGGAACTCCTTCATAGCAGAGCGAAGGGAGCAGCAGCGCGCGTGCGCCTTGCATGAGCCGCGCAACTTCAGAGTGACTTTGAGAACCCAGATACTCCAAGACCCCTTTCGCGGCTGCGTGCTCCACCGATGCGCTCAACGGACCTGTTCCGGCCACCTTAAGTGGCATGCCGAGGCCGTTTTCGGCAGCTTCGATGAGGGTTGCAATGCCTTTCTCTGAAGAGAACCGCCCGGCATAAAGCGCATACCCGCCTTTGCCGTCCCCCAGTCCAGGATCGGCTGCCGAATTGGGCTTCACAACGATCTTAGCAGGATCGACCCCGAGATGCCGCACGAACAATACGCGGGCAAACTCGGTCAACGCAATGAAGCGCAAAACGCGAGTATTCCATGTATGCCGGAACTTATGAACCGCCGACATGAGGGCGATAGCGGCAGAACCTGCGCGGCTGCCCTGGTAACAGGCATGATAAACTGCCGGCCATGGAATGTTCTTGCCGAGACACTGTTCGCATGGGCTGTTGTCGCGAAACAGCAGCGCATTGGCGCATAGCAGCCGGTAATTATGCAGCGTCTGGATGAACGGTATATGGGAATCGGCATCATAGATAGCCGGCGTGAGCACCGGAAAGAAGTTATGAACATGCACGATTTCGGGCCGAAACTCTGCAATTCGGACCCGCACCAGCTCTCTGGCGCGGGTGGAGTATGCCAGGTTGAACGCTGCTGCGGCACGTTGCCGGAGACCTGTGATGTGGTCGTTCGAGACCTCCAGCAAGTCAACTGCCGCGCCTGCCTGGCGCAACATGGAGACCTCCTGGCGCACAGCGGCATCTTCTCCGCCCGCAATCTGGTACCGATTATGCAATACGAGCACGCGCATGTTTTCACACCATGACTGAAAAAGCGATAACTTCCTGGCCTCAAGTATTCCGCAGTGTGTCCTGGACGTGCTTGTAAGTGCGAGATACAACATGCTCCCAGGTGTTGTCCCTGGCGGCCTTGAGAGCTCGGGATGACATCTCCGCGCGAAGATCCGGATTCGCACCGAGTTGTCGCATCGCATCCGCCAAGCCGTTAACCACTTCCGCCTGACCGCGGCCATCCACCTGGATCTTGAAACCGCACGACGGCGGAAGCATGGCTCCCGGCCCACCGCAATCCAGGCAGATGACAGGCAGCCCCTGCGAGAGAGCTTCCATAACCACAGTACCGCCGGAATCGTGCAGGCTGGGGAACAGGAATGCCGTCTGCTCCCGATATATGCTGAGCACTTGTTCGCGTGGAACCCACCCCCTCCAATCGACGGCGTGAGCTACGCCCAGCCGATCCGCCATCTTGTGCAGCCACTTCTCATCCCGCCCTTTGCCGGCTATCGTCAACGTGGCGCCTGGAAAGTCCCGGTGCATCAGGGCAAGCGCCTGAAGCGCCAGATGAACCCCCTTCCAATAGAGCAGACGGCCCACATAGAGAAAGCGCGGCGTTGGAGGGCTGGCTGGCGGCTCGCGCAGAATCAGAGCCTCCTCGGCGCCGACATCCTGCATCATCAAGCACTTTGCCCGGTATGCGGGCGGCACATAGGCGAGCGTCTCCCTCGTCTTGCTGAGAATCACTGCCGCTTGCCTGAAGGATCGCCGGACAGCCGGGTTCAACCGGACGAACAGATTCAACAGTGAACGCACTGAATCCACCGCTATGCCACGGAACGGGCAGCTCCAGAGAAGCCGCGGCGGAGTCGCTTCTCCACCCCCAACAGGACCCAGAACAAATGGAAGTCCAAGCCTCCCCATGAAAGACGGCTGCCGGAAGACTGCGAACGTGATGTGATGAACCAGATCGAAAGGAGTCTCGCGCGCCAGCTGCCTCGCAGCATGGTATGCCCCCCGCTGCCAAAGAGAGTAGTACACGTTGATACCCCGACCACCTTTCTTCCACCATCTCATCCATCGCGGCAGGTCGTAACCGGCAAGATGAATCGGCAAATCCGCGTGGAGGGCCAATGCTCTTTCAAGGCTGGGGAGATTGTTCTCGCGCGTCAGTATGCACACCTGGTGCCCCAGGCGCGCTATTTCCAAAGCCCAATGCCATCCCATCCCGGGCTCTGAACCCTCGCCCGGCTCACATGCATAAGCGGATAATAAAATACGCAGCATTTCGCTCATCCCGGCATAGCCCCAAAGAATTCACTACGGTGCCCGAAACCACTCCAAACTACCGGCTCGCCCCAGGAAATCCCGCCAGTTGAAGTTGGAGTTCACTCGTTCCTTTCTTCAACGGCTGTGGCCGGCTAATATTCTTGAAAAAACCGAATTCCGCGAGCAGGCGTGAAAATTGTAACCAGCGGACGCACGTTTCTTGACGTTTCTCACATCGGCAACCGAGTTCATTCGCGTAAGGGTGTTTTGTTCATCGCAGTAGAAGATGTCAAACTCGAAATCCTTGAAGAGAAATTCGCTGATGTGACAGGAAGGATCTTGACCGTGGTCTTCATAGAGAACAACCACCTCTCGCGAACTGAGAACGCCACGCGCGCCCTGCAATGCCTGAATCTCTGCGTCCTCAACATCCAGCTTAATCACAACCCTGGCATTGGGATTTGGAATGTGCCGGTCGCAGACCGAGTCGATGGTGACGCTCTCAACCCCATATTCATGATATCCGGCCTGTCCCGCCTTCTCTCTGCGATTAACGACACTGGCGCCGGCATGTCGCCGGTCGTGGGTCACAATGACAAGAATATCGCCGTCTCGTAACCAGACTGCGCCCAGTAAAGTCTCGAAGCTACCTTCGTTCAGTTGTGCGTTCCGGCGAAACCGCTCGAATTGCGGCGGCGATGCCTCCAAGGCCACCCCTCGACCCGGTGGCAATAACCTGCTTGCGATCACGCTCCAGTAACCGATATTCGCGCCACAGTCCAGAAAATACGTGTCCGGCTGGGTGAGAACACGTTTTAAGACAAAACCGATCTCCGGTTCGTAATTGAATCCGTTGATGAACAGCCTGGACCAGTAGCGATCGTTCAAATAGACCTGAAGCTTGCCGCCGGATGGCAATTCCAGCACAGCCGCATTCTGGCTGTCGAAGAGCGGCGCCAGGGCCCATGTCATTCGCTGCATGTCGCGATTGTGAAGGAAACCGGATAATGCGCCCGCAGTTCTGAGGCAAAATAGTTGCAGTCCTGCAGAGTGTCCCGATACTTCCGTAACCTTGAACTGTGAAGATATGCGCATGAAAGTCCTCGTCGGGTTTGGCATTCGACTGGAATCCTCTCTTTTAGCTCTAAATCGCTGGAATCGTAACGCCCTCAATGCGCAAAAGACGGCCGGTACCCGCTTATGGGCATTCTGTAGACTGCCCGATTGAAGCGGGCCTTCCGACGAGAAAGATCGATAATTCCAATCAAGACAAAATAAAGGCCGACTTCATAACTCATCCAGCCGAGCACTCCGATGGACATAATGGATGTAATCCAGATGTGGATAATCATCACGTAAAGCCCGGCGTTCTCCGGATTCGCTTTCCACTCCTTCAGTGTGTAGTAGGTGGTTGCAAGCAATAATCCCGAGCCGATAATGATCCCGATGAGACCGAGCCCGGTCAGTGTCTCCATGAAGCCGCTATGCAGCGAGCTTAACTCAAGGCTCGGATTATTGATATGCGAAAGAACCACCTTCCCGCCATCTCCGCCGCCATAGCCCAGGATGGGATGCTCCTTCCATGCGCGGAAAGCCGCCCCCCACATTATTACCCGGCCGCTAAGGCTTTCAATATTCTCCTGAGAACGACCTTGTAACATTACCTTCATGACGCCGTTTCGAAATATCCAGAGCGCGGTGCCGAGGACGGCTATGAAGCCGACCATAAGCACCTTGGAGCGTCTAAGGAGAACAATGGTTATGCCTAACGCGAGGATTCCAAAGGAAGTGCGGCTGGATGCAAAGGCGAAAATAAACAAGGCATAACTCATCTGAAGCCAGGCTCCCCGCCAGCTTATTCGTTTTGCCAGCCATTGGCCAAATACCGTTAGAAAGAGCGCGCTCGCCATATAGCCAATGCCATTCCCTGAAACAAATGGAGCGGTTGCCGTTGTACTTGTTACGAGGCCGGGACGCTCATATACAAACATGGGGATACGGGCTATGAAGCCAAGAGTAGCAAGCAAGGCGACCATAGAGATGATGAGAAAGGTGATTTGCCCCAGTGCTTCAAGGCGTCTGCCGGCGTCAGGACCTTTTGAGGCTTCCAGAAGAATCAAGGCGCCCACGATCATCTCAAACGATTTCCCTAAGGTGATGATCAAATCGGACGACCAAAGGCAGGATGCCAGATATAAAAAAGAAAAGACTGCGAACCAAAAGCGAAGGTCGCGCATGCCGACCTTCGCAATTCCGGGTTTAGCCAGTACAAATATGAGAGCCGTGATACTAAAAGGAGCGCGGATGAGCAATATCGCGAGCACGCTCTGATGCATCTGTTTACCTTGACCAAAGTCTAAAGCTGAGCCTAAGCTCGCGATCATGAGGCAGAGCAGCGCCAAACCCGGGAATCCGGCCGCCGCGAAAGCCGAACGCCAAGCGCGAAAGTTCCATGGAAGTATGGAAAATCTCATCAGCAATGATCCAGAGTCATTTCAAGGAATAGACAGTGGCAAAGGCGGCCTCGTCGATAATGGAAGCTCCAGTGGTGAGTGCGGTTTTTAACTTACTGACAGGCACATAGACGATATCCTGCGCCTGCAGGTGCAGCGGTATCTGCTTCCCTTCGGAGATCTTCTTGTAGTTGACCGGGTACTCGACATATGTCCCATCAGGGTTACGCCGGATGACCCGGATAGATTTCACCTCGGCTTGAAGGGTTGTGCCATTGGCAAGCGAGAGGGCCTGGGCGACATCGAGCTTTCCATCCTCTTGCATGAGGTAGCCGCCGGGGCGAGTCACGGCTCCAAGGACATAGACGATGCCAGCACGCGGCACAATCACCGTATCGCCATCATGGAGCATCACCTTCGCAATCGACGACCCATCGCTATTGCGGCCATAGGGATAAGCATCGATCGTCAAGCGACCGTCGATCAGATGGCGAACCTGCACCACGCTGCCCGCCATTGGCGTCTCCCCGCCGACCTGCGAAAGAACATCGAGAAGCGAATGAGGCGCGAGCAATTGTACCCGGCCGGGCGCCTGCACCTCGCCCATCACTGCAACGATAAACGGCGCATACTGCTCGACATTGACTGTGATCTGCGGATGGATGAGAATTTGCGCTGAGGCCAGCCTGTCCTCAATGAGCTGGCGCGCCTCGGTAAGAGTAGTGTCGGCTACATGAATCGATCCGGCGAGCGGGAAGTCAATGTTGCCGGCGTCGTCAACCCGGAGCTCGCCCGAAAGCTCGGGCGTGTCATAAGCCTGAATGTTCAGGAGAAATCCAGGGGCGATCTTCAGCTTGGAGAAATCCTCCGGCACCGCCGTGAGTGCGCCGCCCAAAGCCGACGTCTTCGCGGCGCTTGCGCCGGCAGAGGAGGCTCCGGCAGATTGTCCTGAACCGGAGATTGAGCTGCCGATCGCGGGTCCCTGCTGCTGGGCTAATGCAACCGGGACAGCGAAGACTATGAGCGTGGCCAATGAGAATCCAATACGAGTGGCGCGGGTCACGAGTTGGAATTCTCCTCTCCGTAGTATTTGGAGTCTCCATAATATCCGTATGCATAGTAGTACTCAACCGATCTTGTATCGACCGCGTTGAGAACGAAGCCGAGTTGCCGGCCTGCACTGCGGTCCATCCATTCGGAGATGCGGGCCAGCACTGTTCGCGCAGTCGTTCCGGAGCGGATCACCACGATAGTGCCGTCTACCTTGGAAGAGAGAATAACCGCGTCGGTTACAAGAAGTATGGGCGGACTATCGATGAGGATGAGATCATACCGCCCGCGCAGAAGGGTAAGAAGATCGTCCCAATGCGAAGACCCAACCAGTTCGGCCGGATTCGGCGGCACTATGCCGGCCGGGAGCGCCCAAAGATTTTCGACTGCGCTATGCGGCCGAACCGCGGTCTCAAACGAAACACGCCCAGTGAGAACCTCGCTGAGGCCGGGATTCTTCTGGACTCGAAACAACCGATGCACCTTGGATTTGCGCATGTCGGCGTCAACAATCAGAACGCGCTTTCCCTGCTGTGCAAATGCAATAGCGAGGTTATAGCAAACCATGCTCTTCCCGTCATTGGGCAAGGGACTGCTGACAATCATAGCCTGCAGCGGACTGTCAATGGCGGATAGTTGAATCGCTGTCCGCAATGAACGATAAGATTCCGCGGCGGGCGCCTTAGGTTGGCTCACCAGCAGACTGGATTCCTGATACTCTGCAGAGGAAGCGGGTAGCGCATTATCTCCGGCGCGTATTAGCGGGATGGTAGCCAGAACGGGATAACCGGAAATCTGCTGAACTTGTTCCGAAGTTACGACAACATCATCTAAATTCTCCCTGATGAAGGCGCCAGCGATCCCCAGCAACAAACCGGCGCCGAATGCAATAGCTGGGTAGATAAGCCAGTCTGGCCGCGCCTGTTTCGCAGGCGGACGAGCCGGATCCACAAGATCGAGGTTCGTAGCCTTGACGCCGGCCGTTACCCCTGCCTCCTGCAGCCTGGTGTGAAGCTCTTCATAGAGGACGCGGCTTGAGATCGCCTCGCCCGCTAGTATCTCCAACTGCACCATGCTGTCGTTGAGTTTGTTTACCACGTCCTCTTGTTTGGTATACTCTTCGCGAATTCCTTCTTCTGCCTTCTGTGCAAGGGTCAGATCGTTCTGGGCACGTTGATTGATGCGCTGCAATTCCTGATGAATCTGTTCATCGAGAGCGGTAAGTTGACCTTGAAGCTCACCCAAACGAGGGTTCTTCGCCCCATATTTAGTAGCAACGTCGCCATAGTTCACCTTGATGGCAGCTTCCTGTTCGCGAAGAGCTTGCAGCACTGCCAACCCATTGCCCTGGCTGATAACCGCGGATCCCCCTCCCATCGAAGACAGGTCGCTGCTCCCGAGCCCGAGCACAACCTCAGGACTTTGCGTTTGCGTGAGATGATAAATAGCCTCTTTTGCAATCCGATTTGCCTCGGCAGAAGTCAACTCCGCATTCAAGGCGGCGAGTTTGTCGACTGCCGGGATATGAACCCCACCACCGGCGCCGGAAGCACCTCCTCCTCCTCCAGAGGAGCCGGAAGCGCCGTTTGCTTCCATGCTCATGCCCAGCATAAGCACAGTCAACCCAGTTTTCCGCTCGTAATCTGCCAGCTTGCGCTGCGAATCATCCACATTCGCTTTTAGAGTGCTCAGTTGACCGGAAAGCCAGTCAGAGGCTCTGGCTGTAGATTGGTAATGCATCTCGAGATATTCGTGGATGTAAGTATTCACGATGCAATTCGCAATTGCAGCCGCTCTTTCGGGATCATAATCGCGGTAAGTGACCTCGATAAGCCGGGTGTCCTGCTCGGGATCGACTTTAAGGCGCCCCGAGATAAGCTTGAGTATCCGCTCTCTTGTGGCAGGAGCCTTTTCGAGGGGAAGACCACGCTCGGCGTTGATTCTTGCGTTCCCACCGAACCATCCCGGTTTGTATTTATAAGGCTCCACACTCTGTAGATTCAGTTCGCTTACAACCTGGAGAAGAATGGTGTCGGTTTGAATAACAGCGGTGTTCGTCTGAATTTCGGTCTTTACGTCGTCCGAGCCGCCAAGGGCAGACGCCATGCCGGCGAGAGAACCCAGATCCAGGCCGCTCGAGGTATCTTTGTCTACGAGCAATGTCGCCGTCGACTTATACTGCGGGCGCATAACAATACATACCAGCAGCCCAAGCGCAAGCGCTCCGAGAGCAAACGACAGTATGAAGTACTTTCTTTTGCGCCAAACGCGCAATATATCCCGCAGGGACTCCTCTTCATGCACCCGCCCAAGAGGATCGGATGCGAAAGGCGGGTTAGGTCCCTGAGGAGAAGGGGAAGAGATTTTTGAACTTCCTTGGCTCATTAGATTCTGTTCGCAGGACGAACAACTCCTGACATCCGGTGGATTCTGACCCAATTTCCGTGTATTTGGAGTATAGCGTCCGGTGATATTGAGGTCAATCGAAAAAACTCGCGGTGTCTGTTTTTAGTCCATCGCACGCGGCAATCACGAGCGAACTCCGGTAGCATGTTCCGATTCAGGCTTCAGTAGAAGGCCGGACTGGACGCTGTAACGGCCGAACACAAAATCCGACAGGCTTCGGTCTGAGCGCCTCGACGGCCTGGCGAACCGCATCGGGCCGGGGCGTCTTCACCACAATCACGTCGGCGGCATCGAACGTCGCGGGCTGGATTCCGATCGTCTTGGTGATCCATGAAAGGGAAAAATGACTTCCAGCTGCTGCCCCCCCCCCGGCTTCTCTCGTCGAATTGACGCACATGCAGTTGCCCTCCATCCCGACGCGGCGCAAGGCGCGGACGGCATTTTTTTCATATATGCTAAGGTAAGGCTCCGGATGAAAGTAACCGACGCGGTTCTGTCCGCTGCCGGAGTTGTAGCAACCTGCGTGATACCAGAGTACCGATCTCAAGTCAGGATGATTCGGGGACAGGATGAGCGCGAAAGGCACACTCCGGGAACAAATTCGGAATGGCTTCCTTCGGCAATTGCTCGGACGAGAAATCTGGGCGCTGAGCGACCAGGCGGTTGTCAGCGGGACGAACTTTTTGACCAATGTGATGCTCGCCCGCTTCATGGGTCTGCGCGAGTTTGGAGTCTTCGCGCTCGCGTGGATGTCTGTGATGTTTGTGAACAGTCTCCAGTATGCGCTCATCATGGCGCCGATGATGAGCGTTGGGCCCAAGCAGGAAGAGAAGAATAGGCCTTCCTACTTCGGTGCCGTTGTCTTCCAGGAGCTTGTTCTCGTTTCTTTCTGTTTCGTTCTCGTCTTCGCCGCTCTGAAGGTTTCCAGCAACTACTTTCCACATGCGGATTTGCAGCGGCTCGCGTTGCCCCTCGCGGTGTCCGCGTTTGCCTATCAAATGCAGGACTTTATCCGGCGCTATTTTTTCGCCACCCGGCAGAGTCGTTACGCACTTGTCGATGACGCTCTCAGCTACCTTACCCAACTGCCCATCCTGTTTCTGCTGCATAGAGCCGGAGATCTGAACAGCGCAACGGCGCTATGGGTTATGGCGGGGACCTCGATCTTCGGGATGGTGGCGGGATGGTTCTGGATGGAGCCGATCGAGTTCAAATGGGAGTGGATCAGGGCCATCTCGCGGCGGCACTGGAGGATTTCCCGCTGGCTCGGCGCATCCGCCCTGCTGCAGTGGACTTCCGGCAATCTTTTTGTGATTGCTGCTCCGGTCTATTACGGAGCAGCGGCAGCGGGCGTTCTGAGAGCTTCGCAGAACCTGATGGGTGTGACGCACGTATGGTTTCAGGGGCTGGACAACGTCGTTCCAGTTGAAACAGCGCGCCGCCTTCGTGAAGGCGGGGTGCACTCCATGCTTGCCTACACCCGATCGATTCTGTTAAAGTGGGGCGGATTGACCTTGTTATTCGCAACAGTCATGGCCGTGGCACCCGGCTTTTGGTTGCGGTTGACGTACGGATCTGAGATGGCTCAGTATGGATACATTCTGCGGCTGTATGCTTTGATTTACTTCTTGATCTTTGTTGGTGGCCCGTTGCGTGCCGGACTCCTGGCCATGGAGTTTACGGTGCCGATTTTCTGGTCTTACCTGGCAATGACATCATTTGCAATCGTCTTCGCGTTTCCGATGGCGAAGTGGCTTGGATTGAGCGGTTCGCTGCTCGGAGTTCTTGGAACGCAGATTTTGTTTCAAAGTATCGTCGGTGTCACCCTGATCGTGAAATCAAGGCGCGTCGCGCAGGAAGCGGGTCTCGCGTCGCTACCTCCCGCTGCGGCAAGTGAGTGACTCGTCTTGCGGGTGGCGAGCCGGCATCTCAGCCATAATCGGAGGAGAAACTCCGTCTGTTTCACTTATCGGGAAAACTTGCCGGGAGATTCCTCATTGATTCAACCACTTGCCGCTTATGCGGACAAAACGACAATTCGCGCATTGCTTGAAGCACTTGATAGGGAATGCTCCGGTTATTGTCTCCTTGCAGGGTATGAGGAACTGCCGGTCACGGTTTGTTCCGATATTGACTTCATGGTCAGCCAGCAGGATTTTGAGCGTCTCCCGCAGATTCTAAGCTCATTTGCCCGAGAGGTCGGGTTTCGCCTGGTGCGGAACATTGAGCATGAGACGACGGCCTGTAGTTACGCCCTGGCGCAGAGCCAACCTGGCCAGGCTCTCTTTCTCCATCCAGACTCGTGCTCCGATTACCGCAGGGCTAACAGGACGTGGCTCCGGCCAGAAGTGGTTCTGGCACGACGGCGCATGCATCCCAATGGATTCTGGATCCCTGCGGCGGCCGATGGTTTTCTCTATTACTTGATTAAACGCATCGAAAAACTGAGCCTTGAGGAGCGGCACACGCAACAGCTCAGCCGCCTTTTTTCCGAGGACAGGCTGGGCTGCACAGAAGCGCTAACGCAGCGCCTCACGACCACATCGGCGCAATTGGTTGTGGAAGCTGCCCGTTCCGGCGACTGGCAGCCGGTGATAGGAGCCATTCATGAGCTACGTGAGGAACTTCTGGCACGTGCTTCCGTGGACTCCCTGAGAACAAAACTTGGAGAATTAAGGCGGAAAATTCGGCGCGTGGTTCAGCCGACGGGTTTGTGCGTCGCCGTTCTGGGGCCGGATGGTAGCGGGAAGTCCAGTGTGATCGAGCAATATCTCCAGGCGGTTGCACAGGTATGCACCGGGACTGCTTGTTTTCATCTGCGGCCTTACCTGCTTCGCGGCTTGTCTGAGGGACAAACGGACAGCACGGATCCCCATGGGCAGATTCCGCGTGGGGCGCTGATGTCCACTGCCAAGCTGCTGTTTCTGTGGGCCGATTACGTGCTGGGCTATTACCTCCGTGTGCGTCCGCTCCTGGTGCGCACCACGCTGGTCGTCTTCGACCGCTATTATCAGGACCTGCTGATCGATGCGCGGCGCTTTCGCTACGGCGGGCCGCAGTGGCTGGCGCACCTGGTTGCCGCGCTGATTCCCATGCCGGATCTGATGCTCGTCCTGGATGCGCCGGCTCATGTGCTCCAGGCCAGAAAGCAGGAGGTCTCCGCGGAAGAGTCCGCGCGCCAGGCCGAGGCCTATCGAGCCGTGGCCAATTCCCCTGCTCTTCGCGGACACGCCGTTCTGGTCGATGCGGCGCGCCCTCTGGAGCAGGTAGTTTATCAATGCGCGGATCGGACACTGGCCTTACTGGCAATGCGCACGGCAAAGCGGCTTCATCTGGACTGAGGCGGAGAATCGCGCTGCTTTTCCACAACTAACCTTGGCTTTTCGGCAGAAGTGTTCTTTGGGTCTTGCAATCTGCCTCATTAGCGTTAAAATCCCCCTGGAGTTGGGGCAAAAAAGGAGATGCCTGGTGGATATGCGAACCTCCAAACACACTAGGAAGGCTATTCAACTCGCGCTGGCACTAACGTTTCTTCTGTCCTCCCAGGCATTTTGCCAAGGAAATCCTGTTCCGTATAAGAGTCAGATTGGCAAGACCATGACTCTAATCCCATGGCAAGGACGAAAAGTTGCCGTTCTCACCCAGAACGCCAAGCGTGATCCTTGCATAATGAAGATACTAGTGCGCGCTCTCGACAAGGCTTACATGGTCTATGAGCAGATCACAGGCTCTGCTCCCGGACCGAATTCAGGGGCGACGCTAAATGGCCTCGACATTGTTGCTGAAGTCCCGGACGCCGACACTGCTTGTGGTGGAGCCGCATGCTCGTATCTAGGCAGTTTGGGATCGGAAATCGGCACGACCTATTTTAACCAACTCTATGGCGGCATTAGGTCGCGCGGCGAATACGATCAAGCCATGTTCTACGAATTTGGACGGACATTTTGGTTTTACCAGGATCAGCTAGGAAAAATTGATCCATTTGTTACTGGTTTTGCAATCGCAAATCGTTTTATATCCTTAGACCGCGCCAATTTGAAAGGGGGGCCTTTCGGCAAACTCAGCTATTCCGAATTTGAACAGTCTATTCTTGTTGATCTCCTGGAAAACTACCTTGAGAATCCAAACCTAACTTGGCATAATACCCTTCTCGTGGAAAAGCCGCCGCCCAACCAATACGGATGGAGTGCCGCAGACTTGGCTGGCGCAATGATCTATCGTGTCTACCGCGACTCTGGATTCGCCCGATATCGAGCCTTTTGGAAGGCTCTAAGGAAACAGCACGCAGCGCAAACCCCAGACGATGCTGTCCGCGCGTTCTTAGTCGCAGCCAAGGCCACAACTGGTCGAGACTACGGTTTCCTTTTTAAAGATGCTACTGAGCGCACTAGATGACCTCTCGAAAGGGTCGTGTTCTGATTAAGTTTCATTCCCAAGAGGTCTGCTATAAATCTCCGATTCGACGGCCTATAGCACGGCAAAAGGCCATCTTTTGCCGGCCTGTAGGCAGACAAAAGGAGGAGGAATGAAAGCGTCACGCGCGGAACAGGACATTTGCCGACGTATAGGCAGACCTATCGCGGATTAGCAGCCTTCTGCTGCGCAATCCACGAATCGATGCGGGCGCTGAGCACATCAAGCGGCAGGGCGCCCGAGTCCAGCACCTGGTCGTGGAAGGCGCGGATGTCGAAGTTGTCGCCAAGAGCCTTCCTGGCCCGATCGCGCAGCTCCAGAATCTTGAGCTGGCCGATCTTGTAGGCCAGGGCCTGGGCGGGCCAGGCGATATAGCGGTCCACCTCGGACTGAACGGTGGTTTCGTCGATGGCCGAGTGGTCGTGGAAGTACTGGACCATCTGCTCGCGGGACCAGCGGCGGGAGTGGACGCCGGTATCGACGACCAGGCGGATGGCGCGCCAGATGTCGGCCTCCAGGCGGCCGTAGTCGGAGTAAGGGTCCTGGTATAAGCCGACATCCTTGCCCAGCCGCTCTGCGTAGAGTCCCCAGCCCTCGGCGTAGGCCGTGTACCCGCCATATTTGCGGAAGGTGGGAACGCCGTCCAGCTCCTGGGCAATGGAAAACTGCAGATGGTGGCCGGGAAGGCCCTCGTGGTAAGCGATGGCCTCGACGGAGTCGAGGCTGCGGTCCGCGGCGTTGTATGTGTCGATGAACAGGCGTCCGGGGCGGCTGCCGTCGGGCGCGCCGGTTTGGTAATAGGCGGGCGCGGAGGTTTTCTCAAGGTAATCCGGAACCTGGACGACTTCAAACTTCGCCCTGGGAAGCCGGCCGAAGAGTTGCGGCAGCTTGGCCTGCATCGGCGTCAGGTAGCCGCGATAGGCATCCAGCAGCGCCTCGCGCGAGGCCGGGTGCAGCCTGGGATTGGCCTTGAGGCTCAAGCGGAAGCCGGCGAGATCGGCAAAGCCGAGCTTCTGCGCGATGGCCAGCATTTCAGTCTCGTCGCGCTTGACCTCGTCCAGGCCGATCTGGTGAATCTGCTCCGCGGTCAGGCTGGTGGTGGTGGCGCGGCGGATGAGGAACTGGTAGTACTTTGCCCCATCAGGCAGGGCGGAAATCCCCGGCTGCACGCGTCCGGCGGGAATGTAGCTGACCTCAAGAAAGCGGGCAAAGCGCTGGTAGGCCGGCAGAACCTCTTTGCCGATGGCGGCGAGCATTTCAGCCTTGATGCGCTCCCGCTCGGCGGGCTTGATGGCGGCGGGAAAGCTCTTGAGCGGCAAGGCGAGCGGGGAGTCTTCGGGCTTCTGATTGGCAAGCTGCTTCACCTGATCGAGCGCCTTGGCCAGAAGATATGCAGGCGGCACGCGATGGTCGTCCATGCCGATGGACATATTCGTCGTCACCTGCTCGAAGGCTTTGGGAATGGCGTGCAGACGCGCGATCCAGTCGTCGTAGTCCTTTACCGTGGTGAAGCTGAGCTGGGCCACCAGTTGCGGATAGGTGGTTTGGATGCCGCCCATCTGGTTCACGGGCATCTCCCACTCCTTGAACTCCGCCGCCTCCTGGTCGTCGGCAAAGCCGCGCAGGAGCAGGTCGCGGCTGATCTTTTCCTGATCGGTGAAGCCGGCGGGGTCGATGGCGGCCAGTTGGAGGAGGAAGTTCTGCTCGCGGGCCAGCTGGTCGTTGACGGCCTTTACGGAGTAGTCGGAGATCCGGTCGTTGTATCGCTTGTCTCCCAGCGACGAGGCGAACTCCGGGGCATGCTTGAGGGCGTCTTCCCAATAGTCCTGGAAGAGTGCGTTGAGGGCCTTGCGGTTGGCCTCGACCGAAGCTGCCGGAACGGGAGGGAGGGATGGGGCTTGCGGGCGAAGGGCAGGGGCAGAGACGAGCAGCAGGAACGCGGCAACGGCCAGGGCGGGGAGCGGGAATTTTCTCAACGGAATCGGTCCTCGGGGTGAAGTTTTCTCTTCGTTTGAGTTTAGAGCAATGGGGCAGGGGTCAGGGAGCGGGGGTCAGAAATCAGGGTCTTTGAAACGATGTCTCTTATTGTTCCGAAGGTTTTCTCATAGCGAGTCAAAGGCGAGCAGTTCCCTTACCAAGCCGTCTATCTCCGCCAGGATTTCTCCCAGCGCCGTGCGGATGCAGGCCCGCTGCCGTGCTAGGCTTCCACCGAGTGGGAAGTTCTGGTCTGCAATCGTGGCTTGCGCCTGGCGGTGTGCGTCGTGGCCAAGCTCCGAGAGCTTCCGGTGGAGGGCGATTCCGGTATCGAAGGTAGGGATGGGAACATCGAGAACCTTCTTGTGGACGTGTCGTTCTCCAAGCAAGCCTGTTGCCTGAAAAGGCTTAATAGCTTCATTGACCACATCCGAATTTAAGATTGCCGTCAAGTAGCTTGCCTCATGCGGGTCTTTTACGGCGACCCAATACAAGGTATGATCCACTATGAATCGCAAAGGAAGTTTTTCATTATCGATAATTGTGGCCGAAACATTGGTGCCGTTCGCGTTGTAGAGAACCAAGTGACGATGCGCGGGCGATTGAGATGTTAATTTTCCAGAATAGTCTAGCCATTGCAATAGACTGTGAGATGTCTTGACTCCGCGCTTTTCATTCCAAATCTTTTCCGCTTGCTCCATCCACTTTGCAAACTCACGATAGCCTTTGCGCCTTATTTCATGCGTCGTCATGGTGTAGTACGAGCCATTCGATTCTTCGAGAGGCAACACGACAATTGCGGGCTTCAACAACACGAAAGGGAGTACATGATGCGAAATGGCCGTACTGAAAAGGAAACGTCCTTCTACATTTCCGTTAAGCCGTATCTCTTTATATTGCGGCTTGGCAGTGAGAGCGCTTTCCTCGTTGGTCCTGGCAGCATAGAGGCGGTCAGGGTCCGGCTTGCCATCGAGATCATCGACAGTGACGAAGTAGAAGTTTCTTGGCACGATGGTTGCGCCCTGTTTGAATACCTTGGCATACGGGCTGGAGCGGGTTTCCGATTTTGCGCCTGGCCCTGTTGATAGTGCAGAACGGTTACCCAGCCAGATGACGCGGGCCTTTGCCTTGGTGACAGAAAAGGAATCTGCAACTTTATCCCAAGGCAGATCGCGTCCGGGGAGCTTACCTTGCCAAATCTCTGCCGGAATGGCTTCTTTCGCTGTCCCATGGCGTAGGGACTGTTCCGCGAAGAGGACGCAGGAAGGCACATTGAAGAGCGGCGCCACGTCCCATAGGTCCCAATAACCGGAAAGGCGGAAGTCTGCCTTGTATTTGCGCTGAATCAAGTTCTGGTGCTGGTCGGCAGTGAGGATGCTGCGGGGCATGACGAATGCGAGCTTGGCTCCGGGGCGCGCGAAGGTCTGCATGGAGTGGGCGAGAAAGACGGTCGCCAGTTCCATCTGCGTGAAGAGGCTTTGCGATTTGGGCGCGATCTTGTAGGTCTCAACGGCACGGAGCTTGATTTCTTTTTGATATTCAGGATCGGTGACGTAACGGTAGGCGACCCAAGGCGGATTGCCGATGATGAAGTCAAAGTGCTGGCGCAGCATGGCGGGGCGATAGCTGTTGCGAATGATGAAGGACCAGATGGAGTTCTGTTTCTGCTGGATCAGTTCGGCCAGCCCTACGGTAAAGTTCCACAGCGCGGTTAAGATTTCGTCGCGTTGCAGGCGATGCGAAAGTTCCGGGACGGCCTGGTGCAGATATTTGTCGAGTGATTCGCGCGATTCGCTGTTGCCGGAGGCGTGGCTTTTCGCAACCACCGTGGCCGCGTTGATGGCGTCGTCGAAATTTTCCGCCTGATTGACCATCATGTCCGGCAGGACAAAGCGCCGCTCATTGCGCCGGGGGCCAAAGGTAATCTCGATTCCGCTTAGCTGCTGGTATAGGTTCTTCTCCACTTCATGGGGAAGGAAGAGGGAGTCGGCCAGATAGACGGGGATTTGAATGGGCCGGCGCGCCGAACTAACCAGCTTGCCCAGGGCCAGCACGTAGTTTGCGCGGGAGATGGTTACAGCAACAGGATGAATGTCAATGCCGTTCACACTTGCCAGAATCTGACGGAGCCGGTCATGCGGCGTTCCAGAGGGATTTTGACGCAGAAAGTGTTTGATGGCTGCTCGCAGGAAGCTGCCTGAGCCACAGCTTGGGTCAAGCACGCTGGAGTAGCCTTCTTCCGGCAGCATCTCCTCAACGATGCGTTCGCAGAGCCAATCTGGGGTGTAATATTCGCCCAAGTCGTGACGATCCTTCGGGTCGATGAGTTGCTGATAGACGCCCTTCAGCACGTCTTCGCGGATGCGGGTCAGATCGTAGGAAAGCAGAATGTCGAGAACGCGCTCCCAGATGGGGGCGAGAATTTGCTCGGCTTTTGGAGTGCGAATCCAGTGGAAGAAATCCTCATCGGCAAGATTTGCAAGGCGCTTGGACTCGAAGAATTGGCCGGAGAATACCTCTTGCGCCACCTGCCGCAGCGTTCCTGTTGTCTGTCCGCCAGAGAGTGCGGCCCAAACCATCAGACGGGAGACGCTGACAAGCCAAGTGTGGCGAAGGAATAGCTCGTCCAACTCAGAGACTTCCTCGCCGGTTTCCCGGTCTCTCTTGAGCCTTTCAGACTCGCTCAACTTACCGTAGGTAACGGTGAGGTAACTTTGCCAGGTGTCGAACGCGAGTCTTGCTTCGCCTTCCCCGCGAGATGATACCCAGGCGCGGCGCAGGATTGCGAGACCCTCGCCGAAGAGGTGACTCCAGGAGCCGAAGTCCTCACGGATGGCTTCGGAGGTTGGTTCAAGCCGGGACTGGCGGAAGAGGAATAGGTCCAGCCAGCGGTAGAAATCGTTGAGAGTTTCTTCCTTGAGAGGGATGTCCCGACGGAGTTCAAGGACAATGTTTTCCGGGATCAGTTGCGTGTTTTCCGGCAGGACGGGGCGGTAGATTCTCCAGCGGACGCCGTCTGTCGCCACAGCATCCAGGTTGCGCCGCGATAAGGGCTCGCTCTGCCAGATGCCAGCGACATACTCGCGGAGCTGGCGTTCGGCCTCGGAGAGGGTCTTCTTAAGGTCCTTTTCGAACTCAACGACCGCAGAGCCAAAGATGGTGTCGGCTCTGCCGGTCCTGTCCTTTTCTGGCGTCTTGATTCGCAGGGACGTTTCCGCGCCTCTCGCGTAGATGCCGATTTCGCGTTGGTTCGGGAAAAGAGTTCCGAGCAAGGATGCAAATCGTTCGCGCTTTCCGATCTCACTGTGAGTCGTCTTCACCTCGCGCAAGTATGCGCGTAGCGAATGAGCGGTTCCGTCAGTTAAAGGGATGGCCATTGCATTGCTAAAAGAGTAACAAATCTGGCTGGCTAACGGGGGAGAATTTCAGCGCGGCTTCGCCGCGTGGGTTGATTTCTAAAAACTTGTTGAGGGGTTATGCGGGGGTTGAAGCCCCCGCCTCCCTCCTGTGCGGACTATTCCGCTGCCTTTGAAGTCGTGCCATGATACAAACCCGGACTGAATCAGAGTTTCCCAAAAGAGGCAAAGTCGGCCTGCAGGCAGACGGATTTGTAGGCGTGCGAGCCGACGAACAGGGCAATCGTCTAGCGATGAGAAAGAAAGTCGGCTCACAGACGGAGGGAAAGAGCGTGAAAGGCGTCCTGGAGGTCTGCAGATTTGGTCAAAACAAGGAAAAATAGGTGCATTTTTGCGTGTAATTAGACCTCTTTTTCGTACGTTTGAGATAAGTGAGCGAGGCTGAGGCCGGCGGCCGATCGCCGATGACTCAGGAACGAGGAGGAGGGACGATGCGGAATGCAGAACGGGATTCGGCGCGGAGGAAGCTGGACAAGGAACTGCGGTTCTACCGGCTGGCGGCGAGGGAGAGGAACTGCACCCAGGATTTGCTGCGGACGGTGCGGCGGGCGCTGGGAGTTCCGGTGGCGGAGATGGCGAGGGCGCTGGGCAAGAACCGCTCGGTGCTGTTCGAGCTGGAGCTGAGCGAGGGACGGGGAACGATCTCGCTGAAATCGATGGATCGGGTGGCGAGCACCATGGGCTGCAAGTTTATCTATGCGATCGTGCCGCTGGGGGAGATGACGCTGGAGGAGATGGGGGACCGGCGGAAGTGGACGAAGAAGATGATGATGGGATGAAGGGACAGGGGGCAGCTTCTAGCTGCTAGCTGCTAGCTATTCCGGGGGTGAGCGGTGGCGGTCTTGCCGGGGACAGGGAATAAGGGACTGAGGGACCAGGGAATAAGGGTCAGAGATTAGAGGGCGGGTTGCAGAGAATTAGGCTGCTTTGGGGTACGCTAGGAGTAGAGATACCGAAATGAGAGAAGCGTAGAACGGAGGGCGGGAGTGAGCCTTCCTGATCTTCATGAGGGCATCTCCGCGGCGCGTGCGCGCAGAGCAGACGAAGGGCAGCAACAATTTTTCGGCAAAACCAGTTTTCGGGGCGATTCCGGAGAGGGATTGCCGCATGCTCGTTTTCCCCGGGCGCGGGGGTTCGTGGAGCATGGCCGGAAATGGCGGAAAGATGGCCGAATTAGGGCGGAAGTCGAGTCGAGAGACGGCGAAAGGAAAAACAAGCAACAAGAATACAGGTAAAAGGGCGAGCCGGGGGAAAAAGGCGCGCAAGGCCGGCGCGGAACGGCTGCGGTTGGCTGTGGACAAGCGGTTGGGCCAGAACTCGGAGTCGCTTGCCAATATGCTGAGGGATCAGGCGATGGGAGGAAACGTGGCCACCACCAGGGCGATGGTGGAGATTGCGGAGCACAAGAAGGCGCAACCGGAGCCGGTGAAGAAGAAGCGGGGACGGAGCCTGGTGGAGCGGTTGGCGGCGGAGCCCGAATGGCAGGACGACCGGAAGGACGGCTCGGCGGAGACGGGCGGCGTTGGCGTGGAAGCGGCAGGGTGAGAGCGGCAGGGAACAGGGAATAGAGAGTAAGGAGTAGTGAGTAGGGACGGCTGGGGCGGGGCCAGGTCTTCCGCGGCGGAGTGCGGCGGAGGACCTGGGCGCACGGCAACTGCTGGTATCCTGTAGCGGCCGGGAAAGCAAAATGGGAATTCCGGTTTACACCAATCTGGCCGCTACGCTTACCCCATGATCATCGAGAAATATCGCCACCCGTTCCTCTTCTACGGCCTGGCTATAGGCATCCCCTGGACACTTTGGTTCGCGGCCGCAACCCTGAGTCACATCACTCCAACGAGCGCGGCGCTGGTTTGGGCGGCCAGCGGTTTGGGCGTTCTTGGGCTGATTGCGCCTGCGCTTGTCGCATGGCGTTTGATCTGGCTGGAGCCTGGCTTGAGAGACGATCTCAAGCGGCGTCTATTTGGTTTCACGGCCACCCGGCCCGTGTATTGGTTTCTGACCTGCTTTCTGATGCTGGCAAGCATCCTGCTTGCGCAAGCGATCTCCCTGCTCTTTGGACACAGCGCGGATCAGTTCCATCTATCGGGAAAAACATCATTTTCCGCAGGCATCTTTCCCGGATGGTTTCTGCTCATACTGGCGCCGCTGATTGAAGAGTTGGGCTGGCACTCCTACGGCAACGACTGTTTGCGCCGGCGCATGAATTTATTCAACACCTGCCTGTTATTTGGTTTTATATGGGCCATTTGGCATATACCGCTGGGCTTAATCAAAGGCTACTACCAGAGCAACGTGGCTCAAACGGGGCTTTTGTATAGCCTCAATTTCCTGGTCAGCGTGATACCGTTTACGTTCCTGATGAACTGGCTGTACTACAAAACCAAGCGCAGTATTCTGGTTGCCATCGTCTTTCACATTACCGCGGGCTGCTTCAACGAAATGTTCGCCACTCACCCAGACAGCAAAGTCATTCAAACAGGCCTCCTCCTGATACTCTCGGCCGTGTTGGTCATCAAGGAGAGGAGCTTCTTTCTTCAGAGGGAATACCGAGAATGACGATCGGGCGGGATCGATCCCAGGTCTCAGAATCGAGACCTGGGACACCCGGCAAGGATGGCATCTATGCGATTGGAGACCTGCACACTCGCTCTTGAAGCGCGGCATCGTCGGTTCGTGGCATAAGGTTTCTGCAAAGCATTTGTCCGCTTACCTCGATGAAATGACGTTTCGGTTTAGCAACCGCTCCAATCCTTGTCTGTTCCGCGATATCCTGATGAAACTCATTGAAGCGCCTGTGCTTGAGTACAAAGAACTTACTGCGGCGTGATTATGGGCCATTATGAGATCGGCAGTAATCAAAGCGGTTGTTACTATTTGTATGGCCGCAAAAGTCTAGAACAATCACACCATTTTTATCCCGCAACTGAATCAAGAAATAGGCCACCTTTGACTGAGATTTAAGATCTGCTACCAATTCTGCTGTAAGCGGAACAGTTTCGGCAGTAAATGCCATATTGGTGACTCTTGATGGCAAAATCAAAGGTACTTGTGTCCCGTTTCTTTCTTCGATTATGCGCCAGAGCGAATCTTCCATCTCCTTATCTTTGTCAGGGTCACCGTAAAAATTCTGGATACCGGTAACCGTCAGAGTCTTCATTTCAAATCCGTGTCCTGTGTTATTGTTCAGCATCAAATTGAGAACGATCTTCTTCCCGGCCTCAAGAGTCTGAGTCACTGTCACTCCGGTCACCGTAATGGGTGGAATTGCTGGGACTGGATGATGCCTTGGATGCAGAATGTTTGTCGTAGGAATTACCGAAGATGCATGCTCAGGCTGGGACAAAGGCGCGGCGGGCACTGTGACGGGAAAACTATCCTGTTCATGTGGACGTGGCATAAGGACTTTGCCTATAAACCACCAATAAGCGCACAAGAGGCTACCGCCTATCAAGATGGCTAATATGTAACCCCAAAAGCTAGAAATTTGGCCATGCAGTTTCATTGCAACCTCCAGAGCTTTAGGTTGTAAAAAGGAATAGACCAAAAAGAAGACAAATATCGCCGTCCAAATCCCACGGAGATGAGGCTTAATCCAGTCAAATCTGGCCTCTTCGGTGCTTTTATTAATCACTACGGGGAGCACCCCCGTAACGACCACGAAGAAGATAAGCTCAAGCATAGACGCAATGTTCTCACTGTGCACCGCCTTGTGTCTAGTACGTAATCCTGACTAAAGTCGTGCCCTGATACAAAGCGGGTTTCTTGAAACACGCTCCAGCCTGCGGCTGGCCCCACGGAGCTATCCGGACGGAGTAAGCTACACACATGCCAAGCCAACAACGGGGTTCTATCCATCTCTTTCGCCTTGCGGGAGTTGACATATACCTGCATTGGAGCTGGTTTCTGGTCGCCATCATGGAGGTTGAGAGCCGGCAAGGCCGGTACTCCTCGATCCTATGGAACGTTTTCGAGTATGTGGCGCTGTTTTTGATTGTGCTGACGCACGAGTTCGGGCACTCGCTGGCTTGCCGGCAGGTGGGCGGGACGGCAAACCGCATCCTGCTGTGGCCCTTCGGCGGGGTGGCGTATGTCGATCCGCCGCAGCGGCCGGGCGCTACGCTGTGGAGCATCGCGGCGGGGCCGCTGGTCAACGTGGCGCTGATGCCGCTGCTCTTCGCGGCGTTCTTCGCGACCCGGTCGCTGGGGTGGGCGCACACGATGCCCGATGCCTACCGGCTGCTGCGGTCGGTCCTGGCCATCAACATAGGGCTGCTGGTCTTCAACATTTTGCCCATCTACCCGCTGGACGGCGGGCAGATTCTGCGCTCGCTGCTGTGGTTTCCGCTGGGCCGCGCGCGCAGCCTGATGGTGGCGACAATTGTTGGCCTGCTGGGCATCGCCGGGTTTTTCGGGCTGGCAGTGTTCTTCCGTTCCGCCTGGACGGGGGCGATTGCCGTCTTTATGTTGCTGAACTGCTGGGCCGGACTGCGCCGCGCGCAAGCGCTGTTGCGCCTGGCGAAACTGCCGCGCCGGAAGGGATTTGCCTGCCCGAACTGCCGGACAGAGCCGTTGCTGGGAGAGAAATGGAAGTGCGGGCAATGCGGGCTGGGATTCGACACATTCCTGACCGGGGCGGTTTGCCCGCACTGCGGGGCGCAGTATCCCACGACGATGTGCGTAGACTGCGGCAAATCGTATCCCATGAACGAATGGATCGATCGCGCCGTAGCGGGCCTTGGCGTAATGAACGGCGGTCTTGCGGCAAGATAGCCGCGGCCATGCCGTCTCGACGCGCGTTCAGCGGGTCAGGAGGGATTCGTTGCCGAGGATGCGATAGAGGGTGGAGCGGCTGATGCCGAGCTGGCGGGCGGCGCGGAGCTTGTTGCCGCGGTTGAGGTCGAGGACGGATTGCACGTGATTGCGGATGACCACATCCAGAGAGAGGTTCTCCGGGCGAAGGAACTGCATCGGCTCCGGCGGCGCGTCGGGGGCGTTGGGCACGGGGAGGTCGTCGGCGCGGATGACGCCGTCGGCGGCTTCCAGCAAGGCTGACTCCAGCACGCTGGCCAACTCGCGCACGTTGCCCGGCCAATTGTGCTGGAGCAGCCGGGCAAGCGCGCCGGGACCCAGCACCACGGAGTGCTGTTGATAGCGGGCGCAGATGCGGTTGAGCAGGTTCTGGGCGAGCGGGGCGATATCTTCGCGGCGCTGGCGCAGGGGGGGAATGGCGAAGCGGACGGCGGTGAGCCGGAAGGCGAGGTCGGGCATGAGCAGTCCCTGGCCGGCCATCTGGCGCAGGGGGGTCTGCGAGGAGGCCAGCAAGACGGCGCGGCCCGCGGGACGGTCCTGCAGCACCTTGAGAACCCTGAGCAGCAGCCCCTGTCCGGGAGGGGCCAGCAGGTCAACGCGATCAAGATAAGTAAATCCGGCCAGGGTGGCCGGATCGGAATCATTTACGAGCCATTCGCGTGCATCGCGGAGCTGAAAGCTGGACGCGGCGAGCGGAGAGCGGCTAAAGAGATAGCGGGCCAGGGTCTGCTTGCCGGAGCCGTGCTCGCCTTCAATGGCGGCCACCTGGACGTGGGGCGCGGCCATTTCAGCCTGCATGAGCAGTTTGCGCCAGGCCGCGCTGACACCCACAATCTGCGTGGCGGGCGGCGACTCCAAATCCACAAGCGTCAGGCCGGAAAGGGCAGGTTGGGGCTGGTATTGAGCGGCGTTCTGCATAGATCTCAACGTGCCTCGCCTCCCTGGCCCAATCAGCACTTACTGGCCCACAGAGGTCATATCGGCGACGAGGGAAAAAACATGAACCGGAGAGATGAGGATTTCTCTCCGGTCAGGATTGGGAAAACATCGGGGTTTTGCGGGTCTTTACGTTGGTTCTAAGGCATTTTCCGAATCACCATAGAGTCGCGAAGTGTGTGCAGGGCGGATTTTTCTTGATGAAAAATCCACTCGGCAGCTAAGGCCTCACTCTATACAAATTCGGAAAATGCTTCAGCGGGAGCGTGCGGAGAGCTCGTCGGAGAAGATCTGGCCGTCGCGGATGTGGATCACGCGATGGGCGTAAGCGGCGATGTCCGGCTCGTGGGTGACGACCACGATGGTGTTGCCTTTGGCGTGCAAGGTGTCAAAGAGGGCCATGATCTCCAGGCCGGTCTTGGAGTCCAGGTTGCCGGTGGGCTCGTCGGCCAGGATGATGGAGGGGCGGTTGACCAGAGCGCGGGCAACGGCCACGCGCTGGCGCTGGCCGCCGGAGAGCTCGTTGGGCTTGTGGTACATGCGCGATTCCAGGCCGACATCGGCGAGCGATTCCTTGGCGCGGGCGATGCGGGCGGCGGCGGGGGTGCCGTTATAGATGAGCGGCAGCTCGACGTTGTGCAGCGCGGTGGCGCGCGCGAGGAGGTTGAAAGTCTGAAAGACGAAGCCGATCTCCTTGTTGCGGATGCGCGCCAACTGGTCGTCGTCCAAATCGCTGACCAGCTCGCCGTTGAGCCAATAGCGGCCTTTGGAGGGGGTATCGAGGCAGCCGATGAGGTTCATGAGCGTGGACTTGCCCGAGCCGGAGGGGCCCATGATGGCCACGTACTCGTTGTGCTTGATGCGCATGGAGATGCCGCGCAGGGCCTGCACCTGCTGCTCGGAGCCCATATCGTAGGTGCGCCACAGGTCGTCTACGACGATCATGTCGCCGTTTGGCTGGGCCGCCTGCCGCACATCGTCTTGGGTGCTGATGCCGTCCAGAATCATCCGCTTCTCATCCTTTGCCCGGTTTATTACGTCGGTCTTGCCTGTCCTGTTCCGCCGCCTGGGGAATGAGGAAGCCTGTGGTTGCAGGGCTTCCTTCCCGTGTTTGTACTGCCGCTATTCCTAAGAGGACGCGCTGGAGGTCAAATTGACGGGCTTGGCGGTATCCCGCTTGACCAGCGCGCCGTTTTTCAAGATGCGCAGCGTTTTGAAGGGGCCGGTAACGATCTCCTGCCCTTCCTTGAGGCCGGAGAGCACCTCGATGTCGGTGGTTCCGGTGATGCCGGTGGTTACGGGAACGAATTTGGCCCGCAGCCTGCCGTTTGAGTCCTTGTCCACCACATAGACGCCCTGCACCGGCGCGCTCTTTGGAGTGGAGGCGGAGGAGTTCGACGCGGCCTGCACGCCGGACTGTCCCTTGGGTTTGTCGTCATCCGGGCTGTGCATGGTCAGAGCCTGAATAGGCAGCGAGAGCACGCTGCTCTTGTGCGCGGTGGTGATCTTGGCGGTGGTGGAGAGTCCGGGGCGCAGCTCGCTGGTGGGGTTGTCCAGGGTGACCACGACCTTGAAGTCCTTGGCCTCCTCAGTGCCGGTGGTGGACTGGGAGGTGGCAATGCCGGTGGAGCGCAGCAGCGCCTGATCGCCCACCAGGGTGACGTGTCCCTTGAAGACCTTGCCGGGCAGTGCATCCACGGATACATCCGCAGTCTGGCCGATCTGAATGTTGACGATGTCGGTCTCGTCCACTTTTACTTCCGCGGTCACGATGCTCATGTCCGCCAGGGTCATCAGCGTGGAGCCCTCGGTGTTCTGAATGCCTTCCACCACCGTCTCACCCTCGCGGACAGGCTCGTTGGTCACAATGCCGTCAAAGGGGGCGATGGCAATGGTCCTGTCGAGCAGGTCCTGGTTGTAGCGCAGGCTGGCGAGCTGGGTCTGCAGGTGGCCGCGCTGGGAATCGGTCTGAGCCTTGGCCTGGTTGAGCTGCGCGACGGCCTGCGCCACAGATGCCACATCCAGGTCGTATGCGGCCTTCTTGGCGTCGAAATCCTGTTTGGCCATGATGCCGTCTTTGTAGAGCGCCTGGGCGCGGTCCCAATCCAGCCGTTTCTGCTCCAGATCGGCCTGGGCGTGCTCGACGTTGGCCTCGGCGGTTTTTTCCGCGGCAATGTAGGAGGAAATGTCGGTCTTGGCGGCGGCGATGGCAGCCTGCTGGCCATCAACGTTGGCCTCCTGCTGCACGTGCTCGATGGTGGCCACCGTCTCGCCCTTTTTCACCGTATCTCCCTCTTTGACATAGAGGTGGGTGACGCGGCCCATAGCGGTAGCTCCGAGGTTGACGTAGGTCTTGGCCTTGATCTGGCCGGTGCCGCTGACGACCGTGGTCAGCTCCTGCTTTGCGATCCTGGTGGTCAGAACCTTGGTGTAACCGGACTGCTGCTTGTAAACGAACAAGGCCACAAGCCCGGCGGCCACCACTACGGCGAGAGCAATCAAGAGGATCTTTTTCATGTGCGATTCGTGCTCCAGGTCTCCTTAAATCAGTTTACGCAAATGCCGCCGGTACGGTTCCCAACGGCTGCCAAAACGCTTTCAGCGTCAGCGGGACCGCTGGAAGGCTGGCTATGGAGGCCGGAGGGAATTTCCCTGGGGGAAACCCGGCCGCACGGCCGGCGCGAGGAATGTGGAAGCCACGGAAGTACCTGAGAATGGCAGGCCAGAAGGATCGCGCCTGTTTTTTTGACGTCGGAACAGCCCTCCGGGTCTCAAAAACTCCGCCCAGCGGCGATTTGACCATCTCCGGCGCCGCCTCCGGGTTACTTTGGAGGCGCTGGCGCGTCCAACCAGCAGCCAACTCCATACGGAACCTTGCCCAGCCCCACCGGGACCCGTAGAATAAAGGATCGCAGGAGTTTTTACAGGCAATGAAGCTAAACGGCCGAAATATTCTCTTTACCGCACTGGGTTGCGGCCTGGTTTTCACCCCGACTTGCGGACTTCTGGCCCAGCAGGCGGCCAATCCGCCCGCACCCGCCGCCCAGGAACAGGCCCAGCCGGCCGCCACGCAGGGGCAGGAAGCGGACCCCCTGAAGCGCGAACGTTCAGATAAAGAGAAATTTGCCGCCCAGAAGGCAGTCCGGCAGGAGTTGAAGGGCGCCTACAAGACCTGGCTCACTCAGGATGTGGTGTGGATCATCACCGATGAGGAAGTCAAAGCCTTCAAGCAGTTGAGCAACGATGAGGAGCGCGAGGCGTTCATCGAGCAGTTCTGGCTGCGGCGCAATCCCGATCCGGATTCCCCGGAAAATGAATTCCGCGAGGAGCACTACCGGCGCATCGCGTACGCCAACGAGCACTTTGCCGCCGGCAGGCCCGGCTGGAGGACGGACCGCGGACGCATCTATATCACCTTCGGCAAGCCGGATTCCATTGATTCACACGCCTCCGGCGGCCCCTACCACCGGCCCATGGAAGAGGGCGGCGGCGAAACCGCGACCTTCCCGTTCGAGACCTGGCACTACCACTATCTTGAAGGCATCGGCGAAAACATCGACCTGGAGTTTGTCGACAGCTGCCAGTGCGGCGACTACCACTTCACCATCGACCGCGGTGAAAAAGACGCGCTGGTTCACGTTCCCGGCATGGGCAAGACCATGTACGAAGCGATGGGCATGGCCAAGAAGGGAGACCGATTCCAGGGCGGCCTGGAGAATCTGGGCACAGGCCCGCGGGCCTCCTCGCAGGGGCACAATGAGTTCGAACGCATGGAGTTGGCAGCCAAGCTCTTCGCTCCACCGCCGATCAAGTTTGCCGATCTTGACAACTTCATCTCCGAGCACAAGCTGCTCAACGGTCCGGTCTTTCCCTTCGACGTCCGCACTGACTTCATCAAGGTCACGGATAGCACAGTGCTGGTTCCCATCACAGTGCAGTTGAAGAATCGCGACATCACCTTCGTGACCAAGGACGGCGTGTCCAAGGGATTCGTGAACATCCTGATCAAGGTCACGACTCTGACCCACAAAACGGTGCAGAGCCAGGAAGACACGGTGCAGATCGAGCAGCCGGCCGAACTGCTGGAGAGAACCCTCGAGGGGAAGAAGATTTACTGGAAGGCTCTTCCGCTGCTTCCCGGCCTTTACCGGCTGGATATTGCCATCAAGGACGTGAACAACCCGGAGCACGTGGGCCTGTATGGCCGCAGTCTTGAGGTACCCACGTATCACGACGAGAAACTGGCCACTTCCTCGCTGATTCTGTCCGCCGAGATGAACACTGTCTCCTCGCGCGAGATCGGCGCCGGCAGCTGCGTCATCGGCAATACGCATATCTGTCCGCAGGTGAGCAGCCCCACCCCGGCCAACCCCAACCCACCGGCCAGCTTCAAGCGCAAGCAGCAGCTCAACTTCTGGATGCAGGTCTATAATCTGGGGATCGACGAGGCCACCAAGAGCAACGAAGCCACGGTGACCTACCAGATCATCGATGCCGCGACCAACACGGTGGTCTTTGAGAAGGAACTCGCCTCAAAGGATCTGGGGGCGCACAGCGACCAGCTGACGGTGGAGAAAACCCTGCCCATGGCCGGCCTGCAGCCGGGGAAATACAAGGTGACGATCAAAATAAAAGACGCAATCTCAAAACAAGAGATTGCGCAATCGGCACCTTTTGTCGTGGAATAGTAAGTATCCCCCGCAGCACGGTTACCGGACGCAAGATTCGGAAGCCCGCGCGGGATGGTTAAGCAAGAGTTTTGCCAGGGACGCCGCTCAAGGTCACCTATAGTGAACATGCGCAGGGTCCATCTCGTTGTTTTCGCGGCGCTGATAGCCGCGGGGAGCGCTCCGCTACAGGGAGCCGCCCCGGGATCGGTTTCGGGAGTGGTGCGCGACTCCTCCGGCGTGCCACAGATGGGCGCCGTGGTCGAGTTGCTGCGCCCCGACCTGAGCGTTATCGCCAGCGTCTACACCGACAGCGAAGGCCGGTTCACGATTCCCTCGGTGCTTCCCGGCCGTTACGCGCTCAAGGCCATGGGCACATACTTCCTGCCTTCGTTGCGCGAGAACGTACGCGTGCGCACGCATACGGTCGTCAACCTGACCCTGAATACGCTGTACGAAGTGATGCAGTGGCTGCCGGCTGAACCGCGCGCCGGCAACGCGCAACAAGACGACTGGGCCTGGACGCTGCGATCGGCCGCCAACCGCCCCCTGCTGCGCTGGCTGGAAGACGGGCCGCTGGTGGTAGACACCGACGGCTCCGGCGCCGCGCCCAAGCTGAAGGCGCGCCTGATGGCTACCGGGCAGGAGGGCACATTTGGGGAGAGCGGCGAACGCTACTCCGCCGCGGTGGAAGAGACCCCGTCCAACAGCCGCGAACTGCTGGCGCGCGTGGATTTTGCTCCCAACACCGATGCCGGCATGGAATCGATGCTGGGCTTCACCCAGGATCTGGGCCTTGCCGGCTCAGTTCAATCGGTAGCCGCCGTCGCCATTCACCCCGAAGTCGACTCCTCCGGGAGCGAGGGACTGGATGAGGCCGCGATCCGCAGCTGGGAGACGATCAATTTCGGAGATGAGGCCGAGGCGGAGGTGGGTTCCACCCAGGTGATGGCGCGCTTTGCCGGCCATTCCGCCAACACCGTGTTTGAGGCGTTGCCGTATGCATCAGTGGGCTGGCGCGATGGCAACTCCACCATTCGCTACCGGATAGCGACCTACGCGCCTGGCCCGCGGGACTCCGATGACACCCAGGCCCAGGCCTGGCTGCCCCAGATCTCTGCCCGCAATGGCAAACTGGCCATCGAGCATGGCACCCACCAGGAGATCGGCTGGGAGCGCCGCACCGACGTTTCGGGTATGGCCGTCGTGGTCTACGCCGACAAAATCGACAATCCGGTCATCGAGGCCATGGGCCACTTTGCGGCCAGCGATTCCTGGGCCGATGCCGTGCTATTCGACCCCGCCAGCGGGCTGCTGCACGCTGCCGGACCGGACTTTTCCACTGCCGGAATGGTGGCTACAGCACAGCGCCGGCTGCCCGGCGGCAACTTGATCAGAGTCAGCTACGCCAACGGCGATGCACTGGCCATGTCCGCCCCGCCGGCAGCCCCGCAGTCCATTTCGCTGGCCCAGGCGCTGGCCGCCGCCCACGCCCGCCACGCCCAAATGTACTCGATCTCGTTCTCCGGCACCCTGGACGGCACCGGGACGCGCTGGCGGGCCAGCTACCGCTGGCAGCCCGATGACACCGTCACCCGCGTTGCTCCGTATGCGGCGGATGCCGCCGAGTCCTATCTCAACCTGCACTTCCGCCAGCCCATCCACGTGCGCCGCGATGGAACAGGCGCCGGCTTTGAGGCCCTGTTCGATGTGCGCAATCTGCTGGCGCAAGGCTACCGGCCCTACCTCATGAGCGACGGCTCACTGCTGGTCTTCGCCCAGGACCAGCGCGGCATCCAGGGCGGCCTGGCCTTCACTTTCTAGAGCTACCGGTCCCGCTTCCCACCCGCCGGCGCAGTCATGGGATACAGGGCCGAAGAAGCGGGTTCAGAGTTTTCGGGTAGTGTCCTAATTGGGATTTTGGCGTTCCTCTTTATCTTCCTCGTTCTCCCAAAAGCCTTTGCCATTTACCAGCAGGTCAATCTCCGGACTTTCATGCCGAAAGTAAACCCACTTACGCCTGAACGAATGTCTCCATCAAACCTGGCGGCTAAGAGATACGCATTCTGCGGGCAAGGTCAGACACTACCCGCTCGCGAAATAGAATCTGAATGAGCGCGTGCGCCGTCACCGCCGAGCCGGTTTTGGCCAGCGCCTAGCCTGAAACGGAAAATCCTGCCTGAGCGGGCGTAGATGCGCCCGCCAACATTAAAACCTCTCAATCAATCCGCCATCGACCGCAAAGTCGATGGCCGGCTTTCACTTGGCTAGATAATTGTCGATGGCCTCCTGCCACTCATGACCGGCTTTTCTGTCGTCTTCGCTCATCCTGGCCACACGCTCATTGCCCTGCGACGTGAGCGCGGTGCGTGTGTAAACCACATTCACTTGGGTCGTTCCGGCGTCGATGAGCTTGAAGCGCACATCAATGATGGTCACCAGCAATCCCTGCAGGAAATAAACATACTGAATGCGCCGCGCCTCCAGATCGAAAAGAGTGGTGACCCATATTTTCGTCAACGGCCCATCGCTAACCGTGAACACCGCGCCCTCTACGTCGCTAGGCGGTTGCGGATGGATGAATTTTGGATCCCACTCTACGCCCGCCCATGCGCGTTCGCCGTTGGCTCCAAACAACGGCGCCGCCACGGTGTATGGCGCGTGGACGATGAGTTCGAAGCTGGTGCGGACGCGCGCCAGTGTTTCCGGTGGCTTGGAAGCGGTTTGGGCAAGCGCAGGCGCGGCCAATCCTGCTGCGGCAAGAAAGGCAATGACGTTGTTCATCTCTTCCGTTCCTTCAGGTTGTGGCTATCCGTGGCCTTCAGAGTCATCCCGTAGATCGACTTGAACTGCTCGATCTCCTTCAGCGTTTGCGGAGAGAAGGGAACCAGCTTGCCCTCAAAGGCGTGCAGAACGATTCCTTCCAGCAGGTCGCCGAGGGTGATTTCCTTCAGTTCGGCGACGGCCTTGAGCACCTTCAACAAGCGCTTTTCCATACGGACGCCGGTCTGGACGCGCTCGACTACGACAGGTTCGCGATTTTGCTGCACTTGC
>DATFYK010000110.1:0-21467 GCA_035315085.1 Occallatibacter sp.
TGGTCGGGGCGGAGGGATTTGAACCCCCGACCCTCTGCTCCCAAAGCAGATGCGCTACCAGGCTGCGCTACGCCCCGACGTTCTGCCTCGATTGTAACGCGAATCGATTTCTATTGGGTTTGAGCAGGAGCACTTAGCGGCTGGTCAGCCAGACCAACAGCCACACCACCAGCGCCAGGGGAATGGCGAAGACCAGCGCCAGGGCGCCGGCCAGCAGGAGCAGAAACGCCCAGTCCCGCCAGGTGTGGCGGCGCGGTTCGGTCAAATGGCGGCGGAGCAGGCGGTAGTTGCGGCGATTGGCCTTCCAAAAGATGTCGAAGATGTCGCCAAAGAGGGGAACCGAACCCACCAGCACGCCGATGCCGAGATTGGCGGCCATGCGCGCCAGCGTGACGTAGGGTACACCGCGAATCCAGGCCGCCAGGGGAATGATCAGCGAGAGCACTCCGGCCAGCACGTCGCCCAGGCCGGGAACTAGCCCGATGATTCCGCCCAGGCCGAATCGGATGCCGGTGCCGGGGACTCGAAAAGCCTCGTCCAGAAGAATTTCGATCCCTTGCAGAGTCCGGTCGCGGAAGAGCCAGGCGCCGCGGTTCCAGCGGTCCGGCGGCTGGAGCTTGGCCGTGGCCTGGTGTCTTGCCGGGATTGGATCGTGGCGGGGCATGGGCATTTTCCCTCAGGACTGGACGAGGCCGAAAGACCTGATTCGATGCTACAATCAAGGATAGATGGCGGCAGTAGTTCAGTGGCAGAACGCCTGACTGTGGCTCAGGATGTCGTGGGTTCGATCCCCACCCGCCGCCCCAAGTTTGCACGGACCGCAAGCCCCACTTCCCGAGTTTCCGTGACCCCAAAAATCCCTGAAAACACAGTTGTTGACGACGCGATCCCCGGACTGCCGGGGTGGTTGACCCCGTTTGAGCCGCGGCGCGGTTTAACCAATGGCCACCTGCAGACGATTGTGGGGAATTATCTTCCCCGTCCGCCCTTCCGCCTTTCGTCCGTCTCCGAGGCGATCGAGGTGGACCCTGCCGATGGCAGCTGTGTGCTGTGCCATTGCCACTGGCAGGATGAGCACAGGCAGACAGATCCGGACCGCGCCGGGCAGCTGACCGTGGTGCTGGTTCACGGCCTCGAGGGCTCATCGAACTCCCGCTACATGCAGGGCATCGCCGCCCGCGCCTGGGAGGCCGGCTTGAACGTCATCCGCATGAATATGCGTACCTGCGGCGGCACGGAGACGCTGACGCCCACGCTCTATCACTCCGGACTCTCCGGCGACGTGGGCGTGGTGGTGAGCCACTATGCGGAGCGATTCGGCCTGGAGCGGGTGGCGCTGGTGGGCTATTCGATGGGTGGCAACCTGGTCCTCAAGCTGGCCGGGGAGTGGGGCAGCCGCCCGCCTCTGTGCGCCGTGGCCGCTGTCTGCCCGGCCATCGATCTGGCCCCCGGCGCGGACGCCCTGCACGAGCCCGTCAACCGCCTCTATGAGTGGAACTTCCTGCGCGACCTGATGGCGCGCTACGCCCGCAAGGCAAAGCTGTTTCCAGGCATCTATGTGCCCGCCCGGGAGATCGGGCCGGTGCGCTCCATTCGCGAATTTGACGACAAGATTTTGTCCCGCTACTGGGGTTTCCGCGATGCCGACGACTATTATGACCGCGCCGCCAGCGCCCGCGTGGTCGACCGCATCGCCGTTCCCACTCTGATCCTCAACTCCCAGGACGATCCCTTCATCCGCCTCTTTCTCGAGACCCGCGCCAAACTCCTCGCCAACCCGCATATCACCTTTGTCGAGACCCGCCACGGAGGCCACTGCGCCTATCTTTCCAGAGACCCTGGCAACGAGATTCACTGGGCGGAAGCAACCGTGATCCGGTTCCTGCTGGCGGTGACCGCTGCGACCCATGGAAGCTGACTGGGAGGTCGAGGCAGGCGGTCTCGCCCGTTTGAACATCAAAATGCGATGTCTGGCCGCTCCTCGAATCGGACGAGTTCAATCTGGACGAGCTGGGTGCGCCGCCCGAACGCGCTGGCCGCGCTGGCTCCATTTGCTCGTGCGCTCTGCGGCCACACGACGTTAGAATGAAACGTACAGGGGCGAGTAGCTCAAATGGATAGAGCACCGGCCTTCTAAGCCGGGGGTTGTGGGTTCGATTCCCGCCTCGCCTACCATTTATTACAGCTTAATCAGAGTCGATGTACCCGTATGCACGTCCGTCAAGTGGTTTTTTCCCCTAAGTAAAAAACACCTGCAATGTTATCACCATGGACATGTTTACTCTGGTTTCGCGTCTAGTCGCAGGCCAGCGCTGCATCGGGAAAGGCTTCCGGCTCACCGGCTTCAAGCTCCGGAGCGGAATCCGGACCGAAATCCACGCCAGCCGCCGCCCGCGCCGTAAAAAACAGCTCCACCTGGGCCAGCACATCGGCCCCGGTGCGAGCCTGGTAAATGGCCGCCCGCAACTTCGCACCGCCCGGCACGCCGTGGGTAAACCACGTGGCAAACTGCTTCATCTTGCCGGAGGGATCGCCCATGCGGGCGTCGCGGGGCAAATCCTTGCTCGCCTCGGCTTCGTCCAAAAGCATCTGAAAGTAAGCCCGAATCATCCGGTAGCGATCCTCGACAGTGGGCCGCTCGTAGCTGCCGGTCGCTGTGTATTGCGCAATCTGCCTGAAGATCCACGGATTGGCCGGCGCCGCCCGCCCGATCATCACCGCATCGCAGCCCGTCAGCGCCACCATGGCCGCCGCGTCCTCTGGCGTGCGAATATCGCCGTTGCCGATCACCGGAATGCCCACTGCCTGCTTTAACTGGGCGATCCACTCCCACTGCGCCTGGCCGCTATAGCCCTGCTCGCGAGTGCGGGCGTGCAGCGTCACGGCGTTCAGCCCCTCGGCCTGGGCCATCCGCGCTAGTTCCACGCCCACCATCTGCTTCTCGTTCCAGCCCATCCGGAATTTCACGGTAAAGGGAATCATCACCGCCCGTCGCACCGCGCGAAAGATCTCGCCGATCCGGGGCAGGTCGCGCAGCAGTCCCGAGCCGCCGTTCGAGCCCACCACCCGCTTGGCCGGGCAGCCCAGGTTCAGGTCCACCAGGTCGAAGCCCGTCTCCTCCACAATTTGCGCCGCTTCGGCCAGCGTCTCCGCATTCGACCCGAACAGTTGCGCCCCGATGGGGTGCTCGTCGTCGTAGAAGGTCAAATAGCGCCGCCGCTTGCTCTCCCGCATCCGCGCCAACCCGTCGGCCGAGGTGAACTCCGTCATCAGCAGGCCGCAGCCGGAGAGGGTGTTGGTGATGTCGGACTCAATGCTTTCCGCCGCAATTGGAGCGTCTTCATTGCTTGCCGCGAACTTTGCTTCCGGGCTCTGCGGCGAAGCCGCGTCTGCCCCACCGCAGGTGGTGAACAAGCTGGCGTGGCGAATAAACCGCCGGAAGACCGTGTCCGTGACCCCGGCCATGGGCGCCAGCACAGTGGCTGGAGCCACCACCACCGCCCCCAGGCGCACCTCAGCCGGCACCCGCGCCTCGGCGGGCATCGGGTGCTCCCTGGGGTTGTCCCAGTCCTTCTTCACGGTGAAACCTTTGCCCGCCATTTGAACCGCCTGAATCGCTCCTGCCCACCCACAGATGCTTTGTGCCCCATCTTAGCGCCGAAAGAAGGCACAAAGATGGAAAACCACAGATATCGCTCTTCAACCTCTAAATCGCATTTCCCGGTTCGGCCAGAGTGGGGACAGCACCTCCACTCGTCTCAAAGCGCCTCAAAAGACATTGGCAAAATCATCAACGAGGGCCGTGAGCGACGCGATGTACAGTTCGTTGAACTTATCGGTATGGCCTGCCGCCTCATACTCCCCCCGTAGCGCCTGGAAACTGTTGAGGTAATCCACGTAGCCGTAGAAGCGAACAACCTGCGCGACCAGCTTTCTGTTAATCACACCCACGTTCTTAACCTGTTTGTCGTAGACGACGTGGGAGAATGGAATGAGCGGGTGATGGCCGGTTGTTTTGTCATGGACACGAGCTTGCCAAAAGTCTCTGTGCCTCTTGATCACGGTGTGAAGCCTTTCGATTTCCGCGCCGATGGCTTTGTTGATGGAACTGTCCTCCCAGAGCTTGCGGACAAAATACGAGGCAAGACCCAGAAGCGCCGCCCAAATCGCGGAGTCTGTCAGCAATTGATGCATCGCGTTACCTCCTGTCAGTGGTCGTCTGGATTCAGGTTATGACCAAATTCCCACAAAAGTTCCGAACCTCATTTTTGCGCCTTTCTCCGGCGCACGTAGAAAACTTGGAATCCCACAATCCGCCCCTGAACGAAGTTGGGCCTCCGCCGCGGCGGAGGCCCAATCGTGCTTGGCCGTGTCTTGCGCGGCGCCGCTTACTTGGCCGGAGTCACCTCGCCGGCCTTGGCATACTTGCGGCGGAACCGCTCCACGCGGCCCGCTGTATCCACCAGGCGCTGCTTGCCGGTAAAGAACGGGTGGCACGCCGAGCAGATTTCCACGTGAATGTCGCCCTTGTGGGTCGAACGGGTCTCAAAGTTGTTTCCGCAGGCGCAATGAACGCGCACCGCGGCATAATTGGGATGAATCTTTTCCTTGGGCATCTCTCGCGACAAACCTTTCCTGCAATATACCTATTGTAGTGGCATTCCGGACGGTTTAGCAATTGCCGGCCCTTACTGCGCCAGCGCCTTCTCAATCCCCGCCTCCACCAGCGGCGCCATGATCGCATACCCAGCCGGCAGCGGATGCACCCCATCCTTGCTCAGCGCAGCCGGCAGCCCGTCCCGTCCATCCTTCATCGCCGAGTGGTAGTCCACATACACATAACCCTTCTCCGCCGCATAGGCCTTCATCCACGCATTCAGCGCCACAACTTTGGGAGCCGGCGTCATTCCCGGCCTCCAGGGGAAGTCGAAGGCCGGCGTCAGCGAGCACAGCGCCACGCGAATGTGGTTAGCCGTCGCCAACTCCGCCATCGAGGTCAGGTTGTCCTCAATCTGCTCCAGCGTCTCCGGTCCGGTGTTCCCGGCAATGTCGTTGATGCCGGCCAGAATCACCACCACCCTGGGTTTCAGCCCGATCACGTCCTGGCGGAAGCGCACCAGCATCTGCGGCGTGGTCTGACCGCTGATGCCCCGGTTGATGTACGGCTTCCCCGCGAAGACTCCGTTGGGCTCGTCGAAATGCCAGCCTTCAGTGATCGAGTCGCCCATGAAGACCACGCGGTTTTCACCTGCGCCAGGCGGCGCCAGAGCCAAATCAGCCTCCTTGTACCTGGCCAGCCCGCCAAAATCCACCAACAACTGCGCGTCGTGCTTATTCCAGTAGTCGTTTGTGGGATGCGCGGCGGGTGTAGCCTGCGGCGTGGCCTGTGTTGCGGCCGGCGCCTTGGTTTCCGGCAGGTTTGCGGGCTCCTGCGCCGTGAGCCGGGCCGGAACGAAGAGCCCGGCCAGGGCCGCGGCGGTGAACAAAGCTGCGCGCAAGACGATTCGATTCATGAGGGCGTCTCCATTTCTTGAGCGAGCCGGCGCTCCAGCCAAATCCGCCATATGCCCACTCGCGGTTCCAATTGTAGAAGGTCGTTCCGCGGGTAGCCACGGCTTTTCCACAATTGGGGACCGGACCTGCACCGGAGCGTCCCCGCGCCGCTTGCGCTACGCTTGAATGCAAGATGAGCGTTTGCGCGATCTGCGATGGAGTGGGCCTGGTGCGAGTGGTCAACGAAGCTGGGCAGTGGGTTTCCCGCGCCTGCGTGTGCCAGGAGATGCAGCGCGAAGAGCGCCGTCTGGCCGCCGCACACATTCCCGAGCGCTACAGGGACTGCTCCCTGGAGAGCTATCACATCTATTCCGGTGCTCATCCTTCGCTGAGCGAAGCTCTTCGGAAGGCGCGCAAGTTTGTCGAGGCTTACCCCGTCGACACTGCCGGCAAGGGTCTGCTCTTCACCGGTCCCATGGGCGTGGGCAAAACCCACCTGGCTGTGGGTTTGTTGCAGCGGTTGGTCAAGGAGCGCGGCGTCAAAGGCCTCTTCTGCGACTATCGCGAGCTGCTCAAGAACATCCAGAACAGCTACAACCCCCAGGTCAACACCACCGAGCTGGAACTGCTCAAGCCTGTCTTTGCCGCCGAGGTGCTGGTGCTGGACGACCTGGGCGCCCAGAAACCCAACGAGTGGGTCTGGGATACAGTCGCGTTGATTCTGAACACCCGCTATAACGACAAACAGTCGACCATTATCACAACGAATTACCCTAACCTGCCAGCCGGCAAGGGCGCGAAGAACGACGCTGAGCGCGCCGCCCGCGAGCAGACCTTAGGCGACCGGATTGGCGACCGCATGAGGTCTCGCCTGGCCGAAATGTGCATCCGTATCGAGATGGACGGCCAGGACTGCCGGCAGTCGGAGATCAAGCGCGCCCGATTCGGGTAAATCCAGCTCCCAGCGGGCTGCATCGTTTCGATACAGTTGGACGGGAAAGCGAGAATCGGGGGCTTCCCGGCTGTATCGTTTTGATACAGCCATCTGACAGAAAGGACGCCATGAGGAGAACGTTGGAAGCGGTCAGCCTGGGAGCATTTGCAGTGCTGTTCTGGGTTACGTACCACGCCCTCCATGGCCCAGACCGCCTGCTCGCCAGAACTCCCACTCACTTCGACGCGGCGGGCAACCCCAACGGCTGGGGCTCGCCCTCCTCGCTGCTGCTGTTGCCGGCCCTGGCCCTGGCGATCTATCTGCTCATCACGGTCGTGTCGCAGTTTCCTTCGGCCTTCAACTACCCCGTGCGGGTCACGCCCGAAAACCGTCCTCGTCTCGAGGCTTTGACCCTCCAGATGATCGCCTGGCTGAAGACGGAGATAATCTGCCTCTTCGCATGGATTCAACGGGTCATCGTTGAATCGGCTCGGCAGGGTCGCCTGAGCGTGTCTCTGGCGGAGATGCCCTTGTTCATTCTGGCTATCTTCGGGACCATCGCCTGGCACATTGTGGCCATGTTCCGTGCAGCGCGGGCCGGATAAAGCTCCTGGCCCCCCGATCGGGCTCCCACGCGCCGGCCATCTCTGCCCGTCGGGCGCGCAGGGTGTTCAGAACACCCAGAGGCTTCCCAGGAGCAGCAGGATTGCGGCGACCGTCACGGCCTGGTAAGTCAGGTCCTCTGCCCTGCGGGACTGCGTGGAACCTTCGGCGGTTGCGGGCATGAAGGTGGATGCGGTTTTTGGGGAGGAATGCATCTTGGGCCTGCCTTTCTGTGCCTTTCAGCAAGAGCTACGGATCAGGTACGGTCCCGGTTCCGAGCGCGCTTGAATTCTTAGACGCCGCTTGCTCGCCGGAGTTACTCAACAACAATGTGAAGTTTCAGCGAGATCTGTGATGCTGCCTTGTCTATCGTCCCTTGGCGCAAAATCTTACGCTTACCAACTAAAACGCGGAAGGCGGGAGTATTCCTTTGGTAACGGGTGTAAAATCCGCTCGTGAGCACTCGTCCCGATCTTGAACAGGTCCGCCCCGCCGAAACGCGGGAGCGCAACTGGCTGGCCATGGTGGTAGCTGCCGCGGTCGTTCTGATCGTGGCTGCCATTGTGGTGCTGGTTCTCGAACACGGAAAGCCCGCGGCCACGGTCACGCCCATCTCCGCCGCTCCCGACGCCTACGCGGCCAGCCTGCCCATCACCGGCCTGGCCATGAGCGAGTCGGCCAACCTGGCCGGCGGCAAGGTCACCTACCTCGACGGCCACATCGCCAACAAGGGCCCCCGCACCGTTACCGCGGTCACCGTGCAGGTGCTCTTCCACGATTTCGCCCACGAGGTAGCGCAGAACGAGACCCTGCCGCTCCGGCTCATCCGCATGCGCGAGCCCTATATTGATTTGGAGCCCGTCTCCGCGGCCCCGCTCAAGCCCGGCGGCGAGCAGGACTTCCGCCTCATCTTCGACGCCGTCACCCCCGACTGGGACGGCGCCTACCCTCAAATCCGCGTCATCCGCGTCGAGACAAAATAGACCGAATAGAATCATCTATGTATGCATTCGCCCGCCCCTGAAGCCACTCTCGACGGCAGCCGCTTCCTCCACGCCTGTCTGCGCCATCCGGTGGACCGCACGCCGGTCTGGTTTCTGCGCCAGGCCGGCCGCTATATGCAGGAGTACCGCGAGGTCCGCAAGCATCACACGCTAATTGAAATCTGCAAGCAGCCGGAGCTGGCCGCCGAGGTCACCATCACCGCCGCCGAGAAGCTGGGCGTGGACGCGGCTATCATCTTCGCCGACCTGCTGCTGCCGCTGGAACCCATGGGCCTGGACTTCGAGTTTCAGGCCGGCGAAGGGCCCGTCGTTCACCACCCGGTCCGCACCGCTGAGGACGTGCGCGCCGTGCACACTGACCGCGCCGGCGAGCTGGCTTACGTCGCCCGCGCCATTGAGAAGGTCGCCGCCCACTTCCACAATCGCCTGGGCATCATCGGCTTCTGCGGCGCGCCCTACACGCTGGCCAGTTACATGATCGAGGGCGGCGGCTCCAGAAACTACATCCACACCAAGCAGATGATGTACGGCGACACCGCTGCGTGGCGCAGCCTCTTGGACAAGATCGTGGTGGTCCTCGAGGAGTTCTGCCGCCTCCAGGTGCAGGCCGGGGCCGACGTCATCCAGATTTTCGACAGTTGGGTTGGTTCACTCGGTCTGGCCGACTATCACGAGTACGTCTTCGAGGCCTCCAAGCGCCTCGTCCGCTCCGTGCAGCAGATGGGCGTGCCGGTCATCTACTTTGGCGTCGATACCGCGGGCCTGCTAGGCGAGATGGCCTCAACGGGTGCCGACGTCATAGGCCTTGACTGGCGCCAGCCCCTCGACCAGGCTTGGCGCGCCGTCGGCCACGGCCACGCCGTGCAGGGCAACCTCGACCCCATCACGCTCTTTGCGCCGCTGGAAGTCCTCGAACTGCGCGTTGGTGAGATTCTCCGCGCCGCTAACGCCCGCCCCGGCCACATCTTCAATCTCGGTCACGGCATCGTCCCCACCACGCCGGTCGAGAACGTGCAGGCCGTCGTCCGCATGGTCCGCGAGTTCCGCCTGGAGGCCAATCCGGAGCCGGTCAATGGTTAAGCAAGCCGTCCTCCTGCTGGCCCACGGCTCCCCCGAGACCGTCGAGCAGATTCCCGAGTACCTGCGCAACGTGGTCAGCGGCCGACCGCTGCCGCTTGAGGTGGTCGAAGAGATTCAGCGCCGCTACGCCCTCATCGGACGCAGCCCGCTCACGGAAATCACCTTCGCGCAGGCCCGCCTGGTCGAAGCTGAACTTGCTGCCGAAGGCCAGCCCGTCCGCGTCTACGCCGGCATGAGAAACTGGCGCCCCTACATCCCCGATGTGGTCCGCCGGATGCGCGCCGATGGCGTCGAAGAGGCTGCCGTCATCTGCCTTGCGCCGCACAACTCGCGCTTGAGCGTGGGCCTCTACCGGCGCGCCGTCCAGGCCGAGGCTGCCGGTCTCCGCATCGACTTCACTGAGGGCTGGGCGCGGCATCCGCTCCTCGCCGAGGCCTTTGCCGAGCGGCTCCGCCCAGCCGCCGCCAAGCTCAGCGCGGAAGCCGGCCACGCAGTTCCGGTCCTGTTCACGGCCCACAGCGTGCCCTGCCGCACCATACAGGCTTCCACCGGCCAGCCCGCCGACCCCTACGCCGAGGAGGCCAAGGGCACCGCCGCGCTGGTCGCCGAGCGCGTGCCTGAGATTCCCCAGTGGTGGTTCGCCTTCCAGAGCCAGGGTGCGAGCGGCGGGCCGTGGATCGGGCCCACCGTCGAGGAAACACTCGTCTCCATTGCCGCCGAAGGTGTCAGAACCCTCCTCCTCCAGCCCATCGGTTTTCTCTGTGACCACGTAGAAATTCTTTACGACGTTGACATCCTTTTTCGCGGTTTTGCCGCCAAACTCGGCCTCCGGCTTGAGCGCCCGGAGTCGTTGAATGCCTCGCTCACCCTCGCCAGGGCGGTTGCGGATCTGGCGCGGCAAGGGTTGGCGCGGCTCAAGAATTGAGTGGCTTGGTCAATGCGGCAAACAGCGATCCACAACTGAAAGGTACTTTCGTGCCGGACGGTAAGTTACCATTGTGCTGACATGCAGGCGGAGGCTCTTTTCCTCAGTGCACTGAATTCGATAGTGTAAGCTGAACAGAATCATCCAGTTTCTTTTGCTTTGTGCGTGGAGCAGGAGCGATTCTTTTCGGGAAAAAACCCGGGATAACGCAGCTGTTCCATTGAGTTCAATTTCTCAGGGCAAATGCTCAGGAGTGTGACGTGGCGTCTGGGTGTTCAACGCAAGCTGTTGAAGAAGGAACTGGCGTCCGGTGTCCGGCGTGCGGCTGTAATCGCATGCACCGGCTGGAACGAAAAGGCTTTATGCAACTGAACGTTTATCCCCTGTTCGGTTACTATCCCTGGGAATGTGGCATGTGCAAACAGCTCTTTATGATAAAGAAGCGGTACAGGCGCAAGAGACGCAGCACCCACGATAGCAGCGCCGATTAGATTTCCGCCTCTCCCGGCTCTCCATCCAAAATCAACTGGAATGCACTCAGCATGGGCGCTGGTTCCGGTTCCAACCTGATTCTGTCTCTTCAATCGCAGGATGTCCGCGGTTCCGGCGCGCAATCTAGGAACGGAAAAAGTTCTTGGCCAGGAACAGCACATTGGCCGGCCGCTCGGCCAGCCGCCGCATGAAGTAGGGGTACCATTCGGGGCCAAAGGGAATGTAAACCCTCACGTGATAGCCCTCGTTGACCAGCCTTCGCTGCAGGTCGCGCCGCACGCCGAATAACATCTGAAACTCGAACCGGCTGGGGTCGATCCCGTGCTGGCTGGCGAACGACTTGGCCGCGGCGATCATGGTCTCGTCGTGGGTGGCCAGGCCGTGATGGATGGGGCTGTCCAGAAGCATGCGGCTGAGCCGGATATAGTTCGCGTCCACAGCGGCCTTGCGCGGAAACGCCACCTCCTCCGGCTCCTTGTACGCCCCCTTGCACAGCCGCACCGGGATGCCGTCGGCCAGCAGTTGTTCGATGTCCGCCTGCGACCGGTAAAGGTAGGACTGGATCGCGATTCCAATGGCCCCGCGCAGGTTCGGCTGCGCATGAAGCCGCCGCACAATGTTCAGCGTCACCTGCGTCAGCCGCGAGTCCTCCATGTCGATGCGGACAAAGTTGCCCGTCGCGCTGGCATGTTTGGCCAGACCTTCGGCAATCGTCTCGGCCAGTTCCGGCGAGAGTTCAAGGCCCATCTGCGTCAGTTTCACGCTGATGTTGGCGTTGAGATGGCGCGCAGCAATCGAGTCGAGCAGTTGATGGTAGACATCGGCTGCCTGGTGGGCCTCAACCTCTGAGGTGACGCTCTCGCCCAGCGAGTCCACGGTCACAGCCATGCCCTGTTGGTTCACCGCCTGGGCCACGCGCAGGGCGTCGTCAATCTCCATGCCGGCCACGAACCTGGAACTCAGACGCCGGCCCACGCTGGAGCGCTCGCTGAAGCTGCGCAAAACACGATTGCGGGAGAGTGCGATAAAGGTGGAGCGCAGAATAGGCATCTCAAGAATCCTGCCGGCCGGAGCCCTGGCTTGGGCTCATCTGTCGAACACTCCAGTCTCGCACAACGGAGCCGCGGAAAGGCTCACTCAACCCGATAGAGCGCACAGCCGTGTGCCGGAATGATCCCGGTACGCAGGCTCTTTGCGGCAGGAATGTGCTTCTTGTTCCAAACTTCGTACACCGCGTGGTCTTTATCGGCAAGATGGAAGTAAGTCCACGGCGCGTCGATGTTTTGCGGCGTGTCTTTCAGATTGAACACAGCAATATAACGCTTGGGTTGCGAGCCGCCGGTCACAGCCCACCAATAGCGTGGCCGCAACGGGTCGTCAGGATACGTGGCAGCCTCGCCGCCTTTGACAGCCTTCTGATTGATCTCGATCACATCCTTGTTGGTCATCAGCGACCGGGTAAAATCATCCAGCTTGGTCAGGTTGGCCCCCAGAATCAGCGGCGAGCGCGCAATGGCCCACAGCGTAAACTCGGTCTGCTGCTCGTCGCGCGTCAGCCGCGACTGGCGCGGCTCGCCCATGCCGGGATGCGGCGTCAGCGATCCCCAGGGCAGCATGTCTGCATCCGGCCAGTTTCCCGGCTTCACATACGGCGCCCACTGGGCCAGCCGGTCGAACTCGCCGCGCAAGCCGAAGGGATACTCGTCGTCGCCGGGATGGCGCGGGAAGTTCCAGGCGTCCCAGTGATCGTTGGTGATGCGCCACATCTGCGCGTATTGGGCCACTTCAGCCGCGTGCTCGATCTGCGTCGGCCCCGGCGAAAGGCTCAGCACAATCGGCCGCCCCGTCTTCCGGATCGCCTCGGCAATCTGGCGAATCTCGGTAGGCCGGTACGGGTGGTCGCTGATGCAGTCCACCTTGAGGAAATCCAGGCCCCAGCCCGCGTAGAGCTTCAGCATCGAGTCGTAGTAAGCCTGCCCGGCGGCGTTGTCGGCCACGCCCCAGTTGCCGTCATCCCACCCACAGGGGGAGTTGAGGTCCGCGGCATCGGCGGCGTGGAAACTCGTCCCCGCGATAGGCAGATTCGCCTTCACCGCATCGCGCGGAATGCCGCGCACAATGTGAATGCCGAACTTTAGCCCTTGCTGATGCACCCAGTCGGCCAGCGGCTTGAATCCCGCGCCGTCCGCGGAAGAAGGAAAGCGGCTGGGCACAGGAAGCAGTATCCCGTTCCCGTCCAGCAGATACTTCTTTTCAGCCAGATGGGCGCCATTGGGATTCTCCATATACCATCCCTCGTCGATCACCGCATACATCCACCCGTACTCCTTGAGCCCCGCCAGCACCGTGACGTTGGCCCGGTAATCGGCCTCGCCGATGGTCAGCCCATAGGCATCCCAACTGTTCCACCCCATCGGGGGCGTAGGCGCGGGGTTCTGTGCGTGCAACAGGATTGTGGCGGAGACGGCGAATGCAAGAACGGCAAAAACAGCGGCGAAGAAAACACTGTGGCGAGTCATGCGAAACGTATACCACAACAGCCGCGCTTCCCGCACACGGGACGCAGGCGCGCGCGGCGCAAGCCGCACTCAAATTCTCACTTTCATTCCCCGCCCCCGGACTTTCACCCCGTGCGTTAAGCTGGTGCGGGGGGTGTTTTCGATGCGTTTTCGCGCTCTTGGCCGGGTGGCTCTTGCATCGCTTGCACTGGCCCTGGGGCTCGTTCTGGCTGCACAACAGCCGGCCGCCTTCTCCGGGCAGAATCCTGCCCTGCCGGTCATTCATACCGACAATGGGCCCAACTCTCCCCATGCGCAAAGCCAGCATTATGTGGTGCTTGTCTCGCTCGACGGCTTCCGCTGGGACTACGCGAAGCGCGACGGTGCCAGGAGCCTTTTGGCCCTTGCAAAGCAGGGCGTCTGGGCTCCGGAGGGAATGCTGCCCAGTTATCCGTCGCTGACCTTCCCCAACCACTTCACCATCGTCACCGGCCTCTATCCCGAACACCACGGCTTGGTCGCCAACAGCTTCTACGACCAGACCAGACAGGCCCGGTACGCCATCGCAGACTCCCAGGCAGTCACCGATGGAACCTGGTATAACGGCATTCCTTTGTGGAGTTTAGCCGAAAGCCAGGGGATGCGCTCCGCGTGCCTTTTCTGGCCCGGCTCCGAGGCCAAAATCGCCGGCTTCCGGCCCACCTGGTACGCACAATTCGACTCCAAAACCGAAGCCACGGACGCGGTTGAGCAGGCGCGGATCGACAATGCCCTGGCCTTGCTCCGGTTGCCCGAGGCGGATCGCCCTCATTTCATTACCATTTACTACTCCGAGCCCGACCACGAAGGCCATGAATTCGGCCCCGACGCCCCCGAAACCAGGGCCGCCGAACTCAAGATGGATGGTCTGGTGGGTAAGTTGAAAGCCGGACTCGACAAAACCGGCTTACCCATTGATTTGGTGGTAGTTAGCGACCACGGCATGGCCAAAGTCGAAGGCGGCTGGATCACCCTGGACCAGTTCGCTGACTTGACTGGCTTCGAGACCGCCGGCGCCCTCCTTTACGGCAAAACCGAGGAAGATCGCGCACGCGTCTACAACCAGCTCAAGAAGGCCTCGTGGCAATTTGTCGCCTACCGTAGGAAAGACGTCCCGGCCGGTCTCAACTACAACCAGAATCCGCGCGAAGGCGATCCGGTGGTGATAGCCACGGGTCCATACGCCATCCGCGCCCACGCTCCATCCGAAGCCCGCCCTCCGACCCTCGGAATGCACGGCTTCGACCCCCAAGAGTTGCCGCAGATGAAAGCCAGCTTCTTTGCCGCCGGCCCCGATCTTGTGGCAGGCAAGACAGTTGCGCCGTTTGAGAACGTCAACTTGTACCCTTGGCTAGCCCATATGCTCGGACTCCAGTTCCCGAAAACCGATGGCAGCCTGAATGTTCTGGCGGGTACGTTGCGCGATAATGGTGACGCTACCGCGCCATGAAGGAGCAAGCGCCCGATGAATTTGGTTATGGGGATCGATGGCGGAGGGACACGGACCCGCGCTTCGATCGTTGCCGGCGAACGCGTTCTGGCCCATGCTGAGAATGCTTCCATCAAGCGGCTTCGAGTGGGCGCGGAGGCTGCCGAGGAGCACCTGCGCGCGCTGCTCAAAGACGTGTATGCGCAGGCTGGCGTAACCAGCGTGCGCGCGGCCTCGGCCGGCGTGGCCAGCGCCGCCATGCCCGGCACGGCGGAGTGGATCACGGCGGTTTTTCATGATTTTGGAGTCGAGCGCTCCGAGGTCGTCGGCGACGAGGTGATTGCCCTGGACGCGGCATTTCGGGGCGGCCCGGGAATCCTGCAGATTGCCGGAACCGGCTCGAATACCATTGGCCGGGCGCCGGACGGCAGCCGCGAGTGCGCCGGAGGGTGGAGTTCGCATCTGGGCGACGAAGGCTCCGGCTACTGGATCGGGCTGCACAGTGTGCGCAGGGCGCTCAAGGCCTATGACCGCGAGGAACCGACGCAAATCCTTCAGAAAGTCGGTGAAATCTGGGGCACGCCCAGCCTGGACGACCTGGTGAACCTGGGCGACAGCACGCCGGGGCCGGACTTTGCCGCGCTGGCGCCTGCCATCAATGAACTGGCCGAGGCCGGCGACCCGGTTGCGGTCAAGGTCTTGCAGCAGGCCGCAGCCGATCTTGTGGATTTTGTGCTTCTGGTGCGCGCCAAGCTGCGCCGCAAACACGCCATTCCGGGCGAAGTTCCGGTAGCCTGGACCGGCGGTGTGATTGAGAAGATGACGCTGGTGCGCGAGGCGTTTTTTTCTGGCCTCTACGCCGCCGCGCCGCAGATGCCGGTGGGGCGGGAGTCCGTCGTTTCGCTGGACGGCGCGTTGTGGCGGGCCAAGCGGCTAGCGGAAGCGACCGGTTAGCAGAATCAGTGGGCTGGCTGTTCACTACGGTAGAGCAGGGGCTTATCAATATCGAGACCTGGGGCGCCTGGCGCTCAGCACCCATGGGGCATGGAGGATATGCTGCGTCAACGCAACAAACCGCCTTCATAATGAAGCTTGTATACGACTGTCCCATCCCTGCAAATCTCCTCTTCCCCAAAGAAGCTGCCGAACGATCCCCCGGCATGATTGGTGTACGTGTAGGCCCCATCCTTGATCTCTGAAGGGCCGCGATAGGGATTACTCTCAGGAACATTCATCAGCGCTTTATGCAATAGCTTGACAAGCACTTCCACGTCCTCTTTGGCAACCTCTTGAGGAATATCTCCCGCATAGCTCATCGACCAGACGGGTTTGCCGGCGTAGTAGACGATCTCCTGACCTGCAAATGTTGCGGAGCCTACATAAATGTCGCGATAGAAGAATGGGCCATCGGAGAATTCGAGTTGGTGAGTTCCTGGCAGCAAAACTCTCTTGACAGTAGCCGCATCGCCTTGACTGGCATAGGTTGATTTCTTGGCCTTGACGAGAAACTTCACCAGCGCATCCTTGCTAGGCATCAAGGGAACGGCGTCCGGAGTCTGCGTCGAGGCGTAGAAACAACTTGCCAGGAAAAACACGAAGGAAAATCCATATCTCACGACCTTGATCATTGTTTCTCCTCGCATCTTGAAATGTCCAACCCGGTGCATTGCAATGGGCAAAGAATCAATCTAGCCCGCCGATGTCAGGGCTAAGCCCCGGTCTGTAATTCTCGTCAGCGAATCTGCCAACTATCCGTGTGTCTCCGCCCCGTTCACAACAGAGCCGACCAGCTTCCCTGCTGTATCGACAGCCACCAGGCTGGCCGGCTGGCCCACCGTGAGCGAACCAACCTGATCGCCCAGCCCGGTCATGGCTACCGGGTTGGCGGTCATCAGGTGCAGCGCCTGCTCCAGCGGCGCGCCAGTAAATTCGATGAAATTGGCGAGCGCGCGGTCCAGCGTCAGCACGCTGCCGGCCAGGACTCCGCCTGCCGTGGCCTTGCCATTCGCAACCTGGACTGCCAATCCGCCCAACTGGTACTCGCCGTCTGTCATGCCGGTGGCGCTCATCGCGTCGGTCACCAGAATGGCGCGCTCCGGCCCCTTGGCCCGCCACCACAGCTTCACCATCTCCGGGGCGACATGGATGCCGTCGCAGATCAGCTCTGCATAAAGGGAATCGGTGGTGAGCACAGTACCTAGGATGCCCGGCTCACGGTGGTCCAGCGGGCGCATGGCGTTGAAGGTGTGCGTTGCGCTCACGGCCCCGGCGGCAATTGCGGCTCGCGTCTCGGCGGCGGTGGCGTTCGAGTGGCCCACGGAGACGCGGACGCCGCGCGCACTGGCGTGGGCGGCCAGTTCTGCCGCTCCGGGCAACTCGGGGGCCAGCGTCATCAGACGGACGTGACCCTCCGCAGCATCGAAAAGCCGGTCGAAGATGGTCAGGTTTGGCGCCAGCAGGTGCTCCGCCGGCTGCACGCCGCGCTTCGTATGCGACAAAAACGGTCCCTCCAGATGAATGCCGATGGCCCGCGCCTGTCCCTCAACCGGCGGCCGTTCCAACAGCTTCGCCAGTCCTGAAAGCGCGTGGAGGGTCGCATCCAGGGGGGTGGTGACCGTGGTGGCCAGAAAGCTGCCCGTCCCGCCCGAGGCCAGGAAGCGGCCGATGGCGCTTAGGGCTTGGGGCGTGGCTTCCATCACGTCGTGGCCGGCCGCTCCATGGATGTGCACATCCAGAAAGGCCGGGGCCAGCGTGGCGCCGGGATAGTCGAGAACGCGGGCTTGAGTTCCGGCGGGCAACTCGCCGCTCTCGCGGGTGGCAATGGAAGCAATTCGCCCGTCCTCGATCACCACCATGGGACGGTCAAGCAGGTTCGTCCCGTTCGAAAGCCGCTCCGCTGTGATCACCGTGCGCATACCCACAGATTATTGCAGGCTCACCGCGGTCTCGCTCCTTTACTCCACCAAGAATTCCACTGCAACGGGATTTTTGACCTACCATGTGAATGTAAGGGCTTTGTAAAGCGGAAGTGGCGTTGGTTTTGCTAGGTTTTGTGTATGCATAGGAAGGTTCTGTTCACGGTCGCCTCTGCGGCCCTCGTCCTCGGGCCGGAGTCTGTTGCAGCGCAAACGATTAATCTGCCCACCAGCAAACAGCTGATTGGGGAGATCCCGGGGCGTCCGCAACGATTGAACAGCCTGCCGATGTCGATGGCTGTCTCTCCCGGCGGTCGATACGTGGTCACGGTGAACGCCGGTTACGGCACCTTCGAGTCGCAGTATGAGCAGTCGCTGGCGGTGCTGGATACGCAGACGGGCGCGCTAGCCGACTTTCCCGACAACCGCACGCCGCTCAACGCCAAGCAGACGCTCTACTCCGGCCTGGCGTTCAGCCGCGACGGGAACCATGTGTACGCGAGCATGGGCTCGACTTCCGACCCCCTCGGCGATGGCAAAGACAGGACCGGCAGCGGCGTGGCCGTGTACAGCTTCATTGCGGGCAAGATCGCGCCGGAGCGCTTCATCAATCTGCCGCTGCAACAACTGGCTCCGGGACGAAAGACGAAGTTAATCGGCGGAGTGGAGGGCGATAAGGGGGTCCCGTTCCCAGCGGCAATCGCGGTGGTTGGCCATGCGGGAGCGGAATGGCTCCTCGTCGCCGATAACTTGTCGGACGACGTGCTGCTGCTCGATACCGCCACCGGCAAGATCGAAGACCGCTTCGACCTGGCCGAGAACGATGCCGTACCTTCGACTTATCCGATTGCATTGGCAGTTACGAAGGACGGCACGCGAGCTTTTGTGGCCCTGTGGAACGCCTCGGAGATCGTCGAACTCGACCTGATCAAAATTGCCGTGAGGCGCAAGCTCACCCTCCTCAAGCCGCCCAACCCCGTGGCTCCGGGGACGCACCCTTGCGCTCTAGAGTTCTCGCCCGACGGCCGAACCCTCTACGTCGCGCTGGCCAACCGCGATGCCGTCGCCGCCGTCAATGTGGGCGCGGGACGTTTCTCCGTGAAGGGATACTTCGATACCCGGCTTCCCGGCCAGAGCTACTTTGGCGCGGAGCCCGAGGCGTTGGCCGTCAACGCCGATGGCAGCCGGCTCTACGTCGCGAACGCGGCCAGTGACGCCGTAGCCGTGATCGACACAACGAAACTGACCCCCAAAGCCTCCAAGCAGGGCATGGTGGAGCCGATCGGATTCGTGCCCACGGAGTGGATGCCGATGTCCATGGTCTTTCTGCTCTCCTCTTCCGGCGGAAAACTGTATGTTGCCACCGCGAAGGGCAAGGGAACCGGGCCGAACAACGCTCCCCAACGGCCGGAGGAGGGGGCGAAGACAAGCCGGACCGTGAGGCGGACCACCTACATTGGCACGCTGTTGTACGGCTCTCTGGCTACGTTGGATGAGACCGAGGTTGAGAAGAATCTGCCGCTATGGACTTCGGTGGCGTTGGAGTCGAACCGGATGAAGGCGGCCGCGGAGAAGATTGCCTTTGCCGGGGAAGCGCAGGACCGGATCAAGCACGTGATTTACATCATCAAGGAGAACCGGACCTACGATCAGATCTTCGGCGACCTGAAGAAGGACGGAAAGCCGGTGGGCAACGGCGACCCCAGCCTCACCATGTACGGCGAAGCGATCACGCCCAACGAGCACAAGCTGGCGCTGCAGTTCGGCGTGCTGGATAACTTCTTCGACTCGGGCGAGGTGTCGGGCGACGGCCATGTCTGGTCGACCGCGGCCATTGGTACGGACTATCTGGAGAAGACCTGGCAGCAAAACTATCGTGGCGGACAGCGAACCTACGACTACGAGGGCGTGGTGGCGGAGGGTTACCCGCTGCTGCAGAGGATTCCCGATGTGAACGAGCCGGCCAGCGGCTACCTGTGGGGCAATCTCGCCGCGCACGGCAAGAGCTATTACCATTTTGGCGAATTCATCTCCTCGACGTTTTGCAATGAGGCCAAGACCGCGAACCCCCAGCCCAACCCGCAGCAGGGACCGACGCTCGAAGGCCGCGACTGCGCGCGCAAGTCCGTTGCGCCGGGCGAGGCGATGCCCGCCGAGTGGGGCGGCGGCGTAAACAAGTGGCCGTGGCCCATCCCGCTGATCGCCGCTAACGTCCCCACTAAGCCGGAACTGGTGGGCCACTTTGCCGAGGAGACGCCGGACTTCAACCTGATGGTGCCCGACCAGGTGCGAGTCGATATCTTCCTGCGGCATCTGAAGGAATGGCTCGCGGACAAGGAACAGGGCAAAGACACCATGCCCAACTTCGTAATGCTGCGTCTTGGCAACGACCACACCGCGGGCACGCGGCCCGGCGGACCCACGCCAAAGTCTTCGGTCGCCGACAACGATCTGGCGGTGGGACGCGCGGTCGAAGCCATCTCGCATTCGCCCTTCTGGGACGATACGGCCTTCTTCATCCTGGAAGACGACGCCCAGAACGGCGGCGACCACGTGGACGCGCACCGCAGCATTGCGCTGGTCATCAGCAAATACTCCCCGCGCGCAGCCGATGGCGCGCCGTTTTCCGCCGGGGCTCCGTTTGTCGACAGCCGCTTCTACTCCACCGTGAGCGTGATTCGCACCATGGAGACGCTCCTCGGCCTGCCAGCGATGAACAACAACGACGCCTTCAGCTCGCTGATCTCGACCCTGTTCACCGGCCCCGGCGATCAGCCGGCCTACGATGCGGACTACTCCAACCGGGACAACGGCCTGATCTTCACGGCCAACGCCAAGACGGCTCCGGGCGCCAAAGAAAGCATGAAAATGGACTTCCGCCACGCCGACCGCGCCGACGCGCAGAAGCTGAACGTCATCCTGTGGAAGGACGCCATGGGCGCGGCGCCGGTGCCCGTCATGCTCACCGAGCGCAGGAAGAAGACAACGAGGGACCGGGATTTGCTACGGAATGCGCTTGGGGAAAGTTCTGATCGAGAGTAGACTAGCCGGAAAGGAGAGGTTATAGCCGAAGAACAAGTGATTAAGCTCCTGGAGGAAATCAGAGATTTACAGAAGTCGCACGTAGAAAACTACAAGGTTGCGTTGAAGCACCAGCAGGAAGCCATTGACATTCAAAAGGCCGCGGTACGCCGCCAGAAAATGGCTCTTCTTGTGATCGGTCTGTTAGTGATTTGCTTATTAGTTTTCCTGGTTTGGTCTTCGTTTCCCGTGAGAGGGTGATTACCAACCACGTTCATTCATCTTGTGGAAATCCTAACTGTTCCACCACCGCCTTTCGCATCGGCTCTGCAATCACTCGCCAGAGCGGTTCAACTATCCGCATGACAAAGCGAATCGGCATCCATCTTGGCACAACGGGCGGGGCTTCCAACGCCAAGGGCCTGAATTGCAACCCCGACTGCGTTCGCGAAGCAGTCCCGAAGGCTCAAATCGGCGGCCGCCAATGGCTGCAACGTCCTGCACCGACTATAAAGGGGTTTCCTCGCTGCCGCGAGACCTCGTTGCGCTAGTTCCGCGTCCATGGTTGTCGTCGGCTCTTACTTCTTAAGAAACTCAACGACCTTCGTGTCAACGATAGCAGCTTCGGGGCCCGCTATCATGTGACTCGAGGTTGGCGCCTCCCATAGCTCGGATCCAGCAATATTCGCATGGGAATACTCCGCTACCGCAAATGGGATCGCCGCGTCACCACGACTGTGCACAATCAGGGTTGGCGCTTTAATCGAGTTCAGTACTGCATCCTCCGCGGCATGTTCCATATCGTTGGAAGCCGCTTGACCCCAGGAAGCTTGCCACCGAAGGTAGAAGCTGCATATCCCGTCAATATCTGCCTTGCTCATCCGTTTCACAGCCTCATCCGGATCATGCGTTCCGAAGATACTCATCGTGACACGCGCCAGGGATCTTGGCGCCACCCTCGCAAGGATTTTCAAAATATGTCTCATGTAGCCATATTGCGAATCGTAGAACTTCTTTCGGGTTTCAAAGCCTTT
>DATFYK010000111.1:0-54446 GCA_035315085.1 Occallatibacter sp.
GATTTGGCGCTCTCCTTTTCCTGTACATGGATGTCGAGCAACCGCTTCGGGTTCGTTCGGCGCGCGGCCCTGGTCAACCTGGGAGCGGAACCCGTCGAGATCGATCTTCTTGACGGCATCCAGAACCTGCTGCCCCACGGCCTCACGCGCCGGTTCCAGTTGGAATACAGCACTTTAGCGGATGGCTACAAGGAGAACGAACTGGATCCGGAAACCGGACTGGGCCTTTTCAAACTCAGTTCCGTTCCCGCCGACAAGCCCGAGCCCAATGAGGCGCTGTGTGCATCCACCGTCTGGTCAGAGGGGTTGGAACCGGCTCGCCGTCTGTTGTGCGCCGCGCAACTCGATCGCTTCCGGAAGGGGGAGACGGTAGACGAGGAAACGCTCATCCGTGGCCGCCGCGGCGCTTACTTCGTCAATACCAGGCTTACACTTTCCGCGGGCCGGAGTAAAGATTGGAGCATCGTCGCGGAAGTCGACCTGGATGCAGCGCAGGTTGCCGATCTTGTGGGTCTGCTCAAGTCCGGCGGAAACCTGCGCGCGCAGCTTGATGAGGACGTCGATCGCGGCACTGCAGACCTGGTTCGCATCGTGGCCGGAGCCGATGGCCTTCAGTGCACCGGCGACGATCTGAGCTCTGACCGCCATTTCTCCAATGCTCTGTTCAACGCTATGCGCGGCGGAATCCCCGACACCGGCTACCTGATCTTCGTGCCCGACTTCAAGAGGTTCATCGGCAAGGCAAACTATTCCGTAGCAGAACGCCAGGCTGTCTTCCTGGCTGGGCTCCCGGATAGCATGCCGCACAGGCGCCTTTTCGCACTAGCAGTGGAGCAGAATGATCCTGACCTAGAGCGGCTGGCGCACGAGTACCTTCCGCTCACCTTCAGCCGCCGTCACGGCGATCCCAGCCGCCCGTGGAACATATTCTCCATCCAGGTGCAGGACGATCGGGGGGATAGGATACTCAACTACCAGGGCAATTGGCGCGATATCTTCCAGAACTGGGAGGCGCTGGCGCTGTCCTACCCCGGCTATGTCGAGAGCATGATCTTTAAGTTTGTCGACTCTTCCACCGCGGATGGCTATAACCCCTACCGCATTATGCGCGACGGATTCGACTGGGAGGTGCTTGACCCGCACGATTCCTGGTCTTACATCGGTTACTGGGGCGACCACCAGGTAGCCTATCTTCTCAAGCTGTTGGAAGTTTCCTCACGCTACCATCCCGGCGCACTTCAGAGCCTGCTTACGCGCCGCGTCTTTACCTACGCCCACGTTCCTTACCGCATCAAGCCCTACCAGGCGCTCCTTGAAGATCCGCGCAACACCATCGACTTTGATGCGGCGCTGAATGGCGAGATTCACCAGCGGGTAGCGGCGATGGGTACGGACGGCAAAGCCTTGCCCGGCCCCGATGGCGAGCCTTACCGCGTGAACCTGGCTGAAAAGCTGCTGGTGCTTGCGCTGGCTCGGTTCTTCAACTTCATCCCCGAGGCCGGTCTGTGGATGAACACACAGCGGCCGGAGTGGAACGACGCCAACAACGCGCTGGTTGGCTTTGGCGTCTCCATGGTGACTCTGTACTTCCTGCGCCGGTTCCTTTCGTTTTGCCGGGGCATATTCGGCGCCACCACATCTGCCATCGATGTGTCATCAGAGGTTGCCGGCGCCTTTCGCCATGTACTGGAAGCACTGGAACGCCACGCGAACATGCTCAACGGACCAGTCAGCGACCAGGACCGCAAGGCTGTTCTTGATTCACTCGGAAGCGCGGGAAGCAGCTATAGGACCGAGCTCTACACCCACGGGTTTTCTGGCCGTCAGGCTTCGCTCTCCGGTTCGGAGTTAGTCGCTTTCTGCGACCTGGCGCTCAACTATATCGACCACTCCATCCGCACCAACCGGCGGCAGGACGGTTTATATCACGCATACAACCTGATGAAGGTGGACGGCAACAAGGTTGTGATTCGCCGCCTATATGAAATGCTCGAGGGCCAGGTGGCGGTGCTGAGTTCCGGCGCTCTCTCCGCGCAGGAGTCGGTTGCCCTGCTCGACGTGCTCCGGAACAGCCGCCTTTACCGTGCCGACCAGAATAGTTATCTCCTCTATCCCGACCGAAAACTGCCCGGCTTCTTTGAGAAAAACAACATTCCGGCTGAGGCCATTGCAGAGTTGAAGCCGCTGGCGGACATGATCGAGCGCGGCGACCGGCGCATTGTGGCGCAGGATCTGAACGGCGTGGCCCATTTCAACTCAGCCTTCCGCAACAGTTCGCTATTGAAAGAGGCTCTGCCTGCCCTGGGCCTCTCAGATGAGGAGAATGCGCGCATCCTTGCGTTGTATGAGCAGGTGTTTGACCACCAATCTTTCACCGGCCGCTCGGGCACATTCTACAAGTACGAGGGGCTTGGCTGCATTTACTGGCACATGGTATCCAAGCTCCTTCTGGCCGTCCAGGAGGTGCTGGATCGCGCCGGCACTGCGGACGAAGATCCTGCTCTGATTCAGCGGCTCATGAGCCACTACCGCGAAATCCGCGAGGGAATCGGCGTCCACAAATCGCCTGATTTATACGGCGCGATTCCTACCGATCCTTACTCCCATACGCCCGGATTTGCAGGAGCGCAGCAGCCTGGCATGACTGGTCAGGTAAAAGAGGACCTTATCTCGCGGCTCGGCGAAATGGGCGTTGTCGTCGAAGAGGGACGTCTCGGATTCCACCGGCACTTGGTCAGCGGCAACGAGTTTCTGACGCAGTCCTCACGTTTCGATTTCTACGACCTTGACGGCCGCCAGCGCACCCTCGATCTTGATCCTGGTACCATGGCATTCACCACCTGCCAGGTTCCCGTGATTGCGCATCGTTCCGGGCCGCAGAAGATCGAGATCACCCGGCATGACGGTTCTCGCCATGCGATTGAAGCGCTCTGCCTCGACGAGCAGACCAGCGCCGCTATATTCGAGCGCACCGGAGCAGTTCGCCGTCTGGGTGTCTTCTACGGTTTTGAGGCATCAAATGGAATGCCTTCATGAGGGCAATCGCGTAGTGAAGGTCAGCGGTCAACTGCTCGATGTGCATCCGGCGCCTTTCCGCAACTTCACAATCTCGATTCAACGCAACAGCGGAAATCCATCGATTAAAGTGGTGTGGGGGGTGGGATGCGGCGCCTAAAAGGTTCGGTTACGAATAATAGGTCCGCCACGCACATTTACGCCGACGGCCGCCTCAGCTGCATCCAGCTCGTCGGCGCCCCCGCCGGAGCCTTCAAGGAAGCCTCAAGCTATGTCTAAGGCGTCGGCGCGTATCTCCTCCCGGGTCCGAAATCTATTGCGGGGCGAGATGATTTCACAGCCGACCGACTTCGATTCCTCTTGCGAGCCGATCGAAGGAGGTGTATTCGGTTTGCTTCATTGTTGCGCAGCGTTGCGGGTAAGTATTACCCTATCGAATGGCTAAGATTACGATGCCGCGGAGGTGCCGAATGCGCTTTTCCGAACCATAGACGGCCATTTCAGCACGGATGTCGATCGATACATGGTTCTTACTTGGGGAGCAGCAACCCAAGTGGTTCGTCAGGAACACAGAAAGGTCACAATTGGTTGTAAGTGATTGAACCTGTTAGCTAAGCTGCTAGATTCTCAATCTTAAAACCCGGGTTCAATTCCCGGTAGCGCTACCAGCCATTTGACACTAAAGCCCGCTCAATCAGCGGGCTTTTCGTTTGCTCGAAAGACCTGTTGACGCGGTCAGGAGGGCGATATGCCTTTGCTGTTCATCGGGCAGAAGATGAGGGCATGCAACCTGCCCCGACCGTCCCGCGTCTCATCCAACAGGGGTTTGCTGGGCGCCTGGCCTATTGGACCTGTTTCTGGGGGAGCTGGCCGGAACTTGCAATTGCGGGGGGATACCTGCGATTCTGCGGAGTGCTGCTCCTCAAATAAGTTCAAGCGCGGAGTCGTGAATGTCTGAAATCGAAGACGAATCAGATGGCCGGCACAATGGCGCTGAGCGCCAGTTGTATGCGCGGCCTCCCTCCTCTCGCAAACGCTGGATTCTATGGACCGGCTTGCTTCTGGTCCTGGCGGTTGTAGCCTATTTCGTCATCCATAACCGCAATGCCAGCCAGGCAGCCAAGGCAGCGCCGGCCGGGCGCGGGCGCATAACCGGGCCCGTCACCGCCACGGTGGCAACTGCCACCAAGGGCGACATTGGCGTGTACCTGGATGCGATCGGGACGGTCACTCCGGTCTACACCGCTTCCATCACCGCGCAGGCCAGCGGAGTTCTGACCGCGGTGCATTACAGCGAGGGGCAATTCGTGCAGAAGGGGGATGCGCTGATCGACATCGATCCGCGACCCTACCAGGCGCAGTTGCTGCAAGCCGAGGGCACGCTGGAGCGCGATTCCAATATTCTGGCCCAGGCCCAGATGGACCTGGAACGCTATCGCACGGCATGGGCGCGCAACGGAATCAACAAGCAACTGCTGGACGACCAGGAAAAGATCGTCTTGCAGGATCAGGGGACGGTGAAGAACGATCAGGGCACCGTGAATTACGACCAGGTGCAGCTCAGCTACTGCCACATTACCGCGCCGATCTCCGGGCGCGTGGGACTTCGTTTTGTGGACCCTGGAAACGTGGTTGAATCAAACCAAGCCACCGTTCTGGTGGTCATCACGCAGATGCAGCCCATGACCGTGATTTTCCCGCTGCCGGAGGACAGCCTGGGGCAGGTGCTGGCGCGCATGCGGCAGGTGCACTCGCTGCCGGTGGAGGCATGGAATGACAACAAGGACAACAAGCTGGCGACAGGCAAGCTGACCACGCTCAATAACCAGATTGACACCACCACGGGAACCCTCAAGCTGCGCGCTACCTTCGACAACAGGAACAGCGCCTTGTTTCCCAATCAGTTCGTTAATGTGCGGCTGCTGGTGAATACGCTCAACGGCGTCACGCTGGTTCCCTCCGCGGCCGTTCAACACAATGGGACGGTCTCCTTCCTTTATGTGATTACGAATGGCGTGGCGAGCGTGCGCAACGTCAAGACGGGCGTTTCGGATGGCGGCCAGATCGCGGTGCAGGGGATCGACCCTGGCGAGATTGTGGCCACCAGCAGCTTCGATAAGTTGCAGGGGGGAAGCAAAGTGATCGTGTCGAAGCAGGCGATTGCAGCTAATCCAGCGGAGGGCAATGCCCCGTGAGTCCATCCGGGCCTTTCATTCAGCGTCCTGTTGCAACCTCGCTGCTGATGGCCGCAATACTGCTGGTGGGTATCGTAGCGTATACCCAGTTGGCGGTTTCCGCGTTGCCGCAGGTCGATTACCCCACCATCCAGGTGGTGACCTTCTATCCGGGCGCCAACCCGGACGTGATGGCCACCACGGTGACTGCCCCCCTGGAACGTCAATTTGGCCAATTGCAGGGACTGAGCCAGATGACGTCGACCAGTTCCGGCGGTTCCTCCGTCATTGTGGTGCAGTTCACCCTCAGCCTGACCATCGACATCGCCGAGGAAGAGGTTCAGTCCGCGATTAACGCCGCGCAGAGCTATCTGCCGTCGAACCTGCCCTCGCCGCCGGTGTATAGCAAGACAAATCCAGCCGACGCCCCGGTCCTCACGCTGGCCGTAACATCCAACTCCATGCCGCTCTCGCAGGTGGAGGATCTGGTGGATACGCGCCTGGCGCCCAAGCTCTCGCAGTTGGCCGGGGTCGGCCTGGTGAGCATCAGCGGAGGGCAAAAGCCCGCGGTGCGCATTCAGGCCAACCCGATGGCGCTGTCGTCCTACGGGCTCAACCTCGAGGATCTGCGCACGGTGCTTGTGCAAAGCAGCGTGAATGCCGCCAAGGGCAACTTCGACGGACCTCATCAGGACTATCAGATCAATGCCGACGACCAGTTGGTGACCAGCGACGACTATCGAAAGGTTGTGGTTGCCTACCGCAACGGCGCGCCCATCATGCTGAAAGATGTTGCGCAGGTGGTAGACGGGATCGAGAACAACCATCAGGCGGCGTGGATGAACGAGACGCCGGCGGTCATTCTCAACATTCAAAGGCAGTCGGGCGCCAACACCATCAAAGTTGTGAAGGCCATCAAGGCGGTTCTGCCCCAGCTGGAGTTGAACCTGCCGGCCTCGATCCAGGTCACGCCGCTTACCGATCTGACCACGTCCATCAACGCCTCAGTCAATGACGTCGAGTTTGAGTTGATGCTGACCGTGGCGCTGGTGGTGATGGTCATCTTTCTGTTTCTGCGCAATGTTTACGCCACCATCATCCCCAGCGTCGCCGTGCCGCTTTCATTGGTTGGCACCTTCGGCGCCATGTATGCGCTGGGCTACAGCCTGGATAATCTTTCGCTGATGGCGCTCACCATCTCCACGGGCTTTGTGGTGGATGACGCGATTGTCATGATCGAGAATATCTCCCGCTATATCGAGGCCGGAGATCCGCCTCTCCAGGCCGCGCTGAAAGGCGCGGAGCAGATCGGCTTCACCATCATCTCTCTCACTGTCTCCCTCATCGCGGTGCTCATTCCGCTGTTCTTCATGGGCGGCGTCATCGGCCGTCTCTTTCGCGAATTCGCGGTTACCCTGGCCGTCACCATCGTCCTGTCCGCCGTAGTTTCCCTGACGCTGACGCCCATGATGTGCTCGCGGATTCTGCGCCACACCCCCGAGGAACAACAGGGACGGTTCTTCAGGGCCTCGGGGCGCGTCTTCGAGAACATCATCGCGTTTTACGGCCGCACGCTCAAGTTTGTCCTGGAGTACCAGACCATCACGCTGCTGGTAGCCGCGGCCACGCTGGTGCTGACCGTTGTCCTCTACATCGTCATCCCCAAGGGATTCTTCCCCACGCAGGATGCGGGCGTCATTCAGGGCATCTCGCAGGCGCCTGCCAGCATTTCCTTCGCGGCCATGGCGCAGAAGCAGCAACAACTGGCCGGCGTCGTCCTTCAGGATCCGGCGGTGGAGAGCTTGTCTTCCTTTATCGGAGCGGATGGGACCAACACGACTCTGAACAGCGGACGCATGTCCATCAATCTGAAGCCTGTGGAGGAGCGCAAGCTGAGCGCATCCGACGTGATTCGCAGGCTGCAGACGAGCCTCAAGCAGGTAGACGGCGTCGAGCTGTTCATGGAACCGGTGCAGAACATTACGGTGGACGACCGCGTGAGCCGCACACAGTACCAGTACACGCTGGAGGATCCCGACCCGAACGAGTTGAATTTGTGGACCGGGCAGCTGGTCGGCAAGATGAAGCAATTGCCCCAACTGGCCGATGTGGCGACCGATCAGCAGACCGGGGGCCTGGCGGTATCGCTGGTCATCGATCGGGTTACCGCATCGCGGCTTGGCATCGCGCCGTCCACCATCGACAACACTCTCTACGACGCGTATGGCCAGCGCCAGATCAACACCATGTACACGCAGTTGAACCAGTATCACGTGATTCTGGAAACGACTCCAAGCACCCAGCAAAGCCCCATCAAACTCCAGGATCTGTATATCCAGAGCAATGCATCTTCAGGGGGTTCGGGCCCAGGCGCCTCATCGACCTATGCGTCCTCGGGGTCATCATCCGCGGGCTCGAATGCGATCACGAGCGGGGTGGCCTACACTCCATCATCGGCGGTGCTCACCCCGCCTGCGAATGCCATCACATCCGGCGTGGGCTCCAGCGGCAACGGTTCCAATGCCAACGCAACCACCAGTTCCACGCTCTCCAATGCCGTTCCCCTCCGCGCGTTCACTCGCATCGAGAGAGCGACCGAGCCGCTCTCGATCAATCACCAGGGCCAGTTTCCGGCCGTGACCGTGTCGTTCAATCTGGCCCCCAATCACGCGCTGGGAGACGCAATCACCGCCATCAATAAAATTCAGAAGGACCTGAACATGCCGGCCAGCGTTCAGTATGGGTTCCAGGGAACCGCGGCTGCATTCGAGGGTTCGCTCTCCAATGAAAGCCTGCTGATTCTGGCCGCGCTGGCCGCGGTCTATATCGTGCTCGGCATCCTTTACGAGAGTTTCATACACCCCATCACCATTCTCTCCACGCTGCCCTCGGCGGGCGTGGGCGCGTTGTTGGCGCTGGTTCTTTTCAGGCAGGACCTCAACGTGGTCGCCATCATCGGCATCATCCTGCTGATCGGCATTGTGAACAAGAACGGCATCATCATGATCGACTTCGCTTTGGAAGGCGAGCGCGAGCGCGGGATGAATGCCCGCGATGCGATTTTCGAGGCCTGCCAACTGCGCTTTCGCCCCATCATGATGACGACCATGGCGGCGCTGTTCGCGGGCATTCCACTGGCGGTGGGTTCGGGAATGGGCTCGGAGTTGAGGCGTCCTCTGGGCATCGCCATGGTGGGCGGGCTGCTGCTTAGCCAGATACTCACGCTTTACACCACTCCTGTCATCTACATCTTTATCGATCGCATCGGCCATCGCATCTTCGGTTTGCCGAAAAATACAGAAAGCGACAGTGAGCCACAAGCGGCGGAGGGGACATGAATATCTCCGCCCCCTTCATCCGGCGGCCCGTAGCCACTACTCTGCTGACGGCGGGCGTCACGCTGGCCGGCGCCATCGCCTTTAAAGTTCTGCCTGTTTCTCCCTTGCCACAAGTCGATTTTCCGACGATCTCGGTTTCGGCCGGCTTGCCCGGCGGAAGTCCGGAGATCACGGCGTCTTCCATTGCAACTCCCCTGGAGCGCGAGTTCGGCCACATCGCCGGCGTGACCGAAATGACATCGACGAGTTCGCTTGGCGGCACCTCGATCACCCTGCAGTTCGATTTGAGCCGCAACATCGACGGCGCGGCGAGAGACGTGGAGGCGGCCATCAACGCCGCCCGCACCTACCTGCCGGCAAACCTGCCCGCCAACCCGACCTATCGCAAGGTGAATCCAGCGGATTCACCGATCATGATTCTGGGGCTGACCTCGGATAAGTACGACAAGCCGACGCTTTATGACCAGGCGTCTTCGGTCGTGGCGCAGAAGCTCTCGCAGATTCAGGGTGTCGGACAGGTGGGGGTGGGCGGAGGCGCCGGTCCTTCCGTACGCGTGGAAGTGAATCCCACGCTGCTCAACAGCTACGGACTCACAATGCAGAATATCCAGGCCGTGTTGAGCCAGCAAAACGTCCATGAGCCGGTAGGCCAAATATCGGACGGAATCACGACCGCGGATATTGTCGTCAACGATCAGATGCGCCAGGCGGATCAATACAAGCCGCTCATCATCGGTTACCACAATGGAGCCGCGGTCAGGCTGGCTGACGTGGCCGACGTCTCCAACGCCGCGCAGAACATCCGCACGGCAGGCTACCTGAACGGCGTACCCTCGATCACTCTCATGATTTTTCGCCAACCGGGCGCCAACATTATCGAAACCGTCGATCGAATTCAAAATGAGCTGCCATCGATCGAAGCCTCCATTCCGCAAGGCATCAAGACCACCATCGTTCTTGACCGCACCACGACCATCCGCGCGTCGGTCAACGATGTGGAGCGCACTCTCATACTCTCGGTCATTCTGGTGATTCTTGTTGTCTTCATCTTCCTGCGCAGCTGGCGCGCCATACTCATTCCCTTCGTCGCCGTTCCCGCCTCGCTCATCGGCACCTTCGCATTTATGTACCTGGCCGGCTTCAGCATCGACAATCTTTCGCTCATGGCATTGACGATCTCGACGGGCTTCGTCGTCGACGATGCGATTGTGGTGATGGAGAATATTACCCGCCATCGCGAAGCAGGCATGCCGCCCTTGAAGGCCGCCTTCCAAGGCTCCCGGGAGATCGGGTTTACCGTCTTCTCCATCAGCATGTCGCTGGTTGCGGTGTTCATCCCCATCCTGCTCATGGCCGGCATCGTCGGCCGTTTGTTCCGCGAGTTTGCCATCACGCTGTCGACGGCCATTGTCATGTCCATGCTCGTCTCGCTGACGACCACGCCCATGATGTGCGCCTATCTACTCAAGGATGAGAGGACGATCAAGCACGGGCGCGCATTTCGAATAAGCGAGAAGGGATTCTCGTGGATACTCTCCGGCTACAACCGCTCTCTGAAATGGGTGCTGAAGAACCCATGGCCGATGTTGACCCTCCTGCTCCTCATCATTGCGTTGAACTTTTATCTCATTTTCATTATTCCCACGGGATTCTTTCCGCAGCAGGATACTGGAGCCATCGTAGGCGGCGTGCAGGGACCGCAGGACGCATCGTTTCCGGTGATGAACGACTCGGTTTTGCAACTGGTGAACGTGATCAAGGCCGACCCCGCGGTGGCCAATGTCAATGCGTATACGGGCACAGGGAACGGCGGCTTCATCTTTATCGCGCTCAAGCCGCTCAACGTGCGCAAGGTTACAGCGCCGGAGATTATCAATCGCCTCCGGCCCAAGATGAACCGGCTACCGGTTGCTTCAGCATTTTTGCAGGCGGCGCAGGATCTGCGCATCGGAGGGCGACAGGGCAACGCTCTCTACCAATACACCATACAGTCGGACAACGTGCAGGATCTCGCGCACTGGGGCCCCATCCTGCTTGCGGAGATGAAGAAACTTCCCGGCTTTCAGGATGTCAATACCGATGCGCAGAACAGCGGGCTGCAGGAGCTGATCAGCTACGATCGCCCCACCGCCGCCAGGCTTGGCATTACGCCGGCGTCCCTGGATAGTTCGCTCTACGGCGCTTTCGGGCAGTCGGAAGTCTCCATCATCTACACGCAACTGAACCAGTATTACGTGGTATTGGAGGCAGCGCCGCCCTACTGGCAGAGCCCCGATGGGTTAAAGAATATCTACCTCCATACTACGGGCAGCGGCATCATTCCGCTTTCCGCGGTCAGCACGGCGCATCCGAGCACGACGCCGCTGACCGTCAATCACACCAGCTCGTTTCCCTCCGTCACGGTGTCGTTCAATATGGCGACCAACATGTCGTTGAGCGACGCAACACGCGAAGTGGGCCAGATGCAGCAGCGGCTGAATATGCCTCAAACCGTCCGGGGCTCCTTCTCCGGAACTGCCGCGGCCTATCAGACCTCGCTGGCCAGCGAACCGACTCTCATAGGCTTGGCTATACTCGCGGTTTACATTGTTCTCGGCATTCTGTACGAGAGTTTGATACATCCTATCACCATCATCTCTACGGTCTTTTCGGCCAGTGCCGGCGCGATGCTTGCGCTCATGCTGTTCAAGATCGACCTCAACGTGATCTCGATCATCGGCATCATCCTGCTCATCGGCATCGTGAAAAAGAACGCGATCATGATGATCGACTTCGCCCTGGTTGCGGAGCGCGAGCACGGCAAGACGACAACCGACGCCATCTTCGAAGCATGCATGCTGCGCTTCCGTCCTATCCTGATGACGACAATGGCCGCCTTGTTCGGCGCGCTGCCGCTGGCCTTCGGCACCGGAACCGGCTCCGAGCTCAGGCGCCCGCTGGGCATCACCATCGTAGGCGGTCTGATCGTCAGCCAGATGCTCACGCTCTACACTACTCCTGTGGTGTATCTGTTCTTCGACCGCATGCGTCTTCGCATCCTGGGCAAACAGAGGGATACCTTTCACGCCGGAACCGCGGAGGCTACCTAGCAAATGACGGTTATGGAGTGTTGGTTATGAAAAAGTCGATCGTGCGATCCCGGCAACCGTTCGCAACCTTGCGCGCGCTCCATGCCGCAGCGCTCTGCGCGATGCTGGCTGGATGCAACGTCGGGCCGAAGTATGTTCCACCGGCGGTGACGGCGCCGCCGGCCTTCAAGGAGTCTCCCACGCAGTTCAAGGAGACCGAAGGATGGACTGTCGCGCAGCCACAGGATGCGGTTCTCCGCGGCAAATGGTGGGAGATCTACAACGATCCGGAATTGAATGCGCTCGAAGAACAACTCAATATCGACAACCAGAATATCCGCGAGGCTTTCGAGAACTTCATGGAGGCTCGCGCCCTGGTGCGCGAGGCGCGGGCTCAGTATTTCCCCACGGTGAGCGTCGGTTCTTCCTACACCCGGTCACAAACCTCTTCGACCCTGGGTTCCGGGGCGGGCGGTCAGCAGTCGCAGGTCTTTTCTCTTCCGGGCGAGGTTTCGTGGGAACCCGATCTGTGGGGAAAAGTCCACAACACCGTGCGCGCCAACCAATATGCCGCCCAACTGAGCGCGGCCGACCTTGAGAATGAGCGCCTGAGCGAACAAGCCAGCTTGGCCGAGTACTTCTTTGAGATTCGCGGCCAGGATGCGCTGCAGAAGATCCTGAACGACACGGTGGAAGCCGACAAGAAGGCGCTTGATAGCGAGCAGGCCCGCTATGATACCGGTGTTGACGATCAGATATCCCTGGTTGAATCGCAGACCACTCTGGCGAGCGCGCAGTCGTTGGCAATCAATATCGGAATTGCGCGAGCCCAGTATGAGCACGCGATCGCCATGCTGGTCGGCAAGCCGGCCTCGACGTTCTCCATCCCGGTGCGGCCCTTCACGACCGCGCCTCCGCCGATCCCCGTTGGCTTGCCGTCTCAACTGCTCGAACGCCGCCCGGACGTGGCTGCGGCAGAGCGGAGCATGGCCGCCGCGAATGCCCAGATCGGGGTTGCTTACGCGGCCTATTATCCCACTCTGACGCTCTCCGCCAGCGGCGGCGTGGAGAGTTCTGCCATCAAGAACCTCATGGACGCGGCCAGCCGTTTCTGGTCTGCCGGTCCATCCATCTCCGAGACTGTTTATGATGGGGGCCTGCGCCGGGCGACTGTAAATCAGTACATCGCCACATACAACGCGGATCTCGCCGCCTATCGCCAATCCGTGTTGATTGCATTCCAACAGGTGGAAGACGCGCTGGCGGCGGTTCGCATCCTGTCGCAGCAGATCAAGCGCCAACAGGAGGCCGTCGACTCCGCGCGGACATTCCTGAAACTCGAGCAGGGGCGATACGATTCGGGCATCGATCCCTACATCGATGTGATGACCGCGCAAACCACCTTGCTTGCTGACCAGCAGACTCTGACTAACCTGCAAGTGCAGCAGATGACAGCATCGGTTGCACTGATTCAAGCCCTGGGCGGTGGTTGGAACCGTTCGCAACTGCCTACACCCGCCCAGATCACAGAGAAGCCGGCGAAAGCGGAGACCGCGATTCAACATTAGATAGCGAACCTGACAGATCTCTGTGGAAGCCGCATCGCCGCGGCTCAAGTTGCGGCCGTTCGCCCGAAACGCGTGTGCGTCTTCTGAACAGAGCAGAGGGTTATAATTTGCCCATGGCGGCGAATGCGCACACGAATCCACCAGAAGCCGAACACGCGCGGAGCGAACCGGAGAGCGCCTCTGCCGGCGAGCGGGACACGGCCTCCAAGCTGCTCGCGCTGGAAGCGCGGCTGCGCGAGTTGGGAAGCCTGATGGTGGCTTACTCCGGCGGCGTGGACTCCGCGTTCCTGGCGGTCACGGCGTATCGCGTCCTTGGCAGCCGCATGCTGGCCGTGCTGGCCGATTCGCCCAGCCTGGCCCGCCACGACTTCGAGGCTGCCTGCGCCTTTGCCAGCGCGCTTGGGATGCCGCTGCATGTGATCGAGACCGAAGAATTGGAGCGGCCCGAGTATGCCCGCAATGAGGCCGACCGCTGTTTCCACTGCAAGGACGAGCTCTTCGCCACGATGGAAACTCTGGGCGCCAAGCTGGGCTTTGCCCGCATCGCCTACGGCATGAACGCCGACGACACCCACGATTTCCGCCCCGGCCAGCGCGCCGCCGAAGACCACTCCGTGCTGGCGCCGCTGGCGGAGGCAGGCCTGAGAAAACAAGAGATTCGCGCGTTGGCCAAGGCCGCCGGTTATTCCTTGTGGGATCGCCCTGCGGCGCCCTGCCTGTCCTCGCGCGTCGAATATGGCCGCACCGTGACCCGCGAGGTGCTGGAACAGGTGGAGAAGGCCGAGGAAAGCCTGCGCCAGTTGGGCTTTCGCGAGCTGCGCGTCCGCCATCACGGGGAACTGGCCCGCGTGGAGATCGCCCGCGCCGAGTTGCCACGCGCCCTAACGATGGAGATGATCGACGCCTTCTCCGCGGCTCTCAAGCAGGCCGGTTTCCTATACGTGACCCTGGATTGCGCCGGCTTTCGCTCCGGCTCCATGAATGTAATTCTCCCCGCCGACGTCTTGGCCAAGCGCGGCGCGTAGCGGACAGTTTAAAATCACAAAGCGATGCGAATCGGTTACCTTGAATGTTTTTCCGGTATAAGCGGCGACATGCTGCTGGGCGCCCTGGTGGATGCGGGCGTTCCCTTTAGCTGCCTGGCGGAAACTGCTGCCGCGCTAAATGTTGGCGCGCGCCTTGAGGTGCGCAAGGTGAGCCGCGGCGGACTGGCCGCCACCAAAGTGGACGTGATTGCGCCGGATCAGGCGGCGAGCGAACCGGCCCACTCCCACCACGACCATCCTGCGCACACGCACGCGCCTCATCGCTCCTTGCCGGCCATTCTCGACCTCATACGCTCCGCCCCGCTCACGGAAACGGTGAAAGAGCGCGCCAGTCGCGCCTTCCAACTGCTGGGCGAGGCGGAAGCCGCCATTCATTCCATCCCCATCGAGCAGGTGCATTTTCACGAAGTCGGCGCGGTGGACACGATCGTCGATATCATCTGCGCTGCCGCAGGATGCGAGGCACTCAATGTCGATCGCTGGTTGTCGTCGCCCCTGAACGTAGGCAGCGGAACCGTCGTCTGCCAGCACGGCACGCTCCCCGTTCCTGCGCCTGCCACGCTGGCTCTGCTTGGCGATGCGCCGGTCTATGCCGACGGCGAGTCCATGGAGCGTGTGACCCCGACCGGCGCGGCGATGCTGCGCATGCTCGATGTGCGGTACGAGCCGCTGCCGCTCCTGCGCATCCTCAAAGCGGGCTACGGCGCCGGCGGACGCGAGACGCAGGGCCAGCCCAACCTGCTGCGTCTGCTGGTGGGCGAGGAAGAGGTTCGACAGGCCGCCGAAGCTGAATCCATCGCGGTCATCGAAACGGTGATCGACGATTCCAGCCCGCAGTTGCTGGCCTACGTCAGCGAGAAGCTGCTGGAGGCCGGCGCATGGGATGTCTATCGCGCCGCGGTGCAGATGAAGAAGGGGCGTGCCGGCGTGCAGATGACCGTGCTGTGCCGCCCCGATCTCGCGCCCGCGCTCCAAAATCTGCTCTTCCGCGAGACCACCACCATCGGACTGCGCTGGAGGCTGGAGCACAAGGTCGCCCTGGCGCGCGAGTTTGTGGAAGTCGAAACGAGTTGGGGCAAGGTGCGCATCAAGATCGCGCGCTGGCCCTCGGGCAGGATCGCCAACGCCGCGCCGGAGTATGAGGATTGCCGCCTGCTCGCCACACAGTTTTCGGTTCCTCTGAAACAGGTGATGGAAGAAGCCATGCGGGCCCGCGCGGAGATGGAAGCGAAAGTGGGCGCGGACAGCGGCACAAAGAAGGAGGCGCTCTGATGGATCGCGCTTTGATCGAGGCTCTGCTCAACGAAGTGCGCGAGGGCCGCACCGGGGTCAACGAAGCCGTGGACCGCCTCCGCGACCTGCCCTTCGAGGACCTTGGCTTTGCCAAGCTCGATCATCACCGCGCGCTGCGCACCGGCATGCCGGAGGTGATCTTTGCCGCCGGCAAGACCGCCGCGCAGGTGGCAGCGATCTTTGCCCGCATGGCCAAGGCGGGCGGCAACGCGCTGGCTACGCACGCCACGCGCGAGATGTACGAAGCCGTCCGCGCTATCGAGCCGCGCGCCGAGTTTCACGAGACCGCCCGCGCCATCACGCTCACGCAGTCTGCAACCACCCCCGGCAAAGGAACTATCGCCGTGGTCTGTGCCGGAACAAGCGACCTGCCCGTGGCTGAGGAGGCCGTGGTGACCGCGCGGCTGATGGGCAACACGGTCGAACTGATCGCCGACGTCGGAGTGGCGGGGATTCATCGCCTACTGGCGCAAAAGCAAGGACTGCAATCGGCGCGCGCGCTCATTGTCTGCGCCGGCATGGAGGGCGCGCTGCCCACCGTGGTCGGCGGGCTGGTGAACGCGCCGGTCGTGGCCGTTCCCACCAGCATTGGTTATGGCGCGTCGTTTGGCGGCGTGGCGGCGCTGCTGGGCATGTTGAACACCTGCTCGCCCAACGTCTCCGTGGTCAACATCGACAACGGTTTCGGCGCGGCCTGCATCGCCTCGCTCATCAATCACATGTGAAAACCTGTTCAGGAAGATTGAGAGGGCTTATTTCAAGGGCTGAAGTGTCTGGTAGCGCAAATTTGCGTAAATGCTTCTTGCAGCCAATTTGGCTGTCAGTTCAGGCAATCCCCTCCTTGGAGCGCCGCTTGATGAGAGCAGCGATGCTGGTAAGGGCTGCGGTTTGTTACGCGGTAACAACGACGGCGGTGCACGGACTTTTACCGGCACGGTGGTAGCTGTGACGAACTCGCGAATCAAAGTACACGGCGTCCCCCGATTCCAAGGTGAACGTCTCGGAGCCAATTGTGAGGTCCAACTTTCCTGAGATCAGATAGAGCAATTCCACGCCCGGGTGCTGATGAGGCCGCGCCTTTTCAGGAGAGGCGGGTTCGAATTCCACATAGAACGAATTCAGCTTGCGCTCTGTTGCCTTGAAGTCCAGGCTCTCGAAGTGGTAGGCAATGGCGCCTACGCCTGGTTTTTCCGGAAACCGCAAGCGCTCCTTCTTGCGCGCAATGGCCACTACATGACGCTTGCGCTCGTCGGTGAAGAAGTATTCGAGGCCCACCCCGAAGACCAGGGCGATCCGCAATAGTGTTGGCAATGTGGGAAAAAGCTTGCCACATTCCAGCTTCGAGAGCATCGCCGCCGAAAGGCCAGTATGCTTGCCCAATTCCACCAGGCCCATGCTCTTTCGCAGCCTCAGGGCGCGGAGTTTCTCGCCCAGAGCATAGGGCCGAAGCCCTTCAACAATCGTTTTGTTGACCATTCGCTTCTCCCGCTTTTTCCGCCGGTGCAAACGCGAACCAGATTTTTGACTGGCACTCAAATGAATTACAAAACTCAGGTACTTTTCCTATTGCGCAAATCTTTATTCATTATAGTTAATACAGCACCCGGCAAGGGTGCAACAAAAAAAGGATGGAGAAAACGATGAAAACTCTGGATGTGGTAGCAGCGGTGCTTCTAGTGGTTGGCGGATTGAACTGGGGTCTGGTGAGCGTGGCGCACTTCGACCTGGTGGCCGCCATCTTCGGCATGAGCTTTGGTCAAACTTCAACGCTCAGCTCCGTGGTGTACGGACTTGTTGGCCTGGCGGCGGTGTACCAGGTTGTATCCGTCAAGGCAATTCAGCACCGCTGGGGACACCAAGATGCCCCGGCCGGCGCGCGCTAAGGTGCGGACATGGAAGACGGGAGAGAACCGCAATGCGTTCTCTCCCACTTCACTTGGAATGGGAATCGCAATCCACCTACCGTTCCCGGTCAAAGCGCTCGGCACCGTTTGGGTTACTTTTGCGGCGCGGCCTGCATCGCCTCGCTCATCAATCACCTCTGAAAACCTGCCTGGGAAGATTGATAGGAATTGTTTTCAGGAGCAAAAGTGTCCATATTAAGCGCAAGTTGCTGCAAAATGTCATCCTGAAGTAACTTCGGCTCAGGTTCAGCAGAGGCCCGCTTTCGTCTACCAAGGCCTACCTTACGGATAGCCTTTCAATCAGAAGAAATATTGTGATTCAATGGTTCCTCATGATAGAAAGCTCTTCCTTTGAGAACAATTGGCCGTGAAGAACGACGGCTTCGATCTTGCGCGTGTTAGATATGTTTGCGAGCGGGTCTGAGTCTAATAGCACTAAGTCTGCCGTCTTGCCGACCTCAACAGTTCCCACATCTTTCAACACGCCCATGGTCTTGGCAGCATCGCGAGAAGCCGCCTGAAGAGCATCAAGCGGGGTCAACCCCGCCTCGACAAGTAATTCCAGCTCGCTGTGAAGGGCGTCGCCACCCTGCGCATAAGGGCCGTCGGTTCCGGCGAGAATCATTACGCCCGCTCGCTTCATCTCGCCCACGACCTCAAGGTCCTTTGCGTAAATCCTTTTCCCGGACTGCATATCCTGTTCGCTTAGTTTGTGATCGTCTTTGTTGCTTTGCCACAGAGTGTTCAGGACGTAGAGAGTCGGGGTCTGCGCAACACCGCTCTGTGCATAGAGACGATAGAGCCGCTGGGCCTTACTTTCGTCGAAGGTTCTGAGTAGCCTCTCGTCGAAATCGGCCTTGAACTGAGGCTCGTCAGCCGGACGCTTCTCCTTTATGGTATTCAAGAGGTCGTCATACGTTTTCCCTATAACTTGATTGAAATAAGCTTCGTCGCTCGAACAGGCAATCAGGACGTTGAGAAATCGCCCTCCCAGGTGCTCCACATCACTTTGTTTGGCCTTTGCTACGTCTCCGGCCGCAATGGTGGCCGGTATATGGCCGACCAGGGGCAGGCTTTGGCGTTCCGCTTCGTCCGCAATTGCCCAGTACAGCTCGGGAGTCAGAGAAGTGTCAACCTCGACATAATCCACATTGTGCTGCTTGAGGTCTTTAACCTCAGCACGCGCCTGCTTCTCACTGAAGAGGCCGACAATAAGCGGCATCTGCACGGGAACCGGGCCTTCCATCAGTGGACCAGCAATGAACAAGCGCGGGCCGACGAGCGTTCCCGACGCGGTCGAATCCCGAAGCCGCACGATGTCATCCAGCGGAGCGCCCATGTCGCGCACAGTCGTGATTCCATAAGAGACCAGTTCCGAGAGGTGGGACTTGGCCTCGTCATACGCGACCCCATGCAGATCGTTGTTCCAGAGGCCGGGAATCAAAAACCTTCCAGTTCCATCAACGATCTTCGCCCCCTTCGGAGGCTTCTCCCGCTCGCCGGTGATCGCGACAATCTTCGTCCCCTGCACAATAACAGTGGAATTTGTGCGGGGCGGATGACCGGTTCCGTCGATGATTGTGACGTTTACGATGGCAATTTTGTCCTGCCCCAATGCGGGATAGGCCATCGCCGCGGCAACGAACAATAGGAGGAGCAGATGTCGCACCATGCGAACGAATACGGGGCATCGCGGCAAGGGGTTCCCTTGCGCTATATGCGTTCGGAGCGAAACACAACCATAAACCTAAACCGAAACCGCCAATCGGTGACGCAGATCACAGTCCGCCGCTTGCCCGAGCGCCAATCATCAATCATGCAGGTTTAGCGTCCGCGCGTGTGGAGGCGATTCTTGAACCGGTCCAGATTGCCGAAGTGGCGCAGGATTTCGCAGATATTTTTTCTGCTGCTCTTCCTTGCGCTGCTGTTCTTCACCTCGATAAGCCTCTTTCCCGGCGGCTCGACCGAGATTCAACTGCGCGCGCCGGTGCGGTTGTTCTTCGAGTGGGACCCGCTGGTGGCCGTGGTCAACGCGCTGGCCGGCCACGCGCTTTATCGCGGGCTCGTCTGGTGCCTGGTCATTCTGCTGCCCACGCTCTTTCTGGGCCGCTTCTTCTGCGGCTGGATCTGCCCCATGGGCACGCTGCAACACTTTGTTGGGAATATGCCATCGGAGTCCAAGCGGGGCAAGCAGCGCATCGAGTCAAATCGCTACAAGCGCTGGCAGACGGGCAAGTACGTTGTCCTGATTGCCGGATTAGTCGCCGCGCTCTTCGGCTCGGCAGCCATCGGCTGGCTCGATCCTTTCAGCCTGCTGGTTCGCTCCTTCGGCCTGTCGCTTTTGCCGGCCTTCAACGCTGCCGCGCGCGCCGTGCTGGAACCGCTCGAACACAGTCCCGTCGCGGCCATCAAAACGACCGGCGAGACGCTGCATTCAGTTTTGCAATTCCTGGTGCTCGATCTCCGTCAGCCGCACTATGCGCAAGGCCTGGTGTTGGGCATTCTGTTTCTGGCCATTCTCGTCCTCAGCCTGCGCGTGACGCGGTTGTGGTGCAGGGCGATCTGCCCGCTGGGCGCATTGCTGGGCGCGGTCTCGCGCTGGTCGATTTTGGGGCTGCACAAAGACCCGGCCGCGTGCGACAACTGCAATCGCTGCCTGCTCCACTGCCAGGGCGGCGACGATCCCATCGGCGGCGCGCCGTGGCGCAAGGCCGAGTGCCTGATGTGCATGAACTGCGTGGGCAGTTGCCCGCATGACAGCCTCAACTTCCGCTTCTTCCGCAAGGACCATGAGGTTGCCTCGCCCGACCTGGGCCGGCGCAGGACGCTTACGGGCCTCGTCGCGGGCGCGGCAGTAGTTCCGCTGATGCGCGCCAACACCGGCCTGGGCAAGAGCCGCCACGAACGCCTGTTGCGCCCGCCCGGATCGCTCGACGAGTCTGACTTTCTTTCCCGCTGCATCCGCTGCGGCGAGTGCATGAAGGTTTGCCCTAACACCGCGCTGCACCCCACGCTCGATCAGGCTGGCCTGGAAGGATTGTGGACGCCCACGCTGGTTCCGCGCATCGGCTATTGCGAGCCCAGTTGCGTGCTCTGCTCCGAGGTCTGCCCCACCGGCGCAATCTGGCAGATCACGCCCAAGGAAAAAGGCTGGGTGGTGGGCGTGGGCCAGTCCGCTGCGGGGGAGCAGCCGATCCGCCTGGGGACCGCATTTTACGACCGTGGCCGCTGCCTGCCCTGGGCCATGGCCACCGAGTGCATTGTCTGCGAAGAGTGGTGCCCGGTTTCGCCCAAGGCCATTTATGTGCAGGAAGCCCAGGTCATCGACTCGGCCGGCAACACCAAGACGCTCAAGCAGCCGCGCGTCGATCCCAGCCGCTGCGTGGGCTGCGGCGCCTGCGAGTATGCCTGCCCGCTGCAGGAGCACCCCGCCGTCTACGTAACCAGCATCGGCGAAAGCCGCTCACCGAGCAGCCAGATTCTGCTCAATCGAAAGTAAAGAATCAAGCAGTGGCAATGAAGGAGGTGGAAGCAATGAATGTCTGGAAGTTTACTGACGTTATACTGATGACGATCTTACTGTTGACGCCTTCAGGTATTTGCTATGCGCAGACTAAACCCGAATCGCCAAGCATAAGTGGCGTAATTGTTGATGATGCTGAATCAGTACCCGTTACAGATGCTCATATTTGGATTCACGAACATTCAGGCCGCACATATTTCGAAACGCGACCGGATAATAAGGGAAAATTCTCTGTCATGTTGCCTGATGGCTATTATTACGTGTTGGCCGGAGCGGCTGGATTCGCTCCTTATTGCAAAAGTGTTTGGGTTCAATCTGGAAAACCAATTACAATTTCACCACGATTAAAGCCTGATTATGAAAATCTGCAAGATGCACGGTCAAAATAAGCGAGGATGCGGAAGGAAGATCAACCCGGAATTCTGTTTCAGACAAAAAGGAGAACGCTCAGTGATGTTTCGCTTGAATTGGAAGTGGGCCGTTACGGCGCTGATGATCGTTGCCGCGGCTGCAGGCGCGGGCTGCAAGAAGAGGGCCTCCGACCCGTTCCCGGCCTCGGGCGCGGTCGCGGGCTGGGATAAAACCAGCGACACGCGCGTCTTTGCGGCCAAAGACCTGTGGCAATACATCGATGGCGACGCCGAGCAATACATTTCCGCCGGCGTGGTTTCCACCTCGACCTCCGACTACAAGTACCAGGGCCAGTTGGAGGCCGTCGTCGATGTCTACACCATGAACGACGCGGCCGGCGCGCGCAAGATTCTGGAGACCGGACAAAGCAAAGACGCCAAGAGCATTCAACTGGGCGACGAATGCGTGCAGTACGCACAGAGCATCAGTTTCCGCAAGGGCCGCTCTTTGGCGCGCATCGTTGCCTATGAGTCCACGCCCGACGCTCCGCAGGCGCTGCTGGCGCTGGCGCGCGGCGTGGAAGCGAAGCTCTAATCACAAACGCCGGAGCGCCGGCCGCGTCAGAAAAGGTGAGGATTGCGATGAAAAACCGCCGGGAATTTCTGAAGACCGCAGCGACAGGAGCCGTGCTGCTAGGCTCGTCCGCCGCGGCGGACAAGCTGGGGTTTGCCGCGATGCTGGACCAGCACGCCGAGCCCGCCAAATCCAAAGTCGTGGTAGCGCGCGATGCGGCGCTGCATGATGCCAGCGGGAAACTGGATGAAAAGCGTGTCCTCGATCTGCTCGACCGGGCCATCGCCGCCTACACCGGCCGCGACAAGCCGGCAGAAGCCTGGAAGCGCATCGTGCCCGCGAACTTGGTCCCCGCAGACAAGGTGATTGGCCTCAAGGTGAACGGCCTGGGCGGCAAGGGAATCTGCACGCACCGGGCGCTGACGCTGGCGATTGCGGAGCGGCTGCAACAGATCGGCGTCAAGCCCGGAAACATTTTGGTGTGGGACCAGAACGCCCATTTTCTGGAGGCTTGCGGCTTCGCCGTCAACACCGATCGCAGTCACATCCGCAGTTACCCCAGCGACCAGGCGGGCTTCGAGGAGCAGCCGATGACATGGGGCACGGCCAATGTCAAGCTCACCAAGATTCTCTCCCGCGAGTGCGACCTGGTCATCAATCTGCCGATTCTCAAGGACCATGAGCTGGCGGGCGTCACCTTCTCGATGAAGAATATGTACGGCGTTGTGCAGCGGCCGTTTGAACTGCATGCCAATGGCTGCAACCCCGCCGTCGCCGACCTCAACTGCATCCCCACCATCCGTGAGAAGGTGCGTTTCACCATCGGCGACGCCATCTCGTCCGTCTATGATGGTGGGCCCAGCTTTCATCCCGAGCGCCTCTGGTACCCCAACGCGCTCATCGTGGGCGAAGATCGCGTGGCCGTGGATCGCACGGCGTGGCAGATGATCGAGCGCAAGCGCGCCGAGGCAGGCATGCCGACGCTGGAGGCCGCGGGCCGTCCGCCGCGCTACATCGCCACCGCTGCTGACGCAGCGCACAACTTAGGCGCCAACGATCCGCAACGCATTCATTTGATGGAAGTCTGAGCGGGAGAAAAAACATGGCCGGGGAAACCGATCGGAAGCCGGACGAGAAACAGGCGCAGGGGATAACGCGCCGCGAGGCCATGCTGCAACTTCTGCGCGTGGGCGGCGTGGCCGCGGGCGCGGCGGGCGCGGCCGTGTGGCTCAGCGAACACAGCTTCCGCCCGGTTGCGTCCCGTGCCGAGCAGGCGCGCCGCGACCATCGCATTGCTTCCGATCCGCAATGGCCGCACATGACCGTGGTCCAATTCCCCACGGACAAATCCGCCGCGGCGGACGCGGGGAGCCCGGCGCAGGGCGGGGAGCCGCGCGCACTGGTTGCCAAGGCGCTTGAAAATCTGGGCGGCATCCGCCGCTTCGTTAGTCGTCAGGACGTGGTGGTCATCAAGCCCAACATCGCCTGGGACCGCACCCCGGAGCAGGCCGCCAACACCAATCCCGAGGTGGTCGCCGAGGTGGTGCGCCAATGCTGGCAGGCCGGCGCCAAGCGGGTCATCGTCACCGACGTCAGTTGCAACGAGCCTCGCCGCTGCTTTCTTCGCTCCGGCATTCAGGCCGCGGCCCGCGCCGAGGGCGCCGAGATCATCCTGCCCGATCCCGAGCTCTTCCGCGAAGTCGATCTGGGCGGAGTGGTGCTGAAGAGCTGGCCCGTCTTCACGCCCTTCCTCGAAGCCGACAAAATCTTCAATCTGCCCATCGCCAAACACCACGTCCTCACCGGCGCAACGTTGGGCATGAAGAACTGGTACGGCATCCTGGGCGGCCAGCGCAACCGCCTGCACCAGCAGATTCACCAGTCGCTCGCCGACCTGGCCAGCTTCATGCTGCCCACGGTCACGCTGCTGGACTGCTACCGCATCCTGCTGCGCAACGGCCCCACCGGCGGCAACCTGGAAGACGTGGCCCTCAAAAAGACCATCGTCGCCGGAACCGATCCGGTAGCCATCGATGCCTATGTGGCCAAGGCATACTGGAACCTGGACCCCGAGCACCTGCTCTACCTGCAGATAGCCGCCGGACGCGGCCTGGGCACGGTGGACTTCGAGAAGTTACAGGTGAAGGTGAGCCAGCTGGGGTAGCCACCTGCGGTGGAGCCAAAGGCTCGCTGTTCGCTCGCCTGGGATTCGTAGTCTCCCAGGTCACAAAAGCGGAACCTGGGAGAGCCGGCCGCGCAGGACAGCTTGACACTTATATATATTGATGTCATGATCTGTATATACAGAAGGAGAAGGTATGGCGGCGACACTTACATCGATCAGGCTGGACACAAAACTGGCGGATGAGGCGGCGCGCGCGCTCGGCGTCAATTCGCGCACCGAGGCCGTGCATATCGCCCTGCGCGAGATTGTGGGCAATCAGCGCTTCAAGGACGTGATCCGGAAGTACGAGGGCAAGCTGAAGTTCGCGGGCAGCGATGAATGAGATCGTGATCTTCGATACCTCGGTGCTGGTGGACAATCAGCGCACGCGGCGCCACTCGGAACGCATGGCCGGGTGTCCGGGCCGGATCCGCAACTCCTCGGTGGTGCTGGCGGAGCTTTGGCGCGGAGCCACCCAGCCAGCGGAGCGGCATTTTGTTCGCGCACTGGAGGAGAGCCGCCCGGTTCTCACGCCGACGGAAAAGAACTGGCTGGAATCGGGAAAGATTCTGGGCAAAATCCATGCGGATCACGGTTTTGAGCCGCGCAAGCTGCGCGAGCTTCACTTCGATGTGCTGATCGCGTTGACCGTCAGATCGTATGGAGCCAAGCTGATTACATCCAACCGCGCGGACTATGAGTTGATTCGCGAGTATCGGGATTTCGAGATGGAGGTCTGGTGATTCGAGGTAACCTAGGTCCGAAAATCTGGAGCTGGGCACCCGGCCGCTCAGGCACTTGCTTCGCGCTCGGGCCTGCTCGCACAGCAGCCCCGGATTGGGTGGGTGGTTGTTTTCTGCGATGCAGCCTAGTTGCCGGGCTTGGCTGCATCGGCGGGTGGGGCCGCGGCCGGTTGGTCCTTGGAGAGTCCGCGAATGTAAATAATGAGGTTCCACACCTCGTCGTCCTTGGCGCGGCTCGGATCCTCGGGAGGCATCTTGTCCTTGCCCTTGCGAATCGCATCGAACAGCTCATGGTCCGACTTATTGGCCAACTTCTTAGGATCGGTCCAGTCCGATAGTGTCAGCCCCATGTCCTTGGCCAGACCGGTCTTGCCGTTGCCGTTGTCCCCATGGCACAAGGCACAGTCGCGCGCATAGAGATCCTTCGCTTTCTCCTGCGAGGCGGGAGTCGGTTTGACGGGATTCGTGGAAGCAGGCGTGGGCGCGGCCTCCTGCGGCATGCGCCCCGCGGCGAGTGTAGGAGCGGGCGTGGGAGCCGCAATTACAAAAAGGACTACAGCGGATAGGACCAGAAAGGGCTTCAACATGGCAGCCTCCCCGGTTGCAGGCGCGGGGCATAGGCATCCTGCAGCCGATTGGATTTCTGGCCCGAATTATAAGCCTTGCCGACGGATTGCGCTCAGAAGACTTCGGAAATGCCTTCCAGCGCGGGAGCCTGCTTGAGCAGGCCGAGTTCGCCGGCCAGGCGTCCGAGCTTTGAGCGGGTGGCGGCTGTGGGCGGCACCAGCGGCAGGCGGACGCGATCTGAACAGCGACCCATCAGGTTGAGCACCGTCTTGACCGGGCCGGGATTGGAGTCCCAGAAGTTGGCCTCGAACAGCCGCCCGTACTTGCGCTCCAGCTCGCGGGCCAGGACCCAGTTATTGTCGAGGGCGGCGCGGATCATGCGCCTAACCTCGGCGGGGGCCTCGTTGGCCGCCACGCTGATCAGCCCATGCGCGCCTACCCCGATGGAGGCCAGGGCCAGGTTGTCGTCGCCGCTGAAGATCTTGAAACCGCGCGGCAGGGTGTGGACCAGCTCGGCGATCTGGGGCAGCTTGCCGCTGGACTCCTTGACGGCCTGGATGTTCGGCGCCGCCTCGGCCAGCCGGACCACGGTCTCGGGATCGAGGTTCACTCCCGTGCGCCCGGGGATGTTGTAGAGCGCCACCGGCAGCGGGTCAACCGCCTGGGCCAGGGCCAGAAAGTGCTGGAACTGCCCCTCCTGCGAGGGCTTGTTGTAGGGGGGATTGGCCGAAAGCACGGCGCTTACGCCGCGCACCTGGCGCAGCAGCCCGGCATGCCGCAGCAGCGTCCGCGTCGAGTTGTGGGTACAGCCGGCCCAAACCGGAACCCGCCCCGCCGCCGTCTCGGCCACCAGGCAAACCGTATGCAGCCACTCCTCTTCATCCAGCGTGGCCGCCTCGCCCGTCGACCCGCAGGCCACCAGAAAATCGATGCCCGAGTCGATCTGCCAGTTCACCAGCGCCCGCATCGCCTGTTCATCAACAGACCCATCCGCCCGGAAGGACGTCACGATAGCTGTGCCGCAACCAGTTGTTTCCATAATAAGTAGGATTATACCGGCGGGGGCTGGATACGTTGGATTCGGTGGACCGGCCAGCCAGAATCCTCTTGATTTGATGCATCAAAAAGCGCATCAATTAGTGTTATAATTGTTGCAGATTCAGGAGCGCATATGCGAACAACAGTCACTATCGATGAGCGTTTGCTCAAGGAAGCACGGTCCTTGAGCGGGTTGCAGGAGAACGGGCCGCTTTTCAAGGCGGCGCTGCAGGCGCTGATTTACCGGGAAAGCGCGTTGCGCCTGGCCCGTCTGGGCGGCTCGCAGCCGGATTTGCAGGATATTCCTCGCCGTCGCGCGTCAGGCAATTGAATCGGGAGGGCGGAAGTTGATTCTAGTCGATACCTCGATTTGGATCGACCACTTCAGGTCGTCCAACAGACGGCTTGTCGGACTGCTCGATGCGGAACTGGTAAGAGTGCATCCCTGGGTGGTGGGCGAGTTGGCGTGCGGGAATCTGGCAAATCGAGCGAATACGCTTTACTTGCTGCGGTCGCTGCCCCAGGTCACAGTGGCAAGCGACGATGAGGTTCTTTTCTTCATCGACAAGCACGGTATCGCCGGCAAGGGTCTAGGTTATCTCGACATGCACCTGTTGGCAGCCGCCGCGCTCTGGAGTCTGAAGATCTGGACGCGCGACAGGCGGTTGAATGAGGTTGCCGCGTTGCACGGACTGAATGCGTGAGCCCGCTGTATAAACTGGCTTCGGTATTCATACTGACGAAATCCCAGCTCTCAAATGCGAGACCCTTCGGCAAGCTCAGGGCGGGCTCTGGGGCGCCCATTTCGCGGAGAATGCAGAGATGTGTTCCACCCGCGGCCGGCTTCAGTTCGCTCCTGGCGGCATGGTCTCGGCCAATCCTATTCTTGTAAACAGCAGGGGCGCAAGAAAGATGCTTACGATCCCCGCGGCGGCATAGCGGACGTACTGCAACATATACCCGAGCATGGCGAAGTTGCCGGGGATCATCGCCAAGGCCTTATCGAGAAACAGCAGCGTGCCTGTCACCATGGCGATGGAAAAAATGTAGCGCAGCGTTTTGGCGGCGGCGTTCGAGCTGCGGGGATCGAAGTTCACCATTCTCAGCTCCAGCGGACGGGCAATGACGATGCCGGTCAGGAATCCGGCGGAGATTAAAACCTCCCGCGGCTGGCCGGCGGCGCGCCAACCGTTGACGGCGACGGTGAGCAGCCAGAGCGCCAGGCTGGCTGCAACGGCGGCTCCAATCTGCCGGGCGTAAGAGAGCCGGCTCCATGCGGCGCAGACGGCTTGGTCATGTCTTATCCAGAGCAGGGCCGCAGAGAGCCCGATCGCCCAGCCGATGAGAACATCCTCGGCATAATGCACGCCGAGATAAGGCCGCGACACGCCGATAAGAACGATGGCCAAGACTGCAATGACTCTGACGCAGCGGTTCCCGGCGCACGCATAGAGATAGGAATAAAACGCGGACGACGACATGGCGTGGCCGGAGGGGGTTGAATACTCCGTGGCAAGAGCCGCGGCCTTCTGAGGCGAAACGGCCCACTTGCTGAGATAGGTTCCTTCGCGGATGAACGGGCGGGGATTCTTGACGATGAGCTTCAATATGCCGTTGAGCGAGGAGGTCAGCAGCACCAATACCGAAAGCCGGATGGCCAACTGCTTGTTCCACGCGACGTAGATCAGCGTGGCGACGAGGAGGTAACCGCTGGAATCGCCGAAGAAGGTGGCGGCATGAAAGAAGCTGGTGAGGAGGACAGTTCTGTGGCCGGCCAGGAACTGCACGAGAGCCAAATTGAACGGCAGCGGCGACATGTTCTCACCATCTTCTCATGGCATATTCGCGCTCCAGCATCGACATCAGCAGGAGCGAGTGATACTCGCCGTCGCGACAGAACGCCTCGCGCAGCGTGCCTTCGTAAACGAAACCCAGGCTTTCGTAGACGTGGCGGGCGCGGGCGTTGCTCTCAAAGACATCCAGCCACAGGCGGTGGGCCGCGAACTCTTCAAACGCCATCCTGATGAGGGCTTCGAGCATCTTGCGGCCCAGCCCCTGCTCCGGGGTTGCGACGACGATGCGCTTGAGTTCGATGGAGCGGTACGGCTCGGCGAATCCGCGCAGGATGGCGAAGCCTTGCAAACGGCCAGGCTCCGATTCGCTGACGAAGTAGCGGGCGTCGGCGCTGGCCAGGGTTTGCAAATGCCGTTCATCGCTCCATTGGCCGACGAAGTTGCGAGTCTGGGGCAGGCGCTCCAGAGCGGCGATTGCGGGGACATCGGTGAGAACGGCTGGACGAAGGAGCTTGGAATTCTGCATCGGCGCGGGTTCGGTTACAACTGGTCGAAGATTTCGCGGAAGTCCCAGGCGCCTGATTTTTGGGCGAGCCACTCGGCGGCGCGGACGGCGCCCAGGGCCAGGCAGCAGCGGCTGAGGATGTTGTGGCGCAGCTCAATCACGTCGTCGGGGCCGGCGGCGGTGACGGTGTGCTCGCCCTTGGCGTCGCCCACGCGGTGGGAGGTGATTTCCACCCTGGTTCCGGGTTGCGCGGCTTCGACGATCTGCCGCAGGGTGATGGCAGTGCCGGAGGGGGCGTCGAGCTTGGAGACGTGATGAGTCTCGCTGATGGAGAAGGTATAGCCGTCGAGCCTGGCCAGCTCAGCGGTGAGGCGGAAGAGCTTTTGCACGCCGATGGAGAAGTTGGTTCCGTAGAGCAGCGCTCCGCGCTTTTGCGCTTTGGACTTCATCTCGTCCAAGTGAGAGTACCAGCCGGTTGTGCCCACCACGATGCGTCCGCCCAGGGCGAGCACGGCGCGCATGTTCTCTACCGCGGCCTCGGGAGCGGTGAAGTCGATGACCACGTCTACGCCGGCCAGGGTGGAGGCGATGAGGGCGGAGGCATGTTCATTTTCCGTGATGTCGAGGGCGCGGACGTCATGGCCGCGTTCACGAGCCACTTCGGCGACGAGGCTTCCGGTTTTTCCCTTGCCTAAAACGAGAATGCGCATGATGAACCTCGTTTTCAGCTCTTAGCTGTTAGCTCTTAGCTTCTAGCTTCTGGCCTCTAACTGCCAGCCAAAGAACTTTCCGGGATAAATTCTTGCGGCTCCCGCTTGGTCGACCGCTTGAAACCAGCCGCTAACCGCCGGGAGCTAACAGTTAAAAGCTAACAGCTAGTAGCTGCCTTAGGCTTGCGCGCATCCACGTCGAAGATGGTGGGGTCGGGGTCCTTGAAGAAGGTCGCGTGCAGCGAGCGCACGGCCTCGTCCGCGTCGTCCTCCTCGATCATGAAACTCATATTGATCTCGCTCGCCCCTTGCGAGATCATGCGCACGTTAATGTGGCGGATGGCGGTGAAGACCTGTGCCGCCATGCCGCTTTGCCCGCGAATGTCCTCGCCCACCATGCAGATGAGCGCCTTGCGCCCCTCGTATTTCACGTCGGCCAGCTTGCTCAGGTCGGCGGCGATGGCGGGCAGATTGTCGTTCGAGTCAACGGTCAGCGAGACGGAGACTTCGGAGGTGGAAACCATATCAACGGCGCAGTGGTGCCGGTCGAAGACGGAGAAGATTTCCTTCATGTAGCCGTGGGTCATCAACATGCGGCTGGCCACCACGTCGATGATGCTGAGCCTCTTCTTAACGGCGATGGACTTGAAGGGGCTGTTGCAGTGAGGCGCGAGCGAGGTGATGCGCGTGCCTTCGCAGGCGGCGTTGCGGCTGTTGAGCACCAGCACCGGAATGTTCTTTTTCACGGCCGGCAGGATGGTGGCCGGATGCAGCACCTTGGCGCCGAAGTAGGCCAGTTCGGCCGCTTCCTCAAAGCTGATGACCTTGACGCGCAGGGCGTCGGGGCAGACGCGTGGATCGGCGGTCATGATGCCGTCCACGTCGGTCCAGATCTCGATGGCCTCGGCCGAGAGCGCGCCGCCCACCAGGGCGCCGGTGAAGTCAGAGCCGCCGCGGCCCAGGGTGGTGGTGATGCCGGCCTCGTTGGAAGCGATGAAGCCGCCCATCACCGGGACCTGGCCCACGGTGGTGAGTGGGAGCAGCTTTTCCTGGGCGCGTTTGTCGATCGCGGCGTCCTGCGGGACCGCTTTCTGGAACTGGGAGTCGGTGACGATGATCTCGCGCGCGTCCACGTGGGCGGCGTTGATGCCGCGCTCGCAAAAGGCGGCGGCGACGATGCGGCTGGAGATGCGTTCGCCGTAACTGGCGATCAGGTCAGAGATGCGCGGAGTGAGTTCGAGAATAGCCGCCAGACCGCGCAGCACTTCGTCCAGCGAGTCGAATTTCTGGTTGATGAATTCGGCCAGCGCCTCGGCATCGGCGGAATTTCTCACCAGATGGGCAGCGGTATCCAGATGGCGCGCGCGCAACTGCGCGCTGATGGCCAGCGCTCCGGCACGGTCGCCCTGCGCGGCGGCGGCGGCGGCGCGCAGCAACTGATCGGTGACCTTGGCCATGGCGCTGACAACCACGACGGGCTGCTTGCCGAGAGCCGCGCGTCCGGCCACGATGGCCGCGGTGCGGGTGATGGCTGCCGGGTCTTCAACCGACGTGCCACCGAACTTCATCACCACCAGGCTCATGCGAGTTTCCCAAGAGCAGCTATTAGCTTTTAGCTATTAGCTTCTAGCTCTGCTTGCTGGAGATTCCAGCGGTTATCCGGTTTCCGGTTCTCAGCCACTTATCCATCAGTTTTCAACTCAATGCTAAAGGCTAAGAACTTCCACTTAAAAGCTAAAAGCTAATAGCTAAAAGCTCAGCCGAGTTTGCCCAGGCTGGCCAGCAGTTCGGCGTTGAGAATGGTCGCTCCGGCAGCGCCGCGAATGGTGTTGTGCGAGAGCACGGTGAACTTCCAGTCGAGCACGTTGCAGGGACGCAGCCGGCCCACGGTTACCGCCATTCCATTGCCGCGATTGCGGTCCAGACGGGGCTGCGGGCGATCATCCTGCGGCGCCCACTGGACGGGCTGCTCGGGGGCGGTCGGCAGTCCCTGTCCGGCGAGCGGACGAAACTCCGCCCATGCGGCCAGAATCTCTTCGCGCGCAGCCGGCTTGCCCAGCTTGATGCTGACGCTCACGGTGTGTCCGTCGACGACCGGGACGCGGTTGCAGCTGGCGCTCATGCGCGCCGACAGAGGCTTGACCACATGGCCATCGAGTGAGCCCAGCAGCTTGAGCAGCTCTTCTTCCATCTTCTCTTCTTCGTTGGGAATGTAGGGGACGACGTTGTCGAGAATGTCCATGGAGGGCACGCCGGGATAGCCCGCGCCGCTGACGGCCTGCATGGAGGTGGCGAAGATCTGCTCGACGCCGAAGCGATCGACGAGAGGCTTGAGCGCCAGCACCGGACCCATCACTGTGCAGTTGGAGTTGGTGACCATGTAGCCGCCCGACTCGCGCCGCCAGGATTGCTCCTCGATCAGGCGCAGGTGCCCGGCGTTGACCTCGGGAATGACCAGGGGCACGTTGGGCGCCATGCGGAAGGCGCTCGAATTCGAAACCACCGCGCAGCCGGCCGCGGCAAACTTGGGCTCTAGTTCACGGGCGATGGCGGCGTCCACTGAAGCAAAGATGATCTTGGGCGCGGGCTGATCCCCGTTGGCCGCGGCGCCAGGCTCAGCCGGCGAGACGGTCATCCTGGCGATGCGCTCGGGCAGGGGAGTGTCCAGACGCCACTTGGCGGCCTCGCCGTAAGGCTTGCCGCTGGAGCGATCGCTGGCCGCGAGCCACGTGACCTCGAACCACGGGTGGCGCTCAAGAAGCTGAATGTACCGCTGGCCGACCATTCCGGTCGCGCCCAGGATTCCGACTGGATATTTGGTTTGCATGGCCTTGAAAACTCTAGTGTACAGGAGGACGGGCGCGGCGCCGCAAATTGAGGGCGGGAGCGTGGAGCCGGTTTCCGGTGTTACCGGCGATCCGCCAATTAGATCACCGTTGATGTCGCAGACAGCAGAACGCTGTTCCCGCCTGCGTATCAGGTGTCACAGACGGGGGAGCTGAACGGCTCTATATCTTCGTCTATGGCCACGCCAGTCGTTTTCGGCGAGGCGCTGGCACTGGGGCTGGCGTCGGGACCTGCCTGCATCGCGTCTTGCGGACCGGTGCTGGTGCCCTCGCTGCTGACCGAGCACACGGGGTTGCGGTACCATGCCCGCTATCTCTCCGTCTTTCTGGGGGCGCGCCTGCTGGGATACCTGCTCTTTGCCGTTGTGGCATGGGAGCTTGGCGCGCTGGTCTCGCTGCCGCCAGCGCCGCGCGTGCTGATGATGGGCGCGGTCAATGTGCTGCTCGCCGGCGTGCTGATCTGGTATGCGTGGTCCGCCAGAAGCCTCTGCGGCCGCTCGTGCGCGGGCGAGAAGCTGGTGAACATTGAAGGAACGAAGAATCGCCGGGCGGCCGGGCCGGCGGCGCTGGGTCTGCTGACCGGCCTGAGCCTCTGCCCTCCATTTGTGGCGGCCGGCGTGAGGGCGGCTGAGCAAGGCAGCGTGGCTCAGGCGCTGCTCTTCTTTTTTTTCTTTTTTATTGGAACTTCCGTCTGGTTTATGCCGTTTATCAGTTTTGGCTGCATCGCGCGCAACGAAGCGGTGATTACCGTCGCGCGGATGGCGATGGCGCTCATTGCTCTTTACTACGCCTCTTTGGGAATCGCCATGCTGATAGGGAGAAAAGCCTATGGCTACTAACGCTCAATCGCCGCGCCTCGCCCGCCCGGAGCCGCGCGGCATCGGCTGGTCTCTTCTGCTGACTTTGCCGATCGCCGTCTGGTCGCTGCTCATGCTCTTTCGCCCCGGCATGGATACGAACCCCAAGTCGCGGATCGCCGCCGCGCTGACCGCGCTCTTCATGACCGCGCTGTTCTTCATGATGATGCGGACCGGGAACACCTATCGATGGCGGCGCATCTTCTTCGTGAGCGTGGGAGTCCTCTTTCCCGTCGGCTTTATCTACAACATCGTCTCCATGCGCGGCACCATGGGCATTCCGGTGGAGGAGATGATTGCCGGCCGGACGCCGTTCTGCTTCATGCCCATTCCGCTGCTGATTCTGCCGGCGGCGCTCACCCGGACGCTGGTCTTTCCCGGCTCGATCGTGCCCGGCGGCGGCGCCTCCGGCGCCGGCATGGCGGCCATGGTGGGCATGTGGCTGGCCATGACGCTGGTCCTCGGCAAAGGCTGGTGCAGCTACGCCTGTTTCTTCGGGGGAATCGAAGAGGGCGTGGCCGCGATTCCCAACCGCGCCAGAATCCACAAGATCGACCCGCGCTGGCGCTATGGCCCATGGGCCGTTCTGCTGGCCATGGTGCTGCTCTCGCTGGCCCTCTTCGAGCCGGCTTACTGCATGTGGCTCTGCCCCTTCAAGGCCGTCTCGGAGTACATTGCCGCCCGCAATTTGATTGGCCTGATTCAGAACGCAATCTTTGTCCTGCTCTTTGCCGGACTGGTAATCGTGTTGCCGTTCCTGACAAAGAAGAGAACGCAGTGCTCATTCTTCTGCCCGTTTGGCGCCTTCCAATCCATCTTCAACAAGATCAGCGCCTTCGAGGTGAAGATCGACAAGGAGCGCTGCAAACCCTGCCTGGCCTGCCAGAACGCCTGTCCGAATCTGTCCCTGTCGCAGGAATCCATTGCGCGCGGCGAAACGCTGATGTCGTGCATGAAGTGCGGCGCGTGCGTGGATACGTGTCCGCGGCAGGCCGTTGTCTGGCACATCAAGGGAACCGAGATCGCATGGAAACCGGAACGCGCGCGGCTGATGTTTCTCTATGGCGCCTGGGCCATAGCTGTCATGTTCGGCGGTACCATCATCTACGGGGGTGTTGCCACCATTCTGCACTTTATCGCTTAGGAGGCGCTTATGAAACTCCGTCCAATTCTCGGCTACACGGCGGCGGGCGCGACGATCCTTGCTGCAATGCTGACGCCTTTTCTGCTGATGGGATACTTTGCGAATGGGGTAGCCGCGCTCCCGCTGCATGTGGACGAGGTGTACTCCGGCGGACCGAAGGCGCGCACGGTTCAGATGGGCGCCTACTCCATCGCCATTCACCGCCCTGTCTATCCGCACTATCTGCAAAGCGAAAAGCCGTTTGTGCAACTGGATTGGACTCCAGTGAGCGCGATGCCGGAGCACGTCTCCGACGTCGTGGACATAGATGGCGATGGGCGGCCCGATATCCGCGTGAGCTTCGATGTGCCCAGGGACCCCAAGGCTCCGCTGCGCGTGGACGTGGAGCCGCTCAACCCGCGTTACCTGCCCATGCGGAATGTGGGCAAGGAGAAATTCTCCAGGCTGATTGTGCGCGTGGACAATGCGATCCTGGTGCGGGTTCCGCTGGCGAACTGAATGAAGCGTCGGCTGCTATTCCGGCCGCGCCCAGGATGCCGAGTGGATATTTGGTTTTAAGGCCTGTTTGCGCCGATCTCCTACGATGCGCCATCGCCCGCGGGCACAATGATCGGCTTGTGGGAAGGGGCTGTGGCGAAAGGCCCCGCGCCACTGGTCAGCAACTTATTCAGAGTCGGGATATTCGCGCGTTGCGTTTCCACGAAGTCCACACCCTCCGCCGTTAGCGTGTAAGCTGAGTTGTCCCCTCGGGTGATGTATGTTTTCTGTTTCAGATACCACATCGTAAATTCCAAATAATCGCGGGGAAACCCCATGCGCTCTTCAACCTCCATGAGTGAAACTTCCGGGTTGGAAGGGCTTGTGCGGCGCCGGGAATAGAGCAGGGCCAGCACCGCCAACCGCCGGTTCAACTCGCCCTGTACGTTATCCATAAAATCGACCGAAGTGGATAAGGGGTCAGCCTGGGGCGCCTCCTTGGCGCAAGCCGCATCGTATTCGGCGCGGAGCGCTGGATCAGACAATACGTCATAGGCTTGTTTCAACAGGAAGAATTGTTCAGCATTGCCGGTCTCCGGATTATCCGGGTGGAGGCGTGCGGCCAGGAATCGATAAACGCGGCGGACTGTTTCGGGCTCGGCATTGGGGCTGATCTGGAGGAATTCATAGTAATTCGGAAGTGTCATTATGGTGCCCCCGGAGAGACGCTGCTCTCACTTAAAGATAGCCCGGAGTCCCTCACACGTAAATGCAACTATGGCGTCAGGGGGCTTAACGTTGACTGACGGATGCCAGAACCGGTGATCGATGGAGATCGCGCCCGGCGCCAGGTCTGGAAGCTGAGCTTACTTCTTTCCCTTGCCGGGCCCGCGGCTGCCCAGCAGCCCTTCCAATTCTTCCTTGAACTCGCGCACGTCCTTGAAGTCGCGGTAGACCGATGCGAAGCGGATGTAAGCCACAGTATCCAGGCCCTTCAGATGTTGCATGATGAGTTCGCCGATTTCGCTTGCCGTCCGCTCCCGTTCCGGAGCATCCACCAGAAAGGTCTCCGCGGCGTCCACGATAGCCTCGAGTTTGCTGGCCGGGACGGGGCGTTTTTCGCAGGCGCGGAGCAGGCCGCTGAGCACCTTCTGGCGGTCGAAGCGCTCGCGGCGGCCGTCTTTCTTGACCACCATGTAGGGGATTTCGTCGATGCGCTCGTAGGTGGTGAAGCGGCGATTGCAGCGCTCGCACTCGCGGCGGCGGCGGATGGAATCGGCCTCCTTGCTCTCCCGCGAGTCGACGACCCGGTCCTGACCGAAACCGCAATAGGGACATTTCATCTTAGGGCGATTTTACGGCATGGATGTGCGAACTGCCCCTGTAGAGCACAGGCCGGCGCTCAGGGAACCGGGACCAGCAGCGTCGTGCCGGCGACGGCGGCGAGTATATCTGATTATTTGCACAGGCATTTCTATTCACCTGGGGAGACCGAGCAAAAAACTTAAGTTTTCACTTGACAATTGGCCGGAGACGATGAATACTTAAGTCAACGCTTGACCAATTCCCCTTGGGAGGTAGGAATGAACACCATGGAAGAACAATCCGTAATCCACAGCACGTTCGTCCTCGAACGCAGCTACCCCGCCGCGCCTGAGCGCGTTTTCGCCGCTTTCGCCGACCCTGCCAAGAAGCGCCGTTGGTATGTCGGAGAGGAACATAACCAGGTGGAGAGCTATGGCCTGGATTTTCGCGTGGGAGGCCGGGAGCATTACGCTTTGGGCTTCGGGCAAGGCCATCCGCTGGCGGGAAAGACGCTCACCAATAACAACATCTACCAGAACATCGTCCCCAACCGCCGCATCATCTTCACCTCCACCATGGCCGTGGCGGAGAACATCATCTCGGTGTCACTGGGCACGGTTGAACTTTTGCCGTCCGAGAAGGGCACCGACCTCATCCTCACGTTTCAGAGCGCATTCCTGGAGGGCGCCGACGGTCCCGAGATGCGGGAAGCCGGATGGCGCGGGCTGCTCGACAAACTGGCGGATGAAGTCGCCCGCTAGCAAGGGAGGGCGCTGGAAGGCGCGGAGATATGCGTAAGAACAAACCCGATATCGACCGTGTCTTCCACGCCCTCGGCGATCCTACGCGCAGGGCCATGATGGAGAAGCTCAGCCAGGGACCCATATCGGTTTCGCGATTGGCGGAGCCGCTCGCCATCACTCTGGCCGCGGTAGTTCAACACTTGCAGGTGCTGGAGGAATGCGGGCTGGTGCAAACCGAAAAGGTTGGCAGAGTGCGCACCTGCCGCATCGAACCCGCCGGGCTTTCCGTGGCGGCGCAATGGATCGGGGATCGACGCTCGATGTGGGAACGCCGGCTGGATCGTCTGGGCGATTTGCTGGCTGAGCCGGAGGAAGAATCCTAAGGGTTGCGGATGGCCTTGGCTGAATCCGGAGAAATATCCAGAGTGCGGTGGAGTGTTGACCGCGGTTCCACGCAATTCTGCCCGTTCAACTTAAAAATTCGGCGATGGCCGCGACCACCGTTTTCTGCTCGTCTTCGCGGAGTTCGGGGAAGATGGGCAGGGCCAGGACTTCGCGGGCGGCGCGTTCGGCTTCAGGGAAGCTGCCCTCAGCGTAGCCAAGGCCCTTCAAGGCCTCCTGCAGGTGGAGGGGGACGGGGTAGTAGATCTCCGAGCCGATCTTGCGCGCGGTGAGGAACTGGCGCAAGGCGTCGCGGCGGGCGGTGCGGATGACGTACTGGTGCCAGACGTGGCGGGTGCTCCGCACCTCTTGCGGAAGCACAACGCCGTGGCTGGGGTAAGGGCCGGATTCGGCCAGCCCGGCGGCGGCAAAGAGGGCATGGTAGCGTTCGGCCACTGTGCGGCGGGCCTGATTCCAGCCTTCAATGTATTTGAGTTTGATCGCCAGGATGGCGCCCTGGATGCCGTCGAGGCGCGCGTTCCAGCCCACCTCGTCGTGGTAGTAGCGTCGGCGCATGCCATGCTGGCGCAGCATCCGCACGCGCTCGGCCAACTCATCCGAGTTTGTGGCGACCATGCCGGCGTCCCCTGCGGCGCTGAGGTTTTTGGTGGGGTAGAAGCTGAAGGCGGCGGCATCGCCGAGCGCCCCGGCCTTCACTCCCTTCCACTCGGCGCCCCAGGCCTGGGCGGCGTCTTCGATGAGTTTCAGTCCATGCTCGCTTCCGAGACGGGCAAATGAGGTCCAATCGGCGCACTGGCCGAAGAGGTGCACGGGGAGGATGGCGCGGATGGGGGTGGGCTGAGGGGCTTTCAGGACGGCTCGGACGGCTTTGGGGTCCAGGTTGAAGGTAGCGGGTTCGATGTCGGCGAGGACAGGAACTGCTCCGGCGCGGAGGATGGCGCTGACGGAGGCAAAGAAGCTGAAAGGGGTGGTGACGACGGCATCGCCGGGACCGGGGCCCCCACGGACGGGTCCTGGTCCGTGGGGTGGGGGGCCTATTCCGGCGGCGGCCAGGGCCAGCCACAGGGCATCGGTGCCGGAGGAGCAGCCCAGCGCGTGGGCCACGCCCAGTTGTGCTGCCGCGGCGCGCTCGAAGGCGGCCACCGGCTCGCCAAGGATGAACTGCTGCGTCTCCAGCACAGCCGCAACCGCATCCAGCAGTTCCCGGTGGAGCGGGCGGTACTGGCGCTTGAGGTCCAGCATGGGCACCGGCTGGGAGGTTGCGGCGGAACTCCGCTGAGGGGTGAGAGCATCTGGCACCCGTTCATTTTACCAGCCGCTCGAGTGAGCCGCGTCCCACGGCGAGGCGGCGCAAACCGGCTCCAGGACAGTGGTGGCGCGGCAAAATTTATCTGAAAAATTTCTCCACAGTTGAAAAGGCCTGTGAATCCTTATAATCTTGTCACATTCCGGGATTAGGCGGCTCCGGGACTTCCGGCGCCGTGCGTGGGGATTTGTTTTTTCACGCACGCAGTTTGGCTGCATCCAACCCCTCTAAGGAAAGCAGGAGATCGGCACATGGAAACCAAGCCGGCACAAAACATTCAGGACACATTTCTGAACACGGTTCGCAAGGACAAGACCGCAATCACGATTTATCTGGTCAGCGGCGTCAAGCTCACTGGAAAGATCCGGTCCTTCGACAAGTATTCGGTGCTTCTGGAAAACAACAGCCAGGAGCAGTTGATCTTCAAGCACGCCATTTCGACGGTGGTGACCAACCGGAATGTGATGTATACCGAGCATCGTCCGGTGGTCGCGCAGACGGGGATTGCCTTGTCGCCGATGAGCGCCGTGGCGTCCGGGCCGTCAGCCGTTGGGGAGCAGTGACAGCAGGCGGGGAGCCGGAGCGGGCGGTCCTGGTAGGGGTGGATATCGGAGTCCGCTCCCGCGACAACCGCGCAGCCCAGGCAGGCGCGCGGCGGGCGGCTGTGCGCGCCGGCGGTGTTTCTCTCGATGAGGGCACGCCGGAATCCGCCCATCTTCCTGGCGCAGGCCTTTCAACAGCGCGGCCGGTTTCGGCGCGTTCCTCAACGGAACTGGACGCAGAAGAGTCTCTCGCCGAGTTTCGCGAGCTGGTGTCGAGCGCCGGCGGCGTGGTGGCTGCCGAGTTGATGCAGCGCCGGCCGCGGCCCGATGCGGCCACGCTGGTCGGCGCCGGCAAAGTGGAAGAGATTGCCGGAGTGGCCGCTTCCACCGAGGCCGACCTGGTGCTCTTCGACCACGACCTCACGCCTACGCAATTGCGCAATCTTGAGGCCGCGCTGCCCTGCCGGGTGCTGGACCGCACGCAGTTGATCCTCGACATTTTTGCGCGTCACGCCCGCACCCGCGAGGGCCAGTTGCAGGTGGAGCTGGCGCAGCTTGAGTACATGCTGCCGCGGCTTACCGGAAAAGGCAAGGCGATGTCGCAATTGGGCGGCGGCATCGGCACCCGAGGTCCCGGCGAAACCAAGCTCGAAACGGATCGCCGCCAGATTCAGCGCCGCATCGACCATCTGAAAGGCGAACTGGACTCGGTGCGCCTGGTTCGCAAGCAGCAGCGCCAGCGCCGCGAGTCGGTTCCGGCGCCCACGGTGGCCCTGGTGGGCTACACCAACGCCGGCAAGAGCACGCTCTTCAACCGCCTGACCGGCGCCCAGGTCTTGCAGTCGCCGCGCATGTTCGCCACCTTGGATCCGAAGCTGCGGGCCATCGAGTTGCCCAGCCGCCGCAAGGTTCTGTTGTCGGATACGGTAGGCTTCATCCGCAACCTGCCGCACACGCTGGTCACCAGTTTTCGCGCCACGCTGGAAGAGGTGGCGCAGGCCGAGGTGCTGCTGCATGTCCGCGACGCCGCATCCACCTATGGCGAAGAGCAGAAAACTCAAGTCGAAAAGGTTCTGGGCGAGTTGGAGTCCCTGGACAAGCCGCGCATCGAGGTGCTGAACAAAGTTGACCTGCTGGGCGAGCATGAGCGGGATGGCCTGCTGGCCCGGTCTCAGGCCGGGGGCGAGGTGGCCGTCTCGGCGCGCTCGGGCGAAGGGATGGACGCGCTGCTCAAGGCCATCGACCGGGCTTTGCGCTCCGACCCACTCATCGAGGCGGAGCTGAGCGTTCCGCAGCAGGAGGGCGCGGTGCTGGCGGCCATCGAGGCGGGCATGATCGTGCACAGACGGGAGTACGAGGGCAACCTCGTCCACCTCACCGTCAGCGGCCCGGCCTCGCTCATTGGGCGGCTGCGGCAGTACCGGCTGCGGGAAGAGTAGGCCCTTTTTCATCAAGCCGTATTGTCAGGGCGCTTATTCTCTTTCATGGAATGAAGATTACCGAGCGCGAAGGAGGCACTATGAATCCGGTTCAAGGCAGCGCCGCCCGCAGCATCACCACGCTTTCCAGCCGCGAGGTCTATCGCAACCACTGGATGCGGGTGCGCGAGGACGAGATTCTGCGCTCGAACGGCGAGCGGGGCATCTATGGCGTGGTGGAAAAGGACGACGCGGCCATTATCCTGCCCATCGACCGGGGACGCGTCTGGCTTGTGGAGCAGTTCCGCTACACCATCCAGGAGCGGGCGCTGGAGCTGCCCCAGGGCGGCTGGGAGATGGAAACGGAAAACCCCGAAGAGCTGGCGCGCGGCGAGCTGAAAGAGGAAACGGGCCTGGAAGCCGCCAGCATGATCCACCTGGGAACGCTGTGGATCGCCTACGGCTTCACCCGGCAAAAGCAGCACGTCTTTCTGGCCACCGGGTTGACGGACGCGCAAAAAGAACCCGACCCCGAGGAACACGATCTTCTCATCCGCTCCGTTCCCCTGGAGGAGTTCGAAGAGATGATGCGCGGCGGAGTGATTCGCGACGGCTGCACGCTGGCCGCGTGGGGGCTTTATTTGCTTTGGAAGGAGAAGACAAAGACCCGCGCCTGAAGGCGCACGGAAATTCGATCTCTTTCAGGGGGCTGAAGCCCCCTGCTCCCTCCGTTCATGCGCTGTATACAGGGGCCTGATGGTTCTATGCTCCCTCCGGAATCTTCGACTTGCAAATCGAGTATTTACTGGCTACTGATCACTGACAACTGACCACTGTTCTATCCCCGCTCCTCCATCGGAATGTACGGCGCGGGGTAGGCGGGGCCGATGTATTCGGCGCGGGGGCGGATGAGGCGGTTGTCGTCCAACTGCTCGATGATGTGGGCGGCCCAGCCGGAGATGCGGCTGATGGCGAAGATGGGCGTGTAGAGGTCGATGTCGATTCCCAGGGTGGCGTAGGTGGAGGCGGAATAGAAGTCCACGTTGGCGTTCAGCTTCTTGTCGGCGTTGATGTAAAGCTCGATGGCGCGGGAATAATCGTACCATTTGGGCATGCCAGCGTCCTTGCCGAGCTGGTCGCTCATCTTGCGCAGGTGGGTGGCGCGGGGGTCCTCGGTTTTGTAGACGCGATGGCCGAAGCCGGAGATCTTCTGCCTGGCGGCCAGCATGCCCTTGACGTACTCGACCGGATCGGCGCCGGCCTTGTCGATTTCGTAGAGCATGCGCATGACGCCTTCGTTGGCGCCGCCGTGGAGCGGCCCTTTGAGCGCGCCGAGGGCGCCGGTGACGGCCGAGTGGATGTCTGCCAGGGTGGCGGCGATGACGCGGGCGGCGAAGGTGGAGGCGTTCAACTCGTGCTCGGCGTGCAGGACCAGCGCCATGTCCATGGTCTTGACGGCGGTTTCAGAAGGCAACACGCCGTTGAGCATCCACAGGAAGTTGGCGGCATGGTTCAGCGAGCGGTCGGGCGGCACAATTTCATAGCCCTTGCGCAGCCGGTCGTAGATGGCCACCAGCATGGCCATCTGCGCGGTGAGGTTGTAGCTCTTGCGCACGTTGGCGTCGTGGGAGTTGTCTTTCTCGTCGGCGTCGTAAAGACTCAGCGCGGAGACAGCGGTGCGCAGCACTTCCATGGGCGTGGCCGTGGTGGGAAAGGAACGCAACATGTCGATGATGCGCTGGTCGAGCGAGCGGGCCAGCGCCAGTTGCGACTGGAACTCGCGCAGTTCCAGCTGATTGGGCAGGATGCCGTTCCACAGCAGGTAGGTGGTCTCCTCGAAGGTCGAGTGCTCAGCCAGCTCGTGAATGTCGATTCCACGATAGGAGAGTACTCCCGCTTCTCCGTCGATCCAACAGATCCCGGAGTTGGTCGCAACAACTCCTTCCAGACCCTTCCCTGCGACAGCAGTCGACATGCTTGCGGATCTCCCCATGCGATGAATTTTTGCGGTTGCGGCGGATGTCCTGGCCTTTCAAAAGAGCCCGGCGCCTGAAAATGCATTAAAGATGTTTATATCGTAGCGATTCCATGCTTGTCACGGATTGCGGGACAACTCGGGCCTCAGGGCCGCTGGAGCATGGTGGCCGGCGAGCGTCCGGCGGGCAGGGCGCCATTTCCCCCAGGCGTCCTGTATTCTATATTCAGTAGATTCTCCCAGAGGCGGGCCTAGCGGAAATTCCGGTGCTCGACAGGGAGGGCTGAATTCCCGCAAAGACGCAGGAGGTTCCAGAGCAAGGATCCTCGAAACGGCGTCTAAAGGGAAAGGATGTCGCCATCACCAGGGCCTGAGGTTGTGTGCACAGGTCCCCCAAAAAGCGGTTCGCTGTACGGGCCGCGCGAAAGAGACGAAAGGCAAAAACACATGAGTCAAGTTGACGATACCCCGAGAACCTACTCCGGCGCATTGCTAGCGGTGCTTGCCGTGGCTCTTTTGGCCGCGGTGGGCGGCCTGATCTGGAGCTACACGCTCAGCAGCAGGCTAACGAAGCAGGAAGCCGCGCTGGCCGACGCGAACCAGCAGAATGTGAAGCTGGACGCCAAGTTGCGCGAAACCGACGCCCGCCTCAAGGTGGCCACCGAAGAACTGGGCCAATCTTTGGGGTTGACGCAAAAGCAGATGGACGCCCGCGCCCAGGAGATCATTCGCCGCGAGAAGGCCGACGAGGCCAATGCCCAGCGGCTGGAGACCGCCCAGAAGGAGACCGCGCAGGCTGTGACGGCCGTCGCCAGTGATGTATCCACCGTCAAGACCGACGTGGGCGGCGTCAAGACCGATTTGACCAAGACGCAAAGCGATCTGGCCACCACCATCAGCCAGTTGCAGTCCATGAAGGGGGATTTGGACGGCCACAGCACCCTGATCGCCCGCAACCACGACGAGCTGGAGCTGCTCAAGCACAAGGGCGACCGCACTTACTATGAGTTCACCCTGACCAAGGGCCAGAAGAAGCCTGTGGGCACGGTGAGCCTGGCGCTGACGAAGGCCGACCCCAAGAAGAACACTTTCAACCTGGAAGTGACTTCGGACGACAGGACCGTCCCCAAGAACAACAGGGGAGTGTTCGAGCCGCTGCAGTTTTACAGCGGCAAGGATCAGATGCTCTATGAGATCGTGGTGAACGCGGTCAGTTCAAACAAGCAGGTGACCGGGTACCTGTCGGCGCCCAAGAGCGCGCCGGTTCCTCCTACTGTTCCGTAACCGCGGCGGGAGGGGGTGCGAGCACCAGGCTTTGCTGGTAGAGGAAGGCAAAGGTGAAGCTCAGGTTTCTGCGCGCATCCCACTCCTGCTTGCTCAGACGGAAGGCCGAGACGATGGACCCTTCCACGGTCTGGCCGGGGACGATGGTCGTCTCCAGGGGCAGCGCCTTGCCGTGCGGCGCCGGCATCTCCGGATAGGCGAGAAACACCCGGTCGTAATCGGCCGCCGTTGCCGCGTAGCTGGAGTGGATGCCGTCATTGAGCGTGGCATTGGTCATGATGTTGTGCAGAGTGAGCGGATGCTTGCTCTGGTTATGCAGCTTGACCAGGGCGAAGACATAAACCTGGTTGAAGCTCTGCTGGGGCATGGGCTCGCCGTTGGCGTCGAGCGCAGGGGTCACGGTGAGCTGCGGGTGGACCCACACGTGCTCGATTTCTCCGCTGGCTATGGGCGGCGTCTGTCCGGCTATCATGTAGATCGCAATAGCAATCGTCACCAGCGCGGTAGCGATAACGGTGGCCAAAACCACGCGGCTGGAACCTTTGGCATAGTCCTCGCCTGGGACGGCCTCGTCCAATTCTTCTACGGAATCTTCTTCGGGGGAATCTGGCTGAAGTAGGCTCATCGCGCCCTTATCTTATCTCCACCGGCGCAAAGCAAGCTATGAATTTCGTATGCATCGTTGCGGGAAAATGCATACTTTTGCACAAAACGGGGAGCCTTTTGCTCCGGTTTACGGCCGCGGCCTCAGCGCAGCCATAAAATCTTCCGCTCCCAGCGTGTTCAGCACGTCTTCAGGCCCCAGCCAGACGCGGCGATAGCTGCGCATACGGAAACCGTCGCCGCCATCGATCTCCAGCAGATCGGCGCTCTCGGCCAGCAGACGGGCCATGGCGGGGTTGTCCACCGGGTGAGTTACCGCAAACCTCCCTCAGGGATTGAAGCCCTGTCTGCTCTTGTTCTTCGGACAAGTTCTCAGAGGTCGGCGGCTAGCGTGCTGCTGATGGTGCTGAAGGCCGAGTTGACGCCTGAAGCCAGGCTGGTCATTCCAGCCACTGCGCCAGTTGCGATCAGAGCCACGGTCAAGGCATATTCAACCAGATCCTGACCTTCTTCGCCGTTCTTCAGGTTCTGGAACTTCACATACAGCTTGATAAGCATGTCGTTCATTTGGATTCGCTCCCTGGGCGGAATCTTTCAGTGACAGGTTGGAAGACACTTGGTACAGCACGTGGCGCCCCAGACTTAAGGCCTGGCACTCATCATCATTCATCGACAACTTACTGAACATGTGGCAATCGAGCAGCGCAGTGCAGTGTAAACGCCAGTATACTGGTAATCGAAAAAAGATTACTGTCGAGCCGAAAGTAATTAACCCCTTGGTAATGCAATCCTCGATTCTGTGCTCAGATTCAACTCCGAAGGAATTTCATTTGCCTTCGCCGCGGTCAAGCAGCCCCACACCTAGCACACCCCTACCCGGCTTTTGGGCAGAATTGGCGGTTGCGCGGAAATGGATAGGGATTTGGTGTGTTGGGCAAAGCTGGAACGAGGAATAGCGATCAGGGATCAGGGAACCCGGCTGGGATGGGGAAGGGATACCGGCCAGCAGATGGCCGCTTGCGGATTTGCTTCCGGTGGAGGGGAATGCACCCCGGCGAAACCAAGTGCTACGGGCAGGAACAGCGTTATGTGATAAGGAGGAGCTGACAGGGCACACCTCAAGTGTGCCACCTCGCGGCAGTCAATCAGTACGCCCGGTCTTACGCGCCGCTAGGCTGCGCTGTGGGCGGCGTCCCGGAGGCGAATCACTGCATCCGCCTGGGGACCTTTCTGACCTTGGACGATGTCGAACTCGACGTCATCGCCCTCTTTCAGCGTTTTGTATCCATCCAACTGAATAGACGAGTAGTGAACGAATACATCCGGCCCGTCTTCACGTCCGATGAATCCGTAGCCCTTAGCGTTGTTAAACCACTTGACCTTCCCTTTGTACTGAGCCACAGGTTCCTGCTTTCTTTTTGGTCTTGCGAGTATCCGGAGAGCGAGGGGATCGCACCCCGATACCTAATAAGACGTGAAATATCGAAGAAAGGTTGATTCTTTTCTACATATTGGTTTCAAGAAAGGAGATGGGCCGATGCAGACCACCGGCCCTGGCTGGAAGCTGTTGAATCGGCAGAGCAGACGCCGCGGCAACTACTTCCTGCGCTTGCCGGCCAACTGGCGCGCATACAGGAGCGCGCCGGTGAGCGTTTTGCCGTCCAGAATGGCGCCCTTTTCGATCATTTTGAGCACCTCGGAGAGCTTGACCAGACGGAATTCGATCTGTTCGTCGTCTTCCGGATGGGCGTCGCCCGCCACCAGGCCCTCGGCCACAAAAACTATCATGGATTCGCCCAGAAAGCCGGGACTGGGGTAGTACTCGGTCAACAGCTTCCACCTCTTTGCGCTGTAGCCGGTCTCTTCGGCCAGCTCGCGCTGGGCGCCGGCGAGAGCGCTTTCGCCGGGATCGAGCTTGCCGGCCGGCAGTTCCCATAAAAACTGCCGAGCGGCGTGACGGTACTGGCGTTCGACAACGATCCAGGGATTTTTCTTGTTTTTCGAGCTGTCGATGGCCAGGATGACCACGCTGCCGTTGTGGCGGATGACGTCGCGTTCGCTCTTGCGGCCGCCGGGCTCGATCAGCTTGTCGTGAAGCACGCGGAAGAGCGGGCCCTGATAGACGACCACGGAGCTGAGCAGTTGCTCCTTCTCGGCGGCGGCCGCGGCTTTGCGGGCCTTCAGCTTCTTCCGCTTCAGGGCTTTGGCCGGCTTTGACTTGGCTGCGGCTACGTTTTGGGGTTGGGCGGCTATTGCTTTCCTGGGGGCGGCGGCCTTCTTTTTGCTGGGCATTTCCTCTCTCTCTCCTCTAGAGCGCAATTGCGTGCAAAATGTTAGTGAGCCTGGGCGGCCGGCAGGAAGCTCGTTGCGAATGCTGCCACAACAATCATCTTTGCCGAAATGGCTGCCAGGGACAGGCCGCAGAGCCAGTCCAGGTCGGTGTCCGTGATGGACGGCTCTATATCTTCACAGTCTTTGAACGGATCGAATCCCGCGAGGTGGCCCTTGACAGAGCTGACCAGCAGATCCTGCCGGTATCTTTGCGACTTTCTAAGGGCGACAAGATCGGGCCGGACGCGAAGGAAGTAGAGCGCCGCCAACATGGCAACCAGGCTGCAATCGACGAACAAGGTGAGAATCCGGAACAGGCCGGCACTGGCCGGCGTGACCTTTCCAATAAAAAACGAGCTGATGGCAAAGGATGCCAACACCGCGCTGAAAAAGAGGTTTTCGATGCGGGCGCGCCAAAGCCGCGCCTCATTGCGATCCTCTTGCACGAGGGTTGCGAGAATGGCGGGGGCTGCATCGCGGACAGCCTTCGCGGTATTTGGGCCGGTCTCCATAGCGCCTCCCTGCACTGGATTCGCAGGATCGCATCAGACTCAAGAGTACATCCTCGGGGATGCGTTTGCAGTTGCCGCCAGGCGGCGCTCGTGCATCGAATCCGCCCGGCGTGGCATCCTTAAACAGAGCCGAATTTCAAAGTGAACGAGTTGCCGACCGCAGATTGTTATCCCATGACCGTGGCGCCGGGACTGAGCCGGCTGTTTCTGGACTACTGCGCCGGGGGTGCGGCGGCGCGGGCTTTCTACACCTCGCTGCCGCCGGGAAAAGAAGGGCAGGGGGACTGGCAGGCGCGTCCGCCGCTTCCGGCGCACTGGCCGGAGCTGGTCCGGCTGCTGGCGGAACAGAATCCGGCTTCCGCTGCGGGCGGGGGCGCTGCCGCTCGGGCTCTGGCCGCGCTCGGCAACGGCGCGGGGGCGGTGGTTACAGGGCAGCAGGTGGGGCTGTTCGGCGGGCCGCTGTTTACGCCCTTCAAGGCCGCCACCGCTGTGGCGCGCGCGCGCCAGGCGACCGCGGCAGGCCATCCCCACGCGGCTGTCTTCTGGCTGGCTAGCGAAGACCACGACTTTGCCGAGATCAACCACGTCACGTTTCCGGCGCGGAACGAACTGCGCAAGCTGGTCTATTCGGCGGCGCCCACGGCGGCGCGGCCGGTGGGCGGCATCGTGCTGGACGAGTCGATCGTTCCGCTGATCGATCAGGCGTGGGAGTTGCTGGGTTCTTCCGGCGCCACGGAGGCGCTGGCCGCGGCCTACCAACCCGGCCGCACCTTGGCCCAGGCCTTCAGGGCGTTCTACGCAAAGGTCTTTGCCGCGCAGGGACTGCTGGTGCTCGATGCCGGCGGGCGGGAGTTCCACCGCATGGGCTCGCCGGTGCTGCGGGCGTCGCTGGAACGAGCTGACGAGCTGCACTCCGCGCTCACCGGGCGCAACCGCGAGCTGGAAGCCGCCGACTATCACGCGCAGGTGGCCGTTGGCCCGCAGTCCAGCCTGCTGTTCCTCATCGATAACGGGACGGGGGAGCGCGGCGGGGCGCGGATGGCGCTCAAGCGGATTGCGCCCAGCGCGGCCGAGCCGGATGGCCTTTGGAAGGCAGGGCGGCAGAACTTTTCTACCGCTGACCTGGTGGGGATTCTGGACGCCGAGCCGGAGCGCATCTCGCCCTCGGCGCTGCTCAGGCCCGTCTTTCAGGATTTTCTGCTTTCTACGTCGGTCACCGTGGGCGGCCCGGCGGAGGTGGCCTACTTTGCCCAATCCGCCGTGCTCTTCGAGCGCATTCTGGGCCGCGCTACGCCGGTCGTGCCGCGCTTTTGCGCAACTCTGATTGAGCCGGCCATCGGCGAGCTGCTGCGCCGGTACGAGCTGACGCTGGAACGGGTCTTTGCGGAGACCGAGTCCTCACTGGCGCAGTTGCTGGCCGCCCGGTCGATGCCCGCCGAAGGAAAAAGCAAGCTGGCCGCCGCGGGCACGGCGCTGGACGCGGAACTGACGACGCTGCTGGAGTGGATGGGCCGGCTGGACGCTGGACTGGGCCGGTCAGCGGAGACCGCGGCCAGCAAGATGCGCTACCAGATGAACCGTCTGCGCCGCCTGGCGGCCAACTTCCAGTTGCAGCGCGAGGCCTCGCTCGGGCGCGACGCCGAAGCTATCTGCCAGGCGCTTTATCCCGGCGGAGTGCTCCAGGAGCGGCTGCACGGCGCGGCCTACTACTTCGCCCGCTACGGCTTCGAGCTGGCGGAAGAGCTCGTCGCCCAGGCCGCAGTCGCCGCGGCGGCCTGCCCGGGGCACACGGCGATGTGGCTATAATCCTAGCGAATGGCTGAGAGGTTACTCATGAGGAAGTCTTTTGCGATTTGGGCTTTAGGGTTGCTGATCTGTTCGGCGGCGCAGGGGCAGAGGGAGCCCTGCGCGGCGGCCGGCACCAATAACGAGTTTCTGGGCATTCAAACCGTCCGCCTGTGGCCCAGCGACGCTCCCCAGGCCAAGGGCACAGCCTGCGAGGACACCCCCACTCTGACCATCTTCGAGCCGCACCGCGGCGCCGGCAACGGCTCCGCCGTGGTGGTGTTGCCGGGCGGGGCTTACGCCCACCTGGCCGCCAACCTGGAAGGCCGCCAGGTTGCAGACTGGTTTACCGCGCGCGGCTTCCGCGCCTTCATCCTCAGCTACCGGCTCAGTTCCAACGGCTATCTGCTTCCCGTTCCGCTGCTGGACGCGCGGCGCGCCGTCGAACTGGTGCGGGCGCGGGCTCTGGACTACCATATCGATCCGAACCGCATTGTGATGATCGGCTTCTCGGCCGGAGGACACCTGGCGGCGCTCGCCGCCACGCAGTTTGTTCCCGGCAACCCCGACGCGGAGGACCCCATCGAACGGGCTTCCAGCCGTCCGGACTACCTGGTTCTCGGCTACCCGTGGATCGGAGCCATTTCGTCCGACACATCCCACCTGAGCTACTGCAAGCTCTTCAACGTGATGGACCGCTGCGAGGAACTTCGAACCGCGTACTCTCCGGACTTGTTTGTGACCAAGGAGACCCCGCCCACCTTCCTCTATCACACCTTTGCCGACCAGACGGTTCCGGTTGAGCAGAGCCTGCGGTTCTATCAGGCGCTGGTCAAAGCTGGCGTACCGGCCGAGGCGCACATCTTCGCCAACGGGCCTCACGGCACCGGCCTGGGCAAGGGCGATGCGGCTCTCGGCCAGTGGCTGAACCTGCTGGAGAATTGGCTTCGCGCCCAGGGGCTGCTGAGCGCGGACAAATCCGCTGCCGGAATCAAGCCGTAGAGCCCTTGTGGTAGGGGCACGGCTGCCGACGGACAGAAATTTACCTGAATGCAGGGAATGAAAAACCGTCCAAAAACAAAGAGGCGGGCGGCCGGTTCCGGGAGTGGAAGAACTTCCCGAAGCCGGTTGCCCGCTGGACCCTGAAACGGGTCTGGGTGATATTGTTAGCTTAGGCCCATTTCCGGCGAAAGCAAGTTCTTTTTTGAACAAAATTCCCAATTCGTGATCGTAGTCACAGGACCCCGCCGATCAGGCGCCAGCTTCGTTGACTTGGGGGTCCGCCCCTGATACAAAAAGGTGTTCTACCCGCAAAAAACTGGGTTTGACCGCCGGAGTGAACCGGTACCGCCATGCAAGAAATCATCCAACAAGTCGAGATGCTTCTGATCGGAGCCGTGCCCACGATGCTGCTGTTCATCGTGCTGGTGATGGCTTACCAGTTCCTGGTGCAGGGGCCGTTGAGCGCCACGCTGAAGCAGCGCCGCGCCCGGACGGTGGGCGCCATCGAAGACGCGCACCAGGCCATTGCCCAGGCCGAGGCCAGGGCGGCCGAATACGCCGACAAGCTGCGCCAGGCGCGCGCCGAGGTCTACAAGGTTCGGGAGCAGCGCATCCAGCAGCGGAACGCCGAGCGGGAAGCCGCTCTGGAAGCTGCCCGCAAGGCGGCCGGGCTCAAGGTGAACCAGGCCAAAACCGGGTTGGAGGCGGAGGCGGCCCAGGCCAGGCTGACCATTCAGGCCTCCGCCGGGGAGTTGGCTCGTCAGGTGGTCCGCGCGGTGCTGCCGCTGGCCGCCGGGGGTTCCCGTTGAGCAATTCGACTTTGCAGGCGCGCGTTTCCAACCGGGTAATGTGGTTTGCGTTTCTCGCGACGCTGGCTGCCGGGGTGGCGGCTGCGCCGTTGCACATCGCGGCCCAGGAATCCGCTCCCGCGGCCAACTCCGAGCCCGCCGGTCAAGCCTCCGCCGCTCAGGCTCCAGACACGGCCAAGCCCGAGGCCGGGCCATCCCAGGAAGAGCAGAATAACGCCTTCCGGTTCGAAGGCCCGGTGGTCAAATGGACGGCAAAGACCTTCCACTTGAGCACGGAGACCACGGCCAGCATCTTCGAGTTCATCAACTTCGCCATCATCGCGCTGCTCATCGTCATTCCTCTCGTCCGCTTCCTGCCCACATTCCTGCGCCGGCGCGGCGAGAAGGTGCGCGCCGATATCGAGTCGGCCCGCAAGATGACCGAGGACGCCAACTCCCGGCTGAGCGCGGTGGAGGCCAAACTCTCCAGCATCGGCGAGGAGATAGAAAAGTTTCGCGCCGAAGTGGAGAAAGAGATGGGGCAAGACGAGGCGCGCATTCAATCCGCTCTGGAAGAGGAAAGCGCGCGCATTGTGGCCGCCGCCGAGCAGGAGATTGGCGTGGCTGCCGCTCAGGCGCGGCGCACGCTGCGCCATTTCGCCGCTGATCTGGCCATCGGCCAGGCCGCCAAGCAACTGGTTCTGACGCCGGAGACCGACCGCGCCCTGATTGCCGAGTTTGTGGGCGAGGTGACCGGGAGCGGCGTGACGAAAACCGGCGCGGCCAAGGGAGGGCAGAACTAGATGGCCGCCTTCGTTGCCCGCTACGCCCGCGCATTTCTCGAAGTGGTTACGGCCGCCAAACTGGACACGGCCGCGATCGAGGGGCAGTTTGCCGGCTTTCTCGCCACCTGGGACTCGAGCGCCGAGTTGCGCGAGTTCTTTGTGAATCCGGCCATTCCCGCCGCGCAGAAGGTGGGGATTCTGGACAAGTTGAACTTGAGGCTTGGGCTCCAGAAGGAGTTGCGCAACCTGCTGGCCGTGCTTATCTCGAACGACCGCATCGGCCAGGTGAAAGAAGTGGCCCAGGCCTATCGCCGGCTGTTGCAGGAGCAGTTGGGCATCCGCCAGGCGGAGATTGTGACGGCGCGCGAACTCAACGAACAGGAGCGCGGCGCGCTGGTGGCGGAGATCGGCAAACTGGCCGGCTCCCGCATCGAGGCCAGCTTCAAGCTGGACACATCCATCCTCGGCGGCACGGTGGTGCGCATCGGCTCCACGGTCTACGACGGTTCGATGCGCGGCCGGCTGGAGAGGTTGAAGGAAGCGTTGATTAGCTCCTAGCTGCTAGCTTCTACCGCTAGCTCCTTCTTGCTCGGTTTGGCGGTTCGGGTTTTTATGTGAGCGCAAGGCGCGGTGAAGACAGGCTAGTAGCTAGAAGCTAGAGGCTAGTGATCAGGAATCAGGAATTAAGAACAGGATCGAAAATGGCTCAGATCAAGGCAGACGAGATTACGCAGCTTCTTCGCGAGCAGATCGCGAACTACGACGCGAAGGTCCAGGTGGACGAAGTCGGAACCATCACATCGCTGGGCGACGGCATTGCCCGCCTTCATGGACTGGACAAGGTGATGGCCGGCGAACTGCTCAGCTTTCCGCACGGCGTGGCCGGGCTGGCCCTGAGCCTGGAAGAGGATTCGGTGGGCGCTGTGATTCTGGGCGACTACACCGAGCTGAGCGAAGGCGATGAGGTGAAGCGCACCGGAACCATCTTGAGCGTGCCGGTGGGCGAGGGCATGATCGGCCGCGTGGTGGACGCGCTGGGGGCGCCCATCGACGACAAGGGCCCCATCGCCTCCACGGCCAGGCTGCCCATCGAGCGTCTGGCGCCGGGCATCGTCGACCGCCAGCCGGTGCGCGAGCCTATGGCCACCGGCCTCAAGGCCATCGACTCCATGATTCCCATCGGCCGCGGCCAGCGCGAGTTGATCATTGGAGATAGACAAACGGGCAAGACAGCGGTGCTGCTGGACACCATCATCAACAACGCCAAGAACGATCTGATCTGCATCTACTGCGCCGTCGGCCAGAAGCGCTCCTCCATCGCCCAGGTGGTGCAGACGTTGACCGAAGCCGGAGCGATGGGGCACACGGTCGTCGTGGCCGCCTCGGCCTCCGAGCCGGCGCCGATGCTGTACATCGCCCCCTATGCGGCTTGCGCCATCGGCGAGTACTTCCGCGACAACGGCCGCCACGCGCTGGTGATGTACGACGATCTCTCCAAACACGCCATGGCCTACCGCGAGATTTCGCTGCTGCTGCGCCGTCCGCCGGGCCGCGAAGCCTATCCCGGCGACGTCTTCTATCTCCACTCGCGGCTGCTGGAGCGCGCCTCCAAGCTCAGCGACAAGAGGGGCGGCGGTAGCTTGACCGCGCTGCCGGTCATCGAGACCCAGGCCGGCGACGTATCGGCCTACATTCCCACCAACGTCATCTCCATCACCGACGGGCAGATCTTTTTGGAAACCGACCTGTTCAACTCCGGCGTGCGTCCGGCGGTGAACGTGGGCCTTTCGGTTTCGCGCGTGGGCTTCTCGGCGGCCATCAAGGCGGTCAAGCAGGTAGGCGCCACGCTCAAGCTGGACCTGGCGCAATACCGCGAACTGGCCGCCTTCGCGCAGTTCGGCTCCGACCTGGACCCGCTGACCCAGAAGCAGCTCAACCGCGGAGCGCGCCTGACGGAACTGCTCAAGCAGCCGCAGTTCCAGCCGCTTACCTGGCAGCAGCAGGCGGTGATTCTCTTTGCCGGCACGCAGGGCTACCTGGACGATCTGCAGGTCTCCGACATTCGCGCCTTCGAGAATGGATTGTACAAGTACTTTGAGAGCGCGCAGACCGCGCTGATCGAAGACCTGACCGCGAAGAAGGCGCTGGACGATGATCTGCGCAACCGGCTGCACGCGGCGCTGAAAGAATACTCAGCCAACTTCAAGGCGGAGCTGGCGGCGGCGACGCCGGCGTAAGTGGAGGCTCTCAGCTCTTAGCTTTTAGCTAAAAGCTGAAGACTGGAAACTGGATTTGGAAGCCGAAAGCTAGAAGCTAGTAGCTAGAGGCTAGAAGCTCGGAAGAACATGGCGAATGTCTTAGATCTACGGCGTCGGATTCGCAGCGTGAAGAACACGCGGCAGATCACCAAGGCCATGAAGATGGTTTCGGCGGCGAAACTGCGGCGCGCGCAGGAGCGGGCGCTGGCGGCCCGGCCCTACGCCCGGATGATTACCAGCGTGCTGGAATCGCTGACTCGTCGCGCTGAGATCTTTGATCCGGCCACCGGCGAGTTGCGCCATCCGCTCTTCGCCACGCGGCCGGAGAAGCGGGTGCTGCTGGTGATCATCACCGGCGACAAGGGATTTGCCGGCGCCTTCAACGCCAACATTCTCAAGACCGCCTACCAGTTCTTTGGGGGGAATACCAACAAGGAGATTGACATCGAGGCTGTGGGCCGCAAGGGCCGCGACCAGATGCGGCGGCACTATCCCTCCGCGGTTTACGCCGAGCAGACCGACGAGAGCGGCCACGTCATCAAAGTGCGGGAGCGCAAGGCCCCGGTCGAAGTCACCGGCGACCATCCGGGAATGCTTTTGAAGCTGGAGGTCAGCCGCGTCTTTGCGCTGGCCGAGAACATCATCTCCCGCTACGTGCGTGAGGAGATCGACGCCGCCTACATCGTCTACAACGAGTTCAAGTCGGTGAT
>DATFYK010000112.1:0-3202 GCA_035315085.1 Occallatibacter sp.
GATCGGCGCCACTACCTGGGTATAGCTGAGCCGCGATTTCGCAGCAACCAGCTCAGATTCGGCATTGTGCAGCTGCGCTTGTGCCGATTCCACCGCGCTCTGGGCGGCGCTCTTGCGATACTGGCCCGCTTGCGCGTGCACCAGATCTGCCTCAGCAGCGCGCACCTGTTCAGTTTGTGCGACTACCGTGGCCTGCTGGGTTCGTAGGTCAGCGGTCCAATGATCAAGATCTTGTTTGGCGGAGACTCCGTGCGTTGAAAGCGCCTCCGTCCTCTGAAAATCGTTTCGGACGCGTTCAAGCTGCGATTGGGATTGCTCAAGCTGGGCTTTTGCCATCGAAAGTCTGGCCTGCGCGCCGGCCAGGTCACCGGCCGTCTCGGTGAGCGCCAGTTGATAGTTGGATTGGGCTTGAGCCAACTGCGCCCGCAAATTTTCAACGCTCGCCCGGTCAGCTTGCATATCGGCGTCTAGCTCGGCGGTATCGAGCGTAGCGATTAATTCGCCCGCCCGGACTGAGCTACCCTCATCAACGTCGAGTCGCTCTAAGATGCCCTGGACCTTTGGGCTGACAACCACCTGGTTTGCGTCAACGATGCCCTCGAGGATTAACCCGTCGCTGTGCTCGGTAAAAAAGTAGAAGTATAGCGTGGCTGCTGCAAAGAGGATCGCTAAAAATATTGTGATCGCCGCTCGCCCTTTCATTGGCTTAGTCCCGGTTTCGGGCTCCTCCCGCTCTGCGCGTTGTCCGTAAAAAGAGCGCAGGTGATAAAGTCAATCGCCGCCGCCCGCCGCCTTTGAGCTGATACCTTCCTGGACGGGGAAATGAATTTGCCGGCCAACGGAATGCCTCTCACCGCCGTGCGCACCAGCATGAGCAAGAGCGGCAAAACCGCGTCGATATCGATCGTACGAAAAACCCCGCATTTAACCCCTTCTTCAAGGACCGCTCTGAACTCCGTCAATAAAGGCGCAATCCGCTGAAAGAACTTGGGCGCCGTATCGGGCTTCAAATTGTTCAAGAAAGCCTTCACAATATCCATCTCCTGCTCCAAGAGGCGCGCGTAGGCGGGCTTCCCGGCCAGCACCTTGAAATTGGCGTCCAGGAACGCCAGCAGCTTCTCTCGGGGTCCGTCGGCTGTCCCAAGGGCAGCGCGAAGCGCACCGGTCATGGCCACGAACATCTGTTCAACGACGCCCTGGTACAGGTGCTCCTTACTCTCAAAGTAATAGTAAAGGAGCGCTTTATTGACCCGAGCGGACCTAGCGATCTCGTCTATTCGCGCTCCGGCCAGGCCGAGCCCGGCAAACTCCTCCAGTGCGGCGGCGACAATAGCGGCTTTGGTGGCGACCGCGTCTCGTTTGGTCCTGCGGGGCTCTTGAGCTGGAAGAGTCTTCATCTCCGGTCAATATAACTAACTATTTAGTTAGTTGCAAGCTCTTATTCCGGTAAGCGAGTTGCCCTATCTTCCTCTCCAGCGAATCTGTTCCGATGAAACCGATTTGACAGATGCCGCAAATCGCGATTCACGATCCCCCTCCCCACCCTGAACGTCCACCAACCGACCCAAAGGAAGGTAAAAAGTAGCCTTTTAGAACGATAAAAGTAATATAAAGACCAGTCTCAGGATTTTGAGGAAAAGGCATCATGGAGAAGAGCTTTTCGATCTTTGCAGTCAGCACCAGGGAGGTTGCCGATGAGGAAGGGATCTGACCTGCTTGTCGCCGCGCTGGAGAACGAGGGCGTTGAGCGAATCTTTGGAGTTCCGGGTGAGGAAAACCTGGACGTTTTGGAGTCGCTGCGCTCCTCGAAGATCGAGTTCGTCTTGACGCGCCACGAGCAGGCGGCCGCCTTCTTGGCGGCAACCTATGGGCGGCTGACGGGCAAGGCGGGAGTATGTCTCAGCACACTGGGACCGGGGGCGCTAAACTTCTCGACCGGAGCGGCCTATGCGCTTCTCGGCGCCATGCCGATGATCATGATCACGGGTCAGAAGGGAATCCTTACTCGCAAACAGGCCCGCTTTCAAATCGTGGACGTGGTCGCGAGCATGACGCCGCTGACCAAGCTGGCGCGCCAAATCGTCAGTGCGGTAACGATCCCGACGATGGTACGCGAGGCGTTCCGGGTCGCGCAGCAGGAACGGCCGGGTCCCGTGCATCTGGAGCTGCCGGAGGACATCGCTCGGGAAGAAGGGCCCGACCTCGTGCCCGTGCCGCCGCATCCGATCGAGCCTCCAGTGGCGCCTCCGGCGGCGCTGGACCGTGCGGCGGCGATGATCCTGGAAGCCGAGCGGCCGCTGATCATGCTGGGCGCGGCAGCGAGCAGGCCGCGGTTGGCAGAGGCGCTGTCGGACTTCGTCTTCCGCGTGCGCATCCCGTTCTTCAATACGCAGATGGGTAAGGGCACAGTGGCCGGTGGGTCGAACCTCTACCTGGGAACGGCGGCGCTCTCGGAGCGCGACTACGTGCATCTGGCCATCGACCGGGCCGATCTGATTCTCTCCATCGGACATGACACGGTCGAGAAGCCGCCCTTCCTCATGGGCCCTGGTGGGCCCAAAGTGATCCATGTCGGCTACGTGCCGGCCACGGTGGAGGAGGTCTATTTCCCCCACGCCGAGGTGCTGGGCGATGTTGGACCGAGCCTGGGGCGGCTGGCCGAGCGGCTGGAGGGCAAGCTGAAGAGGGCCTCGGCGCTCTTGCCCCTGCGCGAAAAGATTCTCGCGCATTTGGCCGAACGGGCCAACGAGAGCCGCTTTCCGTTAACGCCACAGCGCATCGTGCACGACGTGCGCCAGGTCATGCCGGAGGACGGTATCGTCTGCCTTGACAATGGCATGTACAAGATCTGGTTTGCGCGCAATTACCGCACGCGGGTGGCCAACACGTTGTTGCTGGACAACGCGCTGGCGACCATGGGCGCAGGGCTGCCCTCGGCGATGATGGCTTCGATGCTCTATCCTGAACGACGCGTTTTGGCCGTGTGCGGCGACGGCGGCTTCATGATGAACTCCCAGGAGCTGGAAACCGCGCTGCGGCTGGGTTTGAACCTGGTGGTGCTCATCGTGCAGGACAACGCCTACGGCATGATCCGCTGGAAGCAGACGGTGGACAAATTCCCCGATTGGGGACTGAGCTTCGGCAACCCGGACTTCGTCAGGTATGCGGCGTCCTACGGCGCGAAAGGCTCGCGTGTGGAGAC
>DATFYK010000113.1:0-2234 GCA_035315085.1 Occallatibacter sp.
GCCGGTAGTCCCAGGCAGGTCTGGTCGATGGCGCGCAGGGTTATCATCCGCCCGCTTGCGTTGGCCGGCGTCAGCTGCAACAGCATGAGCGAGCAGGCACCAAGGACGTCGCGGGTGCGTTGCGCGGTCGCATCTTTTGCCGGCTGGTCCGGCTGGTCCTTCACCATATCCCACGTTGTGGGATAGGTGTAGGTCAGTCCAATCTCTTCATTGCGGTAGGTGCCGGCCGACGCCTCTCCCCGCACAATCTGCTCGAGTGCTGGTTTGTCCTCCAGAGCGGCGTCCACCACGGCCGTCGGAATGGTCGGCCCCTGGTAGCCTTCGCCGGGGGTGGGCACGATCTTCCCCTGTTCATTGATCAACGTGCCGTCTTCCTGGGCACAATAGAACTTCACGCCGACCACAGCCTCCTTGGTTTTTTGCAGAAACGCGGCGTCGTTTGACGCCACTTTCACACGGATCAGATAGTTCTTGATGAAGGTCCAATACTGCACCGTGGTCACATCGCCGGAGTGCTTGGCGATGTGGTAGAAGCGCCCGGTGCGCGTCAGCCAATCCGGTGGGACGATCTCGTGCCGCGGCTGACCCTTCGCCCAGGCCTGGAACTCCGCCTGGCGTTCCTCATCGGTCATCTCATGGACGGGATTGTTCGGCTCCGAAGCCGTGATCAGCAGCGTTCCCGAGCGATGCCCCTCCTGAAATCCCAGGGCCAGCAGTGCGTGCTGCCCCGGCGGCATGAGCGGCATCATGATGCGATGGCCTTCGGGTGTGATGGGCAACTGCATCACGAAGCCGAAGTACACGCTGGCGTAGGAAGTGCCTGACAGGTAGCCCGACTCGGGGATCCGCGGTTCGCCCCCTCGTGTCGATGACACTACGGTCGGCAGCGGCGGCGGCAGGTCATCTTCGGGATTGGCCACCGGACACTGCGCCATCATCCCGCCACCGAGCGACAGCACGGCGAACAGCGCCAGGAGCGATCCTTGGCCCCGTCGCCTCCATCTGCCGCCCATAGGAACCGCAGTCATTGCCAGCCGTAACCGCCGTCGCGGAGGACAGTTGCGCCATCATGGCATCAAGCGCCCGGTCACCGCAACCCTGCCTTTTTCTAGTGCGACCCGGCGGCTCCCGGCATCCACATTCCCATGGCAAGAATCTTTCCCGGCCGTTACACAGCCCGAATCGACGGGCCATTTGCGGTTTTCCTGATTGGCATGCGCATCAACCAACTATGGGCGGTCCATAAATGGATGCCGGTTGCTGCCGCCATGCCCCCCATGCAAATGGCTTTGAAGAAAAACCCCGCTAAGGGCCTGCTGGGCCTCGAGAACTGGGTGCGCTGGCGCGAAGTCATGAATGTGCAGTACTGGCGCAGCTTCGAAGACCTGGAGAACTTCGCCCGCAATCCCTCCGATCCCCACCTGCAGGCCTGGAAGGACTTCAACCAGCGCGTCGGCTCGGATGGCAGCGTCGGCATCTGGCATGAGACCTTTGTGGTCAATGCCGGCCGTTACGAATGTGTGTACGGCAACATGCCTCTGTTCGGACTAGCTGCCGCCACCGAGCACGTTCCCGCCGTCGGCAATCGCGAGACCGCGCGCCTTCGTCTCGGCGGATACAGTGAGCCGGCTGTACCTTCGCCTGAAACCCCGCAAGAACTCTAATGCTCCCAATTACGGCCAATCCTCTGGCGAAAGGAATTACGATGACTTTTCCGCAACTGGGCCGATTCACCGACCTGGGATTGCTCCTGCTTCGCGTCATGGTAGCGGTGGAGTTCTTCGACAGCGGCCGCAGAAGTTTCTTTCAGGCCGACGAGCGCGGCAAAAACCTGGGAATGAGTAAGAGCTTTACCCGCTTCATTGGCCTGGCGGAGATGGCTGGAGCTTTGGGGATCGCCTTTGGAGTACTGACCCAGCTCGCCGCGCTGGGCCTCATCCTTGTTATGACGGGGGCCATCTACCAGAAAATATACGTCTGGCACACCGGCTTCTGGGGCAAAGACGGGCTGGGCTGGAATTACGATCTGATGTTCGTGGCGATGAATCTGGTGATCCTGTTCACTGCCGGTGGCCGCTACGTGCTATTTCGGTGACGTAACTTCGGGCAAATTTCACGTTCCGGCAAAAATATCCGCTAGCGACTGGTAGCCGAGGTACAATTTCGGTTTATCCAACTGTAATAAGACGGGGTTCGGTCCTGCGTGGCCGTGTCGGGATTCTCTTGGAGCAAGC
>DATFYK010000114.1:0-45899 GCA_035315085.1 Occallatibacter sp.
CGGTCGTAGTCTTCACCAACTACATCAGCAGCCACGAAGTGGCCATGCTCTACCAGCACGCGGAACGTCTCTGGATCATTATGCCGCTCTTGATTCTCTGGCTCTGCCGCGTATGGCTGCTCGCCTCGCGCGGCCTGCTCAACGAAGACCCAGTCGTCTTCGCGCTCACTGACAAGCAGAGCCTGCTCATCGGCGCAGCCGTGATCGCCGTCGTGTTGTTCGCAATCTGAAGCATTTCTCTTCGCTCACAGGTCACGCCACAAAACAAAAGCCTCCCATTCAACCGGAGGCTCTTCATTTCACTCATTCGCATTTTGTGATAACTTCTTGTTCCCTGTCCTACTTGTTCCCAGCCCTAGGGCCTGTTAACACTACTGGGGCGGTTGGCGCCGGGAGCCAATTTTTCTCAGTTCTAGGAGTGAGGAGCGACGCATACCGGGTGTCTGCTAGCGACGATCGACGACGAAATGGGGAAAATTGGCCCCGGCCCTTCGGGTTGCGGCGAAAATCCGGCCATACTTCATTCTCGCCCTCGACGGTGGACCCGCCACAGCCTTCGGGCTCGGCTTCGTCTGGCCGGATTTTCGCTCGCAACGCCATCCGCCCAGGTAGTGTTAACAGGCCCTAGCTTCATTCTAAAGCAGTTCGCCGGGAATCTCTGTTGCTCTGGCATGGGCGGCGCATTGACGGAGCAGAGCCCGCGCCTTAGGCTCATAGCATGGAATTCAAGGTAAGCGAGCTGGAGCGGGAGCCGATCGATTTCGACCTGGAGCTGGCTCCGAGAGCGGTCGGCTTAGGCCAGGAGGCTGAACAGGTTGGGAATCTGGCCACGGAGGGACGGGCCGAGGTGCTGCACGAGCACCGCGGGCCCAAAAATATTGTGGCCGATATCCGGTTGAAGGGCCGGTTTGCGGGCAAATTCCAGGTTCCGTGCGCGCGCTGCGTGGAGCCGGTGGAGATTCCGCTCAGCGCCGAGTTCGACCTGATCTTCCGGCCCTTGGGAGCGGATTCCGGCCCGCCGGAGCGCTCCATTACAGCGCCGGAGACGGAAATCGGTTATTATCAAAAGGACAGTCTGTTGCTTGAAGATGTGCTGCGCGAGCAGGTACTTTTGTCCCTGCCGGTCAGGACGCTGTGCAAGCCCGACTGCAAGGGGCTTTGCCCGCGCTGCGGAGAAAACCGCAACAGCCATCCGTGTTCCTGCGAAGAGGGTCCGAGCGACCTCCGCTGGGAAGCGCTGGCTGGGCTACGCGGCCGGATCAAGTCCTAAGGAATCAGATTACCCCTTAGATATTGGGGTGTTCCGCCTGTGCCGGAAGGCAGCCAGGACCACGTGCGGTCTGGAGCCGGGATGAAGCGGGTGGGGAGACGAAAGGAATTGCATCATGCCCAATCCGAAAAGGCGCCATTCGACGCGCCGCACCGCGAATCGCCGCGCCCATGACTTTCTGACCGCCAAGGGCCTGTCTGAGTGCCCAAGCTGTCACGAGAAGAAGCTGCCCCATCGCGCCTGCCCCAAGTGCGGAGCGTACAAGGGCCGCGCCGTCCTGGACATCAAGGAAGAGACCAAGTAGACTTCAGCACCTATGCTCATCGACATCGCGCTTGACGCCGTAGGCACCGACAAGGCTCCGGAGCCGGAGATTCGCGGGGCCATTCTCGCTTGCCGCGCTTTCCCTGTGCGGGTCCACCTGATTGGGCCTGAGGCGGAGTTGCGCGATCTTCTGGACGAGCATCTTGAAAACGAAGACCTGCCCATCGTCATCCATCATGCCTCGGAACGCATCGGGATGGAGGAGAAGGCGGCGCACGCGGTGCGCACCAAGCGCGACAGCTCAATGCGCGTGGGGTTGAAGCTGGTGCACGAGGGCCAGGCGGCGGGATTTGTGACCACGGGCAACACGGGCGCTGCGATGGCCACGGCAAAGATGGTGCTGGGGGCGCTGCCCGGCGTGGATCGTCCGGCCCTGGCAACCCCCATGCCCAGCTCCACCGGAAATCCGTGCGTGCTGCTGGACGTGGGCGCCAACGTAGACTGCAAGGCGCACAATCTGGCGCAGTTCGCCGTGATGGGCGAGATCTATGCCCGCAGCGTGCTCAAGATCGAGTCGCCGCGCGTGGGCCTGCTCTCCATCGGCGAAGAAGAGACCAAGGGCAACGACCTGACCCACGAGGCCTTCCCGCTGCTCAAGGCTCTGCCCATCCGCTTCATCGGCAACGTGGAGGGCCGCGACATCTTCTCCGGCCAGGCGGACGTGATCGTCTGCGACGGCTTTGTGGGCAACGTGGCGCTGAAGACCAGCGAGGGCGTGGGCCGCTTTGTGCGCGACGTGTTGCGCCAGTCGCTCACCCGCACCGTCACCGCCAAGGTGGGCGCCCTGCTCTCGCGACAGGCCTTCAATGAATTCCGCCGCCGCCTGGACTATCGGGAGTATGGCGGAGCGCATCTGCTGGGAGTGCGCGGGGTCTGTATCATCGGCCACGGCTCCTCGAACGACCGCGCCATCTTCAACGGCATCCGCGTGGCCTACGAGTCTGCCCAGGCGGGCACCATTCGGCGCATCGAAGCCGAGTTTTCCAGCCTCCCGAAGCGCAACGGATCTGCGGCCGGCGCGGATGCTTCCGCCGCTTCCGCCGATACAACGGCCAACCCCGACGCGACTATTCAGTAGCAACCCCGATGCCTGCCGGTTCCAGCCATCCTTTCCCGCTTGACCCGGCCGTGATCGTCAACCATTCCCCGATGGTCACGAAGCGCTGATGTTCATTGGCGCGAGGCTTCAGGAGCGCCGAAGAAATTGGACAATTCTGAACCGGAAAACGCATCGGTGGCGAAGGAGAAGGTCCCATGATCGAGCACTTCGCGGGCGCCGCGGATGACGGCTGTCATAGCGGTCCGGGTGAGGGCGCAACCGAGGCTGATGCGGCGAACCCCCAAAGCCGCAAGATCGGAGACGGAGAGCGCGGGCGCTCCTTTGAGTCCCACCAGCACGTTCACGGGCTTGCCGACCGAAGCACAGACAGTTTGAATGTCCTCCGTGCGGGTGATTCCGGGGGCGAACAGAACATCGGCCCCAGCGGCTTCAAAGGCCTGCAAGCGGCGGATGGTGTCGTCTAGATCGCGGCGGCCGTAAACATAGTTTTCCGTGCGGGCAACGAGCATGAAAGGGAAGGGCAGAGCGTGGGCGGCGGCAACGGCAGCCTCAATTCGTTCCACCGCATGATCGAAGTCGTAGATGGGATGCTCTCGATTGCCGGTCGAATCTTCAATAGAACCGCCTACAAGGCCGGCTGTCTCCGCCGCCAGGCGAATCGTATCGGCGGCGGTTTCCGGGCTGTGGCCATAACCGTTTTCAAGGTCGGCGGCAACGGGAAGCGGAGTGGCTTCCACAATCGATCTGGCGTTGCGCAGTCCTTCGTCGCGGCTAACGGTGTTCGTTCGATCGCGCCTGCCGAGCGAGTTCGCAAGTCCGGCGCTGGTAGTGGAAAGAGCCACGAATCCGAGACTGGTGAGTATCCGTGCGGTTCCAGCGTCCCACGGGTTGCCTACGACGAAGATATCAGGCCGTTGATGAAGAGCCTGGAACAGCAAGGCTTTTTCGGTTTGAGTCGGCAAGGGTTTCTCCTCCGTTCAGCATATGCAGGAATGTCTTATCGCCGGCGGTAGAACGGCAGCACGATCAGCAGGGCGAGGCCGATGGCGGTGGCCAGGACAAAGGCGATCAGGCCATAGATCAGCGTGAGACTCGGGCCCTGGGAGGGCTTGTCATCAGGATTGGCTTCGGAGCTGGGAGGCAGGATTTCAGGGTCACTCATATTTTAGGGACTCCACGGGGTCCATCTGGGCGGCGCGGGTGGCGGGAACGGTGCCGAAGATTACGCCCACCAGCGTGGCCGCGGCTAGGGCAATGACGACGGACCAGCTCGAGATCGGTATGGCGTAGTCGGTGAAGAAGCGGATGGATAACGGCAAGGCCAGCCCCACCATGCTCCCCACCACCCCGCCAACCAGCGAGATGATGACTGCCTCGGCAAGAAACTGGAGCTTGATCTCGCGGTAGGTGGCGCCGAGGGCCTTGCGGATGCCGATCTCGCGGACGCGGGCGCGGACGTTGGCCAGCATGATGTTCATGATGCCCACGCCGCCCACTGCCAGGGTGACGGCGGCAACCAGCACCAGGACCGCGGTCAGAGCCGTGGTAATCCTGTCGGCCATGGCCAGCAACTCCGTGAGCGTCTGCGCCTGGTAGACCGAGTGGGGCCGGTGGCGCGCCTGGACGATGCGGACGATCTCTGTTGCGGCGTCAGGGACCTCGTCCATGCTGCGCATAGAAAAGTAGATCTGGTTTACATTTTCCGTTCCCGTGAAATAGCGGGCCACAGAAAAGGGAATCAAGATGGTTTGGTCCTCGATCTCCGATATGCCAAAGTCGTTTACGCTTTCCTTAAAAACGCCGATGATGGTGAAGGGGATGCCGGTGATCTCGAAGGTTTGGCCGACGGCCGCATCCGCGCTGCCGAACCGTTTGCGGGCGAAGAGTTCGGTGACCACGGCACACTTGATATGGGCCGAGTCGTCCTCGTCGTCAAGAAAACGGCCCACGAGCACGAGCAGGTTGCGGATGTTTTGGTATTGCGGGCTTACGCCCAGCACCAGCGTGTCCTTGACTACGCCTCCGCCAAAGCTGATGCGGTCATGCATGGTGATGATGGGCGAGGAGTAGAGGATGCCAGGCAACTGGGCCACCACGGCTTTTTCGTCGTCGCGGGTGAGGGAGTCGCTGTAGAGCACACGCTCAGCAGTTGTAGAGCCGCCGCCGGCGTATTCCAGCTCGACCGAGTTGGTCTCGATCTTCTGGAGCTGCTGGAGGACGTATTGCTTGCCGGTCATTCCGATGGTGACCACCAGGATAACCGAGGCGGTGCCGATGACCATGCCCAGGGCGGTGAGCGCAAAGCGCGCCTTGCTGGCGCGGAAGCTGTCCAGTACGAGCTTGAGGATTTCGCTCAGCACCATGGTGCGGCTGGCGCTCAGGAGCGTCTGCTGGAAGGTGTGCCGGTGGGCCTGGTCGACTGGATTCATTACGTCCTCTTAACAAGATACGCCAAGGCGTCTTGCCTCTTCCATAAGACCCTGGATTGCGCACCTCCACTTTGCGCCGAAGACGATTTTTTTGGCCTATGCCGGTATTTGTTCGATTTTCGCCAAGCGGGCACGCAGACGGTTCAAAGTGCATGGTCCGGGGTGTTTTCCCATAAGATGGCAATGTTGACCTGCCGGGCCGTAAGACGGTCCGGTATGAAAAAGCCGCTCAAGGAGAGACGATGCGCGCTTTGGTGTATACCGCGCCGCGCCAGGTGGAAATGGAGGATCGTCCTCGTCCGCGTCCGGCAGCCGGCGAGAGCGAGATTGCTGTTACCGCCGCGGGCATTTGCGGATCGGATATCTCCGGATTTCTGGGGCTCAGCCGGCGCCGGATTCCGCCGCTGGTGATGGGCCACGAACTGGTGGGACGCAGACCCGACGGAAGGCGCGTGGTGGCCAATCCGCTCATCAGTTGCGGGCGCTGCACGGCCTGCCTGAGCGGCGCGCAGAACCTTTGTTCCAGTTGGCGTTTGCTGGGCATGGACCAGACCTCCGGCTGCTTTCAGGAGTTTGTCGCCATTCCCGAGTCCCAGGTGTACGAGATTCCCGATGAGCTCACCGACGCAGGGGCCGTGGCCGCCGAGCCGCTGTCCAACATCGTTCACCTGTTCCGGGTCGCGGCTCCGCCAGCCTTCTTCCGCATGGGGATCGTGGGCGTGGGAACGATGGGCTCGTTGGCGTTGCAGACGGCGTTGCAGTTGGGGGTGCGCGAGGTTCTGGTTCAGGATGTGAACGATGCGCGGCTGACGGTTGCGAGGCAAATGGGCGCCACGCTGGCGGTGAACACGGCCACCGAGGAGGGCCGTGGACAAGCGCGCCAGTTTGCCGGGCAAGGCCTGGACCTGGTGCTCGACGCCAGCGGTCCGGACTCGGCGCGGCAGGCGGCCTTCGATCTCTGCCGGCCGGGCGGGCTGGTGGTGCTGCTGGGCATGGGCAAAGAGCGCAGCGAGATCGACTTTGTGACCAGCATCCGCAAGGAACACCGGGTGGCCATGTCGTTTGCCTACACGCCCGTGGACTTCGAGCGCGCGCTCAAGCTGCTCGCGGCTGGCGAGATCGACCTGACGCCGTGGACCGCCGAACTGCCGTTGGAGGAAGGCCAGAAGGCATTCGAGAAGATGACCGCCTCGCGCGGCGATACGCTGAAGATGGTGCTGCGGGTGAGTTGATGCGGGCGGACTTCAGAACCGGGCGTGTTGCCTGGTTCATTTCCTGGGCGGCTCACCCTGGGTGCATTGCTGAGACTCCTGGCGAGCCCAGCCGCTCACGTCCAGTCGGAGTTCCTGGAGCGCCACGGAAAGGCCGGCAGCGCCTCAGGTTCATGCGACAATGCAAGTAAGAATTCGATGCCCACCTCGAGTGTGCACGGCGGTAGACTGAAGAAGGCGCGAAAGTGGCGGAATTGGCAGACGCACCAGACTTAGGATCTGGCGGGGAAACCCATGAGGGTTCGAGTCCCTCCTTTCGCACCAATAACTTACAGTCATTTACAAAATCGCCATTTTTCGACTGTGCCGAAGATTGTGCCCACCCCCCAAAAGCTGTGCCTACTCGTTCGCTGGTGAACGTTCCGGCAAGGCCGCCTGTGGATTTGCTTCGCCCCTACCCAGCCGAAAACATGCTGGCCTGGCCAGTCGGTCAGCGTGTCGGAAATGTGCGGAACAATGATCCTGAATTGCTTGAGCATACGACCGCGACTTCGGATTATGAGAGCAGTACGCGCGGGCGCGCGTGAGCGCGGATTAGGGCGGGCTTGCATGGATGAGCAAATGGAAAGCCTAGGGAGCTGCCGGGGCCTCGGCCGTGCCGCCAATCTCCTCGCCGGTGACCACCAGCTCGACGCGGCGGTTCTTCGCCCGACCTTCGGGCGTGTCGTTTGTTGCCACGGGCTGCGACATTCCGAATCCGCGCGAGGTCACCGAAGACTCGGGAAGGCCCTGCTGCACCAGGAAGTTCAGCACCGTGGCGGCGCGCTGTTCGGAGAGCAACTGGTTGTACTCGGAGCCGCCCACGTTGTCAGTGTGGCCATCGATTTCGAGGTTCAGTCCCGGATGCGCCAGTACGATCCCGGAAATCTTAGCCAGCTTCTCGCGGGCTTCAGCCCGGAGCGTGTATTTGCCCGTATCGAAGAGTACGTCCGACATATTGACGATCAGTCCCCGCGCCGTATCGCGCGTCTGTAAGACTGAATTCAACTGGTCCAGCAGGCGCTTTCGCAAAACGCCCTTTTCGGTTTCCGCCTGCTGCCGCGCGCGCTCCGCATCTTCGGCCTGCTTGCGCGCGCGTTCGGCGTCGGCCTGAGCCGCCTGCTGCTGCGCCAGCGCCTGCGCTGCTGCCAGCCGCTGTTTCTCCGCCTCGGCCTGGGCCGCCGCTTGAGCCGCTTCCGCCTCGGCCTTCTCCCGAGCGGCGCGCTCGGCGGCGAGCTGCGCCTCCAGCCGTGCCCGTTCCGACGCTTCGGCCTCTGCCTTGGCCTTCGCTTCCCGGTCCGCCGCCGCCTGGCGCTCCTGCGCCAAGCGTTCCTCTTCGAGCTTCTTCACTGTGATGATGCGCGCGTCCTCCGCGGTCTGGACCGCTTCCCTGGCCGCCGAGTCGATCACCTTCTTCTCGCGCTTCTGGGTCAGGTCGCTCTCGGCCGCTTTCAGCAGCTCGGCGGCCTTCTGGAAGCTCTCCGCGGCGTACTTCTCGCCGCCAGCCTCCTTGACGATCTCGACCGCGTTCCGCGCCTCCAGCAGACTGAGCGGAATCCGCGAGCTGACCTCAGGCGCCTCGTAGCCTGCCTGAACCGTGGTCTCGTATTGTCCACGTTGGAGCAGGTCAAACTTGGCGTCGATCTCCTCGACGCTGCCCACCGTGTCTGGCCGCACCACGTTCTCCATCACCACCACCTCGCTCGGCTGCGAGACGGAGAAATACGGCTCGGCGGTCACGATCATCGCGAAGGCCTGCATCGGCTCGGTGACATCCATCTTGCTCTTCTGGCCGTTGATCATGAGTTCGCCCAGGTTGTCCGCGCGTCCTTCCGGCGAGATGGCCCACAGCACATAGGTCAGAAACCCCGAGCCGAAGCGCGACGCGGGTTCGAGCTTCTCGAATTGCGCCTGAATGCGCACCGCTCCCCGCCTGCTCTCGACTCGGGCTTCACCGCGGGCCTGCGATTGCAGAATCGTGCCGCGGAAGTCGATCTGCGTTGGTCCGCTCAGGTGGCGATAGTTGATAGCCTTGGTGGTGCGAACCACCAGCGTGACCCGCGACAGCGGACCCGACTGCTGCGCCATTGAGGCCACCGCCATCCCGGTTACTGCGAGAAACAACGCTATCTGCTTCACGTGAGAATTCCTCCTACAGGTGTTTTCCGCCCATCATACACCCCCGGCCGCTTCAGACCAGCCTCATCCGCTTGATAAACATTTCCTGGAAATCCGGCTTGGCCGCCAACTTGACATGGCGCGTCAGCCGCAGTGCTGGCATCCTCAATCTGGTTGCGTCGCGAGCGCATGGCCGAGCAGCGAATCGCCGGCGGCTCAAAGGCCTTGACCGTGAAGACGGCCGTGGCAAGAGCCGATTCCCCAGCCTTGAGCCCTTCCTTGCCGGCCTTGCCTTCCTTGACGCCGCAGTTCACCGTGTGGGAGCCAGGGGCGGTGTCGGCGGTGGAGTTCACGGTCAGGTACATTGACTGCACCGCGCCCTGATCGAGCGTGCCGGTGGAGCAATCCCCGGAGGGCAAGGAAAGATCGCGCTGGTCTCCAAAGGTTGTGCTGATGAAGGCGGTGCTGCCGGTGCAGATGGCCTCGCTGCCCGGCAGCGGCATCATGATCTGCGTGGGGCCGCCATTCCACTGCAGCGGACCCAGCGCCGGAGCAGTTCCGCCGCAGATGCCGCCGATATAGCTATCGTTGTTGGTAAAGGAAAAGGCTGCCGATGGCGCTGAGGCGCAACTCGCGCAATCGTCATTTGTATTGCCGACAAGTAAGCTGTTGTTCAACGTCACCGTGGTGGGATTTACATTCGTTCCATATAGTCATTCCAAGAGATGTACAGATGTCCTTAATCGTTGAAAGCACAACTGGGTGGGGTCTGTTCCTCGTCTCCGTAAGGAGATTGAGGTGAGACTCCACCCAGCGGCTGCGGTTAAGTTGAGAGAGTTTACCTGGATTCGAGCAGGATCGCCTTTCCCTTTATCTTCGAGGAGCGGAGGAAATAAATGGCTCCGTAAATGCCCCAGACGGCGGAGATGCCAAGCGCCAGCAGCGGCTCCTTGAAGGTTCCCAGGCCGAAGACCGGGCTGATGAGGTAGAAGGCCATGCAGACCAGGTTTGCGAGCAGGCCGAACCCTGGGATGAGCAGGTGGAGCACCACGTTGTAGTCGGGGCGCTTGTGGTAGGCCACAATGCACAACAGGCAACTGAGCGCGTAAAGGATGAAGGTGCCGAAGTTGGAGGTGAGGGTGACAGTGAGCAGCGAGTTGGGCAGGCCGGCGAGCGTGTCGTGGGAGGGGTAGCCGAAGTTGGAGAAGATGCCGTGGGGCAGCGCGGCAATGGCGGCATCGGTGGGCGCGCCGGCGTCGCCGAAGACCAGCGTGACGGCGATAACGCCGATGACCGCGGAGATGACGGCCAGGGTCCAGATGGCGCGCCGCGGAGAGAGCGACTTGGCGTGCAGTATGCCGAAATGCTCGGGCGCCTCATCGTCCTTGCCCATGGCGTAAGTGACGCGGGCGCCGGTGTTCATGCACGCGAGTGTGGTTCCGATCAGCGCCAGGAAGACGGTGAAGGCCTCCACCAGCATGAAGTACTTGCCGTTGCCCTGGCCAAGCAACCAATCGCCGACGATGATCATCATGTCGCCGATGGGCGCCGCCGAGCTGACGGCGCTCTGCATGGTATACCCCGAGTTGAGGAAGTAGTTGGCCGCGAAATACTCAAACAGGTAGCACACCAGGCCTTGTATCAGGAGCGAGGCAATGACGGCGATCGGTATGTGCTTAGTTGGATTCTTGGCCTCGCCTCCCATCGAGGTTACCGATTCGAAACCGACCAGGATCAGGATGGCGACCGTGGCTTGAATGAAGATAAAACTGAATTTGTGCGGCGCAATCACCGAAGCGGCGTTTTTGTGGGTGAGGAAGTTGCCGCTGGAGTCTGTCTCGGGATAAGTGATGACGTAGGGAACCGGCTTGCCCGCCGAGTCCAGCAACGGAAGAGGCGCGCCTCCGGCGTCGCGCATCGTCGAGCCGTCCTTGGCCGTGGCGAACTGGTAGGTATAGGTGGACATCGATTGCCCGTCATATTGGAAGGCGGTGGGGCCGGTGGCGCCGGAAGGATGGTTGGCGCGATAGCCGAGAGCCAGAACGCTGAAGACAACCAGCGCGGAGATCTGCACCACGTTAATGGCGATGTTGACTGCCGTGGATGCGCCGGCGCCCTTCGACGCGATCCATGCGACGAAGAACGAAAACACCACCGCGACCAGCGCCATAAATACTGGCCCAGGGTTCGAGCCGCTCATGATGTTGGGATAGAGAAAGCCGACTACGTAGCCAACGAAGACGCCGGTGACGGCCACCATCACGCCGGGATAGACCCAGTAGTAGAGATGCGAGCCCCAACCGACGATGAACTTGGCCACGCGGGCGTACTTGAAGGCCTTGTCCTTGGAGAGCAGCGCCTGCTCAGCGTAGTAGTAACTGGAGCCGGTGCCGGGATAGAGCTTAGCGATTTCAGCATAGGCAACCGCAGTGGCCAGACAGAGCAGCAGAGCGGCGAAGATGCCCAGCCACATGGTTGGCGCGGTGGATCCGGTGCCGGCCTGGATGACGAAGGTGAGCCAAAGGAAGGCGCCGGGGGCGATGAGGGCCATGGCGTTTGCGGTCAGCCCGGTAAGGCCCAGGGTGGACTTCATCTGAGGTGCGCTTTGATCTGCCATGAGCATTCTCCTGGAAAGTGTGGTTCGTCTGGCTGCTCCGGTGGGATCGCCGCCAGGACAGATGTTTGACTCGCCCGCATCACCGGTTGCGTTCCGGTGAAGGCGAGCAACCTGATTGGATACTCAGAACGCTAACTCCGAAGAGATAAAGATGAAATGATGAAACTGAAGTTAGTGAAAAACCTGATAAATGAAACAGCGAGTTACACTAACTTCGTTGTCATCAAGTCGCGAGCAATCTTTTTACGACTGCTCGCGATTCCGTTGGAAATGAACTAGCGTTTCGGGCCGAGGCAGGCAACAAACCCTGCGGAGCTACGCATCGATTCGGCTATTTTACGAGGTTGTTGCCAAAGATGAAGCCGAATTCAAGTACGCCCCGGAATTGGTCAGCATCCGTTCCCGTCTGGCCAAAGACACTTCCCGGCGTGTAGTTCGTTGCATGTACCAACGCGAGATCGCCGCGAAGGTAAAGGCCTCCCTTTTGGTAGGTTGGCGTCACAGTAAAAGTAACGCCTCCACTGCCCGCTCCAAAGCCCAACAAGTTGACCGATCCGTCGGTAGCACTCCCCGAACTCGTGAGGTATTCCACGCGCGCCGGAAGCGAGAAGCCGCTTTTAAAGGCATAGCTGACGTTGAACGCGCCGCCGGTTGCGGATGTACCCGTGGGGACGCCTACCTTCGCGTTGGTCGGCAGCTTGCTGTACTGGAAGTACGGCGAAATGATCCACGGGCCCTTGGTGTACGTATAGATCACCGCGTGCATGTAGCTGTTGTTCTGCACCGGTGTGGCCGCCGTTTGATAGGCGGTCTGTCCGAGGTTCCCCATCCCGTCGTACACTAGGCTATGAGGCCCCTTCGTAAGGGTCACCGAGCCCGAGAGCCACGAGTAGCGATTGGAATAGTAACCGTCGTTCCAACTGACCGCGGCGGACAGGTACTTACCCAAGGTTTGATTCACCTGAATGCCGCGATTGATGGCGTTTTCCTGGTTCCAAACGATGCCGCGTTCGATGTTGAAGTTCTGGTACGTAAAGGTGGACTCGGCGCCCATCAGCGTGGGAAGAGAGCCGATTTGGAACGACGTGGTCTTTCCTATAGGTAACTTCAGGAAGGCAACTGGGACAGGCCCGTAGAAATTGTTCACGGTATTTTGTGCGTTAACAAACGGCACTGAAAGTGTCGGCATCGTATAGACGCCAGCCTGGATGTAGTACTGGAGCTTTCCGTCCGGCTTCTGAATGAAGATCTGGCCGTTGCTCAGAGTGGCCTGCGCACTGTCGTCTCCCGGCACGGAATTGTTCTGGAACACCGAAAAACCGGTCACGATGCCGTTGACGGACAGTTTGCCCAACGGTCCGGCATCGAAGATCGCCGGCGGCAGCCATTGGAGTGGACCCGTGAGAACGAACGTGGAAAGCGGTGCTGGAGCCGGAGTCGCTGCTGGTGTGGGCGCCGGCGCGGGCGCAGGCGTTGTCTGCGCGCCCGCTGTCAGGGCGATTGCCATGACTGCTCCGGCCATCGTTTGCAGAATGCGATTCGGATTCAAATACATCGGCACTGTTCCTCCCAAGAAAATATGTTTGTTGTATGACGCCAAACGAATTCAGCCCAAAGATGAAGGCAAACGGAGCGCCTTGCCGGCTGCGATCTCCGTATCAGCCGAAGCTTCAGAGCCACGTGGATGAACTGATCGCATGAATATCCATGAGAAGATTCACATGCGCCCCGAGGTGGTCCCGTTGCTGCGGGTTAACTCTAGTAATGCAAAGAACACATAAAGAAGACATGATGATTGCAAAAGAATTCCAGCAATCCCCCGTAAGGATTCTCGGAGCTTGCCTTCAGCGAAAAGCCTGTGATTCTTCCTAATAAGGACTATTCAGCGAAGACGGTTACACTGTTGCACATAAGGAATAAATGAAGAATCGATGTATATTGTCTTACGATCTCCCGGAATCAAAGTCTGGACGCTGCAAAGACATTCTCAGATTCTCCATGGCCTGCGGAGCTGGATCCGGTGCAGTGCCAGACGCGGAAGCGCAGGCGCCTCGTACCGGCGGAATTCCCGCCCGCAGGAGTAATCTGGAGGAATCATGAGTCCATCCGCCCAACAGCCTCAACTGAACCTTGCCCAGACCCCCGACTACCGCGAGTCTTACGCCAACAGCGTGCAGGTGCGCGTAAGCGCGTGGGATTTCCAGCTTGTCTTCGGGCTGGCATCGAGCGAGAGCCCCGACCAGGTCACCATCCGCAACCACCAGGCCATCTACCTGAGCCCGCAGCAGGCCAAGGCGCTGTGGAATATCCTGGGGCAGAATCTGGGGCAGTACGAGCAGGCCTTCGGCACGCTGAACCTGGAGCCGAAGAGCCACAACTTTTCGCAAGGGCCCATCAACTAAGCCGGAAGTTCTCAACCGGTCCCAGGAGCGATCGTTTGCGCTTGAGCAAACTCATGCAGCCGCGGCTGGACGCGCCACTGCCCCTCTGGATGATTTTTCCGGTGGTTTTTGCGGCGCTCTACGCCAGCCACTTTGCCCTGCTGCGCCTGCCCTACTACTGGGACGAGGCAGGCTACTACATTCCCGCGGCCTGGGACTTCTTCCGCACCGGTTCGCTGATCCCCGTTACCACGCTGACCAACGCTCACCCGCCGCTGCCCAGCATCTACCTGGCGCTGTGGTGGAAGGTTTCGGGTTTTAATCCCGAGGTGACGCGCGAGGCCGTGCTGCTGGCGGCTGCGCTGGGCCTGCTTGGGGTGTGGCGGCTGGCCATGCGCCTAGTGGGCGTGGGCTCGGTCGCTTTCTGGACCGTCGTGCTCACTGGACTCTATCCAATCTGGTTTGCGCAGAGCACGCTGGCTCACGCGGATATTTTCGCGGCGGCCTGCACGCTGTGGGGGCTCGTGTACGCGCTTCCCGACCGCGACCGCAAGCCCTGGGCCGCGGCGCTGTGGTTTGCCGCCGCCGCTCTGTGCAAGGAGACGGCAATTGCCATCCCGCTGACCCTGGCCGCGGTGAGCCTCGCAGCCGGCTTTCGGGCGAGTCCGCCGGCGCGGTTCAGGTTGTGGCGGGAGGCGGCGTGGCTCTCAAGCTGCGTGCTGCCGCTGGCCGGCTGGTACGCCTGGCACTACGCCAGGACCGGCTTCCTCTTCGGCAATCCGGAGTACCTGCGCTACAACGCGCAGGATACGCTCGACCCGCTGCGGATTCTGGTGGCCTTCGGGCACCGCGGGCTGCACCTGACGGCGCACATGAACCTGTTTGTGCCGGTTCTGATGACGGTTGCGGCCATGCTGCTCGCCCCCCGGCCCGACGCCGAGGGCCACGACAGGGCGGCGATCAGCCTGCCGGCCCAGCGGCGCATTTTTCTGCTGCTGGCGGTCAATGCGCTGCTCTTCAGCGTGCTGGGCGGAGCGCTGCTGACGCGCTACCTGCTGCCTATGTATCCGCTGGTGCTGCTGGTGGCGGTTTCCACCTTTTACCGGCGGGTTCCCTACTGGCAGGGGCTGGCGGTGTTCTCGGCGGCGGCTTTCGTGATGGGGCTGTTCATCAATCCGCCCTACGGCTTTGCCCCGGAGGACAACCTGGCCTACGCCCATGTGGTCCGGCTGCACGAGGCCGGCATCGCCCAGCTCAACAAACGCTACCCAGGGGCCACGGTTCTCTCCGCCTGGCCGATGACTGACGAGCTGACCCGGCCCGAGCTTGGCTATCTCAAGCAGCCCTTTGACGTTTACCGGCTGGAGGACTTCACGGCCGGCCAGATTGCCCGCGCCGCAGCCGAGCCGGAAAAGTACTCTGCGGCGCTGGTTTTTTCCACCAAGTACGACCCTCCACCGCTGCTGAATCTTGGTCCCAGGGGCGAGGCAATGGAGGAACGATTCTTTGGCCTGCACCACGATCTGCCGCCCGAGGAGATTGCCAGAGAGTTAGGCGGAACGCTGGTGTGGAAGGGGGAAGACCAGGGGCAGTGGGTGGCGCTGATCCGGTTCAGCCGGCAGTTCGAGGCGGTGGCGCGAGAGCCGGATCGGCCACAGTAGCCGACGGCTGATTGCCGCAACGCCTATAATCACCCTGTTGTGCATACTTTTTTTTCATTTCGTTTGCGCTGGGTTGGGCAGGTAGCTGCCTGCGCGGGGCTGGGGCTTGCGATGGCCCTCACCATGACCGTTTACGCGCGTGGCCTGGCGGCACAGGAGAGCAGCCCGGACCGTTCCGGATTGGACCGCATGAGCGAGGAACGCGGGCGGATTTTGCTGGTGCTGCCCTTTGACAACCGGACCGGCCAGCCCAGCCTGGAGTGGATTCGCGAGGCCTCGGCGGAGATTCTGAGCAGACGGCTGGCCTCGGCGGGTTTTGCCTCCATGAGCCGCGCGGACCGGCTGTATGCGCTGGACCACGTGGGGCTGCCACAGGGCTTTCATCCCTCGCGGGCCACCGCGCTCAAGCTGGCCGAGACGCTGGACGCCGATTCGATCGTGGTGGGCAGCTATCTGACCGACGGGACAGGCATAGTGGCCGAGGCGCGGCTGGTGGACGTGCCGCGCCTGCGCATGAGCGAGGCGGTGAGCGCGCGCGGGGAGATGCGGGACCTGATCTCTGTTTTCGACTCGCTGGCGTGGAAGCTGACCAGGCAACTGGACCCCGGCTTCAAGGGCTCCGAGGAGACGTTTGTGGCCGCCGGCGCAGGGCTAAGCCTTGTCGCCTTCGAGCAGTACATCCGCGGCATTACGGAGCCGGACCAGGCGGAGAGGCTGCGCCGCCTGAACCAGGCCGTGGCGATGAGCCCCGATTTCGGTCCGGCGTGGATGGCGCTGGGTCAGGAGGACTACAACGGGCAGCAGTACGAGCAAGCCGCGGCTGCCTTCGGCAAGGTGGTGCGCGGCGATCCCAAGGCGCTGGGACCCGACGCGCTGGAGGCGGGTTTCTACCGCGGGCTGTCGCTGGTGTTTTCCGGCGATTATGCCAAGGCCGAGGAGGCGTTTGCGGGCGTGGCGCGGGTTCTGCCGCTGGCCGAGGTGGTGAACAACGAGGGGGTTGCGGTGAGCCGCCAGGGGCACGACGGAAGTGCGCTGTTTCGGCAGGCGGTGGAGACTGACCCCAATGCGGCCGACTACCATTTCAATCTGGCGGTCAGCCTCAAGCGTCGCGGCGGCTACGACGCGGAAGCATTGACGGAATTGGCCCAGTGCCTGCGGTTGCGCCCCAGTGACAGCGAGGCGCTGGCCGTCCAAAAGGCCTGGACTGAATCGGCCCAGCCCAGGCCGGCCAAGCCCGAACCGGCGAAGGGGCCTGTCCCGCCGCAGGTTACGAAAGCGGACGTACCGGACGACACACACGACTTGGAGGGGGACGCCGGCGCCAAACCCGACCCGCTGGAGCGCATTGCGCGCAACTTCGATGCCGTCGCCTTCCACCAGGCAGCGCTGATGCTGGACCAGGTGGACGAATCGCGGCTGGCTGCGCTGACGCCGCTGAAGCGGGCCGAGACGCTGGCTGGCCTGGCGAAGGATTACCTTGACCGCGGGCTGCTGCTCGAAGCCGAGCGGCTGTACCAGTCTGCCCTGGCCGCCGACCCCAAGTTGGCCGAGGCGCACGCTGGGCTGGCCGAGGTGCGCGAGCGGACCGGCGACGCCGAGGCTGCCCGCATGGAGGCGCGCACATCCCTGGAACTGATGCCCTCAGTGGAAGCATACCTGGTGATGGGCCGGCTGGACCTTGCGGCTGGACATATAGACCAGGCAAGATACGATGCCGGCGAAGCGCTGAAGCTGGCTCCCACGAACCGGGCGGCCCAGGAGCTGTGGCGGCAGATCGAGACCAGGGAAGGGCAGAAGAAGTAGGGCCTGACGGCAGGTCCTGAAGGAGCAGGCGATGGTTCAAAGCGTACGAAAGTTCATGATCCTGGCCGGTTTGGTTGCGGCAGCGGTGCTGGTGGTCTGCGGGTTGGCTGCTCCGGCTGCCGCGCAGCAGCCTCTGGTGGAGAAACTGGTGCTCTCCGACACCATCCAGCCGGTCACGCAGGGGCAACTGGACCGGGCCATTGCGCGGGCCAGCGCCGATGGCGCGCAGGCGCTGCTGGTGGATCTGGACACGCCGGGCGGCTTGCTGGATTCGACCCGCACCATGGTTGGCGCGATACTCAGTTCGCGGGTCCCGGTGATTGTCTATGTGGCTCCGGCGGGCGCTCGCGCCGGCTCGGCCGGCTTCTTCCTGTTGGAGGCCGCGGACATAGCTGCCATGGACCCCGGCACCAACGCCGGAGCGGCTCACCCGGTGCTCGAGTTCGGCGCCAAACCCGACGAGACTATGAACCAGAAGATCGAGAACGACGCGGAGGCCTTTCTGCGCTCGTATGTGACCCGGCGCAACCGCAACCCCGAGGCCGCGGAAGCCGCCGTTCATTCGTCCCATTCCTACACTGCCCAAGAGGCGCTGGACCAGCACCTGATCGACCTGACGGCAACCAGCGACGCCGCATTGCTGGCCGCGCTGGATGGACGCACCATCACCCGCATGGACGGGACAAAGCTGGTGTTGCATCTTGCCGGGGCGCGGATCGAGGTACTGCGGCCCACGCTGCGCGACCAACTGCTGAACTGGCTGGCGAACCCCAATATCGCCCTGCTGTTGCTGGTGGGCGGGGCTCTGCTCATCTATCTCGAATTCAACGCGCCGGGCACCATCGTTCCAGGCGCGCTGGGCACGCTGATGGTGCTGCTGGCAATCTTTGGGCTGAACCTGTTGCCCATCCGCTATACGGCCGTACTGCTGCTGCTGGCGGCGATCGCGCTACTGCTGCTGGAGGCCAAGTTCGGCGGCCACGGTGTGCTGGCCACCGCCGGGATCGTCTGCCTGACCTTTGGAACCCTCACGCTGGTGGCCGCGCCGATCCCTGAGATGGCCATCAACCCCTGGGTGGCCTTTGCGGTCAGCGCCGCCTTTGGGAGCATCACCGTCTTTCTGGTGCGGCTGGCCGTGCGCGCCCGGCGCAGGAAGGCCCGCCTGGGCGCCGCGGCGCTGGTGGGCAGCCGGGCCAGGGCCATGGAGCCGCTCAACCCCGAAGGCCATGTCCTGGTGGAAGGCGAAATCTGGCGCGCCGTGGCCACCGAACCTGTGCCGGCCGGCGCGCCCTTGCGCGTCGTGGGCCTTGACAGGTATCTGCTGCACGTGGAGCCGGCCGACTCGCCCAAGCCTCCGGAGCCCCGCGCATAAGCGCCAAAGGAGTACAATCCGTCGTAAGTGAGGAAATTCCAATGCCTGATTTCTTGACCGCGCTTCTGATCATCGGCGCCATCGTCGTCCTCTATGTGCTCAACTGCATCAAGATTCTCCGCGAGTATGAGCGCGGAGTGATCTTCACCCTGGGCCGCGTCTCGCCGGAGCCCTACGGGCCGGGCATCATCTTTGTCTTCAGGCCTATACAACAGATGGTGCGCATCTCCCTGCGCCAGGATGTGCTCGAGGTTCCGCCCCAGGACGTGATTACCCGCGACAACGTCACCATCAAGGTGAACGCCGTGGTCACGCTCTACGTGGTCAACCCCAACGACGCCGCCATCAAGGTGGCCAACTACGTCTACCAGACCTCGCAACTTGCGCAGACCACGCTGCGCACGGTGCTGGGCGAGGTGGAGCTGGATGAACTGCTCAGCCATCGCGATAAGCTGAACCTGCGTATCCAGTCCATCATGGACCAGCGCACCGAGCCGTTTGGCGTGAAGGTCATCTCGGTCGAAGTCAAGCAAGTCGACCTGCCCGATCAGATGCAGCGCGCCATGGCCAAGCAGGCCGAGGCGGAACGCGAAAAGCGCTCCAAGATCATCCACGCCGAGGGCGAGTTCAACGCCGCGCAAAAGCTGGTGGACGCGGCGACCCTGATGGCTACGCAGCCCATGACCTTGCAGTTGCGCTACCTCCAAACACTGACCGAGATCGGCGTCGAGAAGAACACCACCATCATCTTCCCGCTGCCGCTGGAGATGATGACGCTCTTCAACAGGCTCGGCCTAATGGCCCCGCCCAAGTTGGACGCGGAAAAGAAGTAAGCGGAGTTAGCCGGGTTGGCCCCGCTAAATACATCTCAATTGTTGGGTGCCCGCGTCCGGATTTTCAGACCTGGGCACCCGGCACCCTGGATTTCTTACGCACCAAGCCGCCAGCCAACGTCCAGTTATGCGCAGGACATCCTTCTGTCGAACCCGAAGGATCCGACGTCATGAAAAGCAAGTCAGATGTAAAACGCATTCACACCATGACCTCGCGCACAGCGCAGTGGACATGCATGTCTCGTGCGGCCTCGTCGCTGGAGGATGATCCGTACTACCGAAGTGATGACATTATTGCCACGAAACTGATTCCCTTGCCAGTCCTGACGCTTCTGCGCACGCGAATCGGCAGGGCTGTCTTCCGGCGCTGCCTTGCCGCGAGAGGAATGTATGAGTACGTCATCGCGCGGACCAGGTACATGGATGCGGCATTCCAAAAGGCTCTCGACGATCGCTTTGAGCAAATCGTTCTTTTTGGCGCAGGTTTCGACACACGTGCAGTGCGTTTCCAGTCTGAATTGGGAAGCACGCAGGTGTTCGAACTCGACGTTCCGATCACCCAAGCCGCGAAAATTGAACGGTATCGACAGCGCGGAATGGCGGTTCCACCCAACCTGAAGTTTGTTGCCATTGACTTCGATAAGCAGTCCATTCCCGAAAAACTGAGTCAATTCGGATTTCGCGGCGGGGAACGCTGTCTTTTCATCCTCGAAGGGGTTTTGATGTATCTATTGCCCGCATCGGTCGACTCAACGTTTCGAACACTTGAGACGCTTGGCGGCAAGGGAAGCCTTGTCGTCTTCGACTATGTGCGTGCATCGGTACTTCGAGGAGACAGGACGGCCTACGGCGAAGCGGCGGCCACACGGGCGGTGGATAAAGTGAATGAGCAGTGGCACTTTGGGCTGGAACCCGGCCAGATGGAGTCCTTTCTTTCAAACTATGGTTTTTTGATGAACGATCACAGGGATGCGCGCGGCCTGGAACAGCTTTACTTCGCGGATACGAACGGGGCGATTGTTAGCCACATCAACGGCACGCACGGCATCGTGACGGCGGAGAGATCGTGATGGCATTGCGTTGGCGTGGCCCGCCCTTGAACGAACCGGCCAAACTGGGTGCCGCATCTTCGCTGCGTTTTTTTCGACAAGGGTGGGACGCCGCTAACCACAACCGGCTCCATTCATGTCGGACCAATTCGATAGAATACCGTCAGCCAGAGGACAGGAATGCGTGGAGTCTTTGACGACGAGCTTGAGGAGGAGCAGCCCCGGCCCGACACTGAACTGACGCTGAGCTCCACTGCGCTGCTGGCCATCTTTTTTGGCCTGATTCTGTTGTGCGGGCTCTGCTTCGGTTGGGGGTATGTAGTAGGCCGTCACGGCTCCGAGGAGCCCTCGGCGGCCTCACAGGCCGGAGCCGAAGCGTCTTTGCAGGAGGGCGGTTCGCGGCCAAAGCCCTCGGCGATAACGCAAAACAATATTCAGCCGGCTCCTCCGGGCGCCGTGGCCGATCTGCCGGCCTCCGCGGCTTCGAACACCAATCCGGATGCGAGTTCGCAGAGTGGAGTCCCGGCTTCTTCGGCCGTCTCACCGTTGCCTCAGCCTCAAGTCCGGCCTGCCCTGCCAACTGCGGCAAACCTGCCCCAGCCTGTGCAGACCGCGACGGTGCAGCCGGCCCTCCCTGCGGCGGGTGTGCTGATGGTCCAGATTGCCGCCGTCACCAACCAGGAAGATGCGGATGTGCTGGTGAATGCCCTGCGCAAGCGCGGCTATGCGGTTACCACTCGCCGCGAGAGCACAGACGGCATGATCCACGTGCGGATCGGCCCGTTCAGCAGCCGCGACGAGGCTGACAAATGGCGCCAGAAGCTGCTTAACGATGGCTACAACGCGATCGTGCAGCCGTAGGCACCTGCGGTGCGGCAGACGGCGCTCGCGCGCCATGAGATTTGTGGACTCTCAGCCTACTGTAAGGATGATTTATCTTCAATTCCGCATCCACTCCGGCAGTCCCGAGGCGATGGTCGCACGGACAGCTTTCATCAGTTCCTCGCGCGTCGCATAATCGCCCGGGTACAGGGGCGCATGGAACGTGATGTGCGCCGTGCCTGGCTTGATGGCGAAGCTGCCTTTGGCCATCATCGTCTCAGTGCCCCAAATGGAAACCGGAACGCACGGCGCGCCGCTCTCCATGGCCAGATAGAACGGTCCTTTCTTAAAGGGCAGCATGCGGCCGTCCGGGGAGCGCGTGCCCTCGACGAAGGTGGTGATGTGGAGGCCCTTCTCCAGCACCCGCCTGGCCGCGGCAACGTTCCGCTGCGCATCGGCCACGCTGCCGGTTCGGTCAACGGCAATGAACTCCCCCAGCTTGAGGCAGTAGCCGAAGACGGGAATCTTGAACACCGAGCGCTTGGAAAAGGCGGCCGTGCGCCCCGGAATCCGCGGAATCAGCCCCGGCGGGTCCAGGTTGGACACGTGATTGGCCATGAAGATGCACGCCTTTCCGGCGGGAACATTCTCTCCTCCCTCAACCAGGACGCGAATGCCGGCCACACGTAAGCCGGCGCGGACGATGAAGCAGGCCACCGCGTAGAGCGGTTCCACGTTGCCGGTAACAACGGCCAGCGGAATGAAGACCACCGCCGATGGAATGCTCATAACGAGAATGGTGACGAACACGACAAGCGAGACAATCATGAGGGTTCCACAAAAAAACTGAGATGTGTATTTCTTCCGCCGCGCGCCCCATCCTCGCTCCGCCGCGGCGGATTTTTGCGGCCAGGGTGGGATAGCATCCAGCGCCTCTACGTCCGCATCCACTCCGGCAGTCCGGAGGCGATGGCCGCGCGAACCGCCTGCATCAGTTCCTCGCGGGCCGCATAATGGCCGGGATAGATGGGCGCGTGGAAGACGATGTGCGCCGTGCCCGGATGAATGCGCAAACTGCCTTTAGCCTGTATCGTCTCGGTGCCGGAGATAGAAACCGGAATGCACGGCGCGCCGCTCTCCATCGCCAGAAAGAACGGTCCTTTCTTGAAGGGCAGCATGCGGCCGTCCGGCGACCGGGTGCCTTCCACAAAAGTAGTCATGTGGACGCCCTTGGCCAGCACGCGCTGGGCCGCGGCCACGCTCTGCTGCGCATCGGCCGCGCTGCCGGTGCGGTCCACGGCGATGAACTCGCCCTGCCGGAAGCCGGTCCCCAGCACGGGCAGGTTCATCAGCGAGCGTTTCATGAAGGCCGACGTGCGCCCCGGAATCAGCGAGATCAGCGCGGGCGGGTCCAGGTTGGAGACGTGGTTCGACATGAAGATGCACGCCCGGTCTTTGGGGATGCGCTCCCGGCCTTCGACGTGGAAGCGCACCCCGGCCATCCAGCAACTGCTGGAGAGCATGAAGCGCGTGCCCTTGTAAAGCGGCAGCACGTTGCCCGTCAGCCAGCACCAGGGAATGAACAGAGTCGCCGTGGGAATCCCAGTGATGACCATCGTGGCCATGAAGATGAGTGAAGAGATCATGCCTGCCTCTTGCCTATCGCATTGCTACTTTCAGGAAAGCGCTCGCTGAGCCGCGCGGGCAGCTTCTCATAGATGCCGTCAAAGCCGCCATTGGAGAGGATCGCCACCACGTCGCCGGGCTCCAGTTGCGGCGCGATGCGGTTCACGATGGTTTCCACATCGAGGCAGAGTACGGCATCGATCCTGGCTGCATTCAACGCCCGCACTACATCTTCGGGGTGCAGCCGTTCGTCTTCCGGAATGCGCTGCTGCTGAAAGACGCCGGCCAGGACGACGCGGTCGGCCAGGCGCAGGCTGGCCACGAGATCGGACTCGAGCACCTTGCGCCGCATGGTGTTCGAGCGCGGCTCCAGGATTGCCCAAAGGCGCGATTGCGGGTAGATGGAGCGCAGCGCGCGCAGCGTCTCGCGAATGGCCGTGGGGTGATGCGCAAAGTCGTCGATCACCGTGATGCCGGCAACCTCAGCGCACACCTCCAGCCGCCGTTTTACGTTTTTGAAACCGGCCAGCGCCGCCTGGATCGCCTCCTTGCCGATGCCTTGCCCCGCGGCCAGAGCGGCAGCGGCCGTGGCGTTCAGCGCGTTGTGCTCGCCGGCCAGCTGCATTTCGAGATCGGCCCACAATGCGCCGCCGCGCCACACCTCCCAGCGGGTGAGGCCGCCCCCTCTTGCTGCCCCGCTGCGCAGATTTTGAATGCGCCAGTCGGCTTCGGCGGAAAAGCCATAGAGCTCGACGCGGCAGAGCGCATGGGCCACGCACTCGCTCACGTCGGCGCTGCCGTCGAAGGCGACAATCAGCCCCCGCCGCGGAACCAGATTCACCAGCCGCTTAAAGGCGGTCTTCACCGCTTCCAGATCGGCGTAGATGTCGGCGTGATCGAACTCCACGTGGGTCAGGATCAGCGCGTCGGGAAAGTAATGCAGAAACTTGGGTCCTTTGTCGAAGAAGGCGGTATCGTATTCGTCGCCTTCCACGATAAAGGTGCGCGTGGGCCGAAGTTGGAAGCTGGTTCCGAAGTTCTCCGCCACGCCGCCGATCAGAAACGATGGCTCCAGCGCCGGATTCTCGCGCGCTGCAACCTGATAAATCCACGCCAACATGCTGGTAGTCGTCGTCTTTCCGTGGGTGCCGGCGACGACCAGCGACTCGCGGCCCACGAGGAACTCTTCGCGCAGGAGCGCGGCCATGGAGGTGAAGGGAATGCGCTCGTCCAGCACGCGCTCCACCTCGGGATTGCCGCGGGAGAGCGCGTTGCCGATGACGACGAGGTCCGGCGCGGGCGAGAGATTGGACTCGGCGTAGGGCTCCAGGATAGGAATGCCGAGCTCGCGCAGCAGATCGCTCATGGGCGGATAGGCGGCCTTGTCGGAGCCGGTGATCCGGCAGCCCTGCAACTGCAGGAGTCCGGCCAGCGAGGCCATGGCCGTGCCACAGATGCCGCTCAGGTGAATGTGCCGGGGCGTTGGAGTCATTTCGTCACCGCCGGTTCGAGCAAGCGCAGTTCAGGCTCATTGGCGGCGCTTAGTTCGGCTTCCACGCCGAAGGACAATGTGACGTTGGAGCGCGAAACGTGGCCGCTGCGCAGGCCGATGGCGATGGGGCCGTCGAAGCCGTCGAAAGCGCGCAAAATCACCTCTTCGAGCAGTTCGGGAGATGCTTCGGGCGAGGAGCAATCCAGCATCTCGCCGAAGACGATGCCGCCGACGCCGTCCAGCTTGCCGGCCTGGCGCAGTTGCCACAACATGCGGTCGATCTGGTAGGGTTTGACGCCCGTGTCCTCAAGGAAGAGCAGCTTGCCTTCGGTCCGCGGTTCAAAGGGCGTGCCCAGCAACGAAACCAAAATGCTGAGGCAGCCGCCACACAGGACGCCGCGGGCAACGCTGTGCGTTGAGCCGGACTTCAGGACGCGCAGTCCCTCCGCTGGTCCCACGCTGTACGGCTTACCGGCCAGTGCCGCATGAAAGCTGGCTAGGTGCACGCCGTCCTCAAGATAGAAATCGGCGGCAACCATGGGTCCATGAAACGCGGGCAGCCCAAGCTCGTCGAGCAGGCGCAACTGAATGCCGGTCAGGTCGCTGTAAGCAATAAACGGCTTGGGATGCTTGCGGATCAGCTTGAGATCCAGCCCGCTGAGCAGATAGTTGGAGCCGTAGCCGCCGCGCAGGCACATGATGGCGCTGGTGCTCTCGTCCACGAAGGCCGCTTGCAGATCGGCCAGCCGCTGCTCGGGAGTGCCGGCAAAGAAGAGCGGGCCGCGTTCGAGGGCATGTTGGCCGAGATGCGTCACGAACCCCTGCCCGCGCAACGCCTCCAGGCCACGCTCCACGCGCTCGGGCTGGGCAAACGAGGCAGAAGCAATCACGCTGATGCCTGCGCGGGGTGAAACGGAAGGCGGCTTGAGCAGACGCGTCATATTACCAAGCCTCGCCGCGGGCAATCAAGGCCGCGGGACCAGTGAGTTCGAGATCCGCGCCGGGACCGTCCCAGGCCACGGTTTGCGCACCGCCAGGAGCGACAACGGTGAGTGGCGACCTGGCGAGTCCCAGGGCGATAGCAGCGGTGGCCGAAGCGGAGCTGCCCGTGCCGGAAGAGGTGGTCGGTCCCACGCCGCGCTCGAAGATGCGAATCTCGATCTCGGTGGGGCTGAAAATGCGGACGAACTCGACGTTAGTCTGTTGGGGGAAATCCGGGTGAATGCAAATCTCCGCGCCGATGGCCTGCCATGATTGTCCGGCGGCCGCAAACTCCGCGTTGTCCACGACGATGACGAAGTGCGGATTGCCGGTGCAGACCTCGATGCCGGCAATCTGAAGACCGCCGGCCAGAGTAACCGCGCGGGGCGCGAAGGTGGGAACGCCCATCCCGGTGGTTACGTCAACGGTGTATCCGCTGGCTATGCTGATTGCATTCACCTGGCACACGCGCAACCCGGCATCGGTCGAGATTTCCAGCGCATCACCCGGCTGGGAGCCGAGCGCATTGGCCATCCACGCGGCCACGCAGCGCGTGCCGTTGCCGCTGATCTCGGCGATGGAGCCGTCGGCGTTGTGCAGGCGGATGCGGCCGGATTTTGGCCCCGTCCAGGCAAAGAACTCGATGCCGTCGGCCCCGATGCCGGTCGAGCGCGCGCAAAGGCGGCGCGTCAACACTGCCCAATCGCTCCCGCGAGCCGCGTCTTCCGTGACGATCAGAAAGTCGTTGCCGCAGGCGTGGGCCTTGGTGAAGGGAATCAATCTTCCTCCGGATCGCGGTAGGTAAACAGCGCGTCGATGGCGCCGTCCGCCACGACCATCTGTTGCAAATGATCGAAATTGAAGGGTTGCGCGAACTGTGCCAGAGCCGAACTCATGGAGGTTCCTTGCCCGATGCTATCACCGCGCGGGGCGGTTTGTTGAGGGCTGCGATCCTGGGGCGATGGGCCAGGTTTCGGTTGCTGGCCAGTTGTCCGCGATTCGGCAATCGGGAAGGGGCCAGGGGCTGCCGCGCTCACCGGGTGATAAGGCGATTTGGCACTCGTCGCAAATACCCTACCAGATGCTTGGTACCAGCTTGTATTTCACCCTGCGCGCATACTCGGCATAGCCATCTAGTTCATTCTGCAGCGTACGATCTTCCAAGACCGTCCGCAGCACTGTTACGGCGGCCGTCACCGTGGCGGGGACAAAAGCCCATCGGGAGTTCAAGATCAGCGGTGTGACGAGCGTGAACGTGCATATGCCGGTGTAACCCGGATGTCGCACAAAACGATAAGGGCCACCCGTGACGACGAAGTGTCCCCGATCTTTCTGGATACGAACCACAGAGGAGAAGAATGTATTGGAATGCATAGCCCATGCGATGAGAGCGGCGGCAAACACAGCTACAATGACACCTGAAATGAATGCCAAGGCGCCCATGCCGCGCGACCACTGAAAACGGATATCCAGCCCCGCCGTGATCCAAGTTGCCACGGGTCCCAGCAGAACTACGATACAAACGAGCGGCTTATCCCAGCCCTTGCCTGCTTTGGTATTGCTGCGCTCAGCGAGCAACTCAGGATTGCGCCAAAATAGAACCGTGCTCACAACGCTGGCAGCAAAGTTGATTCCTAAGAGCGCCCAGGCATTCGACCAATGCAAGCGCCCGGACGATCCGAAAAGACACAACGACGTCACGGCCAGGCTAAGGACTATCGGGACAAGCCGTTTCAGAATCGGAGTGTGCATCGCTTTTTCGCTCACCACATCCTCGATCATCTTCGAAGGGTCTTCTTGCCGTGGGGGCTGCAGTGGGAGAGCCGTGCTATGGATCCCCCTTTGCTGCCTGAACCAGATTGGATACTGAATTTTATCTCAGAATCTGCGGCACGGTATAAATCGATTTGTGACACTACGCACAGCATGACGTGATCTCATGCGATTCTATGTATCTCTTGCCCCTTGGCCGTGGCCTCTCCCACAACGCCAGTTCCTGTGCCTGCCACCGAGGTCGCCTACACACAAGACGGTAACTCCCCCTCGCGCTAAGACCAGATCCGTCTTGTCATATCAGCCGAGAATCTACCTCGGCGTGACGGCCCAACTCGAGAGGGTACAGCTCATTCGAGCTGACAATCGTGAGGAGCGCTGAAGCATCAGGTTGCCGGATAATGACTTCAGGCCAATGCGCCCACGGGGCGGCTCCGTCGCTCTTTCCGGATTCCGGACGGTTGCTCTGCTACTCGGAAATCGACCCTCACCTATCTCTGTTGAGCCGGGAGAGTACCGGAGACGTAAAGCGTGCCCGAGGGCTGGCCGGGGGCCGTAAAGCGGCGCAGCGCGGTCAGGCCGGCGGGATGCACCCTGACCGCTCGGTCCACCTCGTCGCCGTCGAAGGCCAGGACGATGGCCGCATGGGCGGCGGGGGCGGCCAGCGCGGCGCGATAGATCTCCAGGTCGCATTCGTTGATGGTTTGCCGCAGCGGAATTCCGGTGAGCGCCACAATCTCGGGATCGACCGAAGTAATCATCAGGATTTCGCTGCCTGGCCGCTCGGCCAGCAGCGCGCGCAAGACCGGGGGGATCTGGACTTGATAGGGCCGGTGGGCCTGAAGGTTCTTTGTGCCTTCGACGTAAACCAGCGGACGCTCGCGCGCCATTTGTACTGCATTCAGGGCGACGAGCGCGAACAGGACGCCCGCCGCGTAATTTGGCCAGCGGGGCTTGAACTCTCGCACGGCGGCGATGGCAAACTGCGCGGCAAAGCCCAGGCCCAGCGCGAGGGCCGGCAGGAGTTCCATTCCGTAGCGCGTGTTGTACCAGGAGTGGGGCCACCAGAGAGGAAGAAAAATGGGCACCGATCCATAGGCCACCGAGTATGCGTAAAAGGGAACCGGCAGCCACAGCAAAAGAGCCCACAGAAAGGCGCGGCGGCGCGCCATGAGCCAGGCGCACAGAGTGCCAAAAAGGCTCAGCGCCAGCAGCAGGTTGCCCCACGCAGAGGCGGCTGCGTCCAACTCCGCGGCCTTCAGAAAAAAGATCAGCCCCACCCATGGGTTGTGCCAACCCGGATGCGGAGGAAATCCCGGCACGGAAGTGCGTATCTCGATGGCCTTGGCCGAGTATGGCCCACGCAGAAAGTAAAGCCAATCGCCGAAGGCCGAGGCGTTGTAAATAAACCATGCCGCCGGCGCGGCGACTATCAGAGCGCTTGCCAGCCAGAAGGAGCGCGAGCGCAACCGGCCGCGACGGGCCATCACCAGGCCCACGCACACCCAGGCGAACAGCGCCATCACCCAGCCGTCATAGCGCGTGAAGATTGCCGCCACTAGCGCGGCGGCGATCAACCAGAGGAGCCGCCCGGCCCGCCGTAAATCTCTTTTGCGGCTCTCGGGATCCGAAATGTTTCGATCTGGATTGCTTCTATCGAGGCCCGCCTGCCACTCTACCAGCCAGACCGCAACCCAGATCATCTCGCACACAAAGAGGGGTTCGGTCATGGCCGTGGTTTGGAGGTAGAGCAGATTCGGATTGGTGGCGAAAAAGGCCAGTGCAAGCGCGGCGGCGGCCGGTCGAAGCCAGTTGCGCGCCAGCCGGTAGACTCCGGCGCAGGCTGCCAGGTAAGCCAGCGCCGATGGAATCACGCCGGCAAACCCATTAGCCCACCAGGCGTAGATCTGGACAAAGGGAATCAGCAGCACATGGGGCAGGGGCAGCCACACCGAGCCCAATTGCGAGAGCCGAGGCTGGTGCGAATCGAAGACGCGGCGCGCTATGTGGAGGTGGGCAACGGCATCGCCGTAGTTGAGCATGGCCCCGTGCTGCCAGCTCCACGCCAATGCCGCTATCGAAGCTGCCGCGCAGCCGGCCAGAACGGCCATCCACTCCGGCCATTCCACGCGAGAGATGGGGCTTTCAGTCAAGGTGGGTCAACTCGCGAAAGAGGATGAAGCGGTCGTCGATCTCCTTGCGGGAGAGCTGTTGCAGCCGCTCGGTGCCAAAGCGCTCGCAGGCGAAAGAACCCATCACGCTGCCGTAGAACATGGCGCGTCGGAAGGCGGCCGAGGTGAGTTCGTCCGCCGCGGCGGACGAGGCCAGGTAGCCGAAGAAGCCTCCAGCAAAGCTGTCGCCCGCGCCTGTCGGGTCCACGACATCTTCCAGCGGCATCGCCGGCGCGCGGAAGGCGCTTCCCGCGCTCTCACCTTTTGGAGAAGATCCGTGAAACAACGTCGCACCATATTCGCCGTGTTTCACCACCAGCGCCTTCGGTCCCAGCGCCAGCACGGCGCGCGCCGCTTGAACAAGGTTGCTGTTGCCGGCCAGCATCTTGGTTTCGGTGTCGTTGATGAGCAGAATATTGAGGCCTTTCAGGACTTCAAGCAGCGCCGGACGATGATCCTTGATCCAGTAGTTCATGGTGTCGCCGGCCACCAACCGCACCTGCGGCATCGCCTCCCGCACCTGACGCTGTAGTACCGGATCGATGTTGGCCAGAAAGAGAAAATCCGAGTCGCGGTAGGCGTCGGGAATCTTCGGCTCGAAGGCCGCAAAGACGTTCAACTCCGTGTTATGCGTCCTGGCTTCGTTGATGTTGTCGAGGTACGAGCCCTCCCAGAAGAAGCTCTTGCCCGCGGCCCGCTCGATGCCGCGCGTGTCGATGCCGCGCGCGCGAAACACTGCCTCCTGCTCTAGGCCAAAGTCCTCGCCCACCACGGCGATGACGCGCACATCGGTAAAAAAGCTGGCCGCCAGCGAAAAGTAAGTCGCCGCGCCACCCAGGCAACGCTCCCGCCGTCCCGCCGGAGTTTCAATCGAATCGAAGGCCACGCTGCCCACTACGGTGATCGCCATTTGTTTTCCTCTTAAAACATAAAAATATCGCGTTGAACGCCATCCGGAACAGCATACCTGGGCTTTAGCCTCGACATAGCACAAGTTCCATGAGTTTCTTAAGAGGAGCCGCTTCGAGGTGAGCGCTCCTCTGCCAACTCCATCATAGTTCTCCAGACGGCGATCCATCGGTCGCCTTGTTTCCGAAAGACCCAGAGATCACGGCCAGCCGAATCTTCACGATAAGTGGCGCGTTCATAGAGCATCCTGAAACGAAAAGTGGCGATCGCAGAGTCTCCTATGACGTCGATATTCTCATCGCTTTCCTCGTACTCAATCACTCGAGCATTCGCGCAAAATTCGACGTAGCTAGCGACAAAAGCATCTCGGCCGCGAATGGCCCCCTTGAACCCTGGGAAGGCCATCGTGATTTCAGGATGAAGGTGGTCCAACATGGACAAAGGATGCCCTTCACGCCAAGCGGCATTTATCGACGCTAGAACGGTATGAACTTCTGTTGTGAAATTGGCCATTCTGGTTACTCCGACTGTGATGACGTCGTAATCGCGAAACAAATTGCACAACCAGAACCCTGAATGCACCGGCAAAAGAGTTGCCTACCACCCCAGATACTTGCCAAACAGCAGCCCCAGCCTCTCCTTCGCCGCCGCGGGAATCGCATCCGGCTGGGTCAGCACGGCATACTTTGCCGCCGAGGCGCAGGCGCAATTCCGCTCGCGCGGCATCGCCGCCACGGCCGCCTTCACCACCTTCGCTGCGTTCTCGGCGTTCTGGTGCAGCACGCTCACAATCTCCTCGATGGTCACGGCGTCGTGGCCTTCGCGCCAGCAGTCGTAGTCGGTGATCATGGCAATGGTGGCGTAGCAGATCTCCGCCTCGCGCGCCAGCTTGGCCTCCTGCAGGTTGGTCATCCCGATCACGTCCGCGCCCCAACTGCGATACAGGTTCGACTCCGCCCTGGTGGAGAACTGCGGGCCTTCCATGCAGACGTAGGTTCCGCCCAGCTTGCCCGCTACGCCCACCGTAGCGCAAGCCTCGACCGCGGCCTTGGCCACAGTGGCGCACACCGGATCGCCAAAGGCTACATGGCCCACAATCCCCTCGCCAAAGAAGGTCGAGATGCGGTGGAAGGTCCGGTCGATGAACTGGTCGGGCATCACGAAGTCGGTGGGCTTGTGCTCTTCCTTGAGAGAGCCCACGGCCGAGACGGAGAGAATCCGCTCGACGCCCAGCGACTTCATGGCGTAAATGTTGGCGCGGAAGTTCAGCTCCGAGGGCAGGATGCGGTGCCCGCGTCCATGCCGCGCCAGAAAGGCCACCTTGCGCTCCTCCAGCTCGCCCAGCACAAAGTTGTCTGAAGGCTCGCCAAAGGGCGTCTCCACGCGCTCTTCGCTCACGTTGGTGAATCCGGGCATCGAATAGAGCCCGCTGCCGCCTATAATGCCAATCTCTGCCTGAGCCATTGTCCGCTCCTTCCGCCCCATCGAGCCGCCAGGCCCAGGGGGGAACCACACACCCGCCGTTCGCTGGGAATCCCGAGTCGCCGGGGACCCCGGTCCTCCTGGACGGACCATTTCCCGGTCCGCGCGCCTGCCAGTGGCAAACACCTCAGTATAAAGGCAGGGCGCGGCTCTGATCCCTGTGCGTTGGCGGCGTGCGCTTGCTACTGCGACACGACAAAAAGAGTGATCGATTGCGCTGGAAACGTATAGTTGCTGATGCTCCAGGGCGAACTTCCCAATGCTGGTGTTACCGTCACTGCGGTAGGCCCGACAATGGCGGCCAGGTTCGCGTTGCTGTAGAGGTAAGACTGCGCGCTGGTTCCCGGCGGGAACAGTCCATCGAGCCAGAGCGTGCTGGTCAGGTCGCCGTAGGTTTTGTTGATGACCACCACGGTGACGGCGTTGTCCGAAGCGCGCAGCGCGCCGTAGACCGAGAGCGTGCCCTGGTTGGCGCTGGTCGAGGCCAGCGCTGTGTCGCCGAACATCGAATGCTTTCCGTCGTAGTTGCGGTAGATCTCGTATGCCATCAGGCCGGGAACTTGCGTGGTTGGGTCGGGAGGCCCCCAAAGTGTTGCCAGATCGAGGCCGTACATGCCGAAGATGCCCAGAATGTCAGCCTGCGCCAGCGCGCCGTTGATGCTCTCCTGTCCGCCCCAGTTGTATTCCGTGAAAGCCACCTTGGTGCCGGGGTAATCCTCCGCAACCCAGGCCTGCGCCATCGGAATCAGTTGCGGCGCCTGCAGCGGAATATTGCAGTTTCCATGGGTGGTGGGATTGTAGTAGTTAGGGTCGGTAGGGTAGTTCGGTTGCGGCTCGTTGGGATCGGTATAGGCCGGGTCCCAGAAGACGCGCGTCGAGTTCAGGCGTGCCTGCTGCTCCCCGGTGTCGCCCGCTGTGCTAAAGGCGACGCCATTCCCATCGTAAGTGGCCGCATAGTAGGTGTGCAGGTCCAGGTAATCCAGCAGCCGGGAGCCATAGGTGGTGGAAGCCGCCGCGAATTGCTGCAAGTAGTACTCGATGAACGGGACGCCGCCGTGCGCCTCCCGGTCGACCGGATTGCTCCACGGCTGCCAGCAGGGCCCACCCCCACTGCCCCAACCGCTCTCGACATCTTTCTTGGAGTAGAAGTAATCCCACCAGTAATCCATTACCGGACCGCTTACCCCGGCGGTCGGGTCGGCGGTCTTGACGGCCTCAGCCGCGGCAATGCCGTTGTTTGTCACCTCGTCGTAGGTGAAGGGCAAGGGATGCACATCGATATGCACGCCGTCCCACCAGCTGGGCTCGTTGTCCAGCTCGTAGATGGCCACGCCGCCGCTGGCCGCGTTTCCGAACTTGTTCACCAGGTATTGCACCCATGTGCCATCGAAGGTGGCGGGAGTGACCGCGTAGTAGGTGTCGGTGGGATCGTTCACCACCCTGTTGCCATTGGTCAGGACGCCGTTGCCGCAGTCGGGCCGGTACGGGTCAACCGACTGCTGCGCTCCGTATTTGGCCACCGAGAAGCTGCAATTCGTGTTGTCCGCCGGCTCCCATCCGATGATGGGAACCGTTCCCATGGACGTGGCGCCGACCGCGGCATCGTTCTCGACCTGGGTGTTGAACGTGCTGGTGTTGGGAGCGCCGGCGGGCGTGTTGAGAGGGTTGCTGTTGTCGATAAAGTTTTCAAAGTACCAATCGTTGCCTTTGGCGTCGAGGTCGTACAGGTAGTTGTAGCTGGTGGCTTCGTTTCCGCCCCAGCGATCGATGGGAAGGCTGAAAGCCTCGGCTTCGGCCTCGTTGCTGGAGCCGCCATTCCAGCCGTAGATGAACGGGCTGATGGCGTGGGTCGGGCTGGCCACATTAACGGTCAGCGCCGGCCCGGTGGCCGTGGCGGGTGCGGTCAGCGTTACGGTGGCGCTGCCGCTATTGCCATTGGTCGCGCCCTGAGTGCTGGTGGCCGTCACCGTCACGCTCGCCGGAGCCGGATAGGGCGTGGTGTAGAGGCCGCTTGTGCTGATGGTGCCGGGGCTCAGGCTGCTGCCCGAAGGCGCGGCTACCGACCAGGTGACCGACGAACTGGCCGTGCCGGAAACCAGAGCCGTGAACTGTTGCGTGGCTCCAATCGTAACGGTCACGGGATTGGGAGTCACGACAACCACGGGCACAACGAAGTTGGCCGTGACGGTCGTATTGGCGCTCATCGTCACGGTGCAGGTGACGGTGCTGGCGCTGGCGCATCCGCTCCACGAGGCGAAGGTATTGCCGCCCGACGCAGCGGGAGCGGTGAGCGTGACGAAAGTCCCCGCGTTATAGGTGCGCGTGAAGCTCGTGGTTCCGTTGGCCGCGCCGTTGTTGTCCGCGGGAGACACCGTGATGGCCACGCCGCTGGCGGGGTTGGTCGAGTTGACGGTCAGAACGTAGGTCGCCGTGACCGGAGTCGTGTAATTGGCCGTGACGGTCGTATTGGCGCTCATCGTCACCGTGCAGGTGACGGTGCTGGCGCATCCGCTCCACGAGGCGAAGGCATTGCCGCCCGAGGTGGCGGGCGCGGTGAGCGTGACCGAAGTCCCCGCGTTATAGGTGCGCGTGAAGGTCGTAGTTCCGTTGGCCGCGCCGTTGTTGTCCGCGGGAGAGACCGTGATGGCCACGCCACTGGCCGGATTGGTCGAGTTCACCGTGAGCACGTAGGTTGTTGCGGTCGTCGTTATCGTGCCGCTGCCGCAAGCCGTCATCAGCACGCTCAGCCCGCTCCCCGCCCAAACCGCCGCCTTCCACCGCAAATTCCTCATCTCCAGACTCCCCATTCGCTCAAGGTTCAGCCACTTGCCGGGCTACCTTTCGGGAACCATCTACTCTGGTTCCGCTCAAGCCCGGCCTCAATCGAATACCACCGTCTTGTTGCCATAGCAGAGAATCCGCCGGTCCAGGTGCCAGCGCACCGCGCGGGAGAGAACGATGCGCTCCAGATCCCGCCCCCGGGCCACCAGATCCTCCACCTGATCGCGGTGCGAGATGCGCGCCACGTCCTGCTCGATGATCGGTCCATCGTCAAGCACATCAGTAACATAGTGGCTGGTGGCCCCGATCAGCTTTACCCCCCGCGCGTGCGCCGCATGGTACGGTTTGGCCCCCGTAAACGCCGGCAAAAACGAGTGGTGCACGTTGATGATCGCCGCCGGATAGCGGCTGACGAAGGCCGGCGAAAGAACCTGCATGTACCGCGCCAGCACCACCAGCTCAATCCCGTGGGAGGAAAGCAGTTCCAGTTGCCTCGCCTCGGCCTTGGCGCGCCTGTCTGCCGTCACCTCAAAATAATCAAATGGAATCCCGTAAAACGCCGCCAGTCTCTCCACGTCGCGATGATTGGAAACGATCAATGGAATCTCGCACGCCAGCTCGCCGGTCCGCCACCGGTGCAGCAAATCCGCCATGCAGTGCAGGTACTGCGAACAGAACAGCGCCACCCTCGGCAGCCGCCCGCTGGAGCTCAACTGCCAACGCATCCCCAATTCTGCGGCCAGCGGCGCAAAGGCAGCCTTAAAGCCCTCCAGATCAAAGCCTTCCCCTCCAGATTCCGGGGCGTACATTGGAGTCTTCTCATCGGGCGCCTGAAGGAGCCGGGGGCTTGCTGACGAAACTGGGGAACCCTCCGCTGGGTTCGCGGGGCCGTCGAGAGCAAACTCGACGCGCATAAAAAACAGCCCCAGATCGTGGTCCTGGTGCTGGTCGGCATGCAGAATGTTGGCGCCTCGCTCGTAGAGCAGCGTGGCGACGCGGGCCACCAGACCCTTGCGGTCCGGGCAATCGATCAGCAGTACAGCGGAATCTTTCATGCTGCATTCAGCTTAAACCAGGACTGGCCCCTTCGACTTCGCTCACGGCAGGCTGTCCAGGCGGGCGGCCTTCGGCCACCTGCGGTGGGGGACTTGCCCTCCAGGCGGGCGGCCTTCGGCGGGAAGAGCGAACGGCGTTGGTCACCCACCCTGCCGGGCGGGCGGCGCAGGTAGAAGCGGGCGAGTGCGAAACGCAGGTCCTTCGACTTCGCTCAGGATGACAGCAAGGATGGGTCACTCGGTCAAAGGGCATATGGATAGGCTGACAGCGACGGATTGATGCGGCGCAAAAAAACGCCGGGGCAACACAAGCCCCGGTCCGCCGCGGCGGACGTGCGATGCAATGAAGTTTCTGCGCCTGATCCTCCCGACGGGCTAAAAGAACAAATTCGCGTCCGCGCTTCTTTCTGGCGCGGATGGCGCCGAAGGCGCGATTGGCCGCATCGCAGGTGCTCAGGCGGCCGTATTTCCGCGGACCTCGAAGGGCGCGTTCAACTGCTGGCGGAGGCTGCCGGCCAGATCGGCCACCACGCGCAGCTTGTCGGCGACGGGAGAGGCTGCTTCGCTGCCGTTGAGAGCCAACTGCGAGTGCAGAAGCAGGCCGGCGACCGTGGTTTTCAGTTCGCTTTCGATAGCCGCCGCCGCCGCCCGGCGGGCCAGCGTCTGTTCCCGCTTGCGGCGGCGCAGGGCGGCGCGAATCTCCCGGATCAGCCGGGCCGCTCCGGAGAGCGCGAAGTTGATCTGCAGGGGAATGGCCAGCCCGGCGCGGTCCCATATCGCCTCGGCGGCGGACGGATCGCACTCGGCCATGGTCTCATCCACCACCACGGCCAAAAACTCCCGGCGGCGCAGCGCCTCCAGCGCGGCCTTGCGTCCCTCCGTCACTTCAACCTCCATGCCCAGTTGCGCGCCCACCACGGCGGCGCAGTTCCTGGCGCCTTCGATTCCGGTCACCATCAGAATGCTCATCGCGAACTCCTCGTTGTTAGCTTCTAGCCTCTAGCTTTTAGCCTCTGGCTTCCGGCTCGTTCGTGCTCAGACCGAGAGCTCGGCGCTTCACCCCGGCACATTGAAGCTAGAAGCTGTTTCTGGTTACTCTTCCCGAAGCGGCTCGGTAATGCCGTATTCCTTCAGCTTGCGGTAAAGCGTCGTCTTGCCGATACCCAGCAGCTTAGCGGCCTGCAGCTTGTCGCCGTTGAGAGTGCGAATGGCTCCCAGGATGGCCTGGCGCTCGAGATCGGCCAGCGTCTTCACATCCGGCGCTCCGCCTTCGCCGGAGGGCTCGCCAATAGCGGCCGCGGCGCGCCGCGTCTCCAGGCCTTGCTGCTGCAACTGCGTCGGCAGGTCGCCCAGGTGCAGCACCGGCCCCGATGAGAGCGCACAGGCCCGTTCAATCGAGTTTTCCAGCTCCCTCACGTTGCCCGGCCAGTCGTGCCGCATCATGGTGCGCAGAGCCTCGTCACTGAGCGTGAACTTGGTGCCGTGCTCGCGGCTGATGCGGTCCAGGAAGTGCGCCGCCAGCAGCGGTATATCCTCGCGCCGGTCGCGCAGCGAAGGCAGCCGCAGATTGACCACGTTGAGACGGTAGAAGAGATCCTTGCGGAAGGCGCCCTTCTCCACCATCACCGCCAGATCGCGGTTGGTGGCGGCCACGATGCGCGCCTTGATGGGCACGCGGTGGGTAGCCCCGACCGGCCGCACCTCTTTTTCCTGAAGCGTCCGCAGCAGCTTGGCCTGCAGGTCCAGCGACAGCTCGCCGATCTCATCCAGAAAGACCGTGCCCCCCTCGGCCGAGACCAGCAGCCCGTCCTTGGAGCGGTTGGCTCCGGTGAAGGCGCCCCTGACGTAGCCGAACAGCTCGCTTTCGATCAGCGTGGGCACCAGCGAGCCGCAGTCCACCGGCAGGAAGGGTTTTTGCGAGTTCGGCCCGTAGGCGTGGATGGTCCTCGCCACTAGTTCTTTGCCCGTGCCGCTCTCGCCCAAGATCAGCACCGGGTGCGAGCTCTGGGCGACTTTGGAGAGGATGCGGTAGAGCTTTTCCATCTCCGCCGAGCGGCCGATCATGGCGCCCAGACCCTGGCTGAGCCGCAGCCGCTCCCGCAGTTGGCGGGTCGCGGTGTCGGTCAGGTGGCTCGCGGCCGCCCGGTCCAGCACCGTGGAAAGCTCGTCCACGGCGAAGGGCTTGGTTAGGTAGTCGGAGGCGCCGCAGCGCATCGCCTCCACGGCCGCGTTCACCGAGGACGAGGCGGTCATGGCGATCACCGAAGTCTCTGGGTAGAGCAGCTTGACTTCGGAGACCAACTCCAGGCCCTGGTTGCTTGCCGGAGGCAGGTTGACCAGCAGAATGTCGGCCGCGTGGCCGCGCAGCAGGCTCCGCGCCTGGCCCAGGTCGCCGGTGCTCTCCACTGCATAGCCCAGGCTGGCGGCAATCTCGGCGCAGGCCGAGCGAACCGCCGTGTCCGCGTCCACTACCAGCAGGTGCAGCCGCACCGCCGGTTCAACAAGTTGGGGGATAAACTCCATGGTTCTCGGGTTTAGAACTGTTTCGAGCATTGTATTCGCCTCACGCGTGATTGGGTACATTGAATGTGCATGGCCGGTTCTTTCCCCCCGCCGCCGGTCTCCCACCCCAGCGATGAAGTGGGTGCTGGGGAACGGGGTGCCCCCTGGGTCAGTGTCGGGGCATCTCTGGGGGTCCCAGTCTCCCGCCCTGGCGACGAGGACCTGTCTCCTCACCCCAGCGACCAACCTGTCGCCGGGGGCCCGGTTTCGCCGCATCGGACCCGGATTCAGCGGGTCCGGACGGGCAGTTCGATCTCGAAGCGCGCTCCGGGATCGGCGCGGCTTACGGCGTGAATCCGGCCGCCCGCCGTCTCCACGATGGAACGGATGATGGACAGACCCAGCCCGCGATGGGCCCCCGTCCAGCCTCCGTTGGCTCCTGTGCTGGCCGAGGACCCGTTCGACCGCGTGGTGTAGCCGGCCGCGAAGATCTTTTCCAGCGCCTTCTGGGGGATGCCCTGTCCGCTGTCCTCCACCGTCAACACCAACCATGACGCGGCTTCCGCTTCGGCATGAAACTCGTGCAGACCCAGCGCGATTCGCCCTCCCGCGGGCATGGCCTCCGCGGAGTTCTTGACCAGGTTGACCAGCACCCTGGTCAGATCCTCTCCCGTCAGCCTCACCGGCAGCGCGCCGCCCTCGATCTCCAGGGTCAGGGCAACCGAAGGCCCGGCCAGCGCGGCCAGCAGATTGCGGTTGGCCCGCAGCTCTCCGGCCAAGTTGTCGATCGGCGTGGCCGGCATCAAGTCCCAGCTCCCGGAACGTTCAGACCGGGCCCGCTCAAGCCGCTCTCCACCGGTCGATTCCTCGGGCAACCTTCCCAGGCTGCGCGGGGCGCCAGGGGAGGAAGCGGCTTCCGGAGTCCCGCGAGTGTCGAGAGTCACCAGCTTTTCCACCAGCCGGCGGCTGGCTGCGGCGACCAGCCTCAGCTCGCTTCCATAGTGAAGAAACGGGGTCGCCAGCACCCCCGGTTCCTCCAGAAGATCGCAGTAAAGCCCCAGCGCCGTGACCATGTTCCTGGCGTCATGCGCCACCTCCGCCAGGGTCTCGCCCTCGCCGCGCAGAATGGCCAGCGTTTCCACTACCGCTTCCACCCGCTTGCGCTCCGCTCCGCCCCATCCTGCCGGCTGTTCCATCTGCTGCATGGCTTGCTTCCTTTCCTGTAGCTGCCAGCTTCTAGCTATTAGCTTTCTTGCTGACTTTGACGCCACCCTTCCAACCCCATCCCTGCACCAAACCAGCTGGAAGCCAAAGGCCGCTTCCAGTTTTGGCTCTTCCCGTTCCTGCCCTGGCAACGGGATTCTGTCCTCTTCTAATACACGTAGCGTGCCAAACTAGAACGCTTCGGCTAAGTTCCTGATAAGGAACGGAATTGCTGTCCAATTCCTGGACACTCGCGCCGGACCGTTGCGGCAGATTATCTCCCAAAATGGAACTCCCGCGCCGGGAAGAGTCCGCCTAATCTATTGATTTTCATTGGGTTAGCTCGTCATTCCTGTTCCGGGCCGCGCAAATCGCGGTTTCCCGTCTTGAAACCGGCCCCTCCCATGACTCCCGATGCGGCCCGCTTCCCGTACAATCCCCCTATGCACGCCCCAGGCACATTCTTCCGTCCCGGCGGCAGGAGCCCGCATGAGCTTCGTCCGCTCTCTCTCACTCCCGGCTTTGTCCAGACCGCCGAAGGCTCGGTGCTGGTCTCGCTGGGCAACACACGGGTTCTAACCTGCGCCACCATCGAGCCGGGGGTGCCGGGCTGGCTGCGCAACGCGGGCCGCGGCTGGGTCACGGCCGAGTACTCCATGCTGCCACGCTCCACCGTCACCCGCACCCCGCGGGAGAGCGAGCGGGGCAAAATCGGCGGCCGGACGCACGAGATTCAGCGCCTGATCGGCCGCAGCCTGCGTTCGGTGGTGGACATGCAGGCCCTGGGCGAGCGGACGGTGATTCTGGACTGCGACGTGATCCAGGCCGACGGCGGCACGCGCACCGCGGCCATCACCGGCGCGGCCCTGGCTCTTGCCCTGGCCCTGAACGCGCTGGTCGCGGCCGGAACCCTCAAGCAATCGCCGCTGAAGCAATTGGTCGCCGCCACCTCGGTCGGCATCGTCGGCGGCGCGGCCGTGCTCGACCTCTGCTATGAGGAGGATTCGGCAGCCGAGGTGGACATGAACGTGGTGATGGCAGAAGACGGCGGCCTGATCGAGACCCAGGCCACGGCGGAGAAAGGCAGCTTCTCCCGCAGCCAGTTGGGCGAACTGATCGACCTAGCCGATACGGGACTCAAGGAGATTTTCGCCGCGCAGAGGGCGGTGCTGGGGTTGTAGGGTACCGGTGCACAACCGACTTCCTCAAGCTCCAAGGATTCATGTACGATACCGGCAAGTAGTTTTTCCGTGTAGAAGAGGCCGTCTGTGTACATCAGCAAGATTTCATTGAAAAACATCCGTGGCTTCAAGTCACTGGAGTTCAATCTCGATCGAGGCAACGGCGAATATGCAGGCTGGACCGTATTCACTGGGGATAATGGATCGGGTAAGACCACGCTCATCCGGGCGATTGCGATCGGCATTGCCGGAAAGGACGTTGCACGGTCGATTCTTCCAACCTTCCGAGGATGGATCAGAGAAAATGCGAACGATGAAGCCTCAATAGCACTTAAAATTGCTTCAGTTCCAGGGGATGATCGGAGGCTTGGAAGGCCCAGCAAAGCACCGTTTGAAGCAGTCCTCGCATTTGAACGCAGCGAAGGCCCAGAACCTGCCTTGGTCTCCAAATCGCCTGCAAAGTCAAAAAAAGCCCCTATCGCGAATCAATCCATCTGGAGTACGAATCCCCAAGGGTGGTTTGCATGTGGGTATGGCCCATTCCGGCGGGTCTTTGGGGCCTCCGCAGAAGCCCAGCGCCTGATGAGTGCTCCAAGCACAAGTAGATGGGTTACTTTATTCAACGAAGCGGCAACCCTTCGTGAAGTAGACGAGTGGCTGAAGGACATAAAATATAAAGCTCTCGAAGAGAAAGAGGACCAAAAGAAAGAACTCGATGTTGTATTAGCCATATTGCGCGATGAGTTTCTGCCGAGGGAGATACAAATCGATGGTATTGACTCAGGCGGACTATGGCTAAGGGATGCAAATGGTGCGAGGTTATCATGGACGGAGATGAGCGATGGCTATCGCGCTGCTGTCGCCCTTCTTTCTGATATCCTACGCCACATGATTCATACCTACGGGTTCGAGGGACTATATGAGCAGGATAAAGACGGCAAGGTTTATATCAAACGTAGTGGCGTCGTGCTGATCGACGAAATCGACGCCCACTTGCATCCTTCATGGCAACGCGAAATCGGTTTCTGGCTAAAGCGACATTTCCCATACGTTCAGTTTCTTGTCACTAGCCACAGCCCGATCATCCTTCAGGCAGCGGACCCGAACGGCCTCTTTGTGCTTCCTGAACCGGGCAGTGATGATCCGCCGCACCCTCTTTCGAAAGAGGAGTACCAACAGGTCATTACTTCCCGTCCCGACACTATTCTTCGCTCGCCCGCATTCGGGAATATGCCGAACACACGCTCCGAACCGGTGGTGGATAAGCGCGCACGGTACTCTCGCTTGCAAGCAAAGAAGCGTGCAGGCGGCAAACTCTCTGCCGCCGAGGCTGACGAATTGATGGACCTGCTTCCGTTCGTCTCCACGGACGAAGGGGAATAGTGGACAATGCGACGAATCGAACGAGAGGCCTTGACCCTGGAGACAGGTAATGCCCTTCAGTTGCTCCAGCAAGAGGTCGATACCCAACGCGAACAGACAGGCTTCGATCCAGGGGAACACTGGAAGCGAAAGCGCACCTCGCGGCCTCTTCTCGCAGTGTATGCGGTCTTGAAGCGCATGGCCGGGTCGCGCGAACGGTGCATGTACTGCGTAGACTCTGAGGGCAGCGACATCGAGCATTTCTGGCCCAAGTCTCCACACTCGGACCGAATGTATGTATGGGGGAATCTGCTGATTGCCTGCGCGCATTGCGGCCGCTTCAAAGGAAAGCAGTTTCCGCGCACTGACGATGGAGCGCCGCTGCTGGTCAATCCATCCGCAGAAGACCCCTGGGAGTTTCTCGATTTTGAGCCGGGTACGGGAAACCTGACCGCCCGCTATCTTTTTTCAACAGGAGAATTTTCAGTCAAAGGGGAAACCACTGTAACGGTGCTCCATTTGGACAAGCGTGAGGGCGTTTCCGCCGGTTATCGGAAGACCTATCGCCGGTTGTGTCAGCTTGTCGCGGATTGGGCCAACCAGCATCTTGCGGCAGACTATCTCGACCAACTCCGTGAGGCCGACGATCACGGGCTTCTTGGCTGGTTTTTGCACGGTGCCGGTGAAAACGAGCCAGCGTTTGTCCGCTTTCGTGAGCGTTATCCGGACGCTTGGCTCGCCTGCCAACGGTCGTTTCGCTAAGCCAGCCATTCTCCAAACTGTTCCGCAGATTTACCGCAGCGCCGCCGCCAGCACGAGCGTCATGCCCAGCCCGGCCACCGAAAGCACCGTCTCCAGCACCGTCCAGGTGGTCAGGGTTTCCTTCAGGTCCAGCTTGAAGAAGGATTGGATCAGCCAGAAGCCGGGGTCGTTCACATGAGAAAGAATGATGGAGCCGGTGCCGGTGGCCAGCACCAGCAGCTCGGGGCGCACGCCGATGTGCCCGGCCATGGGCGCCAGCACCGCCGAGGCCACGGCCATGGCGACCGTTGAAGAGCCCATGGCCACGCGCACCACTGCGGCCAGCAGCCAGGCCAGCAGCAGTGGCGGCATGTGCGCTTCCAGGGCCAGGCTGACCGTGGCCTGCGCGGCTCCCGAGTCGCGCAAAATCCCGCTCAACCCCCCGGCCGCGGCCAGGATCACCAGCACGTTGGCGATGGGCTCAAAGGACTCCGCCGTCAACCTCCGCAGGCCCTCCGGGCTCTTGATCTTTCCTGTCTGAGTGCGGCTGCCCAGCGTAATGAGAGCCACCAGAACCGCGATCAGCAGCGCAATATCCGGGCTGCCTACAAAATGCAGAATCTGGTTTGCGATGCTTGCCGGAGCGGTAATCGAGTCTGCCCAACTGCCCAGGAAGATAAGCGCCACCGGCAGCAGAATGGCCGCGGCGGCCCGCGCAGGGCCAGCCGGCGCGGAAACCGGCTCTGTCTTCGCTTCCACCTTCGATGCCGGAGGCCCGGCCGCTCCATCCGTGCCCCGTTCAATCCGCGCCTCCGACGCGCGTTTTGCCCCTCGCCTCTTCCATCTTCGGATCAGCAACCAACCTAGCCCCGGCCCGGCCAGCGCGGCGGCGGGCAATCCGGCCGTCAGCCCCCACAAAATGGTGCGGCCCAGGTCGGCGTGAAACTGCGTGGCCGCCAGCATCGCAGCCGGATGCGGCGGCAGCACCCCATGCACGATGGAGAGCCCGGCCAGCATAGGCAGGCCTACCAGGATCGCCGGACGCCCGCTGCGCCGCGCCGCCTCGGCCACGATCGGCATCAGCAGCACCAGCCCCACCTCGAAGAAGACCGGCATCCCCACCAGAATGCCCATGCCCAGCAGCGCCCAGGGCAAGCCCTTGGTTCCGCAGTTCTCGACCAAAAGGCTGCCCAACGCGGTTGCCCCGCCGCTGGCGGCCAGCAGCCGGCCCAGCACCGCGCCCAGGCCCAGAATGATGGCGATATGTCCCATCAGGTTGCCCACGCCGGCCGTGAAGGAGAGCGGAACCTGCGTCAGTGGCATGCCCGACGCCACGCCCAACGTAAGCGCGGCCACGCACAACGCCAGCGCCGGATGCAGCCGGAGCTTCGCAATCAAAACCAGCAGCAGCAGCACCGTCCCGGCGGCGCAGGCCACCAGGAACCAACTGTCGTAAGGCGTAGCGGCGGCAAGGTTCACCGGCAGATTATTCCACAGCCTGCCCTATCCACGCCCATTTCGGGCTTACCCCGCGCCTTTCCCATGCGCGCCTCTCCCACGTGCGCCTGTGCTCCGCCGCACGCTTTCCCATTGCGCGTCTCTGCTACCATGAGGATGATTGCAATTCCCGCTGCCCGACAGGCTGATTGCCTGCTCTCAGGTGCACGAGCGCAATGGCGGCTGGACCCAAACCCCGCCGGTTGATCCGGCGCACAGGAGAATTTTCTATGCCTCTCGTTTCCATGCGGCAGCTCCTCGACGAGGCCGCCAAGGGCGGTTACGGCGTCGGCGCATTCAACGTCAACGATATGGAACAGATTCAGGCCATCATGGGAGCGGCCAAGGAAACCAATTCGCCGGTCATCATCCAGGCCAGCCGCGGCGCGCGCCAGTTCGCCCAGGACAAATATCTCTTTCACCTCATCCTGGCGGCCGCCGAACTGAATCCCGAGATCCCCATCGCCATGCACCAGGACCACGGCAACAGCTTTGAGACCTGCAAGAGCGCCATCGAGCTGGGCTATACCAGCGTGATGATGGACGGCTCGCTCAAGGAAGACGGCAAGACCCCGGCCACATTCGATGAGAACGTCGCGGTCACCAAAAAGGTGGTTGATTTCGCGCATCCGCGCGGCGTCACTGTCGAGGGCGAGATCGGCGTGCTGGGCGGCGTGGAAGACGGCCACGGCGCGGGCGGTTCGGGCCTGGAGCACATCACTGACCCCGACCAGGCTGTCGAGTTCGCCGAGCGCACCGGCGTGGACGCGCTGGCCATCGCCATCGGCACCAGCCACGGCGCCTACAAGTTCACCAAGAAGCCCGACGGCTCGGTGCTCAAGATGGACGTGCTGATCAAGATTCACCAGCGCCTGCCCAACACCCATCTGGTCATGCACGGCAGCTCTTCGGTGCCCAAGGACCTGCAGGACATCGTCAACGAGTATGGCGGCAAGCTCAAGGAGACCTGGGGCGTCCCGGTCGAGGAGATTCAGCTCGGCATCCGCAACGGCGTCCGCAAGATCAACGTGGACACCGACAACCGCCTCGCCATCACCGGCGCCATTCGCAAGGTGTTGTGGACCCAGCCGGAGAAGTTTGATCCCCGCGACTACATGAAGCCCGCTCGCGAAGCCATGCAAAAGGTCGTTGCCCAGCGCATGACCCAGTTCGGCCAGGCTGGCCACGCCGGCGACTACAAGCCCATTCCGATCTCCGAGATCGCCAAAGGCTATGCCGACGGCAGCCTCACCACCCAGCCGTTGGTTGCGGCGAAGTAACTCCGGCAGCAAAGGTGAAGAAATCCACCAACCCTGGTTTAGAGAATTAAAAAAGGGCCACCCCGCACATGCGGAGTGGCCCTTTTCATGTGTTTGCTGCTGGCTCTAATGATGGGAGCTTCCGCCGGCACTGGAGCCACCGCTAGCGGGGCTGCTGGCGCCTGAGCTGCCGACACTGGAGCTGCCAGCACTTGAACTGCTGGCAGTCGATCCGCCGCCGCCACCGCCATGCGAACCGCCTCCACCGGAGCCGCTGCTTCCACCACTGTGCGAACCACCACTACTGGAGCCGCTGCTTCCACCACCACTGCGCGAACCGCCTCCACCACCAAAGCTGCCGCCACGTGAGCCGCCACCCCCGCCGCCACCACTGAAGCCGACGTGTCCTCCGCCAAAACTGCCGCCCCGATTCTGGAGATTGCCACCGCGGTTGGTGATCGGCGCCATCACGACCATGTTCTTGTTTCCCTGCATAACATGTTCGTGCATCATGAAGCTCTCCGACTTGCGGTCGAAGCTTAGCTGGATGCCCGGCGCTTCGGCGACAGTGCCTTTGGCAGTAGAGAATGCGTCCTTTAACTGGTGAGCCTCCATATGCGGCTCATCCGCCCGGGATAGCGGAGCCAAATATGCATTGCGAAACTCCTTGGGCGGAGACTGCAGCCAGAGGATCGGGCGACCGGTCTCGAATTTGACCGGCTCCACCAGCAGGCCGCTCCTGTTGTTCACCGCGAAGACTCGATCCTTGCGGTTGATCGGAGGTTGGCCTTTCACATCGTAAGGATGAATCGGGACATAAGCCACGGTGTGGCCACTCTGGACCCATCGGCACGGCTCAAGGTGGTGCCGCTTGTGACCCACAACCCAGACATAG
>DATFYK010000115.1:0-10577 GCA_035315085.1 Occallatibacter sp.
GGATGGGTTTCAACCAATCCATCGATCCCCCGGAGGAATGTTTTTTCGGGCTATTTGCCTGGAAACAGGCCTTTTCCCGCAGCCTGGAATACGCAGGCCACTCCATCAAAGCCCTGCCTCCTGCTTACCGGGCCAGAACCCGCCTCAGGGTCTCGCGCTTGGCGTCCACATCATTCACGGTCGCCTGCACCTGGTTGAGCACCTGCTGCACCTGGTCGATATAGCCTGGCAGCGCATTCCACCAGGAGTGCAGCGTCTCCTTCTCGTTGAGCATGGCCAGGGCCGTGCCCGAGGCGGCGACCACCATCCCGGCACGGCGCTCGCCCGCCAGCAGCAGCAAACCGGCTGTCACCAGGGCTCCGCCCGCCGCAAATCCGATCCAGTTCATGGACTCGGACTTCTCGGCTTCCGGTGTCATCTCAAAATCGTTAGCTGGCTTGGAAAGCGGGACAACCACCATCTTCTCTCCTTCCGTCCCGGCCGCGGTCATCGCAGTCTCGAGAGCGGTGCATCCAGTATCGCTCTAAATCGCCGCCCGCGCACCGCGCAACGTGAAATCGGCCTAAACCTGGTTTTGGCCGCCTCGGCGCAGCCTTCAGTCCAGGTCGAGCTCGCGCAGCGGCTTGCCATCGGGGGCGTCCTTGGCCTTGCGCAGGGCCTCCGCAAACTTCTTCTCGAAGAGGTCTTCCTTGTTCTTCTCCGCCTCCACCGACTGGCGGAAGATCGACTCCTTGCGCTCGTCGTGCTCCCGCATGGCCTTGGCCGCCGTCTCCAGGTCCTCAAACATCCGCTTGCGCGGCGCCGGGGTATGGCTCACCACAAGGCCGGTAGCCGCATCCACCTTGAGCATCGCCCCGCAATCCGGGCATGCAACCTCGAAAACCCGTTCCTTCTTCGCTTTGGCCATTTTCTTTCTTCCGGAATTGTATGCGATTCGCGGGCGGGTTGCACAGAGCCGGCAATCGGGGAAACAGCAAATCAGTCATCGGGCAATCGATTGGAGAAGCCCGGCTCGGCCGTGGTACCATCACGGGCGGCGGATGGGATCGCCGAAGGAGGCAGTGAATGAGGAAAGGCATGGCTTGGCAGGTTAGGAATTTCACCCTGGTGCTGGCGATCTTGTCCCTGGCGGCGGCCGGCGCGGCTCAAGTCAAGAAGGACGAGACGCCCAAGCCCGCGCAGTCCATCGCGGAACTGCGCCAGCAACTGGAGAAGATTCTTGCCGACACGCATACGCCAGGCATGTCAATCGCCATCGTGCACAAGGACGGTCCCGAATGGGTTGCCGGGCTGGGCAAATCCAACGTTGCCGCGAATCAGGCCGCCACCGACGAGACGCTCTTCCGCATCGGTTCCACCTCCAAGGCCTTTGCTTCGCTTTCCATCCTCAAGCTGGTGAATGAGGGCAAGCTGTCGCTTCAGGACCCGTTGCGCAAGCTCGCGCCCGAAATCTGGTTTGAGAACCGCTGGGAGGCGACCGACCCAGTGCGCGTGGTGGACCTGCTGGAGCACACCACCGGCTGGGACGATATGCACACCCGCGAGTATGCCAAGGACGCCAAAGGCATGACGCTGCGCGAAGGGCTGGACTATGACCACCACTCGCGCACCTCCCGCTGGCGGCCGGGAACGCGCATGTCCTACTGCAACTCCGGCCCACCGGTGGCCGCTTATATTGTCGAGAAGATCAGCGGGCAGCGCTTCGAGGATTACGTCACGCAGAATTTCTTTTCGCCCATCGGCATGAAGACCGCCACCTACTTCGAACAGCCCTCGCCGCAGTTGACCACCCTCTATCGCCCCGACGGCAAAACCCCCGTCCCTTACTGGAACATCCTGTTGCGCCCAGCCGGCGCCATCAACGCCTCGGCCAAAGACATGGCCGCCTATGTCCAGTTTTATCTGAATCGCGGCGCGGTGGACGGCGTGCAGATCATGCCCGCGGCCTCCATCGATCGCATGGAGACGCCAACCCGCACCTGGGAGGCGCAGCAGGGGCTTAAGGCGGGATACGGCTTGAGCAACTACACCAGCTTTCACGATGGCTTCGAATATCACGGCCACAATGGAGGCGTGGATGGCGGGCTGACGGAAATGTCGTACATGCCGGAGTACGGCGTGGGCTATTCCTATAGCATCAACTCCGGCAATGGCGCGGCCTTCGGCAAAATCGGCGACGCGATTCGCGCCTACGTTACCCGTTCCCTCCAGAGGCAGCCGGTGCCCACCGCGGCTCCACTGCCCGCCGATGCCGCGGATTACGCGGGATGGTACGAGCCCGCCTCCCCGCGCGTCCAGTTTACCCAGTTTCTGGGGCGCCTGATCGGCTTGTACCGGGTCCGGTTCGCCGGCGGCAACCTGTTGCTTTCCGACCTGAATGAGATCGATCAGCCATTTGTGCCCGTCAGCGGCGAGCAGTTCCGGTATTTGCCGAAAAAAGATCATCCCGAGCCGGTTGCGACGGCCATGCTGCTTGCTCCCAATGCCGAGGGGCGGTTTGTCTTCCTCGGCGGCGCCATGAAGCGCATTCCCACCTGGTTTGCCATCGCCGAAATCGCTCTGGTTGCCTGGTTCCTGCTCGCGTTCGTTGCCATCCTTCTCTATGCGCCGTTTTGGATCTTCGGCGGCCTCATCAAGAAGCGCCGCCGGCCCGCGGAGCGCGCCATGCGGCTGTGGCCGCTGATCGCCGTGCTGAGCCTGCTGGCGTTTGTGGGGCTCTTTGCCGCCTCCGGCAGCGATGGAATCGCCCGCCTGGGCCACATGACGATATGGTCCTTCGGCATTTTTCTCGCCTCGCTGATCTTTGCCGCAGCCTCTTTGGCCAGCGCCGCCGCTTTATGGCTGGCGCGGAAGAAGGAGATTCGCTGTAGCGTCCGCTGGTTCTCGATTGCGGTCACCTCGGCGCTGCTGATCGCCGCCGCTTACCTCGCTTATTGGGGAGTGATCGGCATCCGCACCTGGAGTTAGTGACAACGCGGGTGTCCCATTCCAGGCTCGGGTGGCCCGGTCCGCGGCGCTGCACGTACTGCAACCGGGTGCGCGGAGATGCCCCCAAAACGCCGATTGAATTTTGTGCTTGACAGGAAATTCTCTCACGTTTATATTTAGACAATCATCTAATTAGGAGAAGATCTAAACAGCCATGAGCAGCAACGAGACATTCAAAGCGCTGGCCGACCCCACCCGGCGGGAGATCCTCGCCCTGCTGCGCCAGGGGGAGAGGACGGCCGGGGACCTGGCGGAGAGGTTCGATATGACCAAGCCCTCCATGTCGCATCACTTCACAGTGTTGAAGGAGGCCGGCCTGATTACCAGCCGCCGCGAGGGCCAGCAGATCTGGTATGGGCTGAATACCACCGTGGTCGAGGATCTGATGGCCTGGGCCATGGGCTTGATCGGCGACGGCAAACGGAAAGGAGTGAAACAATAATGACGCGCAAGATTTTTCTCTTCGAAATACTGCTGATTGCAGCGGCGCTGGCGGCCACGGCGGTCCTGTATCCCCACTTCCCGGCCAGTGTTCCCCTGGGTTGGAACTATCACTTTGAGCCCGACCGCTACGGGCCCAGGTGGGAGCTCTATCTCTATGGCCCCGGCTTCATGGCCGCTGTGATGGGGCTGACCTGGCTCTTCCCCTGGCTCTCGCCAAAGCGCTTCCAGATGGATGCCTTCTGGTCAACCTATCATCAGGTGATGCTGCTGTTTTTCGGCATCATGACTTACAGTTATGCCGTCATGCTCTGGGCTGATTGCGGGCGCGCGATCGACATGGGCCGGGCCGTTCTCTGCGGAGTCTGCCTCTTCATTATTCTATTCGGCAACTTGCTGGGCAAGGTGCGTCGGAATTTCTATATTGGAGTCAGGACACCGTGGACCCTGGCCAGCGAGCGCGTCTGGAATGACACGCATCGCTTCGCAGCCAGGATCACTGTGGCAGCCGGATTACTCGGCCTGGTGCTCTCGATCGCCGGCCTCTATCTCACGGCCCTGTTCGCTCTGTTGGCCGGGGGGCTTGCGCCCGTGGTCTATTCGCTTGTGCTCTACAAACAACTGGAACGGCGCGGAGAAATCTGACGTTCATGTCCATGCCGCCCAAGAGATTTATGGGGTAAGGATTCCATCGTGCCGGAGACGATCGCAACCGCAATTCTCAGAGGGGAAGAGACGGAACCATTCCACCATGATCTGCGTACGGTCCATCGACGAGGAAGAACCGCGGCCTTGGTCTATACGCTTGTCTTCAACAAACAACTGCAATGGCGCGGAGAACTCTTCAGACTGTCCTCCACGCCGGTTAGGAGAAGGATGAAACGCACGTTCATGAAGAATCTCGCCCTTGTTGCGCTTTCCGCATTGGCTCTCTCGCCGCTCTGCCGCGCGCAAGCGCAAATTGCCGGGGATTGGCAGGGAACGCTGATTACCCCAGGGCCCCAGCTCCATCTGGTTCTGCACATCGCCGCAGCCAAGGACGGCAGCCTCACGGCAACCCTGGACAGCGTCGATCAGGGTGCCAACGGCATCCCAGTCACCGCTGTCACCCTCAAGGATTCCAAGCTGAGCCTGACCGTCGATGCCGTTCATGGCACATATGAAGGCACAGTCAACAAGGATGCGACGGAGATCGACGGCACCTGGTCGCAGGGCCAGCCGTTCGATCTCAACTTCAAGCGCGCACCCGCGCAACCCGCCGCCGGCGCTGCGGCTCCAGCCGCCAAGCCCAGCCTGGACGGGCTCGATGAGTTCATCGCCCAGACCATGAAGGACTGGAAGGTGCCGGGCCTGGCCCTGGCCGTCATCCAGGGCGACAAAGTGACCCTCCTCAAGGGTTACGGCTATCGCGACCTGGAGAAGCAGTTGCCGGTCACGCCCAACACCCTGTTTGCCATCGGCTCCATCACCAAATCCTTCACCGTGACCACCCTGGGCATGGAGATGGACGAAGGCAAGGTCGACTGGGACAAGCCGGTCCGCGACTATCTGCCCACCTTCAAGCTGTACACTCCGGAGTTGACCGAGCAGGTGACCATCCGCGACCTGATTACCCATCGCACGGGTCTGCCGCGCCACGATCTCATCTGGTACTCGTCGGACTTTTCACGCGAGGACATCCTCAGGCGGTTGCAATATCTGGAGCCCAGCAAGCCGTTGCGCACCACCTTCCAGTACAACAACCTGATGTTCATGACGGCCGGATATATTGCCGGCCAGTTGAACGGCACAAGTTGGGAGGACGCCATTACCCAGCGCGTCTTCAATCCGCTCGGGATGAACGGCACGAACTTCTCCGAACTCGAAACCCAGAAAAACGCCGATTTTGGCGAGCCTTATCGCAAGGGCAACGACCTGAAGGCCGAATTGAAGCGCATCCCCTTCGACGAGCAATGTCCCAACCGCTGCGCCATGGGCCCGGCCGGCGAAATCAACTCCAACGTAACCGACATGAGCAAGTATCTGCTCTTCCATATGAACCACGGCAAGGTGGACGGCAAGCAGCTGCTCTCTGAAAACAACTCCGTCCAGATGCAGACCACGCAGATGGCTATTCCGGGCGCGCCCGCCTACAAGGAGAACGGCGAAGGCAGTTATGGAATGGGCTTCTTCATCTCCACTTACCGGGGCCATAAAGAGGTCTCGCACGGCGGCAACATCGATGGCTTCAGCGCCAACCTTGCCTTCCTGCCTAACGAAAAGATCGGCGTGGTGGTGTTGACCAATCTCAACGGCAACCCGGTGCCGGAAATCGTCACCATGAACATTTATGACCGTCTTCTGGGTCTCGATCAGGTTCCGTGGAACCAGCGCATGCTGGCCGCTGAAACGGGAGGCAAGAAATCCGAACAGGAAGCCAAGGACAAGGGCTACTCCTCGCGCAAACTCGGAACCCACCCCTCGCACGACCTGAAAGACTATGCCGGCGATTACTCCAACCCCGGCTACGGGACCATCACCATCGAGCCCGACGGCGATGCCTTCAAGATGACGCTGAACAAGGTGAGCAGAAAGCTGGAGCACTATCACTACGATCAGTTCCAGGTGCCTGCCGACCCGCTCGATCAATTCGAGAAGATAAAGGTCATGTTCCTCACCGACATGGACGGCGACATTTCCAGCATCTCCATGCCGCTTCAGCCCGACGTCAAGGACATTGTCTTCACCCGCATGCCCGATCGGCAACTGACCCAGCGCAGCTTCATCGAACCCTTCGCCGGCGACTACGAGATTCAGGGATCTCCGGTGCCGATCAAAATATCTCTCCGCGGCGAAAACACCCTCATTGCCAGCGTTCCCGGACAGCCGGATTACAAGCTCAATCCCAAGCGCGGCACAACCTTCCAACTCGCCGACTATGTCGGCGTCACCATCGAGTTCAAGCGCGACGCCACAGGAAAGGTGGCCGAGGCCGTCCTGAACCAGCTCGGAACGGTCGTGGTCTTGAAGAAGAAACAGACGCCCTGAGGGCGGCCTGCAGTTGAATTAGTTTTCGCCTTGCAAGTGCCCCGCCTTCGCCGCGCGGTTTGCGGGATTGGCGGGGCATCTTGCGTTTGGACCACACTTGCCCCGCGGTCTTACTCGATTACGACGTGCAGGTTGAATTGCTCTTCATCGGAAGCGGGTTTTTCCCAGGAGCGGACGTAGTGCAGCAGCAGAATCCCCTCCCCGCTGCGCCGGGCTTCAAAAGTGAAAACCTGGACGATGGGCCGGCCGACGCCGGGCTCGGTGGCCTCCGTCTCCGACTGGCGAACAAGCTTCAGGAGCGGGGTTGACTTGAGATGGACGTACCACATGTATCCGGTGGAGGGATTCGATTTCAGGCGGACTTCGAGTTGGTCGCCGGTCTTCAGATGGACATCCCCGCCCTTGTCCGCCTCCGTAACCACCATGGTTGCCGCGAAGGCCATTTGAGTAGAGAAGGCGATGGCCAGGAGCGCCAAAAGAAGAGACCATCGCGCGGAATGAATCCATCGACCTGAATGTGCAGGCTGCATTGGGAGTTTCCTTTTGGCGCAGTCGAAAGCGCGCCCACGCTTGTTCCCTGCGCACACACGAAGATACATCGATCCTGAGCAGGCTGCAAATGGTGGGCGTGTGTAACGGGCGTAGAATTCTTCCTATGAAATCCGCGTTCTTCGCAATGGCATTTTTAGCTTCGATGGTCGTTATGTTGAGCGGACAACAGCCCGCGCCTGTCGCGAAGACTCCCCGGCCAACATTCCACTGGAAAGCCAGCGAGGCGCAGGAGCTCGGCCCCGAAGACAGGATTAAGGAGTTGAAGACGCTCGATCCTATAGAGCGAGCCGCGCTCATCAAGGCAATCACCGCGCAAATCAGACCCAACATGGCCGATTTGGGAATCCCATCAGAGAAAGAGCTGCGGACTGTTGCGGCAGACACCCGCGTAAAGTTCATTGACATGAATGAGGACGGGATGCCCGAGGTGATTGCTCAGGCGTGGGGTGTGCAAGCGGGCTGCGGCGCCACGGGCAACTGCCCCTTCTGGGTATTCTCAAAATCGGATAATGGCTACAAACTCATCCTGGGCGGGGACGGGTGGAACTTCCAGATATTCACCGTGCAGCCAACGGTAACTAACGGGTATCACGATTTAGTTCTCGGCTTCCATGATTCCGCCTCAGAGAAAACCTTGGAAGTCTATCGCTTCAAGAATGGAAAGTATCGCCGAGGCGCGTGTTACGACGCGAATTGGGCGCCCATGGATGCAAAGGGATGGCATGTGTTGAAGAATCCGATCATAACGCCCTGCAAACCGTAGATTTGTGGACTTTCAAAGAAAGACAACGGGCAATTTTCACTTTCACATTTAAATGCAGAACGGCCCTGCTCTCAGGAGCACGGCCGTTCTGGTTGAACCGGATAGACGTGGAAGAACCTCAGTGCTTTTCCGCCGCCGAGGCCAGCTTGGCTTCGGCTTCGGCGATGACGCGGAGGGCCTCGGTGTAGGCGTCTTCGCTGTCGCCGGCCTCGTCCCATTGCTTGTGGCCGCGCTCCAGTTGCTGCTGGGCGCGGGGCACGTCGATCTCCTCGGGCTTCAGCGCGTCGGTGGCCAGGATGGTGACCCGGTCGGGCAGAACCTCGGCAAAACCCCAACTGACGTTGTAGTGAGTCGCACTCTCCGGAGCACCGGATTTGGGGCCGGATTCGCCGTCTGCCCCGCCGTGGATGATTACGTCGCCCGCGCCCAGTTCGGCCACCAGTGGCGCGTGCCCGTAGAGCGCCTCCATGTACCCGTTCTTGGCGGGCAGCTCGACCGCCGAGGCCGCGTGCTCGAACAGCGTGCGCTCGGGAGTGACCAGCCGCACGCGCAGTTGATTTGTCTCGTCTGCCATGGGCTCCTTTCAGTTGCCAGCTTTCAGCTATTAGCTTTTAGCTCTTAGCTCATTGTGCAAGCACTGAGTCCATCAATTACGCGTAGCACGAAAAGCTAAAAGCTAAAGGCTAAAAGCTGGTAGCTGCTTTTATACCGTCGCCTTCATCTTCTCGGCGGTTTCCAGCACATCCTCGATGGCGCCCTGCATATGGAAGGCCTGCTCGGGAATGTCATCGTACTTGCCCTCGAGGACGCCCTTGAAGCTGCGCACCGTGTCGGCGATCTTCACATAGCGGCCGGGTATGCCGGTAAACTGCTCGGCCACGTGGAAGGGCTGCGAGAGAAACTTCTGAATCTTGCGGGCGCGGCCCACGGTGATCTTGTCGTCGTCGGAGAGCTCGTCGATGCCCAGAATGGCGATGATGTCCTGCAGGTCCTTGTACCGCTGCAGAATCTTCTTGACGCCCTGGGCCACGTCGTAGTGCTCCTGGCCCACGATGCGCGCGCTCAAAATGCGCGAGGTGGAGGCCAGCGGATCGACGGCCGGGTAAATGCCGATTTCGGAAAGCGGGCGGCTTAACACGGTGGTCGCATCGAGGTGGGCAAAGGTGGTGGCCGGAGCCGGATCGGTCAAGTCGTCAGCCGGCACGTAGACGGCTTGGACAGAAGTTACAGAGCCCTTGCTGGTCGAAGTGATGCGCTCCTGCAGCTCGCCCATCTCGGTGGCCAGGTTGGGCTGGTAACCCACGGCCGAGGGCATGCGGCCCAGCAGCGTCGAAACCTCGGAGCCGGCCTGCGTGAAGCGGAAGATGTTGTCGATGAACAGAAGCGTGTCAGAGCCTTCCACGTCGCGGAAGTACTCGGCCACGGTCAACGCGCTCAGCGCCACGCGCAGGCGCGCTCCGGGCGGCTCGGTCATCTGCCCGTAGACCAGCGCGCACTTCGAGTTGGCCCAGTCGCCCGGCTTGATCACGCCGGACTCGGTCATGTCCAGCCACAGGTCGTTGCCCTCGCGGGTGCGCTCGCCCACGCCGCCAAAGACCGAGTAGCCGCCGTGGTTCTTGGCTACGTTGACAATAAGCTCCATGATGACCACGGTCTTGCCCACGCCGGCGCCGCCGAAGAGGCCGATCTTGCCGCCCTTGAGGAAGGGCTGGATCAGGTCGATGACCTTGATGCCGGTCTCGAACATTTCCTCGTGGGTGACCTGCTCGTCGAACAGGGGCGCGGGACGGTGAATGGGCATGCGCAACGTTTCGCCGACAGGGCCCAGCTCGTCCACCGGCTCGCCGACGACGTTGACGATGCGGCCCAGCGTCTGCTTGCCCACCGGCATACGGATGGGGCCGCCGAGGTCGGTGGCCTTCATGCCGCGGACCATGCCGTCGGTGGCCTGCATGGCCACGGTGCGCACGCGCCCCTCGCCCAGGTGCTGCTCCACCTCGAGGATCACGCTGATGGGCGTGGGCACGGTAAAGCCCTCGCTGGTGACGCGCAGCGCCTGATAGATGGGCGGCATCGTCGCTTCTTCAAACTGCACGTCTACCGCGGGACCGGAGACCTTGATTACTTTGCCGATGTTCTCTGCCATTGTTCTGCCTTCTCGATTTACTGCGCCGCAGCGCCGGAAACAATCTCAATGATCTCCTTGGTGATGGCCGCCTGGCGCACGCGATTCATGTGCAGCGTGAGCGCGTCGATCATATCCGAGGCGTTGTTGGTTGCCGAATCCATGGCCGTCATGCGCGCCGCGTGTTCGGCGGCCACCGACTCCGTCATGGCGTGATAGAGCATGGAAGAAACGTATTGCGGCAGCAGGCCGTTGAACAATTCTTCGGCCGGCTGCTCGTAGATGTAGTCCACCTGGGCGGTGCCGAACTTGCGCGCTTCCTCGTCGGCCTCGGCGGTATCGACCGGCTCCAACGGGATGCCCGCGCTGGCGGCGGCCTCGGCGGCGCGCTCGCGCTCGGCTTCAGTGGGCTCGACCGCGCCGGTAATCTGCGGAATGCCGATCTTTAGGATGGGCAACAGCCGCTCCACCACCAGCCTCTGCGCGATCACCGACTTGAACTCGTTGTAGACGATGTAGGCCGCGTCGATCTCCTCGCGCACGTAGCGGGAGATGATGTTCTGGGCCATGTCGAAGACGCGGCTGACTTCCAGCTTCAAAAGCATTCCCGGATGGTCGCCGGTTATTTCGACCGGAGCCTTGCGTTCGCGTACCTTGACGGTATCGCCATTCGCGTCGGTC
>DATFYK010000116.1:0-4019 GCA_035315085.1 Occallatibacter sp.
GCAGCCGCGCGTCTTTTCCGTGACCGTGCCGGGATGGCGCGCCACCAAGGACGTTTCCATCAAGGACGACCTGGTGGAAGAGGTGGGCCGGATGCTGGGCTACGATTCCATCACGCCCCGCGCCCCGCTGATTCCGTCCTCTGTGCCGCCGGGCAATCCCGAGCGCAAGTTCCAGCACGAGGCGCGCAACATTTTTGTGGATGAGGGCTTCACCGAGGTTTACAACTACTCCTTCATCAGCGAAGAGGCCGCGCACGCGTTCGGCTTCGACCCGGCGGCTCACGAGCGAGTCGCCAACCCCATTGCTTCCGACCAGGCGCTGATGCGCACCTCGCTATTGCCCGGCATCTGGAAGAACATCACGGAGAACAGCAAGCGCAAGGACGCCTTCCGGCTGTTTGAAATCGGCTTCGAGATTCACAAGCGCGGCACGGGCCTTCCCCAAGAGATTCCGCACCTGGTGGCCGCGCTCTACGACCGCCAGGGCGATGGCTCTTCCGGCCTGTTCGAACTCCAGCGCGCTGCCGAATGCCTCATGCCGGGCGCGCGGGCTTGCCCCGCCGAGCCGCGTCCCTTTGAACACCCGGCGCGCTCCGCCGATATTCTGTGGAAGGGGCACGCTCCCGGCCGCCTGTTCGAGCTGCACCCGTCGCTGGTCGAATCGGGCCGCGCGGCGATTCTCGATCTGGACCTCAGTGTGGTCTGGCCGCTGAGCGACGCCGAAATCAAGTACACGCCCATACGCCGCTACCCATCGAGCGCCTTCGATCTTTCCGTGGTCGCCGGCCTGCGCGAGCACGCAGGCTACCTGGAAGCCCGCATCGCGTCTTTCGCCGGCCCGTTGCTGGAATCCATTCAGTTCGTGCGCCAATACTCCGGGGCGCCACTCGAGGAAGGCCAGAAGAGCGTCTCTTTCCGGCTGACGGTGGGCTCGCCGGAGCGCACGCTTTCTTCCGAGGAAGTGGGCGAGATCCGCGCGCGCATCATCGGGAAGATGCGCGAGCTGGGCTACGAACTCCGGGTGTAGCGCGGGCACTCCTGCCTGCCGCGTCCCGACTCATCGGGACGCTTGCTGAATGCGAACCCAGGAGCGTCCCGATGAGTCGGGGGTGCCCCCTGGGCCCGGCAGACTGACAGTCTGCGCCACAAATTTACCCTTGACTTTGCATTATAAAGTTGTCTATGCTTGCAAGGATGAGGAACATGTTGCTGCTTTCCATGCTTCTGCTATCCGGCTGCAGCCGATCCAACAACCTGTTGCTAGGCCGCGTCCAAGCCCAAGTCGGCTCGCACAGAGTGGTGGTCACCGACTGCTACCGCACCAGCGTGCCCCCGCCAGAAAGGCTCGGAGACTCGCTCTACCGTTTCATGCCATGTCGCGATGCCGACGTGCTGATTCGCGGCGACGAACTGCTGGTGAACGGGCAATCCTACGGGCGTATGAATCCGACGGACGGCGTGCTAGTGGATCACGGGGTGGTTTCGATCGAGCGCCGGTTGCGGTAGACCGTAGCGCCGGTGGTCCTGCCAAGGGTAGACTTGCGTAAGACGCTATCCTTCGGATACAAGGGATGTACGACCCCAAAATAGGCGAGAATTCTGTTGTACAATAGGCCCATCGGTGAACTATACTTGCTGTGACACCGTCGCGGGAAAGGTGTCCTCTGGGCAGGAACCGAAGACTGTTGAGAAGAATACGGCCCCGAGTTCACTATGCTGTAGCGGCTTGGTGTCGAATTTCATTGAAGCGCCTGCGGCACGATGGCATCGGCCTCCAAGGCCGATGGATCTTTGAATAGCTTTCAGCCATCAATAGATTAGGAAGGGACAAAATGAACGAGGCAATGGTGTCGTCACGAGGCTGGGGGATGGCCAGCGCTGGTGAGGCACTCACGCTCCCGGGTCCGATCTCTGAAAGTGCCGCCAAGCAACTGCCGGGATCGGCTGAAATCCTCATGCGGACGACGTATGAACTGTTGGAGAACTGTATTCTTGCGGCCATCGAAAAGCGCTCCGGCGCGGATTTCAAGGAGTGGAGAAACGCCTGTTTCGCCCAGTACCTTAATGCCGTCTTGGGGCTTCCCTCCCTGATGAAGTTCATCGTTCCGCCACATGTAATCGACCGCCTGAACAGAGAGTTTTTCTGTGAGTTGGAGGCTGATCTGCGGGAGAAGGGGCTTTCTGCTTTTGGCGCCGCTGTTCGTGATCAAGCAGTATTCACCGCCTGGACGTTGCGGAGGATCAGCGATCTGGTAGCGCAGATTCCATCCACTCCCGTAACATTTGGGGGGGTGCAGGACGCGGGTGTCCAACAGATTGTCACCGACTTCATCTTTAACGCCATCTGGACGCGCTTTCACCTCCATTGCTTGGTGACCTCCATGCGGCTGAACAAGGCAATCTATCCAGAACCCCTGGAAGCGATCTTGGATGGGCTGCGTGCTGCCGTAAACGCATATGCCTTGGCGCGACGCGCAGTTGACGCCCTAGCCCCCGTGCCTGAACCCGCAGCAGAGCAAGCTGAGTGGGATGACGAGGACGCCGCGCTCCTCGCGGAGGCGACCCGCGATATGCTTGGCGAGCCTATCTGAAATGGACGTGATGTGTGGCGGAATCTATATGTATGATCCGCCGAAGCAGTCCGAATCTGAGCAGGCTGCTGTTCTGGTCTCGTCTGGCTCCGAGCAATCCGGGATGCGCCCTTTTGTCATCGTTTCCCGGGACCTCGTTAACAAGAACAAAAACACGGCAGTTGGCGTTCCGATGTCAACCAGAATCCACAAGGCCAACTCCTACCGAGTTCTTCTGCCAGCCGGAGAGTTGATACGTGAAGGATGGTCAACCTTCCAGTTTCAGGATAGCGTCGCACTGTGCGATCACGTGCGTGTTCTGGACACCACCCGGATAAAAGAGCACATTGGCAGGCTTTCCGCCAATGCACTGGCGGCGGTTGGTCTCGGTTTGGCATACGTTTTCGACCTCCGCTGAAGCGGTCGCCATTTTGAGCCGCCAAACCCCTGGGTGGCGAAACCCATCAACGCAATTTTTGGGACTCGACCGACCACCGGCGCCACTATACGCTACAATCGGGTTGCCGTGAAGGACCCGCTGGTCGCGCCTCTGGCTGCCATTGCTTCGGGCATCCTGGTTTCCCGCTTCGTAGCTTTCCAGCCATCCGAGCTTCTTCTCGCCATCGCCGCTTTCCTTGTGCTCGGCGTGGTGGCCCTCCATCGCAGCTCGCGCGTGCTGGCCGGCGCCTGCTGTTGCCTGGGTCTCTTCTTCGCCGGAACGCTCACCGCCGTGGCCCACGCCCCCGGCCCTCCGCCCGAGCTCGACGCCGAAGGCCGCGAAATCGTCATTCTCGGCGGCTGCGTGGTGGAGCCTCCCGCGATCTCCGGCGAGCGCGAACGCTTTCTGCTGGAACTGGGTCCGCACGCCCGCGCGCAGGTCACTCTCTATACCAAGGGCAATGAGCCGCTGCCGCCGCTCGGTTACGGGCAGAACATCGAGCTCGACGCGCGCGTTCGCAAACCGCGCAATTTCGGCAACCCCGGCGCTTTCGACTACGCCCGCTACCTGGCGCGCCAGGACATCTTCTGGACCGCATCCGGCGCCGCCTCGACCGTCCGCATCCTGCCCGGGCGCTGCGGCTCGCGTTTTCAAAAGGCCGTGATGGACCTCCGCGCCCTGGTCCTGGCCCGCATCCAGCGGCTTTACCCCGGCGACAATTACCGCAGCGGGATGATGCAGGCCCTCATGATCGGCCAGTCCTTCCAGCTCGAGAGAGTCTGGACCCAGTATTACCGCGAGACCGGCACCTTCCACGCCCTGGTCATCTCCGGGACGCACGTCGCCATCCTGGCCGCCTTCTTCCTCTTCTTCCTGCGCGTGTGCTTCGTTCCCGAGAGCCTGGCGCTGCTGCTCACGGTTATGGCGGCGTGGTTCTACGCCCTGCTGACGGGCTGGCTGGCGCCGTGCACGCGCGCCGCTTCCGGTCTGACGCTGGTCTTGATCGCCGG
>DATFYK010000117.1:0-2575 GCA_035315085.1 Occallatibacter sp.
TCGCTGTTGACCCTGCCGCGGGTCATTGTCCGCAGCGTGGTGAGCTGGCGCAGGCCCAAGTTGTTCGGCGTCCGCTTCGACGCGTCCGACGAACGGCGCCGCCCAGTCAAGGTCTGGATCGATTCCTACCTGGAAAACTGATCTCACTCGAGAAGGACAATTACCGCCGAGATCGCAAAGACCGCCGAGAAGATGAAGAAAGAATCACGTTCTCGGCGCCCTCTGCGTTCTCGGCGGTAACCCTTGTTCTGGGGGTTCAAACCATGCGGGGGAGACCTGGGGCAACCTCATCCCGTTACAATAACTCCGTGGCCTCAGCCAGCACTCAGGAAATAAACGTTCCGGCAATGCCGCCCATCGACGCCGGCCGGTACACTCTGCGCCAGCGCATGGTTTTGCGCATGATTATCGCGGCGGGATACTGGTTCATCCGTCTGATCGGGCCGACGCTGCGCATCTGCGTTTCCGGCGAGGAGGGCGCGCAGGAGACGCTCGACCAGCGTCCGCTGGTCGCTTCGTTCTGGCATAGCTGCATGATTCCCGCCACCTATATCTTTCGCGATATGGGCATCCGGGTCATGAGCAGCAACAGTTACGACGGCGAGTACATGGGCCGCATCATTCATAAGTTTGGCTTTGTCGCCGTGAAGGGATCGAGCAGCCGCAACGCAATACGCGCCCTGCTCGGCCTGCGCCGCGCGCTGGAAGAAGGTTGGACGGTCGCCTTCACTCTGGATGGCCCGCGCGGTCCTCGCCACAAAGTCAAGCCGGGGCCGGTCGGGCTGGGGCGGTCATCGGGCATGGCGCTGACCATGTTCCACGTGGCCGTGGACAAAGCCTGGGTGCTCAACAGCTGGGACCGGATGATGATCCCATTGCCCTTCTCGCGGGTGCTGCTGCGGTTTGGCAAATTGATCCCCGTGCCAGCCGATGCGAGTGATGAAGACGTGGAGCGCTACACCGCCGAGTTGCAGAGTTCTCTGGATCGCGTTGTGGAGTTCGCCGAGGCCAACGTGAGCAAAGTGGGAACAGCGGAGTTTCCGTGCCGGAAGGTCTAAGAAAGCTGCTCGCAAGAAATTGTTGATTGATGATTGTTGATTGTTGAATGAAAACCCTGGCTCCGCCAACTTGCCGTCAACAATCAACAATTGCCCTACTCCAGCGTTGACCCGAGTTGCTGGTACTTGTATTTCTTCCCGTCCCAGTAGACCACCGAGGAAGTGTCTTCGCCCTCGCCTTGTTCTTCGATGTAGATTCCGAGAATGATCTTCTTCTTCAGGGTGAGCCTTTTGACGGTGAGAGCCTTGAACGGCAGGTTGATCAGAAGAAACTTGGCTTTCGGAGTCTCGGCGCGCCAGGCATCGTTGCCCACGCCGTGAATGATGAGCAGGCTCACACCCCGCCGGCCTGGCTCATCGGAGGCGAAGGTGGAGGTGACTTTGACGTCGCCGAAGCCGAGAGCAGTGTTGTACGGATCGGCGACCACAAAGCCGTATTCGTCCTTGTCGGCCATGGGGTTCTTGCATTTGGCCGCGACGACCAGATCATCAACGCCATCGTCATCCAGATCGCCCACGAACTGCGGCGGTCCGGCCAGCAGCGAGCAGTTATCGCCGAATTGCTTGTGGATGAAATCATCGGTGACCGCAGGCGATGGCGATTTAGCGTGAGCCGGCGGCGGAGGCACGGGCTTGGTCTGCGCCGACGCGGCTGCAATCAGCAGGGCCCCAAAAAGCGGAAGGAGAAACTTTGTGTACGACATGATCTTACTGTAGCCCGGTTTCGCGCGTGCGGATAGAGACTGAGTAGTGACGGAGGTAATGGGCTAAGACAGATTGACGTTCCACTGGCAGAACATGTGGGGACAGCCGCCCTCGGCTGTCCGGCGGAGCGAAGCTCCGCAGTGTGACGCAGGCCGCGCTCAGCCTGTGCTGGTTCGCGGTGGGCTGATGCGGGAAGGAGAAATTCTGCTTATCGCCGGAAATGCTCCCAGCCTCGCGGAACCAGTTCGTAGCCGATGTTTTGCTGGTTCAGGAGGAAAATCTTGCGCCGGCGGGTGATGCAGCCGATCTGGGTGAGTGCCGCCCCCCCAATTTGAGGGGGAATTCGTTTGCCAGGGCGAGCGGTAAACAGCAGTTCGTAATCTTCGCCGCCGTGCAGGGCCAGGGCGAGATCCACTTCGCGCGCCGGCTTTCCAACCCGGGCACGGGGAATCAGTTGGGATTCGATTTCCGCTCCCACGCCGCTTTCCTCACAGATATGAGCCAGGTCGGTGGAAAGGCCGTCACTCAGGTCAATCATGGCGCTCGCCAAGTCCTTCTCGCGCAGGATGCGGCCCAGTTCAACGCGAGGCTCAGGATAGAAGTGCCGGGGATAATCCTGCGGCTTCAGTTTCTTGGATTTCAGTTTCGTGGTCAGCCTGCTCCTCATCTCCACAACGGCGGCGGCCGCGCCGCCCAGTTCTCCGCTGACGAAAATACGGTCGCCCGGGCGGGCGCCGGAGCGTAGCACGGCCTTCCCTTTGGGCGCGGAGCCGACGACGACAATATCCGCAAGAATGCCGTCGGGCGATTCC
>DATFYK010000118.1:0-80944 GCA_035315085.1 Occallatibacter sp.
CAGGCTGCCGGCATCAGTCGCTGAGTTCATTCAACACATCGAGAGTCGCTGAAATCGGATTTTTCAGTTGTAAATATGGTGAAGTTCGGTTGGGCTGATTCTGTAAGTTATTGATATTTGGCTCCTCAGGTAGGACTCGAACCTACAACCCTTCGGTTAACAGCCGAATGCTCTGCCATTGAGCTACTGAGGAGTGTTGTGCCTTGAATTGCCCACTACCAAGGTAGCAGAGAGTGCGGGGCGCGTCAAAAATCCCCGCCGTGCGGGATGCCGCCGCCGGCGATACGATAGAGGAGAACTCCACAGGAGGCCGAATGTCCCGGATTTCCCGCCTTGACCGCGGCGAAGTGACCCCCGAATTGGCCGCGCTCTACGATAAAGCCTTTGCCCAGCGCGGCAACGTGCCCAACATGTTCAGGGTCATGGCGCACCGGCCCGAGATCTTCTCCACCATGCAGGCTCACTTCGGCGCGGTGCTCTCCACGGGCACCGTCTCCACAAAACTGAAGGAGTTAATCATCGTCCGCACCAGCCAGGTGAATCAGACCCCCTACTGCCTAGCCAGCCACACCATCCTGGCCCAGGGGCTGGGATGGACCGGCGACCAGCTTGCCCACCTGGCCGATTGGCCCCGGCGCGACGACTTCACCCCCGCCGAAAAGGCCGCCCTGCGCCTGGCAGAGACCGTAACCCGCAACGCCCACCAGGTCAGCGACGAGCAGTTCGCCGAGCTGCGCGGCTTCTACTCCGAAGGCGAGATCGTGGAGCTGCTCTGCGCCATCGGCCTCTTCAATTACTTCAACCGCTTCAACGACGCTCTCCAGATGGAGCCGACTAAACCCGGCGAGGGTGGGCCCGGCCAAGGCGGCTGCCCCGCATGAAACTCAAATTGCCCGCCGGTTCATTCCGTGCCTATCTCTTCGACTGCGACGGCACCATCGCCGATTCCATGCCGCTTCACTACATAGCCTGGAAGAAGGCTCTTTCGGAATGGAAGTGCGCCTTCGATGAAGAGCTCTTTTATTCCTGGGGAGGCAAACCAGTCCGGGAGATTGTCGCCGAGCTGAACCGGATGCACGGGCTGAACATGCCCGTCGAGGCCGTCGCTGAACGCAAGGAAGACCTTTACCTCGCACAGCTCCCCCAACTCAAACCGATCCCGGAAGTTCTCGATATCATCCATGCGCAGCATGGCCGGATTCCCTTCGCAGTCGTTTCAGGCAGCCGGCGAAACTCGGTCGTTGGCTCCCTGACCGCTCTCGGGTTACTCGACAAATTCGACACCATCGTCAGTGCGGAAGACTACAAGAACGCCAAGCCGGCCCCGGATGCATTTCTGCTGGCCGCAGCCAGGCTCGGCGTGGCGCCCGCCGATTGCCTGGTCTTTGAAGACACCGATCTGGGCATTCAGGCCGCAACCGCGGCCGGAATGTCCTCAGTCAAAGTCCCTGAGCCCTGGGAGAGAAACAGGAACGGGACATTGGAACCGGAGTCTACAACGGAGCGTAGGACTCCTGTAGGGGAGTGCGAAAGTGCCCACAGTTGACCGGACTTTGATTGAGAGGGAACAAAATCTTCAGCCGTTCGATGCCGGGCGTCGAATCGAATGGGCGATTCTGCTCGGCCTTGCCGCCGCGGTCACCCTCGTCCATTTGCTCACCAACGGCCGCTACGGCTTCCACCGCGACGAACTCCAGTTTCTGAGCGATGCGCGGCATCTCGACTGGGGATTCGTAGCCTACCCGCCCCTCACGCCCTTTCTTGAGCGCGTCGGCCTGGAAATCTTCGGTCTCTCGATGGTGGGGCTGCGCCTCTTCTCGGTCCTCGCGCAAGCCGCGGCCATCGTTATTACCGGGCTGATGGCGCGGGAGCTTGGCGGCAAGTGGCTGGCTCAGGCCACGGCAGCTCTGGCGGTGGCGCTCTCGCCGCTGCCGCTCTTCCAGGGCACGGAGTTTCAGTACGGAACCTTCGATTACCTCTGGTGGGTGCTGGTTGCTTACTTCACCATTCGCCTGCTGAAGACCCAGAATCCGCGCTGGTGGCTGGCTATCGGCGCAACCATTGGCGCCGGCCTGATGACCAAGTACACCATCTGCTTTCTTGTGCTCGCGCTTCTCTGCGGATTCTTGCTCACGCGCGCTCGCCGCCTTCTCCTCAGTTGGTGGTTGCTGGGCGGTGTGGCAATTGCGCTGCTGATTTTCCTGCCTAACCTGGTCTGGCAAGTGCGCCACGATTTCATCTCCTATCATTTCCTCCACTCCATTCACGTGCGCGACGTGGCGGAGGGGCGAGCGAATCAATTCTGGTTCAAGCAATTTTTTGTTTGCGCGAATTTGTACGCGGCGCCGCTGTGGATTGCCGGGCTGTGGTGCTTTTTGCGCAGCCCGCGCTACCGTCCGCTGGCCTGGATGTATCTGCTTCCTCTGGCATTCTTTCTGCTGGCCAAGGGACTTTTCTACTACCTCGCGCCCGCCTATCCCATGCTTATCGCGATGGGCGCGGCCGAAGGTGAGCGCTGGGTGGCGGCGTTGTCGAAGGTGTGGCGCTGGGTGGTGATGATTGTCTTCTTCCAGGGTATCGCCGTATCCGGCGCGTATGGTTGCGCGCTGGCCTTGCCGCTGGCGGCCTCCGGTCCCCTCATGCATTTTGCCTTGGACGCCAACGATGCTTTCCGCGAGGAGATCGGCTGGCCCGAGCTGGTTAAAACGGTTGCCGGCATCCGCGATTCACTGCCGCCCGATCAACGCGCTCATCTTGGCATCGCCGTCGGTAACTACGGAGAGGCCGGCGCCATCGAAATGCTTGGCCCGGCCTATCAACTACCTCCGCCGATCAGCACGGTCAACTCATTCTGGTATCGCGGGTATCCAACGCCGACGCCCACCACCATCATCCTGCTGGGCAACAGCCGCGAACGCGCAGACGAGCTGTTCACGAACTGCCGTCTCGCCGGGCATAATGGCAACCCCGATCTCGTACGCAACGAAGAGAGTGTCGACCATCCCGATATCTTCGTCTGTGGTCCACCGCGCATACCGTGGCAGGAACTGTGGCAGAGGGTTCGCGATTTCGGCTGAGAAATCAAGACAAAGCCCGCTCCTGGGAAGACTTGTTACTCTGGACCTGGCCATGAGAAATCTCATCTATTGCAGCGTTCTTTCCGCGCTTTTGCTTGGCGTTCTCTTCGCCGCATCGACGGACGGTCAACAAGCTTCGCCTTCAATTGCGGGCGACTACGCGGGAGTGCTTGGGAATCTTCACGTGGTGCTCCATCTCCAGCAGGATCCGGCTGGGTCCTTGACGGGAACATTGGATAGCATCGATCAGGGAGCGAAAGATCTTTCCTGCGCGCACGTGATTCTTTCAGGCAGGCAGTTGAGTTTTGAAGTTCCCGTGGTTCACGGAAGTTACAAAGGCGAAGCCAATGCTGACGGCAAAACGATTACCGGCACATGGAATCAAGGTTCACCGCAGCCTCTCAACTTCACGCGCCAGGCAACTGTCTCCGCTCCGGCCAGGGAGATGGCCACCAGGAACACCTTCGAGTTCGCCGGTAACACGAGAGCTTTTTACACCTTTGTGCCGAAGGCCGAAGGCACGCTGCCGCTCGTGCTTCTGTTGCATGGCTCGGGGAGAAACGGCCAGGTGATGGTCGATGCGTGGGCAGCTCTGGCTGCCAGGGAGCACTTCATCGTTGCCGCGCCGGATGCGTACGATCCTGCATTCTGGCAGTTCAAATTGGATCCGCCGGACTTCCTCCATGCTGTCGTTGACCAGGTCGAAGCCAAACACGCCGTCGATCGGAACCGTATTTACCTCTTTGGGCATTCCGCCGGAGCCGAGTATGCGCTGATTCTTGCCATCTTCGACTCTCATTACTTCGCGGCTATCGCCCTGCACGCCGGTGCATTTATGACGGATCACGCCAAATTATTTTCCTATGCCGGGCGGAGAATGCCGATTGCGATCTGGGTTGGAGACCAGGACTTACTTTTCCCGGTCGAGCAGGTGACCGCTACGAAAAAGGAATTTGAGGTGAATGGCTTCCCGATAATACTCTCTGTTATCCCCAATCACGACCACAACTACTATGCAATTTCCAATGAAATAAACGCCGGAGCGTGGGATTTCTTGAAGAAGACACAACTAGGGCAGCCGGACCTGTTGGAGCAGCATTAGGGCCATCGGCTGAGTTCTTCTGCAACGAATCAATACAGCAACACCGCCATGCGGTAAGCCGTGAATGAGCCTTCCATGTCCTGGGCCGGGCAACTGCCCACGGCGGCCTGGCGATACCTTCCCGTGGCCAGCCGATCCAGCAACGCATCCGGCAGTCGGGTCAGCGCCGCCGCCTCCTGCCAGCGCATCATGAAGCGCGGCTGCGGGCCGGAGGACGCGCGCGGCATCCCGTGCTCCACCGCGCAGGCGGCGCGAGCCAGCGTCGCATCGGGCAGAACGGCAACCCTGTTGGCCCGCAGCAGGCCGGCAATCGTACCCTCCACCTGCGCCTGCGTGAGGACTGGCACAGCCCGGGCGTAGTCGGCCACTGCATACAGCCCGATGCGGCTGGCTACCACCGCCACCCCCACCCGGTCCACAGCGGGGTTCAGCAGGTTGGTCCGATGCCCGGGGGAGTGCATCCACGCGTCGTGAATCGCTGCGGGCGTGGGGGCTATGGCCACGTTCTCTGCGATCAGGTTGAAGTGAGCGCCAGCCTCCCCGGCCCGCTCCGAGACCTCCGGTTCGCCGCTGTAGCGGTGGGAAATCGACCCCTCCGCGGCCATGCGCAGGCAATGCTTGCGGGCGGCCGCTGCCAGCGCCGGGTCCCACTTGAGCTGCCCAGCCCCTTGTGCCGCCCGAGCCTCATTGGCCAACTCGACAAGCTGCCGGGCCTCGGGCTGGATGCTCCACTGCCCCGCGGCCTGCGAGGGTTGCGCAAGCCGTGACTGCGCCAATACCACCGCCGCAACCAGCGCCAGGCACGTTATCAAACTCTGTCGCAAGATGCCCATACTTGATTAAACCCCGCCCCGCCGCCGGTGTCGCTGTATTCTTGCTTTGCCGATGTATTTTCTCGCCGCCAGCACGTTGCGCAGCTTCTCTCGCCGTTGGGGCAATCGTATCTGCCGCCAGCCGTTGGCCGCTGCGGGCGTGTTGCTGCTGACCGCCTTCGTGCTGGCCGGGCTGGCCGCGCCCTGGCTCGCGCCCCATAATCCAGCGGCTATCGACCTTCTGCACCGCCTCCAGGGCCCCTCTGCCGCCCATTGGGCCGGAACAGACGAGTTGGGCCGCGACACGCTCTCCCGCCTGCTCTGGGGAGCGCGCCTCTCGCTGGCTGTTTCCGTCACCGTGGTCGCCATCTCTCTCATCCTGGGGCTGGCTATCGGAGGCCTCGCCGGATACCTGGGCGGCTGGATCGACACGGCTCTCACTACCTTTGCCATGAACACCTTTCTGGCTCTGCCCGGCATTCTGCTCGCCATCGCCTTTGCCGCCTTCCTCGGCCCTGGATTCGCTAACCTGGTGCTCGCTTTGGCCATCGGCGGCTGGGCCGGCTATGCCCGCCTGGTCCGCGCGCAGGTCATGGCCGTGCGCGACCGCGAGTACGTCGATGCGGCCCGCGCCCTGGGCGCAAGCGGCCTGCGCATCTTCTTCCGCCACATTCTGCCCAATATCGTTCAGCCCATCCTGGTCCAGGCGGCCATCGGCATGGCCGGAGTCATCCTGGCCGAGGCCACGCTCTCGTTTCTCGGCCTGGGCATTCCAGCCCCCGCGCCCAGTTGGGGTTCCATGCTCAACGACGCCCGTTTGCATCTCTTCGACTCGCCCCGCCTGGTGCTCTTCCCTGCCGCCGCCGTGGCTGGCGCGGTTCTCGGCTTCAATTTTCTCGGCGACGCCCTGCGCGACCAACTCGACCCCCGCACCCGCCTGGAGTTGGGCCTGTAATTTTGAGGACAGGGACTACGCAGAGAAGAGTAGAGTTGTTGACGTATCGTGTGCAGGAATTCACCGTAAGTCTGTCCACCTGAATCCGGTTTGACGCTTCCGCGCCGCACGGAAAGGAAATTCACATGAATCGCGTGCTTGCCTTTGTGCTGCTCACTTTCTCCGCCATTGCGCTCGCTCAGGCCCCACAACTCAAGAAATGGTCTACCGTCTACATCGAACCTATGGGCGGTTACGAAACCTATTTGGCCGCCGCGCTTGCGAAAAAGCAAGCGCCTCTGATATTGGTCACAGATAAAGTGAAAGCGGATTACATCATCACCATCAACCAACAAGTTCCAGCTCAGCCGTTTGCAGTCCTCAACCAAAACCCTTGGGCCGTAGCAACCAGTGTGAGCATTTCCGTGATTGACGTTAGATCTTCCCAGATCGTGTTTGCTTATGCCGTTAGCAGGCATGGTAATGATCGGATTCAGAGCGCGGCTGAGTCGTGTGCCAAGCACCTGAAAGAGTTCATCGAAAATCCGGGAAAGTGATTATCCTTCAGATATTGAAACGAATCGGCGTCGTCAGCGATACCCACGGACTCCTCCGCCCCGAGGTTGCGCCCGCCCTCGCCGGCGTTGAACGCATCCTGCACCTGGGCGATGTAGGCAAACCCTCCGTCCTCAAGGAACTGGCCAAGATCGCTCCGGTCACCGCGGTGCGCGGCAACATCGACCGCACCGGCCCTTGCAGCAAGCTGCCGGAGACCGAGGTCCTGCTCCTGGAGGGCCGCTACATCTACATGCTCCACGACCTCAACACGCTCCGCCTGGACCCCGCCGCCGGAAAGTTTGCCGCCGTGCTCTTCGGCCACACGCACGTGCCCAACTTCTACCGCCGCAAGGGCGTCCTCTACTTCAACCCCGGCTCCTGCGGCCCGCGCCGCTTCGACCTGCCCGTCACCGTCGGCCTGCTGACGGCGAGCGAAGAGGGCGAGTTCGAAGCCAAGATCATCCCACTTACCCCAGCTTAGGCAGGGGTAACTTCCGGTTTGGCGGTGATACTCCCGGGACGGCAATGGCGGCGAGGAAGCCACCTTTTATGGGGAGCAAATCCAACACAGCAGAATCGATGTGATCGCAGTTGCTGCCAGAACGATCAATGCTGGCCGCATCACATGGTGATCATGCGTGCTCGGCATCATGATCTGCAACGGTATTGCCGTTTCTTGGCTGTCAGCATGGTCCAGAGCCTTCCGCTCCTGCACGGATGTCGACTCAGGCGGGGGCGCTGTTGTCGGATTCTCGGTGGGATTCTCATGCGCCTGAGGAGACGCAGTCCCCTTGGATTGGCCCACGAGATAGCGGAAGCCTCCGGGCAGAGGTACCGCGGAAAACCACCCGGTAGGCTTCAGAATCGTGAAAAAACCGTTAGGCGTCACCGCGAACTCTCTGCGATTCCAGGAACGAGGACTCTTCATTGTGTCCGCCTGACCGACTGTTTGTCGCTTCCGTCACAGCCCGCGCGATTCTCCGCGCTGATGTTGGACGGAATTATAGCATTGTTGATAGGCAAAGCCCTCGCCAGTGAAGCAGCAGAAGCCGCCAACCGGTCACGTGCGCACTACCCTGAGCGGCGCGCGCCTTTACGCCTTCAAATACACTCTCCGCTCATCGAGGGTACAGGCGATGACTCCGAAAACCAGCACCGCTCCCGCCAATACCGCGAACACCTCCATGGGCGCAAGAGAAGGCGGGCAGGTGGCCTTGACGATGAGCCATTCAAATCCGGAGAGGATGTAAATCAGCAATGGGTTTTTCCCGAAAGCGGCCAGCACTTTCCATGCCCCTCGCCGTTCTCCCTTCGCCACCAGGCCCAGCAGCAGCAGCGCCGGGAATCCAATCCCGATTCCCACGTAGGGCAACGTCACCACAAGCTTGCTCACGGGAAAAAAGACGCTGGAAAAACCACTCACGCACACTGCCCCAATCACCATCTTCACCAGCAAGCGGCCTTCGCATCCCTTGTCCCTGGCGTCGGCCGCCAGCGTTCCCGCAAGCACGATGGAGCACCATGCCAGGCTGGCGAGCGGCCCGCCCAGATCGTAGCGCAGCGCAACCGGCTTATAGCCCAGAGACACCATCGCCTGCCATAGAATCGGCAGCGCGATGGCTAGCGTTGCGCGCATTTTCGCGCTCAGGAACAGCATGGGGAAAACCACCATCCCCGCCAGCCCGATCTCCTCCAGCACGCTCCAGTGCCACCGCATCTCGTGGTACACAGCGATTTCGCCGAGTGCGCCAAAAATCATCAGAATGCCGTTGCGCAAAAGATACGATCGGCAGAGCTGCGCCGCGGTCTCGACTCCGCGCCTTCGCTCGAAGGACATGCGATAGCCAGCACCCATCGAAAAGAGGAATACCGGCAGCACCAGATCTGCCAGGTAGAGACCGCTCGAGGCATGTTTCACCCAGAACGGAACCGAGGTGAACAGGAGCAACGGGGCAAGAACCATGGAGACCACGGCAACGCCGCGCAGCTCGTCCAGAGCAACCCATCGCTTCCAGGTCTCCCCGCGGTCCATGTTGGTTCTCGGCGAATTCAACCGGATTTCCATTTTTGCTTTCCCTGCTGCGAACCAATATACCCCCTGTCGCCCGATTGCGTTCCTTTTTGTATCCGCTTCCAGACCAAAGACCCAGGCGTGTCCCCGGTGACGCTGGGATAGTCGCCAACTCTGAAGTTACTCGGCCGCAGCCTTATCCCCGCATCCCCGGATTCATCCAGCGGTACACCACGTCGGTCAGCAGGTTCACCAGCACATAAGTCAACCTGATCGACGGCAGGCAGCCCTGCACCAGCGCTTAGTCGCGGTTGGAGATGGCGCTGACCGTCAGGCGTTCCAGCCCCGGCCAACTGAAGATCGTTTCCGTCACAATCGCTCCAGACAGCAGCGCTCCGAGCTACCGATGACGGTGGGGCTGCTGACGGTGAGCGCGGACGCAGAGCCGGTGGCTGAGATCGTGGCGCTCCGCTCTTCATGATGACCAGGGTCATCCATCAAGCCGCCGGCAACCCAAATAACTTGTTAATTGGCGGGAAACCAGTATGGTCGAAGCAAGGCTCGAAACGATCAGCAATCAAGGCGCCGCTGCATTCCTCGTTCTCGAATCTCTGCCGTCTTAGCGGTTAACAGACCAACCTAGCGGAGGGTTTTTCAGCACGGAAACGATCTCCTGGCACGCTGGGGACGCTCATGAACTCAGGCTTCCCCGAACGTAGCAGTGAGCCGCAGTCCTCGCCCGGCAACGCGGGGCTGTATAGGAAACCCTGCATCTCGGCGCACCTCTGTCTTTGCAGGTAGTCAAGCTGCGGACGCGTTTCCACCCCTTCAGCAACGCATTCGATACCAAGACTGTGTCCTAAACTCAGGATGTTGCTGACCACCGCTTCTGCGGCAGGTTCAGATGCGACGTCACGCATGAACGATCGATCAATTTTGATTCGATTGAGCGGGAACTTTCTCAGATAGGACAACGACGACCAGCCGGTCCCGAAATCGTCCAGGGAAAGGTCTACTCCAATTCGTTTCAGGTCTAGCATGATCTTGATCGTGGCTTCTGACTCATCCAGCGTCAGGCTCTCAGTCAGTTCCAGTTCCAGCCATTTGGGTTCCAATCCGGTTTCTCGTAATGCCCTTTTCACGGAATCTACGATATTGCCTCGGTAAAACTGCTGTGAAGACACGTTGACCGTCACCCGAACCGGTGGAAGTCCTTCTTTTTGCCATGCTGCGTTTTGAAGGCATGCCGTTTTTAAGACCCAATCCCCAACCTCCACCATCAACCCCAGTTCCTCCAGTTGCGGTATGAACTCGTTGGGATAAATGAGTCCCTCTTCCGGGTGTTGCCAACGCAGCAACGCCTCCACCCCTGTTATGCGTCCGAAACCCACTGAGACGAGCGGTTGGTAATGGAGGACAAACTCGCCTCGGGCGCATGCCTGGTGCAGATCGTTTTCAAGTTTCTGCCGGCGCTGCGTCGCCTCGGTAAGCTCGGGCGTAAAGAAGCAATAGATGCCACGCCCTTTCTTCTTGGCCTCGTACATGGCGGCATCTGCGTACTGTAATAGGGCCTCGGCATTCTCTCCGTCGGCCGGGTACAGGGAAATGCCGATACTGGCGCTTATCTGCAGTGTATGGCCTTCCACCTGGAACGGTTCGTCCAGCGTGGACAGCACCTTCTGCGCAACGGTTTCAATGTCCCGGTTGGCGGGGACCATCCCAATGCCGATGACGAATTCATCTCCGCCCAGACGCGCAAGGATATCGCTCTCGCGCAGGCAGCCTTGCAGGCGCACTGACACCGCTTCTAGAAGACGGTCACCCGTGAAGTGGCCAAAGGAATCGTTCACGTTCTTGAAACGATCCATATCCAGCATGAGTACGGCGACGGATTTCCGATTGCGGCTAGCCAGTGCAATTGCCTGGCCAAGACGATCCTCCAAAAGAACACGATTGGGCAGCCCGGTCAGCGCATCGTGGAGCGCCATGTACTGGACCCGTAACTCTGCCTGCCTTCGGTCCGTAATGTTATGGGAGATACCCATTGTGCCGATGATCTGACCGCGCTTGTCTTTCAGCGGCACTTTGGTAGTGAGCACCCAACTCTCGTGGCCGTCCGGCCAGGTCTCCTTCTCCTCGATTCCGATCTTCGCTTGACCTGTGCGAATAATCTCCTGTTCATCCGCGAGAGCCTGGCCGGCGTGTTCCGCGCTGAACATATCGGAGTCGGTCTTGCCCACTGCCTCTTCCGGATCAGCCAGTCCGAACAAATCGCCCAATGCCCGGCCGATGCGCACAAACCGGCTGTCGCGGTCCTTGAAGTATACATTGTCGGGAATATGTTCCAAGAAGGCTTCAAGCAGCTCGCGCTCCACTTGGTATCGCCATTCCCCCAGCGCGTTCAGAATTACCAGCCCGATAACAATGAGGGTCAGGAATCCGATGGCGGCGATGCCTAGAAAAGTAGCGCCTGAGCTATACGACCGGCTGCAGTTAGAAAATATGTCGGGCGCGAACCAAAGGGCAATCATGCCCCCTAATAGCATGGCGGGAATAGCGACCGCGAAGCCAGGAACTGTCGGGATGTACCGTTGCCACTTCATGACACACCATTCGCTCAAAATTCGGGGGATTGGAGCCAAGGTAACTCTCGGACGGACAGATGGCTATATAACCAAAGTGTTTTCCAAATACAACTCTGCGGCCTGCTTACTACGACTAACGATGTAGGAGGCCGAAGGGACAAAGACGGATTTGTTTCCGCCGGCGGCGCCTCAATGGCAATCTCCGTGGGCTGGGACTTGGCGCTGTTATCCTCGCATCCTCGGGTTCACCCACCGGTAGACCACATCCGTCAGCAGATTCACCAGCACGTAAGTCAACCCGATCGAGAGCAGGCAGCCCTGCACCAGTGCATAATCGCGATTGGATATGGCGCTGACCGTCAGCCGCCCCAGCCCCGGCCAACTGAAGATGGTCTCGGTCACAATCGCTCCAGCCAGCAGCGCTCCAAACTGCAAGCCGACGACGGTAATGATTGGCACCAGGGCGTTGGGCAGAGCGTGGCGGCAGACGACGGCGGTCTCGCTCAGCCCCTTGGCCCGCGCGGTGCGGATGTAGTCCTGGCCCAGTTCCTCCAGCATCGCCGTGCGCACCATGCGGGTCAGGATCGCGGCCAAAGAGGCGCCCATAGCGATCGAGGGCAGCACCAGATATCGCCAATCGATGGAGCGGCCTCCGCCGGCGTTTGCCCCGGAGACCGGCAGCCAGCCCAATCCAATCGAAAAGACCAGAATCAGCACCGGCCCCAGCGCCAGCCCCGGCACGGAAAGGCCGAAGAGGCTCACAACGGAGAGCATCTGATCCAGCCAGCGCCCCCGGCGCACCGCGGCCAGAATGCCGGCAGGCAAAGCCAGGGCCAGGGCCAACCCCAGTGCCGTCAACGTCAAAGCGATCGTATAGGGGTAGCGGGCGGCGATCAGGTGGGCCACCGTCTCATGCAGCCGGATGGAGCTGCCCAGGTCGCCGTGCAACACTCCGGCCCAGTAGCGCAGATACTGCTGGTGTAGGGGCAGGTCGAGGAAGTACTGGTGGCGCAAAGTCGCTGTGTCCGCCGGAGTCGCGCCCTCGCCCAGCATCTGCACAATCGGATCGCCGGGAACCAGATGAATGAGCAGAAAGACCAGCGAAACCACCAGCCAGACGACCGGAATGGTGAGAACGAGGCGGGTGAGGGTCTGCTTCATGGGCTGTTCTCAACGATAAATCAACCCCGTCCCATCGTTCGCGGCAAGCTGCCTCGTTTCCTATTCCCTATTCTCTATTCCCTGTTCCCTAGTCCCTGCCTTACCTGTACACCTCGGGAACGAAGTTCTGCTCGCTCATGGGAGGGCGGACGTATTTTGACTTTTCCAGCTTGGGCAGTGTGAGCGGCTCGGGGGTCAGGTCGCGATAGGGAATCATGGACAGCAGGTGGCGGATGACATTGAGGCGGGCGGCCTTCTTGTTTTCGGCGTTGACCACGTGCCAGGGTGACTGCTTGGTGTCGGTAATGGCGAACATCTCGTCCTTGGCGCGCGAGTAATCGGCCCAATGCTTGCGCGACTGAAGGTCCATAGGGCTGAGCTTCCAGCGCTTGGTGGGTTTGTCCATGCGGTCCTGAAAGCGGCGCTCCTGCTCCGCGTCGCTCACCGAGAACCAATACTTGATGAGCACGATGCCGGAGCGGATTAACATGCGCTCGAACTCCGGGCAGCTCTGCATAAACTCCTGATATTGCTGCTCGGTGCAGAAGCCCATCACGCGCTCCACGCCGGCGCGGTTGTACCAGCTGCGGTCAAACAGCACCATCTCGCCCGCCGCGGGCAGATGCGGAACGTAGCGCTGGAAGTACCACTGTGTCTTTTCCCGCTCGGTGGGCGTGCCCAGCGCCACCACCCGGCAGACGCGGGGATTGAGCGATTCGGTGATGCGCTTGATGGCCCCGCCCTTGCCCGCCGCGTCCCGGCCCTCGAACAGCACCACCACCCGCATGTTTTCGTGGCGAATCCATTCCTGCAGCTTGACCAGTTCCACCTGCAGGCGTCGCAGTTCGCGCTCGTAGTCGCAGTCCTTGCCCAGGCGCAAGGCCCCGGCGTTCTCTGGCGGCAACAGCGCCTGAGCATGTTTTTTGCCGCCCGGTTGTTTTTCCTTCCCGTCCGTGTGCTGGTGTTTCCGCTTGCTCTTGTCTGTCAATTGCCTTCCTCCGGCTCCGGAAACAGTGTACTGTGCGGGCGGCCAACGGGCCAGGCGCCCATCGGAATTTTGCCGGGTCGCGCACAGGCCCGCGGACCGCCATTCCTTCTATCGGCACGATGCGGATGTCCGTTAGGCCCAAAGCAGCATGTTGGCCTTCCTTCAAGAGGGGTTAGCGCCCGGCAGCCCGCCGCGTCCCGGATTCAGTCCGCCACCGGCTACTTCCCCTCCACCGGCTCCACGCGCACTTTGGCGATGCGCCGTCCGTCCATCTCCACCACGGTGAGCCGCCGGCCCTCATGGGTTACCGATTCGCCGGCTTCGGGAATGTGGCCCAGGCGCATGAGCAGGAAGCCGGCCAGGGTTTCCACGCCGCCCTCGCGGGGCAGGCTCCATTGCATCTGGGTTTCCAGGTCGCGGAGGTTCACGCCGCCATCCATCAGCAGCGCGCCGCTGGCAGTAGTCAGGACGGGCAGGGCGGGCGAGTCGAACTCGTCTTCCAATTCTCCGGTGAGCTGCTCGATGGCGTCCTCGGCCGTCACTAGGCCCACCGTGGAACCGTATTCGTCGACCACGATGGCCAGATGGCGCCGGCGCTGCTGGAAGTCGCGGATAAGGTCGAGGACACTCTTGGTTTCTGGGACCACCAGAACGTCGCGCATGACCTGCGAGAGTTTCAGCTCCACGAATGGCGGACCTGGCCGGTCGGGCGGGCTTTGCGGCGGCTGAAGGTGCTGGGATGGGAGTCGCGCGTCGCTGTGGAAGTACATCAGCCGGGCCAGGTCCTTGGAGTAGGCCACGCCGACGATGTGCTCGGGGCCGCGGGTTTCGTCGTAGACAGGGACGCGGGAGTGCTTGCGGTCAATCACTTTGGCGCTGGCTTCTTCAACCAGCATGTTGGAGGGCAGGGAGAAGATTTTCTGGCGCGGGATCATGATCTCGCGGATGGAGACTTCGTCCAGTTCCAGGGCGCGGTGAATGAGGGTTTCCTGGAATTTGGGCAGCAGGCCCATGCGCCGGGCGGCGGTGGCGATCAGCTTGAGTTCCTCGGGCGAGTGGACCTGGGCGCGCTCGGTCATGGGGATGTCGAAGCCGCGCAGGATGACGGCGGCTGAGCTCTTGAGCAAGTGCACGGCGGGACGGGCCAGAGCCATGAAGACGAGCATGGGCGGGGCGACGGCTACGGCCAGAGCCTCGGCCCGGCGCAGGGCCAGGGACTTGGGAACCAGTTCGCCGACCACCACGTGGAAGTACGTGATGACGGCGAAGCCCAGGGCAACGGCTATGATGTGGGCGTAGAGGCCGGTCCAGGCCTGATTGAGGTTCAGTGCGCCGAGCCAGCCGAGAAGAACTCGGGCGGCCAGCGGCTCGCCGATCCAGCCCAGGGCCAGCGAGCAGAGGGTGACGCCCAGTTGCACGGCAGGCAGAAAGTCGTCCAGGTCCCGCTGCAACCGGCGCACGGCGCGGGCTCCGGGAGCGCCGTCGGCCAGCATCTGCTCGATGCGGGTATCACGGATGGAGACCAGGGCGAACTCGGCTGCCACAAAGAAGGCGTTGGCCAGGATAAGCATGGCCACGGCGACAAATTCGAGCAGCGAAAGACCGTGCATCTCGCTCTGGAGGATAGCATTCCACAGCGATCGGCGGTCATTCTAGCCCGCCCCAAGGTTTTGGAACCAAGGGGCGCCGGGTTGCGTATGAACAGGCAGACGGGTGACGGCGGCGAGTGGGCGCCGTCTGATTCTTAAGCTCTGCTGCTTCGATTTTTTCCGTGCCGTGGAGAGCTGCGGCATATCTAACCTTTGGAGGGTTTCCTGTGGCTGCATCGCGAAAGAGCAAAAAATTCTGGATCTGGCTGGGCATTGGGGTGGTGGTGATAGTGCTGTTCGCAGGAATCGCGCTGGCGCGGGTTTACAAGGGTACGGCCATCGATCCCAACAAGCTGGCCAAGGTGACGCGCGGCGATGTGGCAAGATCGGTGGTGGCCACGGGAAAGATTCAGCCCATCACCAAGGTCGAGGTCAAGTCCAAGGCCTCCGGGATTGTCGAAAAGCTCTATGTGGACATCAACAATGTGGTCCACAAGGGCCAGGAACTGGCGCAACTGGACCAGCAGGAGATTCAGGCGCAGGTGGAGGCGCAGCGGGCGCAACTGGCCTCGGCCGAGGCCAATGTGACCACCTACGAGGCCAATATCGAGCAGGACAAGGTCAACGCGGCGGCGCCGGACCTGCCCATGTATAAAGCCACGCTGGACCGCAATATGGAGATGCAAAAGGAGGGCGTGGTCAGCCGGCAGGCGCTCGACGACGCCAACAAAGACTACCTGGCGGCGCTGACGCGGCGCGACTCCTTCAAGGCGCAGCTAGGCGTCGACACGGCCAAGCTCAAGCAGGCGCGGGCCCAGGTGATGCAGAGCCAGGCCAGCCTCAAACAACTCGAGGAGCAGCTCAGCTACACCACCATCGTCGCGCCTATGGACGGGGTGATTCTCTCCCGGGACGTTGAGATCGGAGACGCGGTCAGTTCGATTCTGGTGCTCGGCTCCACGGCCACGTTGATCATGACCGAGGGCGACGTCAACGAGGTTTATGTGCAGGGCAAGGTGGACGAGGCCGATATTGCCCACGTATACCTGGGGCAGCCGGCGCGCATCAAGGTGGAGAGCTTCCGCGACCGCACGTTTAACGGCAAGGTGACCAAGATAGCCCCGCTGGGCGTGGAGAAGGATAATGTGACCACCTTTGAGGTGCGGGTTTCCATCAACAATCCCGGCGGGGAGTTGAAGGCCAACATGACGGCCAACGCCGAGATCCTGCTGGACGAGCACAAGGGCGTGCTCACGGTGCCGGAAAATGCGGTCATGTACGACAACCAGAAGAATGCATCGGTGGAGATTCCCGACAAGAGGCAGAAGGACGGCCAACGGAAGGTTCCGGTCAAGGTTGGACTTTCCAACGGCTCGGTCACCGAGATCCTGAGCGGGGTGAAGGAAGGCGACCAGGTAGTGTTGCAGCAGTAGTCAGTGAACAGTGAACAGCGGACCGTGGTCAGTGATCCGTAACGAGATTTGAAAAGAACTGTCCGATCTCGCAATCGGGTGTTCAAAACCGGACACTGTGGAGCGAACCCAAAGCGGGCCGAGCGGTTTGGTTTGCTGATTCCAAAAGGATTCAAGTCATTCGTGCTTTGGCAAACGAGATGCTTCTGGAAACACGGGACTAAGGCATTCAGCATCTCTGCACCCCGGTACGAAAGGAGTTTACGACGGATGCGCCAGTCAGTCGGCATGACTGGCTACTGACCACTGACAACTGCGAAAGGAGCACGATGAAGCATCTTCTTGTAGTAGCGGCGGCGTTGGCGCTGGCGGCGGTTCCGGCGCTCGGCTCGGAGGCCACCTTCGAGCGCAACTTAACGGTAAACGGCAGAGTGGAGCTTTCGGTCTCGACCGGCTCGGGCAACATTCACCTCATGCCAGGCTCCGGCAACCAGGTGCATATCTTCGGCCGGGTAAAGTCCGGCTGGGGCGGCAGCGAGGAGCGGGTGCGCGAGATCGCGGCCAATCCGCCCATCGAGCAGACGGGCAACATCGTCCGCATCGGCGGGCGCCACGAAAACCTGCACAACATCAGCATCGACTATGAGATTCAGGCGCCGGCGGACGCGTACCTCGACGCCGGTTCCGGTTCGGGCAACGTGACCGACGACGGCATCGGCGAAAACGCGAAGCTAAACACGGGTTCGGGCAACATTCACGCCACCGGGCTGCACGGAGGCTTCACCGTCGGCACCGGCTCGGGAAACATCTATGCCGAGCAGACCGGCCAGGGCGACGTGAAGGCCGAAACCGGATCGGGCAATATCGAACTGCGCAATCTGCACGGCGGCCTGCACGCTGAAACCGGCTCGGGCAACATCAAGGTGGGCGGCACGCCGGCCAACTCCTGGCGCCTTGAGACCGGTTCGGGCAGCGTGGATTTCTGGGCCGGCGACGCGCCGCTCACGCTGGACGCTGAAACCGGTTCGGGCAGCATTCACACCGACCGCGAGATGCTCACCCAGGGCTCCTCCGATCATCACCACATCACCGGCAAGCTGAACGGCGGCGGCCCCACGGTGCGCATCGAAACCGGCTCCGGCGACATTCGCGTTCACTGAGTTGTCAGTCGGCGGGGGTCGGGGGCTTGAGCCGGTCGCATCGCTCCCGGCCGCTTAAGTTTGTTCCGCAGGCGAGGCCTGTTTGGCTCCTTGGGAGGGCCTCGCCTGTCTTTTTTCCCCTCTTCTTCCCTTCCCTACGGAATGAGATAGTACGGGTTGGGATACTTCACGGAATACTCCGCCTCGGGGTTTCCCTTCAGGTCGCTCCACTGGTCCCCGACGCTCTCAATAATCCGGTATCCCTGCGCCACGATGGTTGCGCGGACCGCCGATTTGTACCTGAGTGCGGTCCAGGAAGCCTGCGCGGGCGGTCGCATGATCAACTGCTGCCAGTTTGTGAAGCCCTGGCTGCGAAGATTCTGCTCGGTCGCGGATCGTTGCGCCTCCGCCCTGCCGGTGAGGAAGAATACGCTGACGCCCTGCCGCTGCGCTTCCTGGTAGAGGCGTAGCGTGCCGGCGATGGCGGGCGCCTGCGCTGTATCCACCCACGCGGCAAAGGCTTTGCTGTCGTTGGCAAAGCCCGCCTTCAACATCTCCTCGTAATTCGAGAGCGTCGTTTCGTCGATATCGAGCACCAGCGCCGGCTTTTCCTGGGGTTGGCGGCGGGCCGCTCGAATGCGCAGAAAATCGATCGCTCGATCCGCCTGCCGGTCCAGGTCTGTGCCGTAGCAGCCGCACTTGCAGGTGCAGTCGTGGTACTGCCGGAGCTGGCTCTTCAGATCGTCGAGGTTGGGAATCCGCTCGGCAGGCGCGTATACGCTGAACTTTGCAGCCTGCTGCCGCGCCGCCGGATTCGGCGCGGCGGGCTGTTGGCCCGCCAGGCTCATGGGCGCAAGCGCGATGGCCAGAATCGCCGCCAGAAGTGTCATGTGCTTCTTCACCGCCGGAAATCCTTTCAGGAAAACAGGAATGACGGGTCGAATCGATTCGGCCCGCGCAAACATGATCGCATTGATGGGTGGGTGTTGCCGAGATCTGCGGCTTCGGGGTCCGCGCTCTGCCAGGCCTCAGAAGCGAAACTTGGGGCGACCGGCTCTAGCTTTTGCCGCTTCTGAGCCGTTGAAGGAATTCATCGACTTGCCACTGGTCCACGCCGTGAACCATGCCGTTAACCGCAGGCGCCTGCCCTGGGCGCCGATTCTTGGCGTTTTGCAGGACAAACTGGAGACCAACGCCGTCGTTGCCCCAGCGGACGACACACGCATTTACGGTGATCGAACGTTCGACGGTCGGTTCCCTGCGATCCGTGAGTGTCATCCGTACCACGGTTCCTGGGTACCAGCGCTCGTCCGTGAACACGTACAACCCGGTCGGACTGATATCTCGAATGCCGTGCTCCTGTGAGGCGCCGCCGGTCCAGAAATAGGCGGCGAGGCCAGGCAACGACTCCCGTAAAGTTTTCCTCGGTTCGGGAGGATCGGGAGACAACAGGCGCTGCAGCCAACTCTTCGCGGGCTTGATGTTCTTCATCCCCGGTTCTGCGGCGCTCTTCTCCGGCGATGGCTGAGCCTGGGTGTGGTACTCCTGGGGATGGTCCGCAATCACAGAGTCCTGATCGGGACGCTTTTGACTGACGCGATCCTCAAATTGCAGCAAACGCCCATGGACGCTGTGGTTTGCCTCGTCCTGCGAAGGAGCGGCGTCTTGCGCCGCGCCGCCATCGGCCTTTGAACTGAGCAACCGCTCCAGGCGGCGCTTCATCTCTTCGGGTTCGCAGACCACTACCTGATCGCCCGCTTGCGTCTGCGTCGACTCGATCGTGTGGGCTGGCAGCACCAGGACGCTTGCGGCGGACGGGCATAAAGGGGAAACTTGGAAGATGGGGAATGACTCGACTGCTTCAAGGACTGCGCAATTCCGGTCCAGATAAATCAGATCGAGGGGGACGCGCACGCCCAACGGAGAGATGCCTCGGAATGGCATCAGCCAAAGGCCCGCGCCCGACTTGGGCTCTAGCGTCGGAAGCCGGGCATCGAGGCTCGTGACGGAGAAATCGCCGGCTTCGACGTCCGAGCCGAGAAAGCGTTCCCGCGTCTCGTTGTAGGCGCAATGTTTTTCCGGTTCCATGCTGCGTTGCGCCCCCTGCGAGCGCCCCGCTGCCGGTTGCTGGTTACCGGTTTTCCTGGCCGTTGAATCACGAAATACCGGCATTGTCACCCTCAATCCCTTACGGCTCTCATCGGCAAATTCCGGCCAATCAATCTCTTCGGCACGGAAATAGTTCAAATCGATCCGGTCCTATTTCAGTGGGCAAGCAGGACAACAGATGCTCTTCCTGCGTTGTTTACCCTCCCAGTGCGGCTCTTGGGGGGAGTATCCGCTTCTAATAGGCTAATTATACTGTAAAAACTGTAAATACCACTTAGGCCTCGCATGGTGGCAAGCAGGTGTTACGGGATGATTACTAAGGTGCTATGTGTGGAGTTACTGTGTGACTTAGGACCTTCAAAACAATGTGAATACATGGGTTACAGCGGTAATAGGGGCAACAGGCCCAGCCACAAAAGAGTAAATCCGCGCTGACTCCATTCCCTTCCCGCGCGTGGATGCTCGCTATCGGTTTCCATGATTTCACCTGTTTCCCGTTACACTGGTAACATGGTTCGTTTCCTTCGCCCTCTTCCCGCCCAACGGCTCAAACTCCTGGTATTCGATCTGGATGGCACGCTGATCGACTCTGCCCGGGATCTTTGCAACAGCGTGAACGCCACGCTGCGGCACTTCGGGCGTGAGCCGCTGCCCGGCCCGGTGGTGGCCGGCTTCATTGGCGACGGCGCGCAGATGCTGGTCCGCAGAGCCTTGGAGCATGGGACCGGTAACGGAAACGGCGCCCCTGTGGACGAGGATTTCCTGGCCCAGGCCTACGCCTGCTTTCTGGACTACTATCGCGAGCACAAGCTGGACTTCACCTATGCCTACGCCGGGGTGCTGGAGGCGCTGGCTGCGCTGCACAGCTTTCCCGATGGCAGGGCCAGGTCGATGTCGGTGCTGACCAACAAGCCGGTTCGCCCGGCCCAGGACATCTGCGAGGCATTGAATCTCGCGCCCTTCTTCCTGCACGTTTACGGCGGCAACAGCTTTCCCGTGAAGAAACCCGATCCGCTGGGGCTGCGCGCGCTGATGGACGAGGCCGGCGCGATGCCAGAAGATACGGTGATGATCGGCGACAGCGATGTCGACGTGCTGACGGCCCGCAATGCCGGAGTCTGGTCCATCGGCTGCACCTTCGGCCTGGCCCCCCAGAGCCTGGCGGACACCCCGCCCGACGTGCTGGTGGATTCGCCGGCTGACTGGACGGCGGCCCTCAACCCTGCAAAGATCGGCTGACGGCGGTAGAATGCGAATCGGCCGCATTGCGCGGTGATTTCGGCCGCCAAGCGCCCCGGCTGGCTTCCCCGCAAGCGCCGATTTCCACAGCCGGTCGCCGGAACTTTTCCTTTTCTTTGTGCGTAGCGCTGGAGGGGCGCCCACCATGATTCAGCGAATCTTCGCCGTTAGTCTGCTTGCCGCCGCTTTTGCGGCTGCCTCTGCTCCTGCCTTTGCCGACCGCGATGCGGTCCAGTTCTTTTCCAACATCCGCGTCGCTCCGGACTCCACTGTCGGCGACGCCGTCTGCTTCTTTTGCAGCGTGAATGTCGAGGGCGAGGTGAAGGGAGACGTCGTCTCCTTTTTTGGGAACGTCCATATCGCCGGAAGGGCCAATCATGACGTGGTGGACTTCTTTGGCAAGGTTACTGCCGATGACAACACCCAGATCGGCGACGACCTGGTGAGCTTCTTCGGGGCGGTGCGGTTGGGCGAGAACGTCTCGGTGGGCAAAGATCTGGTGGCCGTCTTCGGGCTCTTGCGCGCGCCCGAATCTGTCACCGTGGGCGGTGACCGCGTCGGTATCCCGGCCTGGATCGTTTTCGCTCCGCTGATTCTCGTGGGGCTGGTGGTGATTCTGATCGTCCACGAACTCCGGGCGCATCGCCGGCGGCAGTTTCTCGGGGGTTATACCTTTCCTCCCCGGCCGTAGTTGACCCTGTACCCTGAATTCATGCATACCATTGCAGACGCGAGTCCGCGCCCGCTGCGCCCCCTTCGCATCATCCTGCCCGGCGGCAGCGGACTGCTGGGCCAGGTGCTGGCGCGCTACTTTCAGGAGCGCGGCCATCATGTGACCGTGCTGACCCGCGGCCCCTACACGGCGCCCTGGCAGACCGTTCACTGGGACGGTGAGCATGACGGCCCCTGGACCGAGTACCTGGAAGGCGCCGACATCTGCATCAACCTGGCCGGCCGCAGTGTGAACTGCCGCTACCATGCTGAAAACAGGCAAGTTATTTACAACTCGCGCATCCAGAGTACTCTGCTGCTTGGCCGCGTGATCGCAGGACTCGCCCATCCCCCCACACTGTGGTTGAATGCTTCGGCAATCGCCCTCTACAAGCGGGTCGTCGATACGCATCGTGTCGATCTGCCGTTGGATGAGACCAGTGGCGTGGAGGAAGGCGAGCGCATGGGAGCTGCGGCCTGGAGCAGCTCACGCGGCTTTATGGCGCGTGTCGTCCGCGACTGGGAGGCTGCCTTCTTCGGCTCCGCGACCCCGCGCACGCGCAAGGTGGCCCTGCGCAGTGCCATCGTCCTCAGCCCTGCGCCGGGCAGCGTCTTTGCCGTGTTGTCCAATCTTGTCCGGCTGGGCCTGGGCGGCAAACAGGGCAACGGCCGCCAGTTCGTCTCCTGGATTCACCAGGACGACTTTGCCCGCGCCGTCGAGTTTCTCATCCACCGCGAGGAGCTGGACGGCCCCTTCAATATCGCCGCGCCCAACCCTCTGCCCAACCGTGAATTCATGGCGGCGCTGCGCGAGGCCTGGGACGTGCCCAACGGCCTGCCCGCGCCATCGCTGGCCATCCACATCGGCGCATTCCTGCTGCGCGCCCAGTCCCAACTGGTGCTCAAGAGCTGTCGCGTCCTTCCCGGCCGCCTCCTCGACGCCGGTTTCGAGTTCGAGTTTCCCGGCTGGCCCGAGGCCGCCGAGGACCTGGTGTGGCAATGGCGCCACAGAAACGACTGAGAGCGCGGTTTCCCAGGCCTCAGAAACGAGACCTGGGGTACCCAGTCATTTGGGGTTAGTCAGACCTTGAATCTCCCAGAGCTCTGGTCCCCAACCCTCTAGAGAAATCAGCGGTGCTCACGCACCGCACGGGATTTTTGTGCCTTGACAAAGCCTTCGTCCTTACCGAGGGCACCTGCGACCCGCCACAGCATCACTTCACCGTTTCTCCACAGCCAGGATTTCGAGCGTCGATGGATTCAGAATTATCGCGATCGTTTTTCCAGATGGCGAAATGGCTACAGGTCCGTAATCCTGGTTCGGTTTTGCCATTACAGTGTGCCGGCCGCTCTCCAGATTCACTATCTCTAGACGTCTCTCGTTTATCGGCATGCTCAAGTCCTCCACAACTAATGCCGCTTTTCCTGCCGCCACACTCATCCATTCCACACTGCCTTTACCCGGCAGTCTGACAATCTCATTGAGCTGACATACCCTGGAAACTTGGAGAAGTCTTACAACGTTGAATTCGTCCTCGGCCAGGAATACGTCTCCACCGTAGAAAGCGATGCGATTTGTTAAGAACGGCACTCCGCCAACTCTACATCGTTCCTTAATCCCGCCTTGCGATATGTCGAAAATCACAACCGAGCCCTTTTCTGTGAGTTCGGCGACCACTTGCCCCTTGTCATCGATTGAAGCACTGTTAGCAGGAGCCGTCTCTATCTCATTCTCAGGAGTGGCGCCCGGACTCAAGCTCTTGTAACTGTAGATGTGATCCCTCGCGACCAGGACGATGCCCGATTGGAGAAGCCTCAACGCAATTGCATACACCGGGATGTTGAATGTTTCACGATGGCCACCAGGAAAACTTGCGATCAGTGTGTCTGATGATTCAACCGCAACGGCCTTGTCTTTCCAGTTGACGCTGAAGCGGTCGGCCAGCTCCAGTTCTGGCGTGGGTTTAAAAGTCGTTTCGATTGAATGGTTTTTTACAATTTCAACGGTTCCATCCTCGTGCAGAACTGCCTGTCGATCGTTTCCAATCCATTGAATCGCCACGGCCCCCGTGTATTCGTCCGGCAACTGCGTTTCGTTGGGCGACAATCGTGATTGAGCTTGCAGCCCCATGAAACAAAAAGCGAGCACAGCCACGAAAAGAACGTCGCGGCGTTTACGCCCTCGGTAATGCAGTATGCGAGATGACACTTGCCTAACCTCCATCGATCCAGTATCATCTACCGTCCATTTACCTGACATCCTCTCGCCTCCGGGTTGCGAAATTTACCCGTTACTTGTGGGCGGGTTGCCGACATGTCGATCTACGACAGAGAATGGGTGCCCCAGGTCTCCATCTTGAGACCTGGGATCGAGAAGTTCATCCCTGCGCGCTCGGGTCCAGCAATGACTCGAATTCCACAGTCCTTACTTCACCGCCGGCGTAATGTCCGTGACCGGCAGGTCAATGTGCCCGAGCAGAATCTCAAACCGCCGCTGCTCTTCTTTCTTCCAGGTCTCCTGGTCCGGCCATAGCTCCTTGATGAAGCGTTCTTCGTCGGGGTTGGTGGTGGTGGCCACGGTGGAGTTCTTGTAGCGGATGGTCACGCGATAGTCCCAGCGGAGCTCCTCCGAAGTGTGGTAGGCCGGCGATTCGATCTTCACGGAAAGAATGCGTCCGGTGCTCTCGATCTTCTTGAGCAGGGGGTAGTGGTTCTTGAGGAACAGTTGCAGGAACTCCTGCTGATGGCCCCACTGGCACTTGTAGTAGTACTCGATGGTATAGGGCTGGTCGGCGCCTCCCTGCGGCGGCGCGCCCTGCGCTGCCAGCGGCGCGGCCAGCGGAACGGCAAAGACTGCGGCGAGAACGGCGGGAAGAATCCTGCGCATAAAACCTCCTTGACTGAGAGCATTGTACCGTGCAGCCATTTCCTGCCGCCTGGCTGCGCTCGCGCTTCGCGCGCTCGGTAGTGTCCTAATTTGGTTTAGTACGCTGCTGTAGGATGCTGCGGGATTTGGTGGGAAAAGGCGGGATTGGCCAACCGGAATCGGTGCATTTCGGGTTTGGGCGCTGGTCGCGGTGGTGTGCCTATGTAGCTTTGTTGTACCCGGATGGGCCTCCGAGGAACCATTGGCCGTTCGATCCATCGGGAGCGCAGATATAGCGAAGGCAAACGAAAGTGCAATGCTCTTCCGGCTTTCTCGTAAGCCATCGTTTCTTCTCGAAAACATCGTTATAACGTGCAACTCCACAAAGCCAAAGAATCTTACTTCCATCCCAGATTTGCCCTTGTTCGAATGCATTGATGTACTCCCGAGGCGTCAAGATGGCAACGCCGTGTCCAAGGCGATCCTGCCCAATTGGGAAAGGAGTCAGCGACTTGTTTTGTGGCTTGCGCGTGTAAATCTCCAAAGAAGGCGGAGTGTCGGCGGAAACTCCCAACTGCAATTCAAACTGCCAGTCGATAGCCGAGGCTGGGGTGTTACCGCAGTTTCTGAGAGCGATGCTGCACTGAACCGGAGTTTTTTGCGGTTGTACCTGCTGTTCTACCGGACGCAAAACTACCATCCCAATCTTCTCTCCATCTGGCAGCAGCCACGCTCTTTCACTGCGCAACATCGCCTTGGCTCCAAGTTTCGCCGCGCTGGCTTGGATTACAGCCGCAATGGCGATGAGGAGAGTAATCGCGGTCAGTCCAAAGTTGACCCAGAATCCCCAGGCCGTGTAATTGTTTTGGCTCTCTGGGGTTACGGGGTGTTTATCGGGGCCTTTTTGGTTGCCATCGGGTTTGGGCTGATCTGTCTGGCTGGAGGCTTGTTTATTCTGGCCGTTCGCAAGGAGAACGGCTGGCTGGCTCTGTTTTGCGGGGGCCTGTTTCTGGTCGGGAGCCTTATTTGGCTGACCGGACACCATTGGGGCAACTGTCAACAACACAGCGAATATCGCCAGACGCTTCAGCATGATGCGGAAACTGTATCACAAAAAACTAGACTTAAGACAGGAGACGGTGAGAACATTTCAGACATGCCACAGCGTACGCCCATTTCACGTACCGAGCGATGCTTCCTGCTTCTTGAAAATTCCTTCGTTCTGGCAGTCACAACTCTAATTGGGGGATTCGCCGGAGTGTTCATAGACGGACGATGGTTCCTGCTTCTCTGCATCCCCTTGGCTCTCGGAATACACAGATCGAAAGCCTTACACGGGTTGCGTGCGTGGTCGCAGTTTGGGATATATGCTTTGGCAATTTGTCTATTCGCTGCGATTTGCTGGGAAGTAGGACTTGGCGTGAATCAATCACGGGAGCATATCCCCACGGTAAAAGAGATAGGGGATTACGTTCTTGCGCTGTGGGCGCAGCAAGATAAATCACGTGCTGTTCCGAGCGTTAAATCAAGTACAACGATGCCAGAGGATCGCACCGTCTCGCATCAGGCTGTAAAACCAGCGATAGCCCCGCCAGAGCCAAATTATCCTCCGCCGAAAGGGCCGCTAGTTAGATTTGATATGCAGGCCGAAGCGCCGTCGATGTCAATGTGTCAAGGAATGTCTGATGCAAAGCAAATACAGTGTCTTTGTCCCTCTCCGCTGACATACACACTCTCAGCATTAGCGGCCCCATCGGATAACAATTACTCAACTGAAATCAAAGTGAAGAAGGCTGATAGATCGTTCTATCGAATCAGGGTTTTTGCGCGCACTGTGATGGTCGCCCGATACGGATGGTCGATGAACCCTCCCTTTAATCAGTCAATTGCCGCTCTCGGACTCATGGATTACGACCCCTATTCGTTTACTTTTACCAGTACAGCACCAGAGAATGAATTCAAGATAGAGGTGCATTCATCGGAGGGGCTGCGTCTCAAATGTGTCAATCAAGAGAACTGAAACTGTAATACAAAAACACTTGACACGGTTTTGTTATTGAAGGAGTTGAGAGCCAATGCCGAAGAAGCCGAAGAAGCCCGGACTCCCGAAGCTGCCAAAGGGAGACGCAAAAGCCCGTACTGTGCTCGTGCGGTGTCGGGAAGAAGATGTGAAGCGGATTGAGACCTCGGCAAAGGCCAGCAACCAAACCGCATCTGAGTGGATACGCAGCACATTGGCTGCCGCTCTGGAGGGCTGAGCCTGTGGATTTCAAATTAGGACACTACCCTTCCTTGAATTCTTTTGCAAGCCGCCCCGGCCTCTTGTAGAATCGTTGCCATGAAAGGTAACCCGAAGGTCATCGAGAAACTGAACCACGCGCTCCGCGAGGAGCTTACAGCCATCAGCCAGTACATTGTGCACTCCGAGATGTGCGAGAGCTGGGGATACGAACGGCTTGCCAAGCGCATCAAGAAGCAGTCCATTGACGAGATGAAGCACGCCGAGGCTCTCATCGAGCGCGTCTTGTTTTTTGATGGCGCGCCAACCATGGATCCGCTGGCCCTGGCGATCGGCAAAAACATCAAGGAAATGGTCGAGTCCGACTTGAAGGCCGAGCTTGGAGCCATTGCCCTGTACAACGAGGCCGCCCGCATCGCTGCGGAGGAAAAAGACAACGGCACGCGCGATCTTTTTATCCGCCTGCTCAAGGAAGAGGAAGGCCACGCCGACTGGCTTGAAACCCAGTTGCACCAGATTGCCGAACTGGGCTACGAGCGCTATCTGATCTCGCAGGCCGGCGAGGGCGAGTAGACTCAACTTTCTGCACCTTCTCCTGTGACCTGAGTATCCAAAACAGCATAGGAGAAGCTTCCCCATGTCTCAGAAAATCGCTTTTATCACCGGAGGAAACCGCGGACTCGGGTTTCAGACCGCACTTGAATTGAAGGATGCCGGCGCGAAAGTCGTCATCGGCTCGCGCGATCTGGCGCAGGGCGAACGGGCCGTGGCCAAGCTCTGCGCCGCGGGCGTTGTCGCCGGCCTGCTCCACTTCGACATCACCAAGGCTGCCGATGCGCAGGCCGCCTATGATTATTTTGACTCACGCTATGGCCGGCTCGACATTCTGGTCAACAACGCCGGCATCGCCGCTGGCGTCTTCCCCGGCACTGGCCCCGAGCACTCTGCCACCGAGGTTCCATCCGATCTGCTGCACAAGGTCTTCGAAACCAACTTTTTTGCGCAGGTGGCGCTGACCCGTGCGCTGCTGCCGCTGCTCAAGAAGAGTCCCGCCGGCCGCATCGTCAACCTCTCCAGCATTCTCGCTTCGCTAACCCTGCACGCCGATCCCAACTCCTCCATCTACAACGCCAAGTCCTTCGCCTACGACGCCTCCAAGACGGCGCTCAATGCCTTCACTGTTCACCTTGCCTGGGAGTTGCGCGACACCAGGGTCAAGGTAAATTCGGCGCATCCTGGCTGGGTAAAGACCGGCATGGGCGGGCCGCAAGCCCCAATGGAGTTGAGCGAAGGCGCCAAAACCAGCGCCGCACTAGCCACGCTGCCCGACGACGGACCGACAGGAGGCTTCTTCCACCTCGGGCAGCCGCTGCCCTGGTAAGACCGGCGCTCTTATGGAATGCGGGCGGCGAGTTTCGCGGCCAGCGCAGCAGCTTGCTGGGCCTCGGGCAGGTTGGCGTAGCCGGCAATAAAGCGCCCCTTGCGAAAGACGCAGATTCCCTCCAGGTACTGTGCCTTGGCCTGGAATGCCTCGTCGCCAATCTCTGCCGGCATAGCGCCGTCAAATCGCTCGCGGAGTTTTTTCAGAACCTCGGCGGCGGATTCCGCTGAAACCTCCAGCACGACAAACGCCTGCCCCTGCGTGTACTTCGCCACGTAGCCGCGCTTGAGCAGCCGCAGCCCCAGCACGCTTTCGGGGATCAGCCGCACGCTGGTCAGGTTCTCTTTGGGGAACCACTCCAGCGCCTCCGGAGCCGTCTCCCGGCCCTCCAGGCGCTGCACTATCTTGGCCACAAAAGCCTGAATCGTCGCCGTGTGATCGGCTTCGGGGTTGGCGGCAACTTCGGCGATTTCGACGTAATACTTGCCTTTGGCGAAGAGGCCGCTCTGCGCTTGAATCTGCCCGCCCATCCCGATCTTGGCGATGGGCAGCCGGGGATCGCGATTCGCCGTGAACAGGCCGTAGACCGCGTCGGCGTCGCTCATCTCGGAGACGTCGATGGTCAGCGTGTCCCTGCCCGACTTGCAGTCGATCGCCGACATGCGCGCGAAGCCGAAGATCAGGTAGCCTTCGGCGGCGCCATCTTTGTAGTCGTAGAGATTGCCCGCGTTGTACTGGCGTATGGCCCCCGACGGCTCCCAGCCGGGCGCGAATTTGCAGTCCAGGTAAGCCTGCGCCCGAACTATCTCCGGCCCCATCCCGCCGGCCAGCAGGATGCTCAGCAGCAGGCTGGCGGCCTTCATGCAAACAATTCCTGGGCCCGCGCCACGCGGCTCGCTACCTGCACTCCGTAAGGACACTTCACCGTGCATTCGGCGCAGTCGCCGCAGCGCGCCGCTTTATGTTCAGCGCTCAACTCCAGGAACCGCTCCCGTCCCAGCGCGAACTGGCCGTAGCCGTCGGCATAGGTCAGGCAGCGCAGCACATCGGCCACCGGCAAGCCCTTCCGGCAGGCGCCGTCGCACTTGCCGCACATGCGGCAATACAGCGGCCCGATTGCATCCAGGCGCCCTGCCAGCAGCTTTTCGTCCCCCGCCGTGAGCGGCGTCCCCATGGCCTTCAGGTTCTCGTCCAGTTGATCCACGTCCGTCATGCTGGGAATGGTAGTCGCCACGTTGGGCTTGTTGATCACCCACTTCAGCGCCGCAAGCATCGCGCCTGGCTGCCTCAGTTTCTCCACGGCGGGAACGCCGGGCCGGGGGCGAAACCCTCCCGCCATCACCTTCATCGCCACCACGCCCATGCCCCCCTTGGCCGCCGCCGCGATGGCCTGCTCCATGCTGGCCTCCATGGTGAAGTTGTAGCCCGTCAGCACCACGTCGAAGACGCCCTTCTCCGCCATCCAGGGCAGCAGTTGCTGCTGGCCGCCGTGCGTGCTCACGCCGGCAAAGCGGATCTTGCCCTGCTTCTTGGCCACCTGCTGCGCTTCGATCATGTCGTCGTGAATCTCCTCCGCGCTGCCCTTCGCATGCAGGTACCAGATGTCCACCCAGTCCGTGTTCAGTTCCCGCAGGCTGGTATCCAGATCCTTCAGCAATGCGTCTTTGTTCGGGGAGTGCGACTTGGTTGAAAGCACGATCTGCTTCCGTTTCGCGCCCAGGGCCGCGCCCACCATGCGCTCGTTGTTGCCGTTCTGATAGCCGCGCGCTGTGTCGAAGTAGTTGATCCCCATGTCGGCGGCGCGCGTAATCACGCTGGGGTCCGAGGTGATCATGCATCCCATTCCCACCGTGGTCACCTTCAGCCCCGTGCGGCCCAGGGTTCTGTACTCGAGCTTGACCGGGGAACCTGCGCCCTTTGCATCGGGCTCTCCCAACGGCTTCTCCAGCCCCATCGCGGAACTCGCGCCCAGGACAGGAAGCGCCAGGCCTGCGGAGAGGCCGGCGGTGAGGAATTCGCGGCGAGACGTATTCGAGCTCATAAAAACCCCCTGCTGACGAACTGAGAATCATGAACCGAGAACGAGTATGGCGGCAGCCGCGCTGGACGGTATGTAATGCGCATCACAAATGCCGCTTGCCCCGCCTGCGGTGGGGCAGGCTCGGGTGGGATGAGGGTGGTGGTTTCCCAGGTCCTCCGCAGCGGCGGACGGGACTTGGGGCACCCGGCACTCAGACAGTGAAGGCCACCCGGCTAGAGGGCGATCACCTTTGCGGCCAAGCTTGCGCCGATGGTGACGACCTGGGTGATGTTGTTGATGGTGGTGTTGATGTTGCCCAGTTGAGTGACGTCGGTCTTGAGTTGCTTGTTCGAGGTGTCGAGTTGCGTGGTGAGAGCGACTACCGCCGGGTCGTCGTCATGAAAGGCCTTGTTGACGCAGGACCAATAGGCCGACCTTGCCGCGACATATTGGGTCGTCAGGGCGTCCCGTTGACCCTGCGTCGTGCAGGCGGCCAATAACATGCCGATCTTCGCCTGAAGTGTGAAATAGGTTGTTTCCAACTCCGAAAGTGCGGTTTGCATGTTCCGTCTCCTTGATTACTTTGTCTTGGTGGCAGTTTTTGCAGGGCTGGCGGGGGTTTTGGCGGGTGTGGTGGTTGCCGTTGACTGGGTCGATGTCGTGAACTGAGATGCCCACTTTTCGACGTCGGCGAGGGTGACGGGGGCCGTGCGCGCCTGCATAGGCTTGTCATTGGCCACCAGAACGATGCGGTCGGCCATCTGCTTGAGCGACTTCTCCATGCTGTCCGTGGCGTCTTGCTGGGATTTTTGAAGGTCCGCGGACGTCTGGTCGACCTGGGCTTCCGCGAGCTTTTCAATGTCCTTGCGGAGCTTGGAGTCTGTCACCTCCGGAGTCAATCCGTAAGGGTCGAGTGCAACCTTGAAGAAGCTGGACGGGTCGGTTTGGCCGTTTTGAAGGAGGCTCTTGGCCAAGGAACTGGAGATGGACCGGTAGTCGTCGTTGAGGGAGATGTAATCCGGCGCCTCTTTGGTGAAGAAGCCATTCAAAGCCGTGGTGAACTTGCTGATGCCCTGGGCGGCCTCGCGCTCCTTGTGTTCCTGGATGGCGGTGACGACCAGCCCGACAGCGATCTTCATCAGATTCTGCTCGTCGGAGCCCATTTTGCTTTTGGTGAGTTTCAGGGACTCGACTTCGGTTTCCAGTTGTACCGCGGAGGCCGAGGCATCGGTGGAGGCGGTGGACCCGGTCAACTTGGCGAAGTTCTGCGCCAGGTCAGTCAAGTCCTTGGCCAGGGCCGCGCGCTTTTGAATCTCGGCCCTTGTGTCGGTGATCTGGGCCTTGGTTGCGTCGTCGTAGGGAATCCCATACAGGACAACCTGGACGGCGTTCAACTGGTCGGTCTGCGCCAGGATGGTGTCGAGGGCGGAATAGTAGTCAGTGAGGGACTTGGCCGTCGCTGTGAGCTGGGTTGCGGCTGCTGCCGCGTCATCGGAGGTTTTGCAGCCGCCGGCAAAGAAGAGGCAGGCAAGAAGCACGCTGGCGGCGATTGCTCGCCGCCGGGCTCGGGGAGTTGCAACTCGGGCGTTCGGCATCTGAGGATCCTTTCAATGCAGTTTGGGGACTGGCAGAGCAGACCCCGTTGTGATAGAGACAGGTTTACCTCTTACCGCCGGGTGCCCCAGGTCTCGCTTTTGAGACCTGGGAAACCACGGATTCCAACCGCGCTCCGACCGGGCATTCCAATCCGGAGGAAGGCCGGGGTCCCCAGCGATTTGGGGTCCCCGACGAGCGATTTTAGCTCGTTGGGGTGAAGGGACGGGTCTTCGTCGCTGGGGTGGAAGAAGGGGGTTTCAACCCCCGCATAAGGCCAACAATATCATCGCGGGCTTTAGCCCCGGAGGAAAGCCCTGTTTTGTATCAGGGCACGACTTTTCCGGGGTCCCCATCGACAGGTCTTCGTCGATGGGGTGGGACTTCAGTCGTGCCGTAAGCAGCTTTAAAATCATCGCGGGCTTTAGCCCCGGAGGCGGGGTTTCTCCCTCTCGCTCCGTTCCCCTTTTGTGTGCCGCCGGAGAGATATTGTCTGTAACGAGCGGAGGTTATGGATGATGGTTTCCCAGGTCCACCGCCGCGGCGGATGGGACCTGGGGTGCACAGCGCCTTAATTGGCCTTTTCAAGGATGATCTTGCCGTTGCGGACCCGCCAGATTGTACCCCCGGGAGCAGTTGCCTATGAAAAGGCCACAGATGCGGCCAGGAGCGATAACCCGGACAAAAGCATATGCAGACGCTTCATGGTTTCTTTTTTGAAATCGCGTTCAACTGTCAAGATAATGTTCGTGCCAGAAAGAGCGGAATGATTCGTCACGCTACACCCTTCTGCCGAAACCAGAGAGAGCCCCACGGCGTGCCGGGTAACTTGACTTCGGCGTTGCCCGAGTACTCGCCGGGGAGCGGCGTGCGCGTCAGCTTGAGCGTGTCTACATATTCGGCCGTGTATGTCTTCCCTTCGGGCAGCGTGTAGTTCCCCTCGGCCGGCTGCTGTTCGTCGAAGTAATAAAAGATGACCGCATCGTTGGCGCGCCGCGCGCTGGGCGGATCTTCACCGATATTTGTAAACCCGATCGGCCCCGGCCCCACCCCAATCGTCTCCTCAATCAACCCGCGGAGGAACGCGATCTTCTGCGCGCTCGACCCGTGCAGCACGCCGCCATGCGACCACCAAAGAATGTCGTTCGGATCGAGATAGGTTTCGCCGTGACCGCAATAACAGCCCTGCACGGCCGCAAGCCAGAAGCGGCGCGTCATGGCGTCGCCGGAAAGGCTCCCCCAAGTGGGCGCAATGTTGCCCTCGTACCGGCACTCGTCGAACACCACCGGTTTGCGCCAGTTCGCGCGCCAGTCGGCCCCCAGCATCAGCCTCGAGTCCTGCACGCCCGCATGTGTGCACCATCCGCGTCCATACTGGTACGGTTGGTTGCCGTAGTGGATCGAGCGTAGGTGATCGAACGCATCGTACTCGCCCAGGATGCGCGCATATCGGTCCCAGTCTTTCGCGGTCTTCGCCTCCATCAGGTCGTACTCGTTGGCCAGCGACCACCACACGTTGCGGTAGGCGCTGAAACGCGCAATGACGTAGCGCAGATAGCGGTCGTCCACATCGGCGGGCATCGACTGGTAGCCCCACTTGTCGTAGGGATGGAAGAGGATGAGATCGGCCTGAACGCCGATGCGGCGCAACTCCAGAATCAGCCGTTCGAGGTGCTGGAAGTACGCCGCGTTGAACTTCGAGAAATCGTTCGTCTCGCCCTGCCGCGGGAATGGATACAGCGGCGGCTCTTTGCGGTTGTGCAGGTACCACTTGGGGAAAAGGCACATGCGCAGCTTGTTGAATGGCGACGCGGCGAGCGTTTCTATGGTCTGGCGCTGCGTGGCCTCGCTCTGGAATGCCCATGCATAGCAGGTGGTGCCACACTCCACGTACGGAGTGCCGTCGGCATACCCGAAATGAAAGCTATCGCGCACCGAGACCGGGCCGCGGTTTCCTGGCCCCGGCGCCACACAATGGAAAGCGCCTGCCTTGCCGTCCAGCGCAGGCGCGTTGCTGCTGGTCGTCCAGGTCCATTCGCCAGGTTCGTCGGGCATAAAGCGGACCTTATAGCTCCCGGCGCCGTCGTAAAAGCCTTCTACCTGGACGGTTCTGTGCCCCAGAACAAAGGCGGCCGATAACTCGACTTCGGCAAACGGGTTTCCAGCCGATGGACCTTGAAGACTCAGCTCAAAGACATCCCATTTAGAAACCCTTGCCGTTGCGGCTTCCGCCAGGGCCTCCGCCATAACTCCAGGCACTGCGCCCGCGAGCGAAGCCAGCGAACCGGCCGAACCGAGCTTCAGCATTTCGCGACGGCTGATCGAACTCACCTGCGTATACTAGCATTGGCGTTTGCGACTCCGCAAAATCCGGCCCTGACGACAGCCCCGCATCTTCGCTCACTCTCCGCCATTCGGATAGACCCTACACGGACCTTTAACGGGCGACCAGTTAAAAGCCGCGAGGCGATCAGCCGCGGACGATTGACGAACTGCACGCCGGTTTGGCCGCGGGCGGGTGCCCCAGGTCTCGCGTTTGAGACCTGGGAAACCACGGACCCCAACCGCGCTCGGACCGGGCATTCCAACCCGGTAGGCCGGGTTTTCAACCCCGGCATCAACCCATCCATCCAAATTTGAAGGCTCGTCTACGCGGCGCAACCTGTCCTATCGGCCCACTTCAGGCGCGACCTGTAGTGAGATTTGCGATTGACACGACTGGCCAGCAGTGTTACCGTCGAGGCCATCACGGAAGCTCGTAAGAGAAGTCCCCGCACAAACAATTCATTCCTCTTCCACGGCGTCATTCAAGGCTGTACTCAGTTCTCCGCACGGCAGGCTCGTTGTTTGAGGAGCAAACAGACTGCGGCATTGCAAAGAATCAACTAGCCATGGTGGTCCGCCGAATACGTGCGTCGATGGGGTCCGGCGGATTCCGCGAGGGGGCCACGATTAGCCCCCGCCCCGCAGGCGCCATGAAAGAACTTTCCAATCAGGAGGGGGGAGATATGAAATCTCATCTGGGATGGACGGCGTTCAGCCTCATTGGGGCGCTTGGGTTAATGACGGCGGCTGTGGCCGTGGAAGCGCAGACCAGCCAAAATCTGGTGATCAACGGCGACTTCAAAAGCGGCAACCATGGCTTTACGACGGGATACGCCTTCGGCGATGTATCCGTCCCGGGCACGTACTTCATTGGACCGAACCCCTCGACCGCACAGGGAGCCTTTGGCGACTGGTGCAACTGCGGCGACCATACGACGGGAAAAGGAAACATGATGATCGTGAATGGGGCTGCCTCCGCCACTTTGCCCGTCTGGGAGCAGACTGTATCCGTCGCGCCGTCTACGAACTACACCTTTTCCTACTGGGGAGCCGAGGTGGATCACGACAGCAACTCCTTGCCCCAGCTGTTGGTCAGCATCAACGGCAGGGTGATCGGAAAAAGCATCCTACCGGAGCTTAGTCCTGACAACGGCGGACAGTGGCAAAACTACACGTTCACCTGGAACTCGGGCACAAGCCATACCGCGGACATGACTATTTTCGATCAGAATACAGATGCGAGCTGGAATGATTTCGCAATCGGCGACATCAGTTTCAGCCCCATCCCAGGCTCTGCTGGCCAGACGGCATCTCCGGCCCGCGATGCTTCAAGCTCAGGCCCCATCACCACCCACGCTCAGGTCATGATCAAGGACACGCAGGGCGTTGAGATCAACCTCAAGCAGGAGGAGAAGATTGCGCTCATGTTCATGGAGGCTATCGGTTCATTGGAGGATGGTTGCGGCCTTCACCTTAACAGGAAATGTTCGCTTGCTGAACTTGTCGCTGGCCCGAATTCGCCCAATTGGAAGATCGGAAAGCTGAAGTATGATCCCGCTCGCGACCCGAATTATAAGTACTCGGTCACGATTACTGGGACCGGTTGGGTGGCGAGCGCCAATCCGCTGCGCGCGGGGCTGGGAGGTTTCTTCACCGATGGCAGCAGGGGTATGATCACGAATTCCTACTACAAAGCGAATGGGCCCGCCACGGCGAAAGACAGGAAAGTGGACGAAATCTCCGTTTCAGGAGAACTGTTTCAAGTTCAATGAATCAACATCCCGTAACCGGAGCCACCTGCCTCATGGCCGGGTGCCCCAGGTCTCGCCTTTGAGACCTGGGAAACCACGGGCCCCAACCGTGCTCGGACCGGGCATTCCAGCCCGGTGGAAGGCCGGAGTTTCAGCCCCGGCATCAACCCATCCACCCTAATTTGACGGTTCGCCTACGCGGCGTAAGCCGCGTTCGGTTCTTCGTCAACAGTCGAACGCTTCCGATATGCGGACTTGTGCGTACTAACCCTCAAACCACCTCACCCCGCTGTTTTAGAATGTGTTCTGGGTTAGATCATGAACAAAGACCAAACCAAAATCGAGATCGCAAAGCTCGTCTGCGAGCGTTTTATGAAAAAACTCGAGACCACCCCTCGCCTTATGATCTTACTCATGTGCGAAAGTCCAGATCTATTGAGCGAGATGGAGCAACGGTGTCTTTTGAGAGATACCGATAAGCATAACAATTACATCCCCACGAGTGGATCGTTCGCGCTTCTGGGCGATGAAGATGAGCTGTATAAGTTCGCGCAAATGGCATTCGAACGGACAGCATATGCACTCTGGAACCTCTATCGTGCTGAAGGCCCTGGGGTCGATCATGAGCCGTTTGAATTTATGATGTATGTGAACAGGCTTTATGTTGATCCAGCTCCTGATGGACTTATCCCTTTGGGGCTGTACCTAGTTAATGAATTCGGACTTCTTCAGCCGATGATGATGGCAGAAAATCGCATCAATATTTTGAAATTCAGGATTAACGAGTCGGCAATCAAAATGCGTGATCCCGCGCCACGATGGCTGGAACGTGTGAGATCAGCACGGGAGATGTCACCACGTTTCGGAGTACCAATCGATCAACTCATTGCAGTTGCGAGTGAACCGCTAGAGGCAGGCGAGGCAGTTTCTGAACCATTTGATGAATATGGGTTTTGGGGTTTGATCCACCCCGCTGTCGCAGCCGAGGCGCGTCCGCGATTTGAGGGGCGGCAATACGCGGACGCTGTAGAGGCGGCCCTGAAGATAGTTGCACAGAATGTTCGAAAACGCTCCGGTCTTACGATCGATGGTGCTGCCTTAATGCGCCAAGCGTTTTCTCCTCAAAAACCATACCTTCTATTTGAGGACCCGATACCTGATACACAGAATTCGATGCAACTTGGCTATATGGACATTTTTGCAGGCACAATGACCGGCATACGAAACCCCAAAGCGCACGGCCTGGTAAAGCTCGAAAAACGTCGGGCCATACATTTCCTTTTCCTGGCTTCTCTTCTCGCAGAAAAGATTGACGAAGCGTCCGATGCGCCATGGCGTACTACACCGTGATCCTGGGCGCATGGCAGGCCGGAACTCGTGACACCAACCCAACAGGAACTACTCACATGAAATGCTGCATATATTTTTTGTACGGCACTAGGCAGAGTCTCGGATGGTTCAGAGACCCTTGAAAGAAGAGTCTCCATAATTGAGCCAAATTGGCTTACGCTTGGGAGATCAGTCCTGCCACCCCCCCCTGCGGCCACCAAAGCCCCGAATCGTCGGCAAACCGCACCCCGCCCCGGACGCAAACCCGCAAGGCCAAAACCGCCCCAATCCCTCCCGGCCCGGCCTGCAAACCCCGCTCAAAAAGTGCCAAAAAACGCGCCAAAAAACGCTTAAAAACACCTTATTTCGCCGACTTTTACCGCTTTTTGCAGACCTGCAAGGCCTCATTTGCCCCCTTTCCGTCCGCCTGCAATGCGACTTTCTCTCCTTTTGCACTGGAAAACGCCCTTTCGCCCACCTGTAGGCATACAGAATCGCCCTCTTTGGTCGGCCCGCAGGCATACTTATGCTGTTGACCTGCAGGCCGACAAACGCACCTGGGCTTTTTTCACTGTTCTCTGTTCACTATCCTTGTTCACTGTCCCTGTTCACTGTTCCTTGTCACTGTTCCTTGTTCACTGTTCCTTGTTCACTGTCCACTGTCCACTGTCCACTGTCCACTGTCCACTGTTCACTGTTCACTGTCCACTGTATCTTCGCCCAATCTTCGCTCCTCGCGTATAATCTCTGCATGGACTTTCAACTGGTGACCAGCTACTCACCGCGCGGCGATCAGCCGCGCGCCATCGGTGAGCTGCTCCACGGCCTGGCGGCGGGCGAGAAGCACCAGGTGCTGCTCGGCGTCACCGGCTCCGGCAAGACCTTCACCATGGCCAAGATCATTGAGCAGTCCAACCGGCCCGCTCTGATTCTGGCCCACAACAAGACCCTCGCCGCCCAGCTCTATCACGAGTTCAAGCAGTTTTTCCCCTCCAATGCGGTCGAATACTTCGTCAGCTACTACGACTACTACCAGCCCGAGGCCTACATTCCCGCCGGCGACCTGTATATCGAAAAAGAAGCCACCATCAACGAGGAGCTGGACAAGCTGCGCCTCTCGGCCACGCGCTCGCTCTTCGAGCGCCGCGACTCGATCATCGTCAGCTCGGTGAGCTGCATCTATGGCCTGGGTTCGCCGGAGGCTTACTTCGGAATGTTGCTGCTGCTCGAAAAAGGCCAGCGCATCAGCCGCAAGGACATTACGCGGCGGTTGGTCGAAATCCTCTACGAGCGCAACGATACGGACTTCCGCCGCGGAACCTTCCGCGTGCGCGGCGACGTGATCGAGGTCTTCCCCACTTACGACGAAACTGCCTACCGCATTGAGCTCTTCGGCGACGAGATTGAGTCGCTTTCGCAGATCGATCCCCTCTTCGGCACGGTCAAGCAGAAGTACTCGCGCCTGCCCATCTATCCCAAGAGCCACTATGTGATGCAGCCGGAGCAGAAGGCCCAGGCCATCGACTCGATCACGGCGGAGTTGAACGAGTGGGTGCCGCGGCTTGAGGCCGAGGGCCGCATGGTCGAGGCGCAGCGCATCCATCAGCGCACGCGCTACGACCTGGAAATGATCAAGTCCATGGGCTACTGCCACGGGATCGAGAACTATTCGAGGCACTTCTCCGGGCGGCTGCCGGGCGAGGCGCCGCCCACGCTGCTGGATTACTTTCCCCGCGATTTTCTGCTCTTTGTGGACGAGAGCCACGCCACCATTCCCCAGGTGCACGGAATGTGGCATGGGGACCGCAGCCGCAAGCAGACACTCATCGATTACGGCTTCCGCCTGCCCTCGGCGTTGGACAACCGTCCCCTGAAGTTCGATGAGTTTGAGAACCGCGTGCAGCAGGCGATCTATGTCTCGGCCACGCCGGGTCCGTATGAGCTGACCAGATCAGCAGGCGTCGTGGTGGAGCAGGTGATCCGCCCCACCGGCCTCGTCGATCCGCAGGTCGAGATTCGCCCCGTGAAGGGCCAGATCGACGACCTGCTGGCCGAGATTCGCGACCGCGCAAAGCGCAACGAGCGCGTGCTGGTGACCACTCTGACCAAGCGCATGGCCGAGGACCTGGCCGGATACTACACCGAGATCGGCGTCCGCTGCCGCTACATGCACTCCGAGATTGAAACTCTGGAACGGGTGAAGCTCCTCGCCGGGCTGCGCCGGGGCGAGTTCGACGTGCTGATCGGCATCAATTTACTTCGGGAAGGCTTGGATCTACCGGAAGTTTCGCTGGTGGCCATTCTGGACGCCGACAAGGAGGGTTTTCTGCGCTCCGCAGGCTCGCTGATCCAGACCATGGGCCGGGCGGCGCGCCACATCGAGGGCCGTGCGATTCTTTATGCCGACCGTGTGACCGACTCCATGCGCCGGGCCATCGACGAAACCGACCGGCGCCGGGCCATCCAGAGCGCCTACAACCAGGAAAACGGCATCACGCCGCAGTCCATCGTCAGCCAGGTGGAGATGGGGCTGGCCGCAATCCTCAAGGCCGAGTACGGCGATGTAGCAGAGGAAGAGACTGCGGGATTGCCGGAACTCCGCTCCCAGGCCGACCTTGACGCGTATATTGTCCGCCTGGAAGCCGACATGCGCGACGCCGCCCGCAGGTTCGAGTTCGAGCGCGCCGCACGCCTCCGCGACTCCCTCAAGGAGTTGCGCGACAAGGAGTTTCTGTTCGGGTGAGGACCCCGACGAGCCCGGTCCCTATCCGGATGCCAGAATGCCGTTGTGCCATTTCATCGCGGCATCCTCCACAACATCTCAGGGTTCATGGGTTTAAAACCGTCCTTACGGGCAACCGGACCGGGACTCGTAACATCTGAGTTGCTTAGTTAGTCAATAGAGCGCCCGTCCATCGCAAGGGGCGCGGGGTATTCGGGGACGCATGGCAATCATCTTATTGGTGGATAACGATCCGCTCCAGGCATTCCTGCGCAAGTCGGCTCTGGAGCGGCGATTTCACGACGTGCATCGGGTTGGCGATGCCGCCGAGGCTCTTTGCCTGGTGGAGCAGCCCCTGTTTGCGGGGAATCTCGGGCTGGTGATCTCCGGGCTGCACATGCCGGGGATCGGCGGGCCGGCGTTTGTGGCAGAGTTGCATGAGCGGCTGCCCCAAGTACCAGTTCTGGTGCTGGGCAACGGCAGTGAAGCGGCAGACGACTACTCCAGCGATGGCGTGCGCTTTTTGGCGCGGCCCATCAGCGGCGACGAGATTGTGGCCGCGGCGGGCGAGATGTTGGCGCAGCTCGCCTGAGTCGCGATTCAGGAGGCGGAAGCACTCTCCTTGGCTACTCACTTGATGCGCGCAACGGCCTGCGCAGCGTTTTCATGAGAGATGTCCGCTCAAGTTCTCAAAAGGGCCCGGCTGCAGGCGCTCGATCCTCAGTTGTTGCAATGCAAAGAGCGGGCCCTCGAAGCTACGGCGCGGACAGCACTCCGAGCAAATAGAAACCTTCGTTGGACGGGGAGCTGGTATAGCGGATTCTGGCGCGGATGGTCGCCTCCGAGGAGAGCCGCTCAAGAGTGTCCTTCGGCGCTTTCCTGTAGAAGTCCTTCAAAAGGTCAAAGCCGTTGCTGTTTCCCAGCGAGCGTAGGACGAGGCTGATCGCGCGTCGCGGCTGCATGCCGGGCGGGTAGTGGGGCAGGCGGGCGCGGGGAATGCCGAGATTCCTGCATTGGGGGCCATTCGGGTTAGTGGTGCGAATGCAGAAATCGATGTTGAAGCATTCCTTCATCGTCCTCCCGAGGCAGGTGCTCTCGAGGGGCTCGGGAAGCCAGACCAGGACTATGCTGTTAGCCCCACCAGCGAAGTCCGGCGCCTGCACATAGAGCGTCTGTTCCATCTCGGTGGAGTCCGGCTGGCCCGCAGACGCCGGAGCCGAGAAAACGGGGGATGGCGACGCAGCAAGCACAGGCGCCACGGCGCAGACGAACGTGGCGAGGAGGGCATTCACGAATCGAGTAGAAGACACTGGCGTGGGTTTCATAGTGGTGGGAACAATGCAGCTATTGTGCCACAGGGCGAAGCGCTCCCGGTGAGATTTCCGCGGCGTGATTGACCGCAATATTCCCTCCACCCTTAGCGTGAGCCAAATCACACGTTGAAGGCCTATGATGGATTGAGAACACCCTCGTTGGGAGGCCATTTGGCTCCCCGCTCACGTGCGAGAATCATCGTGGAGTCTGAATGGCAGCGCTCGGTAGTTTTGCTCTTCTCATTGCCTTGGCACTGGCCGCCTACAATCTGCTGGCGGGGGCACTGGCACTGCGACTGATTGCGACCGGACAGCCGTCCGCAATCTCGCCCGAGCGGCTGGCCGATACGGCGCGGCGGGCAGGGATCACCGGCTTTGTGGCCGTCACTGCGGCCGCCTTCGCTCTCGTCTGGTCGGTTTTTGCCAACGATTTTTCCATTGCCTACATCACGGAGCACTCGAATCGCGCCTTGCCCGGAGCGTATAAATTTTCCGCGTTGTGGAGCGGCCAGGAGGGCTCGCTGTTGTTGTGGGCGTGGCTCCTGGCGGCCTACGGCTTTGTCTTGCGGCTGACGCACAAGACGGACGTTAAGCTCTACGCCTACGCGGGGACGATTCTGGCCGGAATCCAGGTGTTTTTCCTGGCGGTGCTCAACTTTGCCGCGCCGCCGTTCGCGCTGCTGCAGGGAGCCGTCCCGGACGATGGCAACGGGCTGAATCCGCTGCTTCAGTACCCGGAGATGGTGATTCATCCGCCCATGCTCTACCTCGGTTACGTGGGCTTCTCGGTTCCCTTCGCGTTTGCCTTGGGAGCGCTGATGATGCGCTATCCCGGCGAGAAATGGATCAAGGTAACGCGCGTCTGGACCATGGTGACCTGGCTGTTTTTGACCTGCGGCATCTTTCTTGGCATGCACTGGGCCTACGCCGTGCTGGGTTGGGGCGGCTACTGGGGGTGGGACCCGGTGGAGAACGCCAGCTTCATGCCCTGGCTGACCGGAACCGCGTTCTTGCACTCCGTGATGATGCAGGAGAAGAAGGGCATGATGAAGAGCTGGAACGTGTGGCTCATCTTCTCTACCTTCCTGCTGACGATGCTGGGCACGCTGCTGACCCGCGCGGGGCTGGTGAGCTCGGTGCACGCGTTTGCGGAGTCGCCCATCGGCACGTGGTTTGTGGTCTTCATGGGAATCGCGCTGGCGGTGTGCATCTTCACTTACGTCCTGCAGCGCGGGCACCTGAAGAGCGAACATCATCTGGAGTCGCTGGTGAGCCGCGAGTCCAGCTTCCTGTTCAACAATCTTGTGCTGCTGACCGCCTGCTTCGTGATTCTGTGGGGAACGCTGTTTCCGATTCTCTCCGAGTACGTAGTGGGCAACAAGGTCACGGTGGGCGCTCCGTGGTATAACCGCGTGGCCGTGCCCATCGGCCTGTTTCTGCTTTTTTTGACCGGAGTTGGCCCGCTGCTGCCGTGGAGGGCCACGTCGTTCCGCAGCATTCGGCGGAATTTTGTGCTGCCGATGATCGCGCTTTGGGCCACGCTGCTCGTCTGCCTTGCCGTGGGCGTGCGGCCGTGGAAAGACGGCGCCTTTGACACCGGCAACTTCTACGCGTTGGTGGCCTTTGCGGTGAGCGCGGGCGTGCTGACCGCCATCCTGTCGGAGTTTCTGCGCGGAGCCGGGGTCATCTCGCGCCAGACCAAGCGCAACCTGGTTGTGGCTACGTGGCTGCTGACGCGCCGCAATACACGCCGCTATGGGGGCTACATCATCCATATCGGCGTGGTGATTATCGTGGTGGGGCTGGCCGGCTCGGCCTTCAATCGCAATGTGGAGAGCGAGCTGGGGTTGCACGACAAGCTGGCAATCGGCCCCTATACGCTGGTGTGCGTCGGCTTTACGCAGGATTCCAATCTGAACTACAACTCCGAATACGCCATGCTCGATGTCTGGAAGGACGGCAAGAAGCAATTCCAGATGACTCCGGAGAAGCGGGTCTACCTGGCCAGCGGACAGCCGCAGACCATGGTGGCCATTCACTCGGTTCCCACTTGGGACCTGTATGTGGTGTATGAAGGCACAAATCCCGACAGTGGACAACCGATTATCAAGGCGTTTCTGAATCCTCTGGTGGGTTGGATCTGGGCGGGACTGGCAGTGCTGGTCTTCGGCACGCTGGTGGCGCTGGTTCCCAGCCTGAGCCCGGCAACAATTGCTCTGCGCGTGCCGGCACGCACGATTCCCTCAGAGCCAGCGCTGAAGGGCGGCAGCTTATGATGACCTTCCGGTCTCTTACTTTTTGGATGAGAGCTGTGCAGGCGGGTGTGCTGGCCGTGGCCGTCTGCTTTTCGATGGGCGCCACAGATGCAAGTTCGCGCTTCAACGATCTGGGGCACCGGCTGATGTGCACCTGCGGCTGCGCGCAACTGCTGGGCGAGTGCAACCATGTGGGCTGCCCGGAGTCCGGGCGAATGCGCAACGAGTTGAGCGCGGCCATCGCAGCCGGCAAGAGCGACAAAGAGATTCTGGCCTCGTTTGCAGCCAAGTACGGGGCGACGGTGCTGGCAGCGCCCACCACGCAAGGCTTCGATCTGGTGGCCTGGATTGCGCCCTTCGCGGTCTTCGCGGCGGCGCTCCTGGGCACCATTCTGCTGGTGCGGCGGTGGGCAAATTTGTCAGTGGCTAAGACGCAGACTGCCATCCCCGACCCGGCGAATGAGGACCCGGCCGACCGGGCGCGGCGCGAAAAGATTCGCCGGGAGACCGGCATCGACGGGGGGTTTTGAGCGATGACGAAAAACAGTGGACAGTGGTCAGTGAACAGTGAACAGTGGACATTAGCGCCTTTGGCGGAGGTCATTGCACCATGACGCCGACTATGGGCTTGATTTGCGGATTGCTGTTGACGTTTGCGCTCGTCGTGTATACCTTCTGGCCGGAGAACGTCTTTGCCAGCCAGCGCGAGAAGACCCGCCTGGATTACCTGCTGGAACGCAAGGAGCAGCTTTACGAGAACCTGCGCGACTTGAACTTCGAGTACCGCGCAGGCAAGTATCCTGAAGAGGATTTTCAAGCCCAGCGGGCGCAATTGGAGAACGAGACGGCAAAGCTGCTGGCTGAGATCGAGCTGTTGCAGTGAGGCTGAGTCTGTATGGGCACAAAGAGATCATGGAAGAATTCAACGGAAAAGTCGCAGTGATTACCGGTGCGGCGAGCGGCATCGGACGCGGGATAGCCCAACGGTGTATCAGTGCCGGTGTGAAAGTAGTCCTCGCCGACATCGATGAAGCGAATCTCGCCAAGACGGAAACCGAACTCAAATCCCTGGGCGGGAGTGTGCTTGCTGTAAAGACGGACGTCTCGAAACGGAGTGAGGTCGAACGGCTGGCAAGCCAAGCGCTCAGTGTATTTGGCCAAGTGCATTTGCTGTTCAACAATGCCGGGGTCGGCGCTGGCGGGGCGCCATGGGAGGCAACCTGGAACGATTGGGAGTGGGTGATCGGCGTTAATTTGTGGGGCGTGATTTACGGTGTGAAGATATTTACGCCGATCATGCTGGAGCAGAATACGGAGTGCCATATCGTCAATACGGCCTCGACCGCCGGGCTTGTCGTGGGCGGCTTTTCCGGCCCATACGCGGTGACGAAGCATGCGGTGGTAGCCCTCTCGGAAAGCCTGTACTTGACACTCCAGAAACGGAACTCGCTCGTCCATGTTTCGCTTCTTTGCCCCGGGCTTGTGCGAACAAACATAGCCGAGGCCGAGCGAAACAGGCCCGAGGTGCTCCGCAACGAGCCGGTAACGATGACCCCGGAGATGCAAGCCGGCCTGACCGCATTCAAGGCAGCCTTGGAGGCAAGTATGCCTCCTCTCCAGGTCGCGGACGCAGTCTTCGAGGCAATCAAGAAAGAGCAATTCTATGTACTTCCCGATCCAGGATGGACGGAAGCAATCCAACTCCGGATGGATAAACTGCTCCGAATGGAAAATCCGGAAAGTCCTTCGGCAATCATTATGAAACTCATTTCGAAGTGACTTCGCTAAGTGCCCGGCGGGGAGACCGCGCGGCGGGTCGAGAACTCAGACGATTCCATGCACGATTTTCCTGTAAAAGAAGCGCGATTGAAGAAACGACAAGGAATTTGACACAACCATGAAATTGAACATGATTGTTTTTTACAATTTTGCCTTGAGCCTGCTGTTCACGGCCGCTTTGGCGCAGGCCGCACAAGTTACTGGCACGGTGACCAATAAGACGACCGGCAAGCCCGCCGTGGGCGATGCCGTGGTGCTGGTGGACGTGCAGGCCGGGATGGGCGAAGTGGCCCATGCGACGACCGACGCCCACGGACACTATTCGCTGAACGAGCCCGGCAGCGGTCCCTATCTTGTGCGGGTAACCCACCAGGGCGCCGGCTACTTCATCGCCGCGCCCCAGGGCGGCGCGCACGGCGACATTCCCGTGTATGACGTGGCCGCCAAGGTCCAGGGCGTCTTTATCGAGGCGGATGTGCTGGAGGTGGAGAGCCAGAACGGCCAGCTCACGGTGACCGAGCGGTACTTCGTCCACAACACCAGTTCGCCTCCTCTGACGCAGTGGAGCGCGCGTTCCTTCGAGATCGTGGTGCCCGTCGAGGCGGTGATCGACGGCGCGGAGGCGCAGCGGCCCAGCGGCCTGCCCACCAGCATCAAGCTGGATCCGGACGGGCCAAAAGGACATTATGCGTTCAACTTTCCCATCCAGCCCGACGACGGCGAGAAGGACACACTCTTCCAGTTGAGCTATCACCTGCCCTACGCGAGCGGCAAGTTCACTTTCAAGGCGGAGGAGACCCTGCCTGCCGATAACGTGGCTATCATCTTGCCCAAGAGCATGACCTTCACGCCAGGGCCGGGAACGGCATTCAAGTCCGTTCCGCAGGACCCCGGCGTGCAGACCTTCGTGGCCAAGAACGCGATTCCGGGCAAGGCAGTGGAATTCACCATTTCAGGGGAAGGGTCTATTCCACGCGAAGCGCAGGGGGCGCAGGCCGGGGACAATGGCGCGTCTGACACGAGCGGCCCGGGCTCGAGCGTAGCGGGCAACCAGCCTGGCGGCGGCATCGGCAACCCCATCAATACGCCCGACCCGCTGAGCAAGTACAAGGGTTGGATTCTGGGCGGGCTGGGACTTTTGCTGGTCGTTGCCGCGGCCTTCTTGCTGCGCAAGCCGGCAGGCTTACCCGCCACTGGCGCAGCGGCCGATGCCGGAACAGGAGCTTACCCGGCCTTTGGTTCACAGGCGGCAAAGCACACCGCCCTACTCAATGCGCTGAAGGAAGAACTGTTTGCGCTGGAAAGCGAAAAGATCTCCGGCACGATTGCGCCCGAGGAATACGCCCAGGTGAAAGCGGCGCTGGAGACTGTGCTGCGGCGGGCGTTGAAGAGAAGCTAGTTGTCAGTTTTCAGTGGTCAGTTGAGTGTTTTCCCTGCCGGGGGCTGCACCAACCTCCGTGGATGCGCTACGCTGAGTTCGTAAAGAGCGAATGACAAGCTTCCAGGTCCGCAATCTTCTCATCTGGCCACTGACCTCGGACGACTGACAACTGACCACTGAAAACTGAGAACCGGATTTATGAAGACCCTCCTTCGCACGCTGCTTTATCTCGCGCTCATCGTATGGCTGGGCGCGGAGATCTTCTTTCCCGTCGTGGCCGCCATCACTTTCGCCGCGCTGCGGCCGGACACGCACGCGGCCGGGTCGATTGTGGGCGAGTTGCTGCGGATTCTGCACGGCATGGGACTGGTGTCGGGGATGGTGGCGCTGGCTTTGCTGGCGCTGGCCCCGGCCTGGGCCATCTACAAGCCGCGCACGGTGCTGGCGCCGATGGGCCTCGTGGTGCTGATGATCGCCTTGACCGTCTACTCGCAGTTCGCGATCATTCCGGCCATGGAGCGCGACCGGATTGCCGCCGGCGGAGCCATCGATGCGGTGGATGCCGCCAATCCCAGCCGCGTGCATTTCAACAAGCTCCACAACCGCAGCGAGCACGTGGAGGAAGCGATCTTGCTGCTGGGGCTGGCGGTGGTGGTGCTGGTGGCCAGGGCGGAGACGGCGCGTGTGTGAGCACACAGGCGTCTTGAGTACGTCACAGCCCTTCGCGGCGGCTCGTGCTAGACTCCCTGCGGGAGACAGATCGGCATGCCACCCGCACGCGAAATTGCAAGCTCACCCACCATCCTGATTAACTCGCCTTCTCAGATCCGGGAGCGCATGGCTGCCGGGCGCATTCAGTGGATCGGCCCGCTGCTGCTGGTGTCCGGGCGCTCCGCCCTGTGGCTCACATTGCAATCCCTGCTGGCGCTGGTTTTTCTTGCCCAGCACCGCCCCGCTCCGTTCCGGACGGCCGGCCAATGGTGGCCCATCTACGCGAACCTCGGCGACCTCGGCTGTCTCCTCGGCATGAAGTACTTCACGCGCAAGGAGGGCATTCATCTCCTCGACCTTATCGGCCCGATCCGCCTGCGCTGGGGACGCGACCTGTTCCTCGGGCTCGGCATTTTTATCCTCGCCTTTCCGTGCGCCATGTTCGGCAGTTATCTCGCGCAGATATTGGTGTACGGTTCCCTGGCCAAGACCCCCGTGGCGCTCATCCTGCAAGCTCACTCCCTGCCCCTCTGGGCCACGGTGTACAGCTTGACCGTGTGGTGGATCATCCAGTCGCCCACTGAAGACATGACCTACCAGGGATATGTGCTGCCCCGGCTGGAGGCCCTCACCGGACGCACCTGGATCGCCTTCTTGATCGTCCTGTTCTGGTTTTCCGTGCAACACTGCATGTTCCCCTTCATTCCAGATTGGCGGTACGTGGCGTATCGCTCTCTTATGATGGTTCCTATCCTGGTGCTCTGCATGGTGGTTTATTTGCGAATCCGCCGCCTGTCGCCAATCATCATTGCGCATTGGCCCATGGACATTTCGGTTGCCATCATGACCGGCACCCATCTTGGGGCCGTAATGATGACCGGCGCCCATTAGGGAACCTCGCGCAGGCGCCGGAATCTGCCGCCACGAAAGATTCACCGGCCCCTGATCCTTGTATGATCGAAGTGCATGAAGACTGGCATTATCGGCCTGCCGCAGGTGGGCAAGACATCGCTGTTCAAGATTTTGACCAGGGCCAAGCTGGAAAGCGGCCACGCGAACCCGCGCGAGGCGCACATCGGCGTGGCGCGGGTGCCCGACGAGCGGCTGGACAAGCTGTCGGCGCTTTATTCGCCGAAGAAGACCACCTACGCCTCGGTTGAATTCGTGGACGTGGCGGCCATCGGGCAGGAGGCGCTGAAGGAGACCGCGTTCCTGGCCAGCCTGCGCCAGGTGGACGCGCTGATTCACGTTCTCCGCGTCTTTGCCGACGACTCGATTCCGCACGTTGGCACCATCGATCCCTTACGCGACATCAAGAACGTCGAGTTCGATCTGATGGTCAGCGACCTGACTCAAATTGAGAAGCGCGTGGATCGCGTGGAGAAGGACCTGAAAAAGCAGCGCACCGGCGAGCTGGAGCGGGAACATGCGCTGCTGCTGCGGTCGAAAGAGTCGCTCGAAAAGGAGCAGCCTCTGCGCGAACTGGAGATGACGCAGGAGGAGAAGAAACTTATCAAGGGTTTCATGTTCCTGTCGCAGAAGCCCATCTTGTATGCGCTCAACATCGGCGAGAGCGCCACGCTGGGCGCGGACTTGGAGGCGGCGGTGAGCCGCTTCAAGCTGGAGGACACAGCCCACCGGCCCAACGCCGGGGCCACCGCCATCTGCGGCAAGGTGGAGGCCGAGTTGGCGGAGATGGACGACGACGAGGCGGCGGATTTCCTGTCGAGCTACGGGCTGCGCGAGAGCGGCCTGGTGCGGCTCATTCGCAAGAGCTACGAACTGCAAGGACTCATCAGTTTCTTCACCGCCGGAGAGGACGAATGCCGCGCCTGGACGGTGCCGGTGGGATCGAAAGCTCCGCAGGCCGCCGGAGTCATCCACACGGACCTGGAGCATCACTTTATTCGCGCCGAAACCATCCGCTGGGACAACCTGCTGGCCGCGGGCTCCGAGGCGGCGGCGAGAGCCAGGGGCACTCTGCGCCTGGAAGGCAAGGAGTACGTGGTGCAGGACGGCGATGTGTTGCACATCCGGCACAGCGGGTAAGAGGCACTTGCTGAAGATCTCGCTCATTCTCGGCGCGATGGCCGGGCTGGCTGCCGTTCGGCTTGCCGCTCTCTGCCGGCGTGGCGCTCTACGTGGCCGCCACTGGCCTGGCGCCCGAGGTCAGCTGCGAGCGCGGAATTCGCATGGCGCTGGTATTCTTCGAGGGTCTGGGCGGCGTTCCTGCTGCTGCGCTTGATTTTGCTCGCGCTCTAGCCTGAGCCGCTGCGTCCGATGCCGAATCTCCCGGCGTAGAGCCTTGCCAACAGCCGCGCGTAGTCCCAGGCTACCTTGAAGTTGGCTTTGCTCGCGCCCCGGTAGCGCTGGCCGAAGGCGAACGGAACCTCTGCGACCGACCGGATGCGACCGCGCACCAGAACCTCCAGCAACAGCTTGAAGCCGGAGGGCTGGAAGGCAATTCGGTCGATACATTCGCGCCGCACCAGGAAGAAGCCGGTCATGGGGTCTTTGGCGCGAATCCCCGCTCGCTGGATTGGCCATGTGGCCCAGACTGCCAGGGCGGAGAGCAGCTTTCTGACGGGATTCCACGCGCCCAGTTGCCCGCCCGTGGTGTAGCGGCTGCCGATCGCCAGGTCGTGGCCCGCCTGGATGGCCGCCAGCAATTCGGGCAGCAGCTCCGGCGGATGCTGCAGATCGGCGTCCATCACGCCCAGAATCGCGGCATCCGTGCGCTTCCAGCCGTAGAGGATGGCGCCGGACAATCCCCTCTCCCCCTTGCGCACCAGCAGGCGCACGCGCGGGTCTTCAAGCGCGATGGCGGAGACCACTTCGCCGGTTCCGTCGCGGCTGTCGTCATCGACGACCAGAATCTCGTAGGAAATCTCGAGGGGATCGAGGACGGAACGAACATGGCCGAGCAAGCCGCCGATGTTCCCGGCTTCGCAGAGCGTAGGAATCACGAGCGCCAGCTTTTCCCGCGCGCGCTCCGGCTCGCATGACGACGGCGTGACCAGCGTTGTCCCTCTATCCCCGTACATGTAGGATCGTTTTATCACTGCGACTGAAGTTTTGTAGCCGAAGGTAAGTATACGGAGTTCCTACGCTTGAAGCGACACAATTCCCTCGCCGATTTTCTGCTGATCCTGGTTTTTACGGCGCTTGGTTTTCTGACCATGGGCTACCATCCCGGCGCGGAAGATGACGGCGTGTATTTGACGGCGGTCAAGACGGATTTGAATCCGAATCTCTTCCCCCACGACGCGGCCTTCTTTCAGTTGCAGATGCGCAGCAGCGCCTTCGACACGTGGATGGCGCACTTTGTGCGTTTCACCGGGACTCCCCTGGCCTGGGCGGAACTGCTGTGGCAGTTGACCTCCATCTTCCTGGTCTTGTGGGCCTGTTGGAGCATTGTCCGCCGGCTCTTTGATGGAGCCGCGGCGCGCTGGGCGGGAGTTGCCATGGTGGCGGCCATGTTGACGCTGCCGGTGGCCGGGACCGCGCTGTGCCTCATGGACCAGTATCTGCAACCGCGCAATCCGGCCACGGCTCTGATCCTGTTTGGCGTCTCGCGGATTTTAGCCGGAAGACGATGGCAGGCCGTGCCGTTTCTGGGACTCGCAGTCTTGCTGCACCCGCTGATGGCGGTTTTCGGCATTTCTTTCTGCGCCGTGCTGACGCTGACGCTCTCTGAACCTTTGCGCGCGCGGCTTCGGCGCCTGCGTACGCGCCTGCTTCCGGAGCAAGCCGCTCCGGTTGCGGCGATCCTTCCCTTCGGATGGATCTTCAATCCTCCCACACCAACCTGGCTGGAGGCATTGCATAGCAGGCACTGGTTTCGCCTTTACCAGTGGAAGTGGTACGAATGGGTGGGCGCCATCGCGCCGCTGGCACTGTTCTGGCTTGTGGCCCGCATCGCCCGCAAACGCGGGGAAACGAATCTGGCCCGTTTCGCGACGGCGATTTTCATCTATGGCGTCTTCCACCAGGCGGTGGCGATGGTCCTTCTCGGTCCCCGGGCGCTGATCGTCTTCAGCGCCCTGGAGCCGATGCGCTACCTGCACCTGGTTTATGTTTTCATGGCGCTGGTGGGCGGCGCCTACCTGGGCAGATATGTTCTGAAGGCGCGAATCTGGCGCTGGACGCTCTTCCTGCTGTTGGCCAACGGCGGCATGTGCCTGGCGCAACGGCAACTCTTTCCGGCCAGCGAACACCTTGAGTTCCCCTTCACGGCGTCTGCCAATCCATGGCTGCAAGCCTTCGATTGGATCAAGCGCCATACGCCCGAAGACGCGTACTTCGCTCTGGACCCGCGGTACATGGTCGCCCCCGGCGAAGACTTTCACAGCTTCCGGGCTTTGGCCGAGCGGAGCCAGTTGGCCGATGCCGTCAAGGACACCGTGGTCGTCACCAAGGTTCCCGAGCTGGGGCCGGCGTGGAAACGGCAGTTGCAGGCGCAACAAGGCTGGCCGCGTTTCCAGCTTGCGGACTTCGAGCGGCTGAAGGCGGAGTTCGGCGTGGACTGGGTGCTTGTCTCTTATCCCCAGCCGGCGGGACTGGACTGTCCGTGGCACAACGGCGCTCTGGCGGTCTGCCGGATTCCGTAGACGGTAGGCAGTGATCAGTGGTCAGTCAACCGTGGTTAGTTCCCTGCCTGCGCTGTCTGTCCTCCGGGGTGAAAAGAGTTAGGATCAGGAAACTGCCGGTACAATGAATGTACTGTTTCATGTAGCCAGGATGCGGCAATTCCTGACCACTGATCGCTGTTCACGTTCCGGCACGGAGACCGCTCGATGCTCAACCTTTCCCAGCGGCTGATTCTCGGCTGTGTGCTGCTTGCCGGCCTCATGGTGGGGCTGGTGGCGGTTGCTCACCGTGCCCTTGCGGCGGAGGGGCAGGTCAAATTGGCATGGGCCTTCGTTCTGGCTGCGCTGCTGGTTGAGGCCTTGACCGTCTTCTTTGTGCTGGGCCCCATCCACATGCTGGCCAGGGACACCCGCAAGATTGCCGGGGGCAACCTGGAGCACCGCATCGAGTGGCGCAGCCGCGACGACTTCGGCGTCATTGCCACCGAGTTGAACCGCATCGCTCTCCGGCTCAGGGATCTGCGCGATTCCGAGGCCGGACGGCGGCAGATGGAGTTTCAACTCTCTGACGCGGTGCTGCAATCCATCTTCGAGCCCATTATCGTGACCGACGGCAAGGGCCACGTGCTCAAAGTGAACCAGGCCGCGGCCGATATTCTGGGGGACGCCGCCACCGACCGCATGGCGCTGGCCAAAGCGCCCGGCGGCGACAAGATTCTCAGCGCCATCCGCGATGCCGTCTCCATGCAGAAAGCGGTGGCTGCCGAGGACGAAGCATCCATGCTGCCGATGCGGATCGGCAAACAGGAGCGCAGCTTCCGCCTGCGCACCACGCCCATGCGCGACTCAGAGGGGCGGCTGCTGGGCACGGTGACCACGCTGGAAGACGTTACCAGCCTGCAGGACACCGACCGCTTCAAGACGCAGTTCATCACTGTGGCCAGCCGCAAGCTGCGCGATCCTCTGCTGCAGTTGCGTCGCGGGCTTTATGCCCTGAGCCAGGGCTTTGGCGGGGAGTTGCAGCCGCTGCAGACTGAATTAGTGGCCCAGGCCAGCCAGGAGTCGGAAAAGCTGGACGATATTATGGGCGACCTGATTGAAGTTGCCGAACTGGACACCGGCAAGCGCGAGTTCAAACTGGAACGGCTGCGCCCTCTGCAGTTCCTGAGCGAGGCCCGCGACCGGTATTGCGACGAGGCTGCGCGGAAGCGCATCCGGGTGGACGTGAAAGCCTACGCCGATCTGTCTGTTGTGCAGGCTGACCGCAGGGCGTTGCGCTCCATCCTGGACAACCTGCTGTCGAATGCGCTTCGCTATACGCAGGCAGAGGGCGAGATTCTGCTGGCCGCCGAGGAGGTGAAGAACTTTGTCCAGTTCACCGTGCGGGACACCGGCCGCGGCATCGAAACGGAGCGCCTGAGCACCATCTTCGACCGTTTCAATACATTTTCAGAGAGCGGCTCCGGCCTGGGGCTGGCGCTGGTGCGGAGGCTGGTTGAGTCGCTGGGCGGACAGATCGCTGTGGAGAGCCGGCTGGGACTCGGAACCACCTTCCGGTTTACTCTTCCCGTGGCGGCGGTGGGTGAAGTCCATCATCCCGTCGAGGTGGGCTGAGCCATGGCAGAGATCCAATTAGAGAAGCAGCAGGAACCCGCCAGGCTGCGTATCTATATCGGGGCGGCGCCCGGCGTGGGCAAAACCTACGACATGCTCAACGACGCCTATAACCTGGTTCACCAGCAGGGAGTGGACGTGGTCATAGGCCTGGTGGAACCCCACGGCCGCAAAGAAACCGAAGACCGCATCCGCGACCTGGAGATTGTGCCCCAGCGCGTGATTCCCTATCGCGGCGTGAATCTGAAAGAGATGGATGTAGACGCCATTCTGGCCCGCCATCCCAACACCGTGGTGGTGGACGAGCTGGCCCACACCAACGTCCCGGGCAGCAAGAACCGCAAGCGCTACGAGGATGTGCTGGAGCTGCTCGATGCCGGCATCAACGTCATGACCGCGGTCAACATCCAGCACCTGGAAACGCTCAACGACGCCGTCAGCCGCTCGGCCAACACCACCATCCGCGAGACCATCCCCGACAGCTTCCTCAAGCGCGCCAATGAGGTGGTGAACGTGGATGTGACGGTGGACGAGCTGCGTAACCGCCTGCGCCAGGGAAAGATTTACGCCCAAGAAAAGGTGGAGCAGTCGCTGGCCAACTTCTTCCGCAAGGGCAACCTGAATCTACTCCGCGAGCTGGCCCTGCGCACCACCGCCGAGCAGGTGGGCAACCAGGAATCTCAGTACCGCCGCACGCAGGGGCTGGAACAGGCGTCGATCCCGGAGAAAGTGATGGTTTGCCTCAGCCCCCGGCCGGGCACCGAGCGGCTGCTGCGCGTGGGCTCTCGCATCGCCGGACGCCTGGCCAGCAACTGGTACGCCGTCTACGTCACCCGCCCCGAAGACGACAAAGGCCACGGCGACCCCGAGGCCTACCAGCGGCTGGAAGTGTACCAGCGCATGGCCCGCGACCTGGGCGCCAAGGTCGTCACCCTCACCGACCGCAACGTCTCCGACGCCCTCATCCGTTTTGCCCAGCAGGAGGGCATCTCGCATGTGGTCTTCGGCCAGACGGCCCGTTCCCGCTGGGAGATCTTCCTGCGCGGCTCGGTGCTCAACCGCTTTCTCTCCGAGGTCCGCGACGTGACGGTGCAGGTGGTTCCAATGGAGAAGCCGCTGCGCCGGGGCTGAGGCGGATATTGCTCGCAGAAGACCCGGATTCGTTTCTCAGTTTTGAAACAACGAGCCGATGGCGTCAACGATTATGGCGCCAGCGGCTAAATTCGATAGGTTATTCGGATTCTATGCTTGTTGGGGGTCGAGATCCCCTGGGAGCGGTTCTGTATACGGAATGCTGCCGTCGGAAGCGTGGACGATGCGCATGAGTTCGCCGCGATCAAGCCAAATGAGGGTGCACTCTTCGCATGAGTCGATGACTACGTTGCCTGGACCGGCATAGAAGTGCGCGTCCATCGGACGGTGACACTGTGGGCAATCGATCTTTCGGCGCAGGTCTTCGCTGTCAGATGCGGGCTGGACCATAGTGGCTCTTCCGCCCGCATCGGCCTGCAACTCCTCGACCAGAACTTCAAATACCGGCATTGAAATCAACATGCCGTGGCATCCGGTGCAGTAAATGATGCGCACTTTGTCAATGGCGGCGTGCACCAGAGGAACCTTGCATAACGGGCAGTCCTGGCCGGACGGCTCACCGAGAACACGCACGCCGTCGTCGTTTTTCTCCGGAAAATAGACGCTCTGACAGTAGTCGCACCGGAAGCTTTCCATATCCGGTTTGAGGCGCATGGGAGCGCCGCAGGATGGACAGTTCATTGGGCTTTCCCACATTCCGGGCAGAATTTGGCAAGTTGAGGGATGGGCTTTCCGCAATCGATGCAGAACTTGGAAGCCCCGGAAGCGGCTGAATCGGAGGCTGAAGCGCTGATCAGAACCGGAGCCGGAGTTGGCGCTGCACCCGGAGCGGTCATGGATGGCTTGAGAGCGTTGGAGAGCACCTGCGCGACGGCCGCGCCGGCGCCGAGGCCCATGCCCATGCCGGCTGCGCCGCTGGTGTTCGCCGCCGAAAGGTCCAGCGACTCCGCCGCGGCGTACAGAGTGTAGCGGCCAAGATCTCCCACCATGTTCATACCGACGCGCTGGTCGAAGACCTTTTGCAGCTCTTCGGGGAGGGAGACGTTTTGCACGACGAACTGGTCCAGTCCGAGGCCGAGCGCCGCGAAGGCCGGCTTCATCCGCTCAACAATCTTTTCGCCGAGAACGGTATGATTGGCGGCCATGTCCAGGAAAGATAGATCGCTCGTTGCAAAGACCTCCGTCATGCTGCCAATGATGGTGTCGCGCAACTGGCCTTCCAGGTCGGCGGCGCGGTAAATGTCGCGGGTGCCGCTGATCTGGTTGAAGAAGACGCGCGGATCGGCTACGCGGTAGGAGTAGATGCCGTAACTGCGCAGGCGGACCGCGCCGAACTCCTTGTCGCGGATGGTGATGGGCGTGGCCGTGCCCCACTTCTGGTCGGTCTGCAGACGCGTCGAGAAAAAGTAGACCTCGGACTTGAAGGGAGATTCGAAGGCCTTGTCCCAGTTCATCAGATCGGTGAGCAGGGGCAGATTGCGGGTGTTGAGCGTGTGCAGGCCGGGGCCGAAGACGTCGGCTATCTTGCCTTCGTTGACGAAGGCGGCCATCTGCGACTCGCTCACGGTGAGCTTGCCGCCGTTTTCTATCTCCAGGTCGCGCATGGGATAGCGATAGGAAAGAATGCCGTCTTCCGGCTCGTTCCACTCAATGACAGCGATGAATTGCTTGCCTAGAAACTGTCCGAGAGTCACGTGCTTCTCCTTGGAGGAATCTCTAACGGGAGACTATAGCACAGGGAGTGTCTGGGGCGTTCAAGCGGAAGACGCCTCCGGCGCGGCCCTCTGGCAGCCCGGTGGAGCGGTAAAACCGGCCCTGTGATACTTTGGAATGAGCGGCCTTGAACGAGCTCGTAGCTCAGTTGGTAGAGCAACGCCCTTTTAAGGCGTGGGTCCTGGGTTCGATCCCCAGCGAGCTCACCATCTTTCCCGGCCGCAAACTCTTTCGATTCTGGATTGGATTCCAGGCTAGCCCCGCACTCAGGCTCTCGGCCAGAAATGCTCTTCGGAGCATGCGCGCAGCCGCTGGGCGGCGTCCTCGGGGGTTATATCCCGCTGCGGCATGCACAGCATCTCAAAGCCCACCATAAACTTGCGGACCGTGGCCGAGCGCAGAAGCGGCGGATAGAAGTGGGCATGGAAGTGCCACTCAAAATGCAGATCTCCATCCGTCGGCGACTGGTGGAAGCCCATGGTGTAGGGAAAACTGGTTTCGAAGAGATTGTCGAAGCGGGTGGTCAGGCGCTTGAGCGCGTCGGCCAGCCCGTCCCGCTCCTCGTTGTTGAATTCCGGCAGCGCCCTGGCGTGGCGGCGCGAAACCAGCAGCACCTCGAACGGCCACACGGCCCACCACGGCGCCAGAGCTATAAAATGCTCGTTCTCAAAGACGATGCGTTCGCCGGTTACGTGCTCGGCCTCAAGATATTCGCAGAGCAGGCAATGGCCGGTGCGCGCCAGGTGCTCACGCTGGGCCTGGGTCTCGGCGGCGGGTTCGTCGGGGATAAAGCCGGTGGACCAGATCTGGCCGTGCGGATGAGGGTTGCTGGCGCCCATCATGGCGCCGCGATTCTCGAAGATCTGCACATACTCGATCCAGTCCAGGCCGCCAAGTTCGAGGTATTCGCGCGTCCAGGCGTCCACTACGCGGCGAATCTCGTCGCGGGTCATTCGGGCCAGAGTGAGGCTGTGGTCGGGATGATAACAAAGCACAGTACAGAGGCCGCGGGCCGGCTCGGCCGCCAGCAGCGGTGAAGCCTGCGCATCGAGGTCGGCGGAGGGCTCGGGCAGCAGCGCGGCGTAATCATTTACAAAGGAAAACACACTGTCATACGCCGGGTTCACCGCCTCGCCCGCCCTCTGATTCCCGGGGCACAGATAGCATTGCGGATCGTAGGCCACCCCCGAATGCGCGGCCTTTTGCCCCACTTCGCCCTGCCAAGGCCGCTGGGTACGATGCGGCGAAACCAACACCCACGACTGCCGCAGCGGATTCCAGCGCCGATGCGGAGAGTGACTCTTGCCTTCCATGCTTGCTCCCGAAGCCATTCTAATGCGAGGACCTTGATCCCATGAATCGCCTCAACCGTTGGAAAGAGGAACTGAGAAGTGGGCTACCTGTCTGCACACATGCCCTCTGGAGCTGAATCCCGGAGTTTGGAGGGCTGAGTGTGGCGCGGCCAGACGGCACATGATCCGGGGCCTCAGGCGCGGCGTTCAGGATCGAGCCCTGTCCTCGGACGCCAGCAGAAGAAGCAGCATGCGGTGCGCGCGGCTACGTATGGCGCAGGTTCCTTCGCGGCGCGCGTGCTCCAGCAGAACCATGACTTCCTCGCGCAGTTCCGGCTCCACTACGGCGAGGACCGCGAAGGCCTCCAGCGCGATAGCGCGAACGGCAATGCGCTGGTCGTCAATCATGGAGCGCACCAGAAACGCCAGCCGCATGCGTTGTACATGCGTCGAGGCGTTCAAAGCCGCCGCGAGAGTCACGTATCCGCGAGTCTGCCACTGATCCAGTGGAAGCTCGGCAACGAGATCGATAAACACGCCGGCATATTTTCGCAGAATGCCCGGCTCGCGTGCGCTGACGCGGCGAGCCAGGTCGGCTGCGCAGCGGCTTGCAAACGGACTCCCCGACAAAAGTTCTTTCATCAGCTCGCGGATGGCGGCGCGGCGCGGCTGCGCCTGACAGAGAAAATCCCGCATGGCTGCCCTGCCATCGGCTTCTCTCCAACTGCGCGGGACTACCATCGATCATCCTCGCGCCGTCAGTATAAACGGTTTTTCGACGACACTCGCCGGGCGACTGGTCACTGACTACTGACAACTTTGTGACGATAGTTCTACCATAGACGCTTGTACGAGAACGCGGGCTCACGCGCCCAGGACCACGTCAAGGATAGTCCAGAATGCTTTCAGCAGAGCTGATCGTTAATCTTCACGATCGCGAAACCCGTGCTTGGCACCAGCCGGCGGCGGGAGCCGCTGAACCCAAACCAGACTCAGGCTTGGATTGGCTCAACTTGGTCAGCGAGCAGCATGGCGCCAACTTCGACCTCTGGCACATCGAAGACGAGGCTCGCGCGCCGGACGCAACCGACGCGGAACTGGCCGGCGTGAAGCGCCGGGTGGACCGGACCAACCAGCGCCGCAACGATCTGGCCGAGGAACTGGACCGCGCGCTGCTTGTCTGGCTTGAAACCCAGGGCCTGCCCAACCCGGAGGCCCCGCTCCACTCCGAGTCGCCGGGACTGATCATCGACCGGCTGTCGATCCTGGCGTTGAAGATCTACCACACGCGCGAAGAGGCCGAACGCACGGGCGCGCCCGCAGGCCACGCCGGCCGCAACCGCGAGCGGCTGGCCATATTGGAGGAACAGCGCGCCGACCTGGCCCGCTGTCTGGATGCCTTGTGGCGGGAGACCCTGGCCGGGACGCGGCGTTTCAAGATCTACCGGCAGTTGAAGATGTACAATGACCCGTCTCTGAACCCAGCGATCTACCGAAAACAATCCAATGAACCGGATGTATAACTCGCACTTTCCGGGCTGCCCATTGACGTAGCACGGGGTTATGCGTATAAAGAGGGCCTGAGGAGCGCAATTCCCAAGCGCAGGTTTTCAGCCGGCGGCAATGCGGCTCAACCTGGCGTCTGGGTATACGCGCTCACGGCAAACCCATGACGCACGAGGACAGATCCGGGACTCCCGGCCGCAAGAAAACAACCCCCGCGGGTACGGGACCCGCTTTCCAGCACTACCAGGCGGCCGTGCATCTGTTGCAGCAAGGGAAATACGAAAAGGCGCTGGCCGCCTTTCAAAAACTGCTTCCCGAGGCGCCGGCCGAAATCAAGGAGCGCTGCCAGATGTACATCAGCACCTGCCAGCGGCAACTGGAGCGGCCTAGTCTGGTCTTCGCCACGCCCGAGGAGCACTACGACTACGCCATCTCGCAGTTGAACACCGGCTACTTCGAAGAGGCGCGCGAGCAGTTTAGCAACATTCTGGCTGCCCATCCCGGCGCAGACTACGCGTTTTACGGGTTGGCCCTTCTGGACTCCATCACCGGGCGCACGCAGGATTGCCTCAGCAATCTGGCCCGGGCCATCGAACTGAACCCCAGGAACCGGCTCCAGGCCCGCGCCGACAACGACTTCCAGAGCATGGTGGACGATCCTCGCTTTACCGAGTTGCTGTATCCTGAGATTCCCTAAGGCCTCTTTTGAACTCTGCGATCCCAACCAGCACCCCACCATCGAGTCAGGAACTGTCTCAGCAGCCGTCTGCCGGAACGGAAGAGCCAGCCTTCGTCCAGCCCTTGCGCGTAGTGGCCATCGGGGGCGGCACGGGGCTCTCAACGCTGCTGCGCGGATTGCGCCAGCATGTAACCGCGACCGGGCATCCCGCTGCCGCGCCGGGGCCGATTTCCGACCTGGCCGCCGTGGTCACCGTGACCGACGACGGAGGCTCCTCCGGCCGCTTGCGCAAAGGCTTCAACATGTTGCCCCCCGGCGACCTGCGCAACTGCATGGTGGCGCTCAGCGAGGAAGAGGACCTGCTGGCCCGGCTTTTCAACCATCGCTTCCGCGCCGGCGATGCGCTCAAAGGGCACAACTTCGGTAACCTCTTTGTGGCCGCGCTGACGGAAATTACCGGCGACTTTGGCCAGGCAATCCAACTGGCGTCGAGAATTCTGGCCACCCGTGGCCGCATCTACCCGGTGACCACTGCAAACGTTACTCTGGTGGCACACATGGATGATGGCTCGCTGGTGCGCGGCGAAACCAACATCACCGCCAGCCGCCGCCGGATCGTTGAGTTGATGCTCGACCCCGCGGACGCCGCGCCGCTGCCCGAGACGCTGGAGGCCATCGAACACGCCGGTCTCATCACCGTGGGGCCGGGCTCGCTCTATACCTCGCTGATCACCAATCTGCTGGTGCGGGGCATTCCCGCAGCCCTGGCCAGCGCCCGCGGCGTGCGCGTATACATCTGCAACCTGATGTCCCAGGCCAACGAGAGCCTGAATCTCACCGCCTCCCAGCACATCGAGCGTATTTACGAGCACACCCGCGCGCCCATATTCGACTACGCGCTGGTCAACACTGCATCCTTTTCGCCCCAAACGCTGGCCCGCTATGCGGCTGAGGGCGCGTCGCCCATTATTCCCGACATCGAACGCATAGAAGCTCTCGGCGTGCGCGTCCTCGCCGGCAATTTCGCCAGCGAGGAAAGCGTCGTCCGCCACGCCGCCGGCCCGGTGATCGGCGCCCTGTTCGCGTTGGGACGCGCCGCGCCTGCCCGGCGAACCTGGAAGATATAGCGGATTTCGCTTCCCCATTCCTCCCGCGTTGAAGTAAAGTAGAGCGGCGCGGCCAAGCGTCTGCGCTGCGTAGTCAAACAGGAGGAAGTATGCGCAAGACCCCAATTTGGATCACTTTGAGCTGTTGCCTGTTCGCCTTGGCTGTCGTCGCCCTGGCGCAAGCCGTTAGAAAGCCCGGCCTGTGGGAGATGACTGCCAACATGACCTGGCAGCAATCGCCCTTGCCACCGGGTATAACACTGCCCCCGGGCATGAAATCGCCTTACAGCGGCATGACCACCACCACGCAGGTTTGCCTGACCCAAGCCATGATCGACAAGTACGGTGCGCCGATGTCGCAGAACCGCGACTGCCAGATCACCAACATCCAACTGAGATCCTCCAGCATGAGCGCCGACATGGTGTGCAGCGGGAAGATGAGCGGCAAGGGAACGGTTGAGTCCTCATGGACAGACGGCAACCACGCCAAGGGCAAGGTGCATTTTGCGGGAACGATGCAGTCTGGCCAGAACTCGATGCCGGTCGAGTGGACGGTTGAGTCTTCGTCTGTTTACAAAGGCCCCGATTGCGGCAGCGTCGCTCCGCTCCCCATGCCAGCCGGCAAGTAGCTTTGCGTCAACGGTTTACAGCTCTCGCTGAAGTATGCGGGGTGCTGGGTTCCCACATCTCGATTTTGAGATGTGGGAACCCTTACCCCTCCACCGTCCGCTTCAATTGCCCGCAGGCTGCGTAGATGTCGCGCCCGCGCGGCTTGCGCACATAGGTGGGAATCCCCTCAGAAGTCAACGTGCGGCGGAACCGCTCCGTGGCTTCGGGTTTTGGAGTTGTGTAGTGGAAATCCGGTCCGGGATTCCAGGCAATCAGGTTGACTTTGGCAGGCAATCCCGTCCGCCGCACCAGCCGGGCTACCTCCGTGGCGAACTCCGGCCGGTCGGTCACCCCGCCCAGTAGGACGTATTCAAAGGTAATTCGCTCGCGGGGGCGGAGCTGCACACTGCGCGCCGCGGCCATTACCGCCTCGATGGGCCACTTGCGGTTGATGGGCATGATCTCGCCGCGAATCGCATCGTTGGGCGCGTTCAGGCTGATAGCCAGCTTGGGTCGCACCTCTGCCGGTTCCAGGGCAAATCGCTCGATGCCGGGCACGATCCCCGAGGTTGATACCGTCATCCGCTGCGGGCTCAGCCCCACTTCCCGAACCAGCAGCCGCACCGCCGCCATGAAGTTGTCGTAGTTCAAGAACGGCTCGCCCATGCCCATGAAGACCAGGTTCACGCGGTCCCGGCCTACCTCGACGCTGTGACGGTCAAGCACCGCAACCACCTGGCCGGCAATCTCGCCCGCGCTCAGGTTGCGTTGCAAGCCGAGTTTGGCCGTCAGGCAGAACTGACAGTTGACGGCGCAGCCCACCTGGCTGGAGACGCAGATGGTGGCCCGGTGCCAGGTCTTCTCTGCTGCGTTCTTCCGGTCCCCATCCTGCGAGCCTGGATCGGTCCCGTCCCCATCGCTCCCGTCGCCGATTTCGCCGTCGTCGCCTTCAGGCATCCAGACGGTCTCCACGGTTTCTACCCCAGTCTGCGCGTCCTGGCCGTGCCCCTGGCCCTGGACCAGATAACGCTCCGTCCCATCCATTGACTGGAAGACCTGCGCAATCCGTGGTCGGCCCACTTCCCAGCCTTCGGCGGCCAGCCGCTTGCGCAGCGGTTTGGGTAAAGTAGTGATTTCATTTAATTCCGTAAGCCATTGGCGATACAGGGCTTCCGCCAACTGCTTGCCACGCCAGGCCGGCTCGCCCACAGCCGCCATCCGCGCCGCCAGTGCTTCCGTGTCCAAACCAAAGAGCGGAATGCGGCTCGCACCGGCCGGGTTTTTGGCGTCCAATGGAACGAGTTGGCTGGAATTTCCCTTCACGGCTGGGTCGAGCATAGAGCATTTTTTCCCCTCATGCAGCCCTGGCTACCCCAGCTGGGTTGAAATCCAGGCCATTGTTCGCGGATCGCAGGCTTTCATCGCAGGCCGCGGCGCTGCGGGCAGCGTACCGGCTGAGCCCACATTGGCCTACAATCGAGCTTGAATCCGTGACTATGAACCCCGAGCGAAATCTTCGCCGCACCGTGCTGCCGAACGGCCTGATCGTCCTGACCGAGCGCATGGACCACCTGCGTTCTGTAGCCATGGGGGTGTGGATCAAGTCCGGCTCCCGCTGCGAGCTCGCCGAGACCAACGGAATCTCCCATTTCGTGGAGCACATGCTCTTTAAGGGCACTCGTTCCCGCACCGCCCAGCACATCGCCCGGGAAATGGACTCCATCGGCGGCAACCTGGACGCCTTCACCGGCAAGGAAACCATCTGCTTCAACGTCAAGTCGCTGGCCGACCACGTCCCCATTGCTTTGGATGTCCTGACCGACCTGGTGCTCAACCCGGTCTTCGCCGCTATCGATATCGAGCGCGAGCGCGGCGTGATTCTGGAAGAGATCAAGATCGACGAGGACAATCCCGACGTGCTGGTTCACGAGCTCTTTACGCAGAGCTTCTGGAAGGACCATCCCCTGGGCTGGCCCATCATGGGCACCTCGAAGACCGTCGCGCGCCTCGACCGGGAGAAGCTCTTTGCCTATCACGGCGACCGCTTTCACGGCGGCAACATGATTTTCTCCGCGGCCGGCAACCTGGACCACGACCGCTTTGCAGAGGAAGTGGGAGCCAAGTTCTCCACCCTGGCCGGCGGCGAGACATTGCACGAGTTGCCTGCGCCCGAGCCCGGCGCCCGCATCGTGCTGCGCAACAAGAAATCCTTGGAGCAGGTGCAGATCTGCCTCGGCGTCCCTGCTCCGCCCATCACGGACGAAAACCGCTACGTCACGCTCATCCTGAACACGGTCCTCGGCGGCGGCATGAGTTCGCGCCTTTTTCAGACCATCCGCGAGGAGCGGGGCATTGCCTACTCCATTTACTCCGACCTGAGCCCCTATCGCGACACCGGAACCCTCTGCGTCTACGCCGGAACCTCGACGGGCAAAGCCCTCGAAGTGGTGGACCTGATCCTGGCCGAGTTCCGCAATCTGAAGGAGACCGCGCTCAGCGAAGAAGAACTGACCCGCGCCAAGGATCAGCTCAAGGGAAACATCCTGCTGGGCCTGGAGAGCTCGAACTCGCGCATGGCCAACCTGGCCCGCCAGGAGATGTACTTCCACCAGTTCATTACCGTGGACGAGATCATCGCCCGCATTGACGCGGTGGACGCTTCACAGGTGCATACCATGACCCAGCGACTGTTCGACGCAGATCGCATCGCCGTGACGCTGCTGGGACGCCTGGACGGCGTCAAGCTCAGCCGGAAGAAGCTGGCGTGTTGAAGAGCAGCTTCTAGCCCCAGGGATTCGTTCCCGCAATCGCTATTGACGGCGAACGCGGGCATGAACGGCTGGAAGCTGAAAGCTGCCTTTTTGAAATTTCAGCAAACTTGTTTATACTTAAATCTATGAGTCAGTCGCCACATGCCGCCAGGCATTTCGCTTGTTGTCCCTGTTGCCGCTAGCAACAGCCTCCCTCTGCGACTGAAAATCCATTCTGCATTGGCAATCTTCTGAGGATAGCTGTTTGTGCCTCCGCACATGCAGGGGCATAAGACTTTTTCCCCGCTTTGCTGTTGCAAAGGGATGTTTCCGCCGCACGATTCTTCCTCCCAATCCAGCTCTCATGAAGGAGAAAATTCCATGCGTATCTTTGTAACTTCTTTCGCTTCATCAGTGTCCAACCGCCTGTTCGCAGCACTAGCTCTGCTCCTTGTTCTTCCCTTTGCCGCCCACACAGCGCAGGCGCAGAGCCTGGGCTATGAAGGCCCCACGGGCGTCTTCGTCACGCCTCTTGCCTACACCTCCGCATCTCCAGCCAATGGCCTTGGAAAACCCTCCGTCTCCTATCACTTTCTGGCCGGCGGGCCGGTGATCGGCGACTTCAGCACCGTCTCCATCACTGAAGGCTTTGCCAAGCGCTTTGAGGCTGGCTATACCAGCGAGATTCACGCCGGCCCAGACCCCACCGGCCTTTGGGCCTCCGACTTCAGCATCGTCCACGCCAAAGCCACCATCGTGCCCGAGAACGCCGGAAAGACCAAGTGGGTTCCGGCGATCGCCGTGGGCGGAATCTTCCGCTTCAACGACAACGATGCGTTCGACGGAACCAGCGGGCAAACCACAAAGAACGGCGACATCTATGTAGTGGCGACCAAGATCGTCACTCAAACCAAAAAGGTTCCTGTGCTGCTCTCGGCTGGCCTGCGCGGCACCAATGCTTCGCTGTGGGGCCTGGGCGGCAACGCTCCCAACTGGACGGCGCGCGGCTTTGGCGCGCTGGCCCTGGTGTTCACGGGCCCCAACAAGAGCACCATCATCGTGGGCTCCGAGGTCTCGCAGCAGCCGAAGCAGATCAAGGCCGGCGCCGGCTCGGCCCTCGACATTCCCACCTCCGAGGTCTACGCCGTGCGCATCGTTCCTTTGCCTAAGCACAAGCTCAACATTGATGCCGGCATTCTGCATGCGGGCGGCAATGTCGGCAGTCCCGGTGTGCCCTTGAACCTGAATGCCCGCGCCCGCGTGGCCTTCGGCATCTCCTACGGCTTCTAAGACCGCAGCTTCTAGCCTCTAGCCCCAGGGATTCGTTCCCGCAATCGCTATTGACGGCGAACGCGGGCATGAACGGCTAGAAGCTAGAGGCTTAAAGCTGCCTTTTCTGAGCGCCCCATTTCCCTTCCGCGTCTGTACGTTGTAGCATTCTGTCGAAGGGGCAGGCCAACTTCCGGCCTGCTCCACGAGGCGCTGGAATCTCATGAATCGCAAGCTTTCGCTCTGTCCTGGCCGCCGCGGCAGCCAGGGCTACCTGTTGCCCGACGGCTCCCGGAGGCCCAACGGCTTTACGCTGATGGAACTGCTGATCGTCATGGCCATCATCACCATCCTGATGCTGCTGGCCATCCCGACCACGCAAAAGCTCTTCAAGCACTCCCATGAGCTTTCGGCAAAGAAGTCCTTGCAGACCATCCAGCAGGTGCAGACGATGTACGAGAGCGACTATCCAAGCAACGGCTTCGCCTGCAATCTTGCCTACCTGGGCGGGGATCCCTCCGCTGGACCGCCCTCTCCCACATCCGCGCAGATGCTGCCCCAGGATTTGGCCAGCGGCTTCAAGTCGGGCTACATCTTTGCCATCGGCAATTGCACCAAGATGACGGCCAACGGCACGGACCGGGTCACCAGCTACACGGTCACCGCCGTCCCCGCGACAGTGGGAAAATCCGGCGACCTTGGCTTCTGCCTCGACCAGTACGGCGCCATTAAATCCGACCCCGCGGGCGGCACCAACTGCACCCAGCTCGTCCAATGAACCTGGGTAAACGCTTGCGGCGCGGCGGCCCGCTTCTGGCCACTGCGCTGCTGTCAACCTGCCTCTGCGCTCAACAGCGTTCGCCGTCCGCGAAGGATCTGGCCCAGCGCGTCGACCGTCACTACAACCAACTGCACTCGCTCAAAGCCGGTTTTGCCGAGAGCTATGAGGGCCTGGGAATCCAGCGCGCCGAGAGCGGCACGCTGCTGCTGCTCAAGCCCGGCCGCATGAGGTGGGAGTACAGCGCGCCGGCCGGCAAGCTCTTCCTGCTCGACGGCAAATACGCCTCGTTCTACTCCCGCGGCGACTCTCAGGTCCAGCGCATCCCGGCCAAAGAACTGGACGACCTGCGCTCGCCGCTGCGCTTTCTGCTGGGCCACACCGAACTCGAAAAAGAGTTGACCAACCTTACGCTGGCTGGCGCCCCCAACGGCCGCTTCACGCTCACCGGCCAGCCCAAGGGTCAGCAAGAGCGTGTCAGCCGGGTCACGCTCACCGTGACCGCCGGCGGCGTCATCGCCGGTATCGAAATTGAAGAAACCGACGGCGCGCTGACCCGCTTTACCTTCACCGGCGAAGTGCCCAACGCGCCGGTTCCCGCCGATGCCTTCCACTTCACCCCACCCCCCGGCGTGCCGGTGGTGGATGCGTTGCCGCCGGTATAAGTACAGTGGTCAGTGCAAAGTGACCGGTCGCCTCGATGAATTGGGAATGATTCGAGCGGCATAATCCGCACTTGAATTAGGTTTCATACTTCCCAGAAGCAGAGTGGAAGCAAGATGCCCTCAATAAACTGCTGACCACGGATTACTGATCACTCGTACCGCAGCGCCTCGATGGGGTCCAGGTTGGCCGCGCGGATGGCGGGAATCATGCCGCTCACCAGGCCGGTAACGACCAGAATTCCAGTAGCCACAATGATCGAAGACGGCGAGATGATAAGACGGATATCCGCCGACTCGGCATTCTTGGCCAGGGCGCTGTAAAAGGTAATGCGTCCCACCATCAGTGAGACCAGGTAAGCCAGAGCGATGCCTGCCACGCCTCCCACGCTGGTGATGGCCAGCGCTTCGGCCAGGAACTGGACAAGGATGTGATGTCTGCGCGCGCCCAGCGCCTTTTCGATGCCGATCTCGCGGGTACGCTGCTGCACGGCCACCAGCATGATGTTCATCAGGCCGATGCCCGCTATACCGAGCGTGAGCGCGCCCACCAGCGAGAGCAGCACCTGCAAGGCAATGGTAAGAACATTGAACTGATGCAGTTGGGTCATCAGGTTGGCCACATGAACGGCCTCGTGGTCCGAGGGGCGGAAGTGATGGGCCGCGCCCAGGGTCTCGCGCAGAGCCTTCTCGGCCAGTTGGTTGTCGCCATGGTAGCTGAACCAGACCCCATCAATGTACATCGTGTCCTTCAGGTCGCTCATGGTGTTGAAGGGTATGTAGATCTGGCGGTTGATGTCGTTGTCGTCGCCCTCCTGCATCTTGGGGCGCAACACGCCGACAACGGTGAAGAGTTCGCCATTCAGGCGGATCGTCTCGCCCAGCGCCCAGCCGCCGGAAAAGAGCTTGGTCTTGGCCTCAGAGGCGATGACGCAAACGTGCGCCCGCTGCTGGTCCTCTGCGCCGTTGAAGAAGCGCCCCTGATCGGGATCCATCTTCAGAATGTCCTGATAGGAGGGTCGGACCCCGTTTACCGTCCAGGTGTAGGTGTGCAGATCGTTCTGCACCGTGACGTCCTTCGATGCGAAGGGCGAGATATGCGTGATGCCCGGAACGGCGTTGGTAACGCGATCCACATCGTCAAGTGTGAAGCGTATCCGGACCCCTGCCTTGTCTCCGCCGGCCTGCTCGGTCGTCTTGCCCGGGAAGTAACCGATGGTGTTGGTGCCCCACTCGGCGAAGATAGTCTCGATGGCGCGGCTGAACCCGGCCCCGTAAGCCAGCAGCAGCACCACCGTGGCAATGCCCCAGGCCATGCCGATCATGGTGATGGCGGTGCGGCGGCGGTTGTAGAGCATCGCCTCCCAGGCCTGGCCCAGAATGTCTTTTAACATGAAAGCACCTTCTAAGTTCCTAGTCCCTTAGTCCCCAGTCCCTAGTCCCCGATCTTCACTCCCTCCGCAGCGCCTCGATAGGGTCCATTTGCGCCGCCTTGCTGGCCGGATAGAGCCCAGCGGCCACGCCGCTCAACACCAGAGCTCCCAGGGCCAGCGCAGCCGACCACGGCACTAATTTCGGCGGATCCCAACCCGGCATCTTGTCGGTCAGCACTAGCTGCAAAAGCCACATGAACGCCGCCGAGAGCCCAATTCCAATCACACCGCTGATGCCGGTCAACAACAGCCCCTCCCAGAAGAACTGCGACAGAATGCTGCGCTTGGTGGCTCCGATCGCCTTCAGTACGCCGATCTCCCGCGTCCGCTCAGTCACCGAGACTAGCATGATGTTGATGATGCCCACCGCCCCCAGGCCCAGCGTCACAATGCCCACCCCGCCCAAAAACACGTCCATCGCATCGAAGATGGCGCCAATCATCCTCTCTTCCTTAATGGTGTCCCACTCGTTGAAGGCGTCCGTCAGGCTGGGGTCGAAGCCATGGTTGTCTGCGATCACCCGGTGCACCGCGGCCACGGCGGCCGTAGCCTCGCCCTTGGTGGTTGGCTGGTACTGCACGGAGAAGACCGCGTCGCGGGGAATGTTGTTCCCCTTCAGTGGATAGAGCTCCAGCATCGTAGTGATGGGAACGTAGATCTTCTGATCGTCCCAGGTGTTGTTGCCGCGGCCTATCTTGTCCACCTGTCCGACAACAGTGAAGGCTGTGCCGTTGATGGTAACGATCTCGCCCAGCAGCGGATGGCCGGGAAAGAGCAGTTGGGCTATCTTCTGCCCCAGCACCGCCACGCGGCGGTTTTCGCGAAGGTCGGCGTCGTCCAGAAAGCGGCCCTGGGCCATGGGAATATAACGCACCACCGTACAGTTGGGCTCGACCCCGGTCACATGCCCTGAGGTGTTGTTCCACTGGCTGACTTCGTAGAGGTCCGAACGAACCAGCTCAGCGGTGACGCCACGCAGCTCCGGCAGCCGGCGCATCTCTGCCTCGTCGCGCAGCGTCAGCTGGTAGGGCCGCATTCCGGTGTGCTGGTTGGGCAGCGCTGGAATGGTGCCGTTGAACATCAGCACCAGATCGTTGCCCAGTGAGGCGAAATTCTTGTGCTGGCCGCTGCGAAAGCCCTCGCCAAGGCCCACCAGTACCAGCAGAGAACCCACGCCCCAGGCAATCCCGAACATGGTCAGGAAGGTGCGTAGCTTGTTGGCCATCATCGCGCGGAAGACCTGGCCGAGAGTGTCGGAGAAATTCTGCATGACGGTTGGACGCCGAGGGATGGCGCTTGGAGAGTGATACGCGGCAGGCGGAGTTTCAGTTCCCGCAACAGGCGGGCAACCCTCAGCAACGGGAATATGGCAAGCAGGACGCTACTTAGTTCCCGCTGGCGATTGCCGGGACCATTTGCAGCGGTTCGGACAGGGTGAACAGCAGAACGTCGCCCGGCTCCAGCGTGGCCTGCGGATGGCTGATCAACAGATGGGCAGTCACCGCGCCGGCCCCGATCAGGCCGCCGGTTACTGCGCCAACCGGGCCGCCCAGCATCGCGCCTGCCGCAGCGCCCGCACCCACCGCCCCGCCATACTCGATGCCGTCGCGTTTCAGGCGCGAGTCCGGCCGAATCGTACCTTCGTCCCCTACTTTGGTTCTGGAGCCCGGGGCTCCGGAAACCTCCGCGTACAGCCGGTAGCGCGTGCCGTCGGGCAGAGTTACCGTCTCCGGCCGCAGGCGCATGGTGCCGTGACCGCCCGGATGGCCGCTGGAAACCTCGGCCACGCTGCCGTCGATCTCCGCTCCGGCGGGAATCAGCACTTGGCCGCCCTGCAACACGTCCGAAGCCACCCGGCTGCTGAATGCTTCGCCCTTCTTACTCGACGCCGTCGAAAGCCGGTCAAGCAGCCGGACTCGAATGGTGGTTCCTTCGCCGAGCTCGCCTGGCCGCGGCGGGTGCGGATGCACGATATCGCCGTCCGGCTCGTCGTGGTAGGCTCGCTCTACCAGGACCGGCTGGGCGGGCGCTTGCGGCGACACCAGCACAATTCCGTCATCCGTGCCATCCGCTCCGGAGGCCGGATATTTGATCGAGGGATCGGCCGATGCGGGCTGCGGCGGCCCTGCCTGCGACTGGGCAGCGGCCTGAGCTGGGCTAGGCGCGGATGGCTGCGCGGACATCGGTTGCCCGGCCGGAGGCTTGGCCTGCGGCGTGCCGGTGGTGACGATCATGTCGTCCGCCGGAGGATTCGAGGTTCCCTGGTAGGGGTTGGACGGCCTCGCCTCCTGCGCTCCCAGAGCGGCAGTGGCCGCGGCAAGCAGGACACACACAAGAATCGGCCGGTTCATGCCAGTCTCCATTTTGGGGGTCTCCATTTCGTGCTGTCTCTTTCTTGCGGGCTAAAGTCTCCCTGAATCTTCAAACCCAGCCTGAGCCGGAGAGTTTCGCGAGGGGCGCGCTTGCCAGCCCGTCGCCAGCTCACCCAATGTAAGGCTAGCGCGGACCAGCAGGAGAAGACGCGGCCGTAGGCCGGGCAGGTGCCTTGTACGGCACGAATCAGCAAAGACAACCCGCCTGCGAAGGGAATTGCAACCAAGGAAATAGCCAGCAGATCACGCTAGAGTTGCACGAATGTTGAGGAGAGTTCTCGGAGTGCCGGGTAATCCTTGAGGTCTGCTCCCGCTACCTGGGTCACCAGCGGTCCAACCCCAAGTGATGAGAGCTGCTCGAACAGATCCGCCGGATGCTGTTTGGCGCGTTCGACCAAATCCGGGAGTAGAGACTCGATATAGGCCCGGTCATTTTCCGTAACAACTGCCTGCAAATCTGGATGGACAAGAAAGCTCAAGCTATCTTCCTCATCCCTAAGCACAAAGAGGATGATCGACGCGCTTTGCGACGCGGCGTAGCGCCGATCCTGCGGCCTGTACTCCAAGGCACAGAACCGACGTTGGCGGTTTTGGTCCGATTTGAAATTCTCTACGTTCAAATCCATTAGTCCGTTGATAGGCATCCGAGATCGTATCGGCAACGTTCTGCAAAAGTTCATTATTTGATAGCCGGCCGAGGCACTTCGCGAAGCCGTTGACTGCCGACACTGTCTTCCAATCGTCCGGTAGTGCTTGTACCGTTTGCCAAAGTTTATCAGCATCCAAAGCCAGCACAACCCTGTGGAAATCAAGGAGTTGCTCTGAAGATACATCAGGGTATATGCGCGGATCAAGGTAGCGGGATGCGAGGAAGCCTTTGTGCAGGTCCGCTTTGGGACCGCCGAAAAGGTGTCCGTGATCGACAAAGAACGCGTTAAGCCAGCCTTCTGCGTCCTCAACAAAGACCGCTTGTCGGTTATCGACGTGCTCCGCGCAAATGTCGACCAGCCATGCCAGCCAAAAACTGGCCTGATTACGGACCCGCTTAAAGCTGGTTCCAGGGAGGATTTCCAGCAGGCGAACCCCATCCCCGCCCAGGAAGCGTGAGCCGAAGCACAAGCCTGAGGCTGGCCGAAGACGCCCCTCCGGGGTTTGCATCCAGCAGTCTGTGTTCTGGTCGAGGAAGGAATCGGTGACCAGCAGCGGCTTCCAGGAGGGAACAGCCAGCCCGCAGAGGCGATAAAGCTCGCTTCCCATGCTCTCGTTGAAGGGCAGGTTGGGCCCTTGCAGGTTGTTGGTGAACTTGGCTACGTAAACCAATCCATCACTCGCCTGAACCAGAATGGGTTGCGAGCCACCACGAAGATTACGAATATACTGCGTCGCAACCACAAAATCTTTTCCAAAGGCCGGCATGGTCCCTCTCATAAACCAAAGATTTACAACATAACCTTCTTATTCACATTTTCTGGGACTATACCAAGCAACTCATCAACCAATATGAGGGAGAGCCAATGAGTACTCCTCATTCAAATGTTCAAACCGATGCTTCCAGACAAAACTACTCCCCGCGCTCCATGGCTTGGAGTGTCCGTCGTCTTCTGGCCTGGAAGTAATCTTACCGTAGAGTGTTACAGTAATCTTACCGTAGAGTGTTACTTTTTTTCCTGTCAAGTAATAAATGTTAGAATCTGTGCATAATGCGCCAAAAGTTGTAGAACTGCACGATAAGTTGTAGCGATTGCATAACAGACATCACGTACCAGGCGGAATATCTGGTGCGTCTCTTCGACATGGATGTAGCACCGGGCGGTTACAGAAGGCGAACTGTGCTCCATCAGGCGGTCCAGCGTCAAACGGTCCATACCGGACTGTGAGGCGCGGGTTCCTTAGATTCTTCCAATCATTCCTCTAGCGCCTTGGGCGCTTGAGTGCCGGCTTAACGCATTGAAGGAAATAACCTCAATGCGTGTATGTTGCTATTTTTCGGGCGCCAGCCTGTTCATTGCCCTCCTGGTATCCACGTCATCGTGGTGCCAAAACCCGCACCCACGATCAGAAGCAAAGATATTCCTCGTGAGTGACAGCCGGGCAGGAACCGGAAACACGACTCCGGCAACCGCGACAAGTCCACCTGTTGACGGAACTCCTGCCAGTGGAGTTCCATCTCCGCCTGCGTCTTTGCCGCATGCAAAGACGCTCCCCGTGAGTGACAACCGGGCAGGAACTGGAATCACGAGTCTGGCAACCTCGACAAGCGCAACTGTTGCCAAAACTCCTGCCAGTGGAGCTCCATCTCCGCCTGCGTCTTTGTTTGACGCCCTGGGCAACCACTTCGCGCCGGTCATGGCCACCGTCGAAGTCGTTGGAGAGGAGCGGGAATTGGAGACCAGCCGACCGGAACCGTATCAAGCAGGCGGCCAGGAGGTTATTACCACCGCAGGCGCATTTGGGGATATCTCAAGATTTCTCCAGATGTTTCCCGGTGTCGTGGCCACGAGCGACCTGAGCAATGAAGCAGTGGTGCGCGGTGGACATCCGATGGAGAACCTGTTTCTGGTAGACGGCATCGAGGTGCCGAACATCAATCATCTGGCAACGCTGGGCACAACCGGCGGCTTTGGCCCGATGATTGACGCTGGAGTCGTCCAAGGGCTAAAGATGTACACCGGGGGTTACGACGCCCAATATCCGGAACGGCTTTCGTCGGTGACCGAGATTCAAACTTTGGATCCCGCGAATTTGACTGAACATGCGGAAGTCGATCTGGGGATCCAGGGAGTTGGCGGACTCTCCGAAAAAGCGCTGCACGGGGGGGATCTGCTCGTCTCGGCACATCACGGCATTCTCGCAGTGATGAACGCCGCCGGTATAAATGACATGCCGTCGTATACAAATGAACTGACCCGCTTTCGACACAACGATGCTTCCGGCAATCGACTCTCTCTGTTGAATGTTGCGGGATGGGACTCTTACCAAGTCGCCCCTTGCTTAGCTGACCCCTATGAGACCAGCACCATCTCTTCGCAATATTCCGGATGGCGCGAGACAACAGGGGTCGAGTTGCAGCGCGTGTATTCGACGCACTCGTTCGCCGTCGCCAGTATCAGCGACTCGGAACAAATCGAACACATTCACCAGCAGGACGAGATCATCGGTTCCACGAGTGCCCATGTTCTCGATATGCGCTGCCCAATCCCCGCATCGGACTTTCAGCCAACACCGGTCTACACGGAAGACTCAAACAGCGCGTTCAGCTCCGCGAGCTATAACTATGAATGGAGTGTATCCCGGTTTGCGCTGTCGGCTGGGAGTGCATTCTGGCTGCAGCGACCGCATTACCAGATCGACCAACCAATAGGTGCTTTCTCGCCGTATTTCGCCGCTCCCGTTCGGGCAGATTCCACATCCTTCACGTCTGATTTCTCAACTGGAGAAACCGGATCCTATGTACAGCTGACAGTACATCTGGCAAAGGCCCTCGAGTTGAGCGCGGGAGGGCGGCTGCAGACGTTTGCATTAGGCAACCACTACACGCTTACTCCGCGCGTGAGCATGCGATATAGGCTCAGCGATTCTATAGGAATTCATGCGGCATTCGCCAGCTATGCACAATTGCCCCCGTACGTGTATATGCTGTCGTATCCGGAGAATCGATCTTTGTTGCCCATGCGGTCAACTCACGAAGTAGTGGGGATGGACCTGGGTTTTGTACCGTCGTCGGAGATTCGCATTGAAGCCTATAACAAGGAATACAGAGATATTCCAGCCTCAACAGAGTATCCGTCCGTAACCCTGCACAACATGGTGGACATGCTTGGTCAACAGTTTGTCTGGCTTCCCATGAACAGCGGCGGAAGCGGCGCCTCGTCCGGGATAGAACTCTCGGACCTCACTCGAATTGGTTCCAAATTAGTTGTGCGCGGATCGATAGCCTATTCGCGAGCTATGTTCGCAGGGCTCGATCATGTCTCCCGGCCGAGCAATTTTGATTTCCCATGGATCCTGAATCTCGCGGTGCTCGAGAGTTTTGGCCATGGCTACGAAGTGTCAGCCAGATATGGATATGCAACCGGCCGCCCCTATACTCCATTTGATCTCCCTGACTCAATTGCTCAGGATCGGCCTATCTATGATGTCTCTGAGATGAACGCTCTCCGGGCGCCCTACTTTGCCCGGCTGGATGCGCAGATAAACAAAGACGCCATGGTCCATCGTCTTCATCTTGAGATTTATGCTGGAGTGAATAACATTCTTAACCGATCCAACTTGCTTTCCTACGTGTGGGAGCCACAATACAACCCCAAGGGGAAAAGGCATAATCCTGTTGGTGAAATCGATCAGATGCCGATTTTCCCCAACTTCGGGCTACGCTATATCTTCCGGTGATCTTCTCCACGGAGAAGTACATGACCCCGATTCTTTGGTCCACTGGTCTTCCAACTCCGCTCATTTCAACCCATGAGCCTGCCGTGAGAATTCGGCAGTCTTGGCTTGTTGATTGGGCGCATGTTTCGTCGTTGGAATGGTTTAGGCAGGTGTGACCGTCGCCACACCGGCTGGCGCCGCCCGGTTTGCTAGAATCCGTATGGTAGATACCCACTTTTGAGCGCTGGACGGAGAGAAGATTCACAACGTGCATCAGCTTCTGGAAACGATTCAAAGCGCCGCCGGAGAAGCTCTTGCCGTGGATCGCCGTCCCCAACTGAATGACCGGCTGCTGCACCGCATTGCGAGGAGCGATATGACTGAAATTGTTGCCATCCGTGCCCGCGAGGTTTTGGACTCGCGCGGCAATCCGACCGTGGAAGCGGACGTAATTCTGGAAAGCGGGGCTTTGGGCCGCGCCATCGTGCCTTCGGGCGCTTCTACCGGCGAGCATGAGGCCGTGGAATTGCGCGACGGCGACAAAAGCCACTTCGGGGGCAAGGGCGTCCTGCAGGCCGTGGAAAATGTGGAGACCATGATTGCGCCCGAGCTCGAGGGCATGGACGCGCTCAACCAGCGACTGATCGACCAGACCATGATCGCCCTCGACGGCACGCCGAACAAGAGCAAGCTGGGCGCCAACGCCATTCTCTCCGTCTCCATGGCCGCCAGCCGCGCCGTGGCCCAGACACTGGAGATTCCGCTCTACCGCTATCTGGGCGGCGTGAACGCGAGCATCCTGCCCACCCCCATGTTGAACGTGCTGAACGGCGGAGCACACGCCGACAACAACGTGGATTTTCAGGAGTTCATGATCGTGCCGGTAGGCGCCGAGCGCTTCAGCGAGGCGCTGCGCTGGGCCGCTGAGACCTTCCATACTCTCAAGAGCGTGCTCAAGAAGAAGGGCTACAACACCGCGGTGGGCGACGAGGGCGGCTTCGCTCCCTCGCTCAAGTCCAATACCGAGGCCATCGAAGTGATCCTCGAAGCCATTGAGGCGGCCGGCTACAAGCCCGGCGAGCAGATCGCCATTGCCCTGGATCCCGCCTCCAGCGAGTTCTACGACAAGGAAAAAGGCAAGTACGTCTTCAAGAAGAGCGACAAGCGCGAGCTGTCGAGCGAGGAGATGGTGAGCTTCTACGACAACTGGACCCGCCAGTATCCCATCGTATCCCTCGAGGACGGCCTGGCCGAGGACGACTGGGCAGGATGGCGCATCCTCACCGAGAAGCTCGGCAGCCGCATTCAGATTGTCGGCGACGACATCTTCGTCACCAACGTCAAGCGCTTGCAGCGCGGCATCGACGAAGGCGTGGCCAACTCCATTCTCATCAAGGTCAACCAGATCGGCACCGTCACCGAGACCCTGGAAGCCATTGACCTGGGCCGCCGCTACGGCTATACCTCGGTCATCTCGCACCGCTCCGGCGAAACCGAGGACACCTACATCGCCGATCTGGCCGTGGCCACCGGCGTGGGCCAGATCAAGACTGGCTCCGTCAGCCGCACCGACCGCATCTCCAAGTACAACCAGTTGCTCCGCATCGAAGAGGAATTGGGCTCCGGCGCGGTCTACCTGGGCCTGGAAAGCTTCAACTACAACGGCTAACTGTCGCTTGTCTGAATCGAGCAGGGCATCCCATAAAGCGGGGTGCCCTGTGCGATTGAGCGAAGGCGGATTCCGCCCGGGCTTTACGCGTCTACTTTTCTTCTTCCACAAATCCTGCATCCAGGAAAGAGAGTATTGAAATGTACAAAGTCGTGCTGCTTCGCCACGGAGAGAGCATCTGGAATAAAGAAAACCTTTTTACCGGTTGGACGGATGTTGATCTATCGGAGAAGGGCAGAGAAGAAGCTAAGCAGGCCGGCCTAATGCTGAAGGAGCAGGGATATTGCTTCGATCTCGCCTTCACCTCGGTGCTGAAGCGCGCCATACGCACTCTGTGGATGGTGCTGGACGAGATGGACCTGATGTGGATTCCCGTGCAGCGCGACTGGCGGCTGAACGAACGGCATTATGGGGCGCTGCAAGGCCTCAACAAAGCCGAGACGGCAGCCAAGTACGGGGAAGATCAGGTGAAACTCTGGCGCCGCAGTTACGACATTCGCCCGCCGGCGCTGGAGGAGGCCGATCCGCGTTATCCGGGGAGGGACCCGCGCTATCGCAATTTAACGAAAGAACAACTTCCCCTGAGCGAATGCCTGAAGGACACGGTGGACCGCTTTCTGCCCTGCTGGCACGAATTGATTGCTCCCAGCATCCGGTCGGGGAAGCAGGTGTTGATCGCGGCCCATGGCAACAGCCTGCGGGCACTGGTGAAGTATCTGGAAGACGTGCCGGAGAAGCAGATTGTCGATCTCAACATTCCTACCGGCGTGCCGCTGGTAGAAGAACTTGACGATAACCTGAAGTCTGTTCGTCATTATTATCTGGGAGACCCCGCACAAATCCAGCAGGCGGTAAATAAAGCTGCAAGCACAGGCGGAGCGAGTCGTTAATGGACTACCTAAGGGTGCCGCTGACGAAGCAACTCCACAGACAACCAAACAACAAAGGCGAAGCCATTGCGGCTTCGCCTTGTTGTTTGCAGTTGTGTTCGGAGTCGCAGCTTCCCGCGTCTCACAGATCGAAGTACAAGAAGAACTCGTAAGGCACAGGCCGCAGGTTGACCGGCGCCAGTTCGCGTTCCCGCTTATACGAGATCCAGGTGTCGATCAGGTCCTTAGTGAAGACATCGCCTTTGAGGAGGAAATTGTGGTCCTTCTCCAGCGCGTCCAGAACCTCGCCCAGCGAACCCGGCGTGCTCTTGATCTTGGCGGCCTCCGCCGGCTCCAGCTCGTACAAATCCTTTTCCAGCGGCGCGCCCGGATCGATCTTGTTCTGGACTCCGTCCAGGCCGGCCATCAGCAGAGCGGCAAAGCAGAGGTAGGGATTGGCCGAGGGATCAGGGCAGCGGAACTCGAGGCGCTTGGACTTTGGGCTCTTCGAATACACCGGAATGCGCACGCACGCCGAGCGATTGCGTTGCGAATACGCCAAGTTGACCGGCGCTTCGTATCCCGGCACCAGGCGGCGATAGGAGTTGGTTGTGGGCGCGCACAACGCCAGCAGCGCGGGTGCGTGCTTGAGCAGGCCGCCAATGTACCACAGAGCCGTCTGGCTCAGCAGGCTGTAGCCATTCTTATCGAAAAAGAGGTTGGTGTCGCCCTTCCACAGGCTCTGGTGGACGTGCATGCCGGAGCCGTTATCGCCGAAGAGCGGCTTGGGCATGAAGGTGGCAACCTTGCCGTGCTTCCTTGCCGTGTTGCGCAGGATGTATTTGTAATACATCACGTTGTCCGCCATCTTCTTCATGGGCGAGAAGCGCATATCGATCTCGCCCTGACCGGCGGTTCCCACTTCGTGATGGTGCACTTCGATGGGGATGCCGACCTTCATCATATTCAGGATGATTTCGGAGCGCAGATCCTGCTGCTGATCGGATGGAGGCACCGGGAAGTAACCCTCTTTGTGGCGCAGCTTGTAGCCCTGGTTGGGCTTTTCATCCCGGCCGGTGTTCCAAATGCCTTCATCCGAGTCGATGCGATAGTAGCCGGTAAAGGCGTTCTGGTCGTATTGAACATTGTCGAAGATGTAGAACTCCAGTTCCGGGCCCCAGTAGCTGGTATCCGCGATGCCTGTGCTCTTCAGGTACGCTTCCGCCTTGGCCACGATGAAGCGCGGATCGCGGCTATACGGCTTGCCCGAGACCGGGTCCTTCACATCGCAGATGAGGCTCAGCGTGGGAATCTCCAGACACGGGTCCAGATAGGCTGTCTCCGGATCCGGGAAGAGCAGCATGTCGCTTTCGTGGATATGCTGGAAACCACGGATGCTGGAGCCATCGAAGCCGATTCCTTCGGTGAAGAGATCTTCGCTCAGCTCTTCGACCGGAATCGAGAAATGTTGCCACATGCCAGGCAGATCGATGAACCTGAGGTCCACAATCTTTGCTCCTGTATCCTTGGCCATCTTTACTACGTCGCTTACACTTTTGGGCATCGTCCCATCTCCTTGATGATTTACCTCCCGGTTGGCTGCCTCGGGCTGCAGAGACATGGTATGAACGAACGAGAGGATAAGCCGAATATATTACCCGGAAGCTTTCCTTCAAGATAAGGAATCCGAAATAAGGATTCCATGAAGATTTCTCACGGAACAGTGGAAAATCAGGTATTTACCGGTGATGGGCCGTTAGGGGCGTTTTCAGCAAGGCTGGGATAAGACGAATTACCGCCGCAAAGAACATATCCGGCCGCTTTGTTCACCGAACCGATTAAACCAGCGCCAACTCATGCAGCAGAAAGACTTGTTCAGCGCTTCCTTAATACTCGGGTGGGATGTCCGTATTTTCAGGAGGATAGTCAGTATATTCCAGAGAAAGGTCCGCAAGTTCGAGATGGATGGAGGCCCGCATCGGCACGGCTTTCCCATTAACTTGACCGGGCTTGAAGTGGGATTTGAGAAGCGACTGAACCGCGGGCGTTTCCAAAGAAGGCCGCTCACAATGGGTCACAACCGGATCGGAGGCCTTCCCTTTTGCGTTGATAGTGAGCACGATGTCGCAAGCGCTGTTACCTTTTGCTGGAAATGCTGCTTCTCCATACCCTTCATCGGTGAATTTGATCATCGCAGGTGGCGTAGCCAGCTGAGTGTATGGATACACGCCATTCGGGCCTGGCTCCGAGGTGGTGATTCCCGGCGGAGAGCTGAATCTGTAATGAACCGGAACGGACAGACCGTTGACACCGGATAGCCGGTAATTGATTTGGATGGATACCATAACGGAAACAGGTTTGCCATCCTGCGTCATAGCAGGCTTGAACCGGAATTGTGCGACAGCATCCAGGCTGGACTCTTCAAAAGAGGGATCTGAGCAACGATCCACCTTGATATTTTGCGGCATTCCGGCTGTGTCCACTATAAGTGAAACATTGCACCTGCCATTGATGCGCTTCTCTCGCGCCTCGTCGGAGAAATGGGGGTCAACACTATAAATCACCTTTGGCGGGTTGATTTTTCCCTTCGCCGGCTGAGCAGTGGTTTGGGTCTTGTCTACTGGCGGCGCGGCTTGCTGTGCGCGGCTAGAAATTGCCGCTATCGCCAGTGTCAGCACGATCATCCAGAAACGTCGCATAACTCTCTCCGGATATTCGCATAAACTCTATCACACCAATCCCAATTCGCGCAGCAGAAACGCATAGTCGAGCGCAATCTCTTTCAGGTAGTCGTAGCGGCCGCTGGCCCCGCCATGGCCGGCCTGCATATTCGTGACCAACAGCAGCGCATTGTTGTCTGTCTTGAGCGTGCGTAGTTTTGCCACATACTTGGCAGGCTCCCAGAACATGACCTGGCTGTCGTGCAGCGAGGTCTTTACCAGCATCGCCGGGTAACGCGCCGCCTTGAGATTGTCATAGGGCGAGTAACTCAGCATATATCGAAAATATTCAGGTTCGTTGGGATTCCCCCACTCCTCGTACTCCGGAACGGTAAGCGGCAGCGAGGCGTCGAGCATGGTGTTCATCACGTCCACAAAGGGCACGTGAGAGAGGACGGCGCAGAAGAGTTCCGGCTTGAGGTTCACCACCGCGCCCATCAGCAGACCGCCGGCGGACGCGCCCTCGATGGCCACGCGAGCGGGGTCACCGTAGCGGGCCGCGGTGAGATGCTCGACGGCGGCAATAAAGTCTGTGAAGGTGTTGCGCTTGAGCAGCATCTTGCCGGCGTCATGCCAGGGCTTGCCCAGGTCGCCGCCGCCGCGAACGTGCGCATAGGCCATCACCACGCCGCGATCGAGCAAACTCAGCCGGTTGGAGCTGAAGCTCAGCGGCAGCGAATAGCCATAAGACCCGTAACCGTAGACGTACAGAGGATTCCGTCCCGCTTCGCGCTTGTCTTTGCGGTAAACCAGCGAGACCGG
>DATFYK010000119.1:0-17215 GCA_035315085.1 Occallatibacter sp.
CAGATCGCATGGAAGCGCCTGGTGCGTGTGCTTGGCCACGAGCTCTCGAACTCTCTGGCGCCCATCAAGTCCATCGCCGGCAGCCTGCTGATGCGGGTTGAAACCCTCACCGGCGACGAAGCAGCCTTGCACGATTTTCGGCGCGGCCTGGGAGTGGTGGAGAGCCGCGCCGACTCTTTGCATCGCTTTGTTCAGTCGTACCGGCTGCTGGCCCAGTTGCCGCCGCCAAAGCTGCGCCCGGTTGCCATCGCTCCGCTGCTTGATCGCGTGGTTCTGCTCGAACAGCGCCTGCACGTGCAACTCGATCCCGGTCCGGCAGCCACTCTCAACGCCGATCCCGACCAGCTCGAGCAAATGTTCATCAACCTGCTGGCCAACGCCGTGGATGCCTCGCTGGCCAATGGCGCCCAGCCGGTGCGCGTAAGTTGGCAGCTGGCCGACGCGGCCGTCCTGGTTTCCATTGAAGACCGCGGCCTGGGCATCGCCAACGCCGACAACCTCTTCGTTCCCTTCTACACCACCAAGCCCGCCGGCAGCGGCGTTGGCTTGGCCCTGGCTCAGCAGATTGCCCGCGCCCACGGGGGTGAAATCCGCCTCTGTAACCGCGAAGACGGCCCTGGCGCCCGCGCCACCATCCGTCTGCCCGTGACGCCGCGATAGCGCATTCACCCCCCCGTGTCTCCTCTGAAAACCATAGGAAAATCAAAATCTCATTTCATTGTCCTTGGATTCAGAAAGATACCTAGAAGTCTGGCGGAGAGCGGGATTCGAAACTCTTGTGTTCGTAGACCTGCGGCTCACGCTTCCGGATCGTAGGAGTTCTACGATTTTCATCCCTTGAGGCCGTGGGGACTCTTGCGGGAATCCCAGAATAAGCATGAGCGTTCAATAGTCCTGAGGAATCGCGTCATTTCTAGAAAACACTACATTAAGGTAATCCAGAATCAAGCCGTGTAATCCCTACCCGCGCATCTGTTAACCGAAGGGTTGTAAGTTGGAGTCCCACCTGAGGAGCAATAAAATCAATTAAGCAATTGTTAGTTGGGCGTGCCGGTAGTTTCAGCGGCGGCGAAGGTGCATTCGCGGCATTGGCAGACACGGCGCAGGTAATCCCAGGAGTAGATGCCGCCGGAGTGGCCGTCTTGCCAGTTGAATTGGATGGCGTAGCGGCCGACGGCGTGGGCGCTCGCGGGCTTGGCCGGCGGGGTGTATATAGGCAGGACGGCAGCAGGCTTGGACTTAGGCTGGCCGGGTTTACGGCCTTCCAGCTTGCGCTCTTCGACGCAGGTGGCACAGGGGCAGGCTTCGCGCAGCCAGGCAAAGCTCCAGGCGCTCTTATGGCCGTCAGCCCAATCGATCTCCAGGCCCTTGCCCTCGGTGAGCAGAACGCGGACCTTCTGTGGAGTGACGGCGATGCGGGGCAGGGGACGGCCGGCTTCGGTCTCGCTCGCGGCATGGTCCCTGTCGGCAAAGCGGATGCCTTCGTGGCTCATGGCTCTATTTTAGTGGTCAGTAGTCAGCTCAAATGCCCGGGCGCAGTCCACTTGTTGAGATTTGTAGCTAATTTGCTGAGATGATGCGTGGACCCGGTTTCTAAACTGACCACTGACCATTGACAACTGACTACTGACGCCAGAAGAACCAGGCGGCCATGGAAAAGCCGATGAAGACGACCAGCCCGCGGAGCACCGGCTGCGGGACCATGCGGGCGAAGCGGGCCGAGGAGTAGCCGCCGATGGCGCAAACGATCATCGCCAGCAGGCAATAGCGCCAGACGACCTGGCCATTGACGGTAAAGATGACGAAGGCGATACCGTTGGCCAGGGTCGTGGAGACCACTTTGAGGGCGTTGATCTCGTGGATGTCCTGGAAACCGAAGAGCGAGAGCAGGGTGATGAGCAGAAATCCGGCGCCGGCGCCAAAATAACCGATGTAGAAGCAGGCCACGATGGTCAGGAGGAAGACCGGCAAGCGGCGTGGCGGATGGACGGCGCTCACGGCTGCGCTTTTACGGCGCTCGAGCCAGCGGGAGACCGAACCGCTGAGGGCAAAGATGGTGGCGGCTACGAGGAACAGCCAGGGCACCAGGTGCAGAAAGGTCATCTGTGGCGTGTTGAGCAGGACCACGGCTCCGGCTGCGCCGCCTAGCAGACCGGCAACGCCCATGGGCAACGCGAGGTGGAGATTCTTGCGGATGTCGTCGCGGTAAGCGGCGACGGAGGTGAGCTGGCCGGGCCACAGGGCCACGGTGTTGCTGGCGTTGGCCTGGACGGGCAGCATCTTCATGCCCAGCATGGCTGGAAACAGCAGAAAAGAGCCGCCGCCGGCCACGGCGTTGAGCACCCCGGCCAGAAAGGCAGCCACCATAAGCCAAAGCCAGTGCCAGTCCATGGAGGAGGGAAGGGCGGAGAGATGCGTCATCTATCTCCATTGTAAAAGGCCGCTGAAGCGGGTCGTGGATTGCCCGGGAGCGGAAGCGGGAATCCCAGGGATTCCGTTGTTGGGGTAAACTTTCAAGATTGAGGATGCCCATGAAGAGACGCTTTGCAGATTTGGCCGCAATGGCCCTGGTGACGGTCTGTGGCGTGACCGCGCAAACCCCCGCGCCACCCCCGGCGCAAACCCCCGCGCAAGCCTCCGTGTCGACCCCTGCCAAGGCCGATCCGTGGGCCGGGCTTCGCTTTCTGCTCGGATCATGGGAGGCAAAGACCACCGGCGGAATGGCGCAGGCCGCGGCCGCTTACAGCTTCCGGCTGGAACTTCGCGACCACGTATTGGCGCGGCACTCCCGAAGCGGCGCCTGCGCAGCCCCGGAGGATTTCGACTGCCAGCACAACGATCTGCTATACATCTACCCCGCGGCCAACGGACAATCGTTCCAGGCCATCTACTTCGACAACGAGGGCCACGTCATTCACTATGACCTCTCCACACCTAAGACCGGAACCGTGGTTTTCCTCTCCGATCCTGCGCAACCTGGGCCGCAATACCGGCTGAGCTACGAATTCCTGGACGGGGTGATGAGCGGCAAATTTGAACTGAAAATGCCAGGCCAAACGGAGTTCACCAGCTACCTGGAGTGGAGTGGGAAGCGGCAATAGCGGGTAGAACTGGCGAAAAACGGAGGTCTATTTCGGCTTTGATTTCTTCTAAGTTATTGATAATAATGGTACATATTAATTTCTACAAAATATGAGTATAAAACGCGCATATTATCTGAATCGTTTATGCTATAGTTGCGTCAGATAGATTGAGCGCTGGGAGCCACCCTCCCCGCCCATCATTCCAGAATCCATCAGGAGGTACACATCATGGCAATCACTCGTTGGGACCCGTTCCGGGAAGTCGTAGCCTTGCAGAACCGCGTCAACTCTCTCTTCCGCGATCTGAACGAAGGAGAGAGTCCGATGACCACGGCCAGCTTTGTGCCGGCGGTCGATATCTATGAGGACGAAAAGAAGGTGATGCTCAAGCTCGAAGTGCCGGGCATCGAGCAGAAAGACCTGGACGTGAGCGTGGAGAACAACACGCTGACCGTCAAGGGCGAGCGCAAGTTCGAGAATGAGGAGAAGGAAGAGAACTTCCATCGCATCGAGCGGCGCTACGGGAGCTTCTTCCGCGCCTTCACGCTGCCCTCGACCGTGGACACGGAGAACGTCAAAGCCGCCTATAATGCGGGTGTGCTGAAGCTGGAGCTGGCCAAGAAGCCCGAAGCCCAGCCCAAGCAGATCAAGATCAATGTGGCGGCGTAAAAGCCAGTGGACAGTGGACAGTGGTCAGTTCTCGAAATTGGGCACAGACCACTGTTTACTGGAGGCTCGAATTTGACGACGGTCGCTGAAAGGTCGGGCAGATGAACGATAATAGTTGGCTTTTTTATCTTGGGGTGGCCATCGCGTCCTTAATTGGCGCGTTTCTCGGGGCGTTTATTAAGCGAATTGGTGAAGATTTTGCGGCGCAGCAAAGCATCCAAAAGCTGACCGTGACCGTGGAGAACATCAAAGCGGCGATCTCGGACGATGTCTGGGATCGGCAAGAGCAGTGGAAGTTGAAACGTGATGCTGTATTAGATGCCGTATGTGCTTTGAACGGGCTGGAAAATGCACTGATAGAACTCGATAGCACTTTTTCTGTACCCCCAGAATTGTGTGACGACACAGCAAGAGAAGGACAGGAACTGCTTCAAAAAGGCGCAACCCAGCGCTTTCAGGAAAGTAGTATAACGTATAGACGCGCGATGTCGGTAATCGATCTTGTCGTTGGGGGAAAACTGTCAAAAGATCTTTCGAATTGCTTTCAATTTGCTGGTCCACTTGCTCTCGTGGTGCTGAGGAACAAACGAAGAGCACTTGTCGAATCAGGAACAAAGAGGGAACTTGCAGAGAAATGCATGGCTGTCATTCGTTCGGCACGAGAGGCGCTCGGGATCAAGGACGCAGACGAATCTCTTTTATCTTGAGCCTCAAAGTGACTACTGACAACTGCCCACTGATCACTGACCACTGGAGAGACAATGGCTATTCGTTGGGAAAAACTGACGGTCAAATCGCAGCAGGCCATAGAGCAGGCGCAGGCGCGGGCTGCGGAACTGGGCAATCCCGAAGTGCAGCCCGTGCACCTGTTGCTGGCGCTGGTGGAGGACCGGGAGGGCGTGATTCCCGCGGTGCTCGAGAAGATTGGCGTTCCCACCGAACGGCTGGAGCACGATCTGCACACCATCGAGGAAAAACTGCCTCGCGTGGCGGGAGCGGCCACGCAGCCGGGTCTGAGCCAGGCGCTCAACAAGGCGCTGGAACAGGCCTTCCGCGAGGCCGTGAATTTCAAGGACGAGTACGTTTCCACGGAACACCTTTTGTTGGGCGCGGCGCATTTGAAAGGCGACGCGGCGCGGGATGCGCTGGTCGCTCTGGGCGCTACGCACGAGGCGATCCTGCAGGCGCTCACGGCGGTGCGCGGCTCGCAGCGCGTCACTGACCAGAATCCCGAGGGCAAGTTCCAGGCCCTCGAAAAGTATGCCAAGGACCTGACCGAACTGGCCCGGCGCGGCAAGCTGGACCCGGTGATCGGGCGCGACGAGGAGATTCGCCGCGTGATCCAGGTGCTGAGCCGGCGCACAAAAAACAATCCTGTGCTGATCGGCGAACCGGGCGTGGGCAAGACGGCCATCGTCGAGGGCCTGGCGCGGCGCATCGTCTCCGGCGACGTGCCGGAAAGCCTGAAGGACAAGCGGGTGATTGCGCTGGACCTGGGCGCGATGCTGGCCGGCGCCAAGTATCGCGGCGAGTTCGAGGACCGGCTCAAAGCGGTGCTCAAGGAAATTGAAGAAGCGAACGGCGAAATCGTGCTCTTCATCGACGAACTGCACACGCTGGTCGGGGCGGGCGCGGCCGAGGGCGCCATCGACGCCAGCAACATGCTCAAGCCGGCGCTGGCGCGCGGCGAACTGCGGGCCATCGGCGCAACCACGCTCAACGAGTACCGCAAATACATTGAGAAGGACAAGGCGCTGGAGCGGCGTTTCCAGATCGTCTACGTCGGTGAGCCCAACGTGGAGGATACGATCGCCATTCTGCGCGGGCTCAAGGAGCGCTACGAGGCGCACCACAACGTGCGCATCAAGGACGCGGCGATCGTGGCCGCCGCCACGCTCTCGCATCGTTACATCAGCGACCGTTTTTTGCCCGACAAGGCCATCGACCTGGTGGATGAGGCCGCGGCTTCGCTGGCCATTCAGATCGGCTCGGTGCCCACGGAGATCGATCAACTCGAACGCGAGAAAACGTCGCTGGAAATTGAGCGTGAGGCGTTGAAGCGCGAGACCGATGTGAACAGCCGCGAGCGCCGGGATGAAGTGGAGCGCGAGTTAGCCAAGCTCAAGGAGCAGATAACGGCGCTGCGGGCGCGCTGGACCAGGGAGCGCGAGGCGATCAGCCGCGTGAGCGAATTGAAGAAGCAGATCGAAGCGCTACGTTTCGAAGCCGAGGAGCAGACGCGCAAGGGGCAACTGGACCGCGCGGCGCAGATCCAGTATGGGGAGCTGCCGAAGCTCGAAGCCGAGCTGAAGAAGCTGAACGCGTCGCAGGACGGCAATGCGGGCGCAGCGCGCATGTTGAAGGAAGAGGTCGATGAGGAGGACATCGCCAAAGTCGTCAGCAAGTGGACGGGGATTCCCGTCTCGCGAATGCTCGAAGGCGAAGTGAAGAAGCTCGTCGAAATGGAGCAGCGGCTGAGGGAGCGGGTCATCGGGCAGGATGCGGCGCTGACCATCGTGGCCAATGCCATTCGCCGCTCGCGCGCGGGTTTGAGCGACCCGAAACGGCCCATCGGTTCGTTTATTTTTCTGGGGCCTACGGGCGTGGGCAAAACTGAGACCGCGCGCGCGCTGGCGGAGTTTCTCTTCGACGATGAGCAGGCCATGGTGCGCATCGACATGAGCGAGTACATGGAGAAGCACGCCGTGGCGCGGCTGATTGGCGCGCCGCCTGGGTATGTGGGCTACGACGAAGGCGGGCAGTTGACCGAGGCCGTGCATCGCAGGCCCTATGCAGTGATTCTCTTTGATGAGATCGAGAAGGCGCACCCGGATGTCTTCAACATTCTTTTGCAGGTGATGGACGACGGGCGGCTGACCGACGCCAAGGGCCGCACTGTAGACTTCAAGAACACCGTGCTGATTATGACTTCCAACCTGGGAGCGTCGATGCTGATTACCGATGCGCTCAAGAGCGAGCACGACTTCGATATGGCTCGCGAATCGGTGATGCGCGTGCTGCGCGAGCACTTCCGCCCGGAGTTTTTGAATCGCGTGGACGACATCGTGATCTTCCGTCCGCTGGGCGCGGCGCAGATGAGCAAGATTCTCGACCTGCGGCTCAACGAGGTGAGTAAGCTGCTCGAAGACCGGCAGATCTCGCTTGAACTCACCGAACCGGCGCGGCAACTGATTCTGGCCTCTGGCTCCGACGCGGCCTACGGGGCGCGTCCGCTAAAGCGCGCCTTACAGCGCATGATCCAGGACCCGCTGGCGATCAAGATTCTCAACGGCGAAGTTCTACACGGCGCCCACGTACGCACCGATGTGGACCGCAAGACGAACCAGTTAAAGTTCGAGCCGATGAGCCGGGAGGCCATGGCGTGAGCGCCTGTGGTGCGGCAGAGGACTTAGCACGAGAGACTTGCGGCCTGATCTTTCGCGGGGCTACACTGTCCCCATGAAATCGATGACGCTCCGCGCGCTTCCCCTCGTCGCCGGCGTTCTGCTTTCGCCAGCTGTCGCTTCCCTTCATGCTCAGGACTGGGCCAAAGCCCGTCTCGAAGCCTCACCCCGCCACCGTGAGTACGTTTCTCTAAAGCACGGGAGCCGTACTGTCCAGGCCTTCGTAGTTTATCCGGAGGTCAAAACCAAAGCCCCGGTCGTGATCCTCATTCACGAAATCTTCGGGCTCAGCGACTGGGCCAAGGAGATGGCCGACGAACTGGCCGCGCAGGGTTTCATCGTCATCGCGCCTGACCTGCTCTCAGGCTTTGGCCCGAAGGGCGGCGGATCGGAGGACTTTGTCAGCCAGGACGCAACCGTGAAGGCCGTCTCCGGGCTGGATCCGGATGTTGTCACTGCCGACTTGGATGCCGCAGCCGACTATGCGAAACAATTGCCGGCAGCCAACGGAAAGATCGCGACTGTCGGCTTCTGTTGGGGTGGCGGCAAGTCATTCGCCTTCGCTACCCACCGCAACGACCTCTCCGCCGCCTTCGTCTTTTACGGTCCAGGCCCCGCTGATGTTTCCGCGATCACCGCTCCGGTGTATGGCTTCTACGCAGGCAACGACGCGCGCATCGGAGCTACCGTCCCCGCTACGATAGCGGCGATGAATGCCGCGGGCAAGAGATTCGAGCCTGTCACGTACGATGGCGCCGGGCACGGCTTCATGCGGGCCGGCGAAGATCCCGCGAATGCTGTCCCCGGCAACAAGACCGCCCGCGAACAGGGTTTTGCCAGGCTAGTCAAGCTGCTCAACGAGATGAAGAAGGCGCCCGCGGCCGGCAACGGAGCAGTGAACAGCACAGTTGCGAGGAAGTCCGGAGCCCATACCATCACCTGCCACGACAGCGACGCTGCTTCACCTGATGCAACCATGAATTATTGATTGCAGCTTGAGCCGACGAGCCGGGAGGCGATGGCGTAAAGGCGGCGAGTGAGTAGGTCACGAAGTCAGCCCGGTGATGAGTGATGCTTCGAGGGTTTCTGCTTCGAGGTTTCATCGATTGAAGACAGTTACTTGAGGTTGAAAAACGGCTTTCATCGCGCTACATCAAGGCCGAAACCGGGCACCACAGCTCCGGTGGGACAGACCTGAGCGCATCTCTGGCACAGAATGCATTCCCCGGATAGGACACGTCGGCCAGACACGGCAAATGCCTTCACATCGATGTCCATCGGGCACACACGGGAACAGGCGCTGCAGCCGTTGCAGGCGTGGCGATCGGTGGCCATCTTCAGCAATGACAGCCGACTGGTCAGGCGCAGGACGACCGCGCTGGGGCAGAGATACTTGCAAAAGGTTCTCTGGTCGTTCATTGCAAAGGCGAGACCGATGGATGCGGCATAGTAGACGCCGAATCCAATCAGGAGCGACTTTGCACCGGCCACCCCCAGCGACCCAGGAACACCCCCAGCCCGGTGGCCAAAGACAAAGAAACTGAGGGCTGCGGCGGCGAGGACCGTTGCCATTGCAGCCAAGGGCAGAAAACGCCAGATGCCTATGCGGCGTCCTTTGCCGCGGCCCACGGGCAGCAGTTCCAGAACCATGGCTCGCCAGCATCCCCATCCGCATAAGATACGGCCGAAGAAGAGAGGTCCTACGACAAGAGTCGCCAGCGTGTGACCGATTGCTATTCCCATGGCGCCTTCGAAGAGCAGGAGAAAGAAGCCTTCGAGATCCAGGTTCGCGGAGGCAAGCAGGGAGAATGCTAGAATGCTCAGTCCGCCGGTGAAGAGAACTAGGCGGCGCGCCCGTTGCTTCAGCTTCGATGGGGCAAGCGCGTATGCGGCAAGACAGGGACCTTCCGAGAATCCAAGTCCAAAGAGCGCGATGTCCATGGAGGGCTGTCCGATGCGAAGCCACAGGCACGCAGCTCCGCCGGCTGCCACGACCGTAAACAGGCTGGCAATGGCCAACAACACTTTGCTCGGTTTGGCGGAACGCACGGGTTCTCCGACTGAAAGGCGATCTACAACCTTTTACGTAGCTTGCTGCTGAGAGGTTACATCCTGTCTGGGTTTCACAGGCCCGGCTTCTTGAACCGGGCCGCCAGGACCCTTTACCTCTCAGCTCCACGCATTACGCAAGATTTCACTCCTCCGGCGCACGCAGGTCAACAACATCCACCAGGGAAACCCCAAATTCAATAGTCTAGAAAGATCCTCTTCACGAGAACACACGCTGTGAATCTGTGCTCAGTTGACGCCTCTACTGCCGCAGCTCCACCAACGTTGCCCCTTGGCCACCTTCGTTCTGCGGGGCTTCGGCGATGGTGGCTACGTGGGGATGGCTCTTGAGGAACTCACGGACGCCGCGGCGCAGAATTCCGGCGCCGTGGCCGTGGATGACGCGGACGCGGGGCAGGCCGGCGAGGAAGGCGCGGTCTAAGTATCTCTCCAGCTCCTGCGTGGCTTCATCCACGGAGCGGCCGATGAGATTGATTTCCATGCGCATCTCGTCGGTCGAGGCGCTCGTGACGCTGACGTGGACGTTCTTCTGCTGCCGCGCGGCGGTGAGCGGCGTTTCCTTGCCCCTTGCAGAATCTTCACCAGAAGGTGAAGGCGCCGAGCACTCGTCGCGCTTGACGCGCATCTTGATGGGACCGAGCGCGACCTCGAAGACGTCCTTTTCCACCTCGCGCTGCACCACGGCGATCTTGTTCATCGACTTCAGGCGGACCTGGTCGCCGGCGGCGAGGTGCTTCAGAATATGCGGCTGGGCGTTCGCGTCGCCTTGATCCGCGCCGGTGCGGTGAGCGACGACAGTTTGGTTGAAGCTCTCCTGAAACTCGCGGCGAAGGCGCTGGATGCGGCGTTCGGCTTCCTTGGATAGCTTTTGTTGCGCGGCGCGGTCCTCGATGGCGCGGACCGTCTCGCGCATCTGGAACTCGAAGTCCTTGAGCAGCGAAGCCAGTTTGGTTTCGAGTTCACGGGTGCGGTTGCGCAGCTCGACATCACCCTCGCGCGCCAACCGCGCTCGCTCCTGATTGAGCGCGTACTGCTCCAACCGGGCAGCCTTGCGGTCTTCTTCGAGTTGCGCGAGTTCCTTGTGGAGGCGGTCGAGGAAGCGGGCGATATCCACCTGCTGCGAACCTAGGCGCTGGCGCGCGGCGGCGATGATGCCGACATTCAGGCCGAGACGCTCCGCGGTCTGGATGCCGGCTGAAGCGCCGGGCACTCCAAGGCGAAGCTGATAGTTGGGCGCGAGCGTGACCTCGTCCACGCCGGCCGCGGCGTTGAGCGCGCCGGGGGTGTTGGCGGCGTAAACCTTGAGCGAGGTGTGGTGGGTGGAGATGAGCGACCAGGCGCCGGATGCGAGGAAGTGGCTGGCGATGGCCACGGCGAGCGCCGCGCCCTCCTCGGGATCGGTGGAGGAGCCGAGTTCGTCGAGCAGAACCAGAGAGCTTGGGCCAGCTAGCCGTGAAAGCCGCTCCAGGTTGGTGATGTGCGCGGAAAACGTGGAGAGTTCAGCCTCGATGGATTGCGCGTCGCCGATATCGGCCAGAAATGCGGCGAAGATGGGAAAAATGGCTGCCGTGGCGGGCACGGGCAGGCCGGCTTGCGCCATCAAGGCCAGCAGGGCCGTGGTCTTGAGCGTAACGGTTTTGCCGCCGGTGTTGGGACCGCTGACGATGAGCTGGCGAACTTCGGCGGTGAGTTCAAGAGTCAGAGGGACCACACTCGCATTGGGGCGGCCGCCGTTCAAGCGGAGATGCCTTTCGAGCAGAGGATGGCGGGCTGCTTCCAGGCGCAGAAGATCGGGCGCGATCGCCGGGGCTACGCAGTCGTAGTCGCGGGCAAAGCGGGCTCGGGCCTGGAGGCTATCCACCAGCGCAAGAACGCGCGCGCCTTCCACCAGGCCATGAGCATAGCCGCCCACTTGGCGGGTGAGGGCGACAAAGATGCGGTGAATCTCGGCTTGCTCCTCTTCGATCAAGCGGACCAGTTCGTTGTTCTGCTCGATGGTCTCGAGCGGCTCGACGTAGACGGTCTGGCCGGAAGAACTGGCGCCGTGGACTACGCCCGAGATGCGGCGCTTGAGTTCGCTGCGGACGGGAATGACGAAGCGGTCGCCGCGAATGGTGATGAGGTCTTCCTGGGTGGAGCCCTCCTGGGAGAGCTTGCGCAGGGCGGCGCGGAGGCTTTCTTCGATGAGCCGCTGCTGGCGCTCCTGGTCGCGGCGGATGCGGCCCAGTTCAGGCGAGGCGTTGTCGGCCAGCGACCCGTCCGGTTGAATTGTGCGCTCGATGGATTCGGCCAACGGGCGAAGGCTGGTAGTAAGCACCGACGAAAGTTCGGAGAGACCGGACAGCTTGCCGGCCAGCCGCACCGGGGGCGATTGCAGCAGCGCCTGCCAGGAGGCTACGTCGTTGGCCAGGCGGGCGACGGCCTGGAGTTCTTTAGCCTCAAGGGCCGCGCCGGAAATCTGTGCCTTGGCGGCGTGCTGTGTAGGGTCGAAGAGGCCTCCCAGCGGAATCGAAACCTGCTCGCCGAGGAGTAGGCGGACCTCGCCTGTGAGCTGATGCTGGCGGGCGATCCAGGCTTCGTCGGTAGAGGGCTGAAGCGATAGGATTGCGTCGCGGCCGACAGGCGAGGCGGCAAAGCTGGCAATGAGAGCCAGCAGCGGTTCCCACTCGAGAGCGGCAAAGTCGGCGTGCAAGACCGGCGACGGGATGGGATCGAGCAGCGGCATGTTCAGCAACTATCTTAGCGTTCCTGGGGAGTTGCCTTATAGGAACGTGGTTTCTCATGTCTCTCCGCCGCGGCGGACGAGTGTCAAGTTCCAAGACATGGTTTACTGTGTGTCTCCGGACATCCTTTACACATTGGTGGGGTCTTGTTTGTACTCTACCGCCTCAGGCTGCCTGCTCACTGACGACTACAGCGGAACCAGAGTAGATGTATCCCGAAAGCAAGCCCGCCAAGTGGCTTTTTCTTTCCGGGGTCCCCAACGATAGGTCCTTGTCGCTGGGATGGAAGTAAAAGCCACCCATAAGACTCTCTGCGAAGACACGTTTACTCTAGTTCCGCTCTATGATCGAGGATGTCAACAGAGCCAGGCTTGGTCAAGACCGCCAGGATGAAATCGGCGCTGAGCGCGGTTAAGGAGGCAAAGAAACAATAAACACGTCCGCCCCTCGGCGAACCGAGAGGCGGGATGAGCGCGGATGGGGATGAGCTATTCGGCTACGGCTGCTTCCGCCGCGGGCTCGGCGGCTGGGGCTCCGGTCGGAATTTCCCCGGCAGCTTCGGCCAGAACCTTGACCTTCACGTGCGCCGTGACTTCGCGATACAGCTTGATGGCCACGCTGAATTCGCCCAGGCTCTTGAGCGGCTCGTCCAGGTGAATTTTGCGGCGATCGATCTCGAAGCCCTTGGCCTCCAAAGCGGCGGCGATGTCGGCTGAAGTGACAGAGCCGAAGAGGTGGCCCGCCTCGCTCGACTTGCGGGCGAAGTCGAGCACGACCGGCGCGAGCTTGACGACCAGTTCCTCGGCCAGTGCCTTCTCGGTGGCGGAGCGGCGGGCAGCGGCGGCCTTCATCTGCTCGATGACGGCCTTGTTGGCCGCGGTGGCCTGCATGGCCAGCTTGCGGGGCAGCAGAAAGTTGCGGCCGTAGCCGTCGGCCACCTTCACGACATCTCCGCGATGGCCCAGATTGACTACATCTTCCTTCAGAATGACTTCCATTTCAAACTCTCCAGTGTTACTGGCGGCGCCGCCAGCGCCGGGGACGCAATTGTCTTTTGGACAAGAGCACCGGCGATGCGACAACGCCGCGCATGATTCTCGATCGGCATCCGGAAGACTGTCGCCTGCCAAATTCGTTCGATCAAGGCCACTCCCCATGACGCAGGAGTGAACCGGGCGGACGGGCGACAGCCCGGGCTGAAAATTAGTGCCGCGTGGCAAACGGCAGCAGGGCGATGTTCCGGGCCTGCTTGATGGCGCGGGTCAGGCGGCGCTGGTGTTTGGTGCATACGCCGGTGAGCCGCCGGGGCACGATCTTGCCGCGCTCGGCTACAAACCCTTGCAGCAGCCGGACATCGCGGTAGGGGATCGCATCGATCTTCTCGGTGCAGAACTTGCAGACCTTCTTGCGGCGGAAGAACTTGCTGCGGCCGCCGGGTCCACTGGAGGGCCGTGCGCCGGATCCTCCAGGTCCGCCTGCGGGCCGGCCGCCGGTGCGCGGCCCTGAACCGTAACCGGGTCCAGGGCTCGAACCGGACTCCGGTCCGGAAGTGGCTTGGTGTGCTGCCGCGCCCGCTTCTGGCGCCTTTGCTTCAGTCTCATCAGACATGCTTTTTCCTCTTCATTCTCTTCTTGGGTCCGGTGGGCCCGTTTTGGGGCCTCGGGACACTGGATCGGGCCGGCGCGCCGGTTACTCAACAACTTGGGACCGGCAGCGGCAATGCGTGACAACTCTGCTAAGCGCCGGCCTGAATCGGCTCCGCAACTTCCGCCGGGGCAGACGCTGCAACGGGGACTGTGGCGGCCGGGGCCGCATGTTCAGCGCTCATCTTCCGGCGGGTGCCGCGCAGGGCCTTCACCTTGGCCAGGCGCTTCTCTTCCTCGTCGATGCGCACGGTGATGAACTTGATCACCGGCTCGGTGACGCGCAGACGGCGCTCCAGCTCCAGCACCACCGCGCCGTTGGCCTCGATGGTGAGCAGAACATAGTTGCCCTCGCTGAACTTGCGCACCATGTAGGCAAGCTTGCGGCGGCCCATATTCTCGATAGACTTCACCACCCCGCCGCCACCCGTGACGGTCGCGGTAAAACCGGCGATCAGCTTGTCGACATCCTCTTCGGCCACGTCGGGCCGAACAATGAACATTACCTCATACACACGGGACATCCGTATTCCTTTTCTGCTGAATCATCGTGGGCCAGCCCCGATTTCCAGCCTTGCGCTCTAGTCTCGCCCGCCACCAAACGCCATGACGGATTCGTGCCTTCTTTACTCCTCCGCCGGAGGAATCTCGCTCCGGCGGTTGAACTCGTTCATCGCGGCTGCCGACCCATCTTCGAGGATGCGCCGCACGGCCTTCGCCACCCGGTCCAGCACCTCATCCAGCACCGCCAAATCCGCCTTGCGCATGGGCGAGAGCAGGTAATCCTTGCCCAGCCGCCTGCCTCCTTTAGCCGTTATGGCCTCTGGTGGAAGATCTGGCTTTGCGCCGATACGGAGGCGCAACCACTCCTGACTGCCCAGGGCGCCGATAATGCTACGGGCTCCTTTGTGCCCCGCGGCAGAACCGCGCTCTCTGATCTTGATGGTTCCCAGCGTCAGGTCCAACTCGTCGTAGATCACGAGCAGATCGGATGCCGGGTTCACATCAAACTCCCCAACCAGAGCGGCCACTGCCATTCCGCTCTCGTTCATAAAGGTCTCCGGCTTGGCCAGGACTACCTTGCGTCCCGCCATGCGGCAGGTTGCGGTAACGGCCCTGCAGCGCCGGTTTTGGACCACAACTCCCTCTTGCTGGGCAATGCGGTCGATGGCCATAAACCCCGCGTTGTGCGGGGTCCACAAATACTCCAGGCCGGGGTTGCCCAACCCCACTACCAGAAAGGGGCTGCGCAAGGGACCAATACGTCCGCCGGACTCGGGGCCCCCGGCGAGCGATTTTTGCTCGCTGGAGTGACGGGATTCCGTTGCCTCGGCCAAGGCTTACTTCTTCGCCTCCGGCTTCTTGGCTCCCGCATCGACTGTCTTGGCTCCAGCATCGGCCTCGGCTTTGCCCTTCTTGGCCACTTCGGGCTCGGCTGTAGTTACAGCCGCGGCGGCTTCTGCTGCTGCTGCGGCCTCGACTTCGGCAGCGGTAGGCGCTTCTTCGCGGATGGACACTACATGGGCCACAGTCGCATCCTCGGCTGTCAGGTACTTGACGGCGTCGGAGTGGGGCAGGCCACTGACGCGCAGCACGCCGTGCATTTCCAGGTGGCTGACGTCCACATCGATGTGGCTGGGGATGTCGGCCGGCAGGCACTCGACCTCGACCTCGCGCAACACCTGGTCCAGGATGCCGCCGGAGGTCTTGACGCCCACCGGTATGCCGAGCAGCTTGACGCGCACTTTGACGCGCAGAGCCTTGTCCAAGGCGATGCGCTTCAGGTCGATGTGGATCAAATGGTCCTGGATCGGATCACGCTGCCAATCGACGATCATTGCCTTGGCCGCTGGCTGCCCGGCGACCTCGACATCGAAGATGGTGTTGTGCCCGGTCTCTGAGAAGAGAATCCGCGAAATCTGCTTGGGGTCCACTTCGACGGCCACCGGGGCGTGCCCGGGACCATACAGTACGGCGGGAATCTTGCCCGCGGCGCGCACACGGCGCGCTGCATTCTTGTTGAACTTGCCCTCGCGGGGCTTGGCTACGACGACTTCCGGCATTCGGTCTCTCGTTTCCTCATCTTCGGGCACGGGAAAAGCAGCTTTCAGCTTCTAGCTCCGGCTGTTGCTGCAAACTGAATTGCTCCGCTCCCTTCGTTGATAAGCAGCTTTTAGCTATTAGCTTCTAGCTCTCAGCTGCTTGTTGCTGTCACAAGCTGAATCGGCTAATCCCATCGAATCAACCTCTCTTGCCGGCTCTGGATACAACGCAAGAAAGCCGGTAACTCCTGTGAAAAAAGCTAAGAGCTAAAAGCTGCGTTTAAGAAAACAGCGTACTCACGCTGGTCTCCATGTGGATGCTCTCGATGGCCGCGCCCAGCAGGCCGGCGATGGAGAGCACCTTGATCTTGGGCAACTTCTGCGCCGCCTCGCGCAGCGGAATGGTGTTGGTGACCACCACCTGTTCCAGGCGCGACGCGGCGATGCGTTCGATGGCCGGGCCGGACAGCACGGCGTGGCTGGCGCAGGCATACACACTGGTGGCGCCGGCATCGAGCAGGGCGTCGCCGGTCTTCACAAGTGTTCCGGCAGTGTCGATCATGTCGTCGAGGATCAGGCAGGTTCTCCCTTCCACGTCTCCAATCACATTCATCACTTCGGCCACGTTCATGTCGGTGCGCCGCTTGTCCACGATGGCCAGCGGAGCACCTATCTTCTGGGCAAAAAACCGCGCTCGTTCCACGCCTCCTGGGTCCGGCGAGACCACCATCAGGTTGGGCAGGTTGAGTTCGCGGAAATAGCTCACGAGCACCGGGCTGGCGTAGAGATGATCGACGGGAATGTTGAAGAAGCCCTGAATCTGTGCGGCGTGCAGGTCGACGAACAGGGCGCGGTTGGCTCCCGCGGTGGTCAACAGGTCGGCGACCAGCTTGGCGCTGATGGCTACTCGGGGCTTGTCCTTGCGGTCCTGGCGGGCGTAGCCGTAGTAAGGCACAACCACCGTGATCCTGGCCGCTGAGGCCCGCTTGAGAGCGTCGATCATCACCAAGAGTTCGACGAGGTGCTGGTCGACCGGGTAGCAGGTGGGCTGGACCACAAAAACGTCGACTCCGCGGACGTTTTCCAGCAGTTGAAAGAAGACCTCGCCGTCGGCGAAACGCTGAATCTTGGCCTCGCCCACAGCAACACCTATATGGCGGCCTATTTCCTCGGTGAGCGGCCGGTTGGCCGTGCCGCTGAAGAGCTTGAAGCGCTTGTCCTCGCTGAGGTTGCGGCTCCGCTTGCGCTCCGCTGCCGGTTTGGCCTCTTTTACGCGCCCCGCGGCGTTCTGGGGAGCACCCTTATCGGGCTCTTTTGGCGCCCCATCCCGGGGCGCGATCGCCCCGCTTTCCGGCTGTTTGTCTTCCGCCGTCAACGTCAATGTTTCCGTTTCCATCCGAGAAGCACCTCCAAGCTGGTTGGCTTTGGCTGCTGCTTTACAGTGGACAGTGTTCAGTGGACAGTGGCCAGTAAATGCTGCTGCCGGCTGACTGTTGCCTGCTTCTGAATTCCGTTCACTGACTGCTGTTCACCGTTCACTGAATCTTTGGCTGGGCGACCAGGATTCGAACCTGGACAAAT
>DATFYK010000120.1:0-9974 GCA_035315085.1 Occallatibacter sp.
CCGCCCAGCGCCAGTTTTCGATCTGCAGCCGCAGCGCCGCATAGGTCTCCGTGCCCGACTCGGGGCTTACCCGCTCCTCGTCGCGATAGCCCACCACGTGCTGCCCATCCACAATGCCCGGCCCGTACTGCCCGCGCACCGCGTTCAAAATCGGAATCGGGGGAATCGCCCGCCATACTTTCACTTTTTCCCGCCGCACCGCCTCGGCCTCAAAGCTCGAGGGCGGCTCCATGGCCACAAAGCTCAGCAGTTCCATCACGTGGTTTTGCACCACGTCGCGCAGCGCGCCCGCTTTCTCATAGAACGGTCCGCGCCCCTCGATGCCCAGCGTCTCCGCCGCGGTAATCTGCACGTGGTCGATGTAATTCCGGTTCCACACCGGCTCGAAAATCCCGTTGGCAAAGCGGAAGACCAATATGTTCTGCACCGTCTCCTTGCCCAGGTAGTGGTCGATGCGGAAGACCTGGTCCTCGCGGAAGACAGCATTGACCTGCCGGTTCAGCTCGCGCGCCGAGTCCAGGTCGTGGCCGAAGGGCTTCTCGATCACCACCTCCACCTTCCCCTGCTCCGGCTGCGCCATGCCCTGCGCGCCCAGGTTTTCAATGATCGGCGCAAAATACTCCGGCGCCGTGGCCAGATAGAAAAGCCGGTTGGCGCCAATCCCTTTCTTCGCCGCAATCCGGTCCAGTTCCGCCTTCAGTCCCGCATAACCGCTCGGGTCGTCGAACTTGAGCGCAAAGTAACTGATCCGCTCCACGAAGTTATCCAGCTTGGGGCCGCTCGCCTTCACGTCCCCAAACTCGACGATGCCCTCGCGCATATCCGCAGCAAACTCGCCCCCCAGCGGCCGCCGCGCCACGCCCACAATGGTAAAATTCGCGGGCAGCAGGCCCGCCTGTTCCAGGTGGAACAGGGCAGGCAGCAGCTTCCGCCTGGTCAGGTCGCCCGAGGCCCCGAAAATCACCAAAATCGCAGCCTCGGGAATCCTCTCCGCGCCCGTGGGGAGCTGGGAAAGATCCTCCGGCCGCACGCTCATCTGTATCGTGGTCATATTCGCCTCCGTGACAGTCATCAGTGGTCAGTTATCAGTTGTCAGTTTTCTGAACGGGCTTTTCAACTGTCCACTGACCACAGTTCACTGACCACTAGTCCTTTTTCACCGCATGTCCGCCAAACTCATTGCGCATGATGGCCAGCATCCGGTCGGTAAAGTTGTTCTCCTCCCGCGAGCGGATGCGCCGCATCAGCGACTCTGTAATCACGGGCGCGGAAACATTCAGGTCGATGGCCTCGATGACCGTCCAGCGCCCCTCGCCGGAGTCCTCGACATAGGCCTCGAGCCCTTCCAGCGCGGGATTCTTGCCCAGCGCATCGGCCGTCAAATCCAGCAGCCAACTGCGCACCACGCTGCCGTAACGCCAGATCTCGGCGATCTGCGGAAGGTTCAGCTTAAACTCTTCTTTCTTCTCCAGGATCGTAAATCCCTCGGCGTAGGCCTGCATCATGCCGTATTCGATCCCGTTGTGGATCATCTTCACAAAGTGGCCCGCGCCGCCCGGACCCACGTGGCCCCAGCCCTTGCCGGGCGACGGCGCCAGCGCCTCAAAGATAGGCCGCAGATACTCAACCGGCTCCTTGTCGCCGCCGATCATCATGCTGTAACCCTCCTTCAGCCCCCACACCCCACCCGAGGTGCCCACATCCACAAACTCGAAGCCTTTTGCGCTAACTTCCTTGTGGCGCCGCATCGAATCCTTGTAATTCGAGTTGCCCCCGTCGATCAGAATGTCGCCGGGACTCAACTGCGGCGTCAGTTTTGCAATCGTCTGGTCCACCGGGCCGCCCTGCGGCACCATAATCCAGATAGCTCTCCGGCCTTCCAGTTTCTTGACTAACTCATCGAGCGTTGACACGCCCACGTTGCCCGCAGCCGTCAACCGCGCTACCGCTTCGGCGTCGAAGTCGAAGCCCACCACCTGGTGGCCGCCCAACCGCAGCCGCTCCGCCATGTTACCGCCCATCTTACCCAGGCCAATCAATCCAAGCTGCATTCGTTCCTCCCTTATCTATCTCCGATCGTTCTATCCGGTTATCTCCCCTCTCGACCTATCGGGGACCTGAACGCGTAACCTTCTTGAAACGTTTCTACGCGCCTCACTGCCGCGCAGCGAGAAATTTGCATAAATGCCTCTTCTTTTAAGATTGCAATTCCGCTCAATGGGTTTCACGAAATCGCGCAAATCGGCCTTTTTGTCTCCCCACAGCTTTCCAAGCGCGGTGCGAACGATCCGCCTTTTTCTCCCCCTTCGACCATGCGGTAAAATCGACCAGTATCCGCCGCCCGCAGCGACAATATCAGGGCCCTGGGGAGACTTTATGGCAGACGCATCGTGTGATATCGGCCTCATCGGCCTCGCCGTCATGGGACAGAACCTGGTCCTCAACATGAACGACCACGGTTTTAAAGTCGCCGTATTCAACCGCACCGTATCCAAAGTGGACGACTTTCTCGCCAACGAGGCCAAGGGGACCGAGGTCGTTGGAGCGCACAGCGTCGAGGAGCTGACCTCCCTGCTTAAACGCCCGCGCCGCGTCATGCTGATGGTCAAGGCGGGCGATTCCGTCGACCAGACCATCGAACATGTGTTGCCGCACCTCGAACCCGGAGACATCGTCATCGACGGCGGCAACTCGCTCTATACCGACTCCAACCGGCGCACCAAAACTCTGGCCGCAAAAGGCATTCTCTTCATCGGCACCGGCGTCTCTGGCGGCGAGGAGGGCGCGCGCTTCGGTCCCTCCATCATGCCCGGCGGCAATCCCGCTGCATGGCCGCATGTGAAGGATATCTTTCAATCCATCGCCGCCAAGGTCGAGGATGGAACTCCCTGCTGCGACTGGGTGGGCGAAGACGGCGCCGGACATTACGTCAAGATGGTGCACAACGGCATCGAGTACGGCGACATGCAGTTGATCTGCGAGGCCTACGATCTGCTGCATCGCGGCCTGGGGCTCACCGCCGATGATCTGCACCAGGTCTTCACCGAGTGGAACAAAGGCGAGCTGGACAGCTTCCTGATTGAGATTTCCAGCCATATCTTTGCCAAGAAAGACGAAGACGGGCAGCCGCTCGTGGATAAGATTCTGGACACCGCGGGCCAGAAGGGCACGGGCAAGTGGACGGTGATCAGCGCCCTTGATACGGGCCAGCCGGTGACCTTGATCGGCGAGTCGGTTTTCGCGCGCTGTCTGTCGGCGCTCAAAGAAGAGCGCGCCGCCGCGTCGAAGATCCTCGCAGGCCCGCCGGCCACGCACGTGCCAGCCGACCGCGCCGCATTCATTGAAGATGTGCGCCGCGCGCTCTACTGCTCCAAGATCGTCTCCTACGCGCAGGGTTACATGCTGCTGCGAGCCGCTGCCGGAGAGAATGGCTGGAACCTGAATATGGGCGGCATCGCGCTGATGTGGCGCGGCGGATGCATCATTCGCAGCCGCTTCCTGGGCAAGATCAAAGAAGCCTTCGACAAGAATCCGGCGATCCAGAATCTGCTTCTCGACAGCTTCTTCTCCAGCGCGATCAATCAGTATCAGGCCTCGTGGCGCAAGGCGCTCGTGCACGCGGTCGAGATGGGCGTGCCCACCCCTGCCTTCTCCACCGCGCTGGCCTTCTACGACGGCTACCGGGCTGAGCGGCTGCCGGCCAATCTGCTGCAGGCGCAACGCGACTACTTCGGCGCCCACACCTATGAACGCATCGACCAGCCGCGCGGCCAGTTCTTCCACACCAACTGGACGGGCCATGGAGGCCGGGTTTCGTCCACCACCTATAACGCCTAGCGCAAACCCCGCGCCAGGAATTCCGTCCATCCATTCAGGCCCCGGCGATGCGCCGGGTTGGTATACTTGACCAGGCCCCGTTCGCGCTGCATGCGGCCACCGGTGGTCTGGGCAGCCTGCTGTCAGAGAGGGCTTTTTCTTAGATGCCCGGCCCATTTTTCCGGGGAAGGATGCACATGGGGACACTGCTGGAGTCTATCCACTCGCCCGCCGATCTGAAGCGCCTGAACTTTGCGCAGATGGCCGAACTGGCAGGGGAGATCCGCGAATTCCTGATTCAGACGCTGTCGAAGACCGGCGGCCACCTGGGCCCCAATCTGGGCGTGGTGGAGTTGACCCTGGCCCTGCACGCGGTCTTCAATACCCCCGAGGACAAGCTGCTGTTCGACGTCAGCCACCAGGCTTACGTCCACAAGATACTCACCGGGCGGTTGGAACGCTTTGAGACGATTCGCCAGCCGGACGGGCTGAACGGCTTCATGCTGCGCACCGAGAGCGAGCACGATTGTTACGGAGCTGGGCACGCCGGCACCGCGCTCTCCGCTGCTTTAGGAATGGCCGTGGCCCGCGACCTGGCTGGCGGCAAGGAGCACGTGATCGCCGTGGCCGGCGACGCGGCCTTCACCAACGGTATTTCATTCGAGGCGCTGAACAACATCGCCGAGCAGACCAAGCGGCTGATCGTCGTCCTCAACGACAACGAGTGGTCCATTGACCGCAACGTGGGCGCCATCGCCCGCTACTTCCACCGCATCGTCACCAACGAGCATTACCAGCATCTGCACGACTCGGCCAAACGGATCATCGAGCGCTTCGGCGGCAAGACCGCAGTGACTGTGGTGCGCCGCGCCGAAGAGGCCGCCAAGGGCATGCTTTGGCCCTCCATTCTGTTTGAGGAGTTCGGCTTGCAGTACTTCGGCCCCCTCGACGGCCACAACCTGCCCCAGCTGGTGGAGACCTTCAAGTTTCTCAAAACCGTGGACCACCCGGTGCTGCTGCACGTGCTCACGCAGAAGGGCCGCGGCTTTCAACCGGCGCTCGACGGGCAGAAAAAGTTCCACGGCCTGGGGCCATACGATCCCGAGACGGGCAAGACCAAGGCCGGCGAGCTTACCTACGCCGAGGTCTTCGCCAATACGCTTGTGGAGATGGCCGGCAAGGACGAGCGCATTGTGGCCATCACCGCGGCCATGCCCAACGGCACCGGCCTGGATTTGTTCCGGCCCCACTATCCCAAACGCTACTTCGATGTTGGCATCGCCGAGGAACATGCGGTCGTCTTTGCCGCCGGCATGGCCACGCGCGGCTACCGGCCGGTCTGCGCCATCTACTCCACCTTTCTGCAGCGGGCTTTCGATCCCATCGTGCACGACGTCTGCCTGCAAAAACTGCCGGTTCTCTTCTGTATGGACCGCGCCGGACTCTCCGCCGATGACGGGCCTACGCATCATGGACTGTTCGACATCGCTTACCTGCGCGGCATTCCGGAGATGGTGCTGATGGCGCCCAAGGACGAGGACGAGCTGGCCGACATGATGATGACGGCGGTTCAGCTTGCTGGGCCGAGCGCCATCCGTTATCCGCGGGGCGCGGTGGCCGGGGTGGCCCGCAAGCCCGAGCCGCAGGCGATTCCCGTCGGCAAGGCCGAGGTGCTGCAGGACGGCTCGGACGTGGCCATTCTGGGACTGGGGCCGATGATCTGCCTGGCGCAGGAGCTGGCTGGCCGACTGGAGCGCGACGGCTACTCCGCCGCGGTCGTCAATCCCCGCTTCGTCAAGCCGCTGGACCGCCAGATGCTCGAACTATATTCGCGGCGCGTGGCCGCCTTCGTCACCTTTGAGGATCACGTGAAGACGGGAGGCTTTGGCTCGGCGGTGATCGAGGCCCTGGAAGAAATGGGCAGCGCGGTTCCGGTGGTGCGCATCGGCTGGCCCGACCGCTTCATCGAGCACGGCAAGATAGACGGTCTGCGCGCCAAGTACGGCGTCACCGTGGACGAGGCGCTGGCCCAGGTGCTGCCCTTGCTGCCGCGACGCCGCCGGCCCGCGCTGGTGGCCAGCTAGAAGAAACTGCATAATGTCTTCAAGGAGCCGCGAAGGCAGGTTGCTCTTTTCCAGGGAGGAAAAAGACCCCGCGCGGCAAGTGAGCCGCAGAGCCGCTCCAATCAGTCACCTCCGGCCGTTATGGCGGAGTCAATCGTCTGATCGTTCTGCCCAGATCGTTGTGCGACAATCCACAACAGGCCTGATTTCTTATGCGACTTTTTCATATCGTCCAGGTGGGTTTGGGTGGAGCGGCACTGGCCGGCGGTTTGGCCTGGCCGCAGACACAGTCCCCGGTCCTTCCCGCAGGCGCAGGCTCGACGCCGCTGGTGCTGGCCGGCGGCACCGTGGTGGACGTTACCGACTGGGGCAGCTCGGCGCGAGACTTGCAGGATGCGATCGTGATTGTGCGCGACGGGCGCATCACCGATGTTGGTTCCCGCGGGGCTGTGCCCATTCCCAAAGGCGCGCAGGTGATCGACTGCACCGGGAAATACCTCATCCCGGGGCTGGTGGATGGCTTTGCCGGCATGAACTCGCAGGGCCAGGCCAATGCCAATCTCTACATGGGCGTGACCACGGTGGTGGCCCGCAGCGACTACCGGCGCGGGGTGATCGATTTTACCGCTAATCCCAGCCCTCATCTCTATTTGGTCGATTCGATCGGCACCACCGACAACTGGAGCCTGCTGGCCAAGCGTCCGGAGTGGGCGCTCAAGCTCCGGGAGGGCTCCCGTCCCGCCGAGCTCAGCCCTGAGGATACGGCCCGCCAGCTTACGGCCACCGCGCGGTTGGGAACGCGCGTGTTGTGGCTGGGTCACGATCTTACCGCGGCCAATACCCAGTGGATCATCGCTCACGCCCACGAGACGGGGCTGGTCACTTACGGGGAGTTCGTTTCCACTCCCTACAACGTCGGCATGGAGGCCGGCGTGGACGTGCTGCTGCACATGGGCCGGTACGAACTGGGTTTGATTCCCGATGAGTTGCAGAGGCCGCTGGTTGAAAACCCCGTAGGAACGGCTGCATCGGCGGCCTACGACTACGCGGAACGGCTGCCGCCGGTCGAGCTGCACCTGCGCGCCTACGCCCGCTTTCTGGCCGCGCACCACGCCGCGCTGATGCCCACCTTCAGCCTCTATTACCTGCAACTGCCGGCTCATCGCAATCTGTGGAAGGAGCCGGCCGCCCGGCTGCTGGACCCCGCCCGCATGTTCCAGCCGTCGGATCGTGCGACCGGCGAACTGGTCTATCCGCTGTTCGAATGGATGCGCCGCCTGCCCGCCGCTTCGCAGCGCTGGATGGAGGACGGCCAACGCAAGAAAGCCGACCAGTCCGCGATGCGGCTGTGGCTCATCAATGAAAAGATATTCTCCGCCTATCCGCACTACCTGGCGGCCTCGGGCGCGTCGGTGAACGGCAGCATGGCAGGCATCTCCATGCACACCGAGCTGGAACTGCTGGTGCGGCTGGGGCTTTCACCGCGCGAGGCGCTGGCCGCGGCCACCAACAACTACGCCCTCCAGTTCGGCTGGAACGAACTGGGCCAGATCGCCCCCGGCCGGCGAGCCGATATCCTTATTTTGGATGCCGATCCCATCGCAAATATCTGGAACGCGCGCCGCATCTCCGGGCTCATCGTGGACGGCAATGTGCTGGACCGCGAGGCGCTGTTGAATCTGAAGAGATAAATCAGAGCATCGATCACCCACGCTGTACTGCCTGCCCGGGCCACAATTGCCGTTAGCAGAACCGGCGCGCTTCGGTTAACGTAAGAACAAGCAGCCGGTTTCAAACAAGTTCTCCCGGAAAACCATGACCGACTCTCCATCGCCGTCCTTGCCAAGACACAGGCGCCACAATCGATGGCTGGTGCTCATTGCGGCCTACAAATTTGCCCTGGCGCTGTTGTTTGTGGCCGTTGGAGTGGGCGCGCTGCGCATGCTGCACAAGGACATCGGCGATCAGGTTGCCCGGCTGGCCCACCACATGCGCTTCAACCCCGAATCGCGCTTCGTCGACTTCATTCTGGACAAGGCCTCACTGTTGAACGATCCGTTGCTGCGGCGGATCGGCGCGGCGGCTTTCTGCTACGCCGCCCTCGGCATGTTGGAAGGAATCGGCCTGTATCTGGAAAAAATCTGGGGCGAGTACCTGACCCTGGCCATCACCGCTTCGTTCCTGCCCTTGGAACTCTTCGAGGTGTTCCGCAGAGTGACGTGGATCAGGGCGAGCCTGCTGGTGATCAACACTATGGTCTTCTTTTATCTGCTGAAGCTGGTGGTTGAGCACGGGAGGCAGGCGCGCAGTCCTGAAAATGTGTAAGGCTTGAGGGGTGGAACCGGCCGGGGCGCAAGCGGTATTTCTGACCAAGGAGAGGGGCAGAAGGCGCCGGTTTTCGCTTTTTGTTCACCTACCACAGCCTGCCGGTCCTGTCCAGTGCCAGAACCAAAGCAGTAACCACTACATGTTGTGGTAATCGAACTTTCTTAATCTATTAGGCGAACTTCCTGTAATCGTCCTCAAACTCCCACACTTTACTCGGATTTTTTTCTTGGCGTGCGTCCATATCGGCTGTACTATCGCTCTTGTGGAGTTAAGTGTAGCCAAGTAGAGCAAAGTGGTCTCGGGGGCAGTTCAGCAAAATCCAGATTCACCAAAACCGCTGAACTGATCCAAAGCAAGTCTACACGCATTTCATTTTCTCCACGAGGGATCCGTGACGCTAAATCGGCTGGGGAACCAGCTTGGCTAACGGGAACAGGGAAGTCCGGGCCAGGGAACCGGCCGTGGAACGAGATGAGGAATCAGCCGCGGACGGACAAGAGGCAGAAAAGTGTTTCGCGGAAACCATCCGGCGAAGGTCGATGAGAAGGGGCGGCTGAAGATCCCGTCTGCGTTCAAGCAGTTGCTGGATGCGGCCAACGTCACCCAGTTCTACATCACTTCCACCAACGGCAGGAGCGCGCAGGTCTGGCCGCTGCCGGAATGGGAGAAGCAGGAAAGCCTGCTGGCGGTTAACGCCATGAACCCGGTGGTTGAAAAGTACATGAACCTGACCAGCTACTACGGCCAGCAGGTGGAGATCGATAGCCAGGCGCGGGTCTTGATGCCACAGATTTTGCGCGAAAAGGCCAAGCTGAACGCGGAAGTTTCGGTATTCGGGAAGCTGATCTACCTGGAAGTTCACAACGAGAAGGAAATCGAGCAGCAGTTGTCGGGGTCTGGATTGACGGCGGACGATCTCAATGCAGTTGCGGCTTTTACCCGCCGGGATAGTTGAACCACCTTGCCCCCCAGGGGGACGCATGACGAAGCCGAATGAACGCCATGTGCCAGTTCTTTTCAAGGAAGCGATCGATTTTCTCCGGGTGCGCGCAGGCGGAACGTATGTGGACTGCACGCTGGGGTTGGCGGGGCACGCCGAGGGGATTGCGAGGCTGCTGGGACCTCAAGGGCATCTGATCGGGTTTGACAGGGACCCCGAGGCGCTGGAGCTGGCAAGAGCGCGGCTGGGCCGGGTTTGCGAGGAACTGGGCAGCCAGGCGCCCAAGGTGACCCTGGTGGGCGAGGCGTTCAGTTCTATTGCCCGTCATGTTCAGCCGGCTTCGCTGGATGGCTTGCTGGCCGACTTTGGAGTGAGCAGCCTGCAGTTCGACGAGGCGCGCAGGGGATTTAGTTTTCAGGCGGATGGGCCGTTGGATATGCGCATGGATACGCGCCGGGGGCCAACCGCCGCACAAGTGGTAAACGAGGCGAGCGAGCGAGAGCTTGCGGACCTCATTTACGAATACGGAGAAGAAAGGAGGTCGCGGAGAATCGCCAGAGCCATTGTGCGCGGGCGGCCGGTTACAACCACGGGGCAGTTAGCCCGTTTAGTAACCTCAGCCGCCCGGCCAATGAAACAAGAGCGCATTCATCCGGCGACCAGAACCTTTCAGGCTCTTCGCATCTACGTAAATCGCGAGTTGGATGAAATTCGGGCGCTGCTTGAGGCCGCGCCCAGGTTGCTCAAGCCCGAGGGAAGATTGGTGGTAATCAGTTTTCACTCGCTTGAGGATCGCATTGCGAAAGACTGCCTGCGGGAAGGCGCGC
>DATFYK010000121.1:0-5120 GCA_035315085.1 Occallatibacter sp.
TACTGCACCGCCTGGGCCTTGTCCGGATGGGTCTTGAGGCGCTCGTAGAACAGTTTCATGAACTCGGCGGTGCTCTGGTCGTTGACATCCCAAAGCGTCACCAGCACTCCCTGGGCGCCGGCGTACAGTAGGCCGCGCACCAGCCCTAGCAGCTCGTCGCCCCCTACCACCACATTCAGACCGGTTCCACAGCCGCTCAACGTCACCAGCTCCGAGGGAAGGCTGAGCTGGTAGAGGTCGAACAGGCTCAGTTGCGAGTTCCCCAGGCTGATGGAGGAGAACATGGGGTTGTCCTGGCGGAACCAGCCGTGGGTCGCGATGTGGAGGAACCGGCACCCGGACCCCTTTTCGCGGAGCACCTCCAGGGTGGCTTCGGCGCCGGTGAAGACTTCCGCGTTCGAAAGCACGGAAGAGACCGCCTCCACCTCATCCAGGATTTGCGGCGCCGAGGGATCGGGAACCCCCAAAACCAGGGCGCCCGCCGCCGGAGGCGCATCCTTGGTCGAACACAGGTAGTAGACGCTGGCGCTGGGCGTGTAGGAAATCGAGAAGCGGTCGCCCAGGTAGCGTTCCCCATCGAATAGCGCGTGGAACGGCAGGTAATGAAGGAAGCCGTGCGGAGCGACGATGAGATGGGCGGCGGTGGCGAGGTGGCGCTCGATGGGCGCGATCAACTGCTGGTAGAACTCGCGCAGGTGCTCGTTGGCCGCTGCCAGCAGTTGGTGCTGGAAGGTGCGCACGTATTCCGGCCCGAGGCGGAACTTCGACAGTTGGAAGCGCAGCAACTGGAGGACGCGGCGCAGCGCCGGCGCCGATCCCAATTCGACAATCTTCAAGTCGCGGCGGGAGAGCAGACATACATAGAAGGCATCGCCGGCGCGATAGTATTCCACCAGCATCGCGTCCTCCGGCAGGGCGGAGCGGATGCTTCCCAGGTCGATGGAACCGGCGGCTTGCAGATTTGCGAACTCGCGATCTTCCACCCGCAAATTCGCCAGGGCTTCCACCAGGCGCTGCTCGCAGTCGCGCGCGGCGCGCCGGAGTTCTTCCAGGCGCGGGCCCCTGAGGTCGGCGGACTGGCCTTCCAGAAGCCGAATCGTGCGGCTGTACGAACTGAGTTCTCCGCGGAGAGTCTCCACCTGCTCCACCAGCCCGCGGTGCGTCTTGCGTGAAGCCGGAAGACGGTGCGCGCGGAAGGCGATCAGATCGGCCAGGCTTCGGGACTTGGCCTGTTCAATGTAGGCAAAGGCGGCTTCCACGTTGGCCGCGGACGGCCCGCGGCCGAGGCACATCCGGACCAGGGATTCGTAGACCGCCAGCTTGTCTTTGAGAAAGGCGATCTTCATCTCATCGGCCTGCAGATGGCTCCTGAGATTCTCCAACCATTCATGCGCCTTCAGGTACGCCGCGTAGGCCGCCTCCGGGGCGCCCAGCGCCTCTTCGATCAACCCCAGCACGAAATATGCCTGGCAGCAAAGCGCGGGCGATTCCGCCTGCTCCAGTCTCCGAAGCGCCGCCAGGCAGACGCGCTTGGCTTCCTCGCCGTGCCCGGCAGTCAGGTGAATGCGAGCCAGCAGGAGCTGGCACAACGCGGCCTTTCCGCTCAGCGGGGATGGGGAGAAGAACCGAAACGCGCTTTCCGAAAGCGTCCGGGCCTCCGCCAGCCGCCCTTCCTGGTAGAAGACCAGGGCCTGGTACAGATCGATGGTCGCAATCCAGGCCTGGTTCTGTTCGCGGATGAACAGGTCCCGAGCCTTGCCGAACAGGTCCAGCGCCACCTGGGTATCGCCGTGATGGCTGGAAGCGATCGCCAGATTGGTCACGGCCTTGGCCGTTTCGTAGCCCAACCCGAGTTGCTGGAAGGTGTCGAAAGCGCGCCGGGCCAGGTGCGCGCCTTCCTCGCTCAGATTCAACTCGAGGTACAGTTCCGACTGGTCCAGGTCGCATAGCCCCTGGTGATAGGCGTCCCCCAGCGTGTGGCAGTGCTCCCGCGTGGCGCCATAGAGATCGATGGCGCGCGTGTACTCGCCCCGCAGGTAGTACAGATAGGCGATGTTGTAATCGGCTTCGGAGACCAGCAACGGCATGTGGTGGCTCACCGAGTAGGCCCGCACCTTGCGATACGTCTCCAGCGCGTCGCGGAATTGGTTCAGGCTGATTTGGCAGGTGGCCATGTTTTGTAGCGTGATCGCCACGTCCTGGGGGTCGCCGATCTCGGCAAACGTGGTGTAGGCGCGCCGATACCGTTCCACCGCCTCTTCAAAGCGGTCCTGGCGGTGGAAAATGTTGCCCATGTTGGTGTCCAGGCGCGCCAGCCGGAGGTGGTCGCCCAGTTTGAGGAAGATGTCGCGGGCTCTTTGTGCGCCGGCGAACGCTTCGTCATACCGGCCCATGTAAGCCAGGTTCATCAGCGCGCCGCTGATGGTGCGGCCCACGTCGAGTTCCATGCCCAGGCGCTCATAAATGGCCAGAGCCTCCTGGTAGTGTTCGCGCGCCGGTTCGTATTTGCGTTTGAGGTAAAAGACGTGTCCCACGGCTCTCAGGCTGGTTGCCCGGGAGCCTTCGTCGCCAATCTGCCCGGAGATCCAGAGAGCCGCCCGAGCCAGCCGCTCCGCCTGCCGGAGATCGATGCGCGCCAGCCGCACCACCTCGTCGTAAAGCCGCGACATGGTCTCGGGTTTCCACCATTCGCGCCCGGCCTGAAGAAGCTGGCGGCGCCGGCGCCAGTCGGGCTCGAGCGCCAACAGATCCAAGAGGCGCTCGAGATTCGCCGGAGGTCCGGACGAACCAGGCATCAAAACCCCTTCCCTTCCAGGATCTTCTTCAGCCGCTCGAGACATCGCCCCCGAATGAACCCGATGGAGCCGGTAGCCAGGTGGAGGCGCTTCGCCACCTCGGCATAGGGCAATGGAGGACTTTCGAAAAACAGGAGCTCGATCATCTCCCTGCACCGCGGCGGGAGCTGCGCAATCGCATCCTGCACCAGTTGTTCCCGCTCCAGTTCGGCCACCAGGTCGGGCGGGACCACCACGTCCGCCGGCCGGGCTGCCATGCCGGCTTCGTCCCACCCGCTCTCCCGCGAACTCCGTTGGCGTCTCCAGTGGTAGCACTTGTGCGTGGTGACGCGGATCAGCCAGCCCTGCAGGGCTTCCGCATCGCGCAGCCGGCTGAGCTCGTTGAACAAATCCAGACAGACCCGCTGGAAAATGTCGGCCGCATCCTGGTGCGGGGCGCCGTAGCGCAACGGAATGGAATAGATGAGGTTCTTGTAACGGTCTATCAGGACATGCCAGGCCTGCTCGTTTCCGCGCAGGCACTCCTCAACCAGGCGCGCGTTGGTCCAGTCGCTCCCCGGGGTCGCGCTCACTTACGCCCCCCGGCGGCGGGCCCAGAGGGCGCCCCGCGCCAGCAAAGCTCCTCGATATTCCAGAGCGTGTAATGCTCCAGAACAGCCGGCCGAAAGTTCTCCAGCCCCTTCTTGGCCCCGGTCAGAATATGCGGGCACACCAGCGGGATGAGCGGCAGGTTCTCCATCGCCAGTTCCTGCACGCGATCGAATAACGGCTTGCGCTCCGCGTATTTTCGCGTGACCATCTGTCGCCGCATCAAGCCATCGATTTCCGCCTCCCACGCGGTGGCGGGCGATTTCTGCTCGGGATTCCACAGATGCGTTACGCCGCTCGAAAGCCACACGTTCATGTCCGGATTGGGGTCCGCATCGGCCTCGGCCAACGATAACAGGCAGGCTTCATAATCGTGCGTGCGCTGCACCCGGTCGAGCAGGCTGCGCATCTCCAGCGGGACCACGTGGACATCCATGCCCAGTTGCTTCAGATCGTCCTGAATCAGGGTGGCCATCTGGACCCGTTCCTGGTTGCCTGAGCTGGTTACGATTGAAAACTCCACCCGTTTGCCTTGCGGATCCGTCAAGGCCCCTTGCGGCGACCACCTGAATCCACCGGCGGACAGCAGCTCGCGCGCGCGAAGGAGCGAGCGGACAAGTCGGGGGAGCTGGGCGTCGATCCAAGCCTTGTTGCCCAGGGGAACAGGCCCCGTGAGCGGCGTCGCAAAGCCCAGATAGACCAGGCGGACAATGGCGTCGCGGTCGATGGCCAGGGAAACGGCCTGACGGAACGAGCGCCGGTGAACGAACGACTGGGACGGGCTGTTGAGATTGAAGAACAGAATACTGTACTCCAGGCCTGGACCCAGGTTCTGAAGCGAGTATCCGCGGCGCTCCCGGTCCTTTTCCAGGACCGAGTAGTTCTGGGCGCTGACGCGGTTGATCACGTCCGATTCGCCGGATTGAAACCGCATCGCCTGCATGTCTTCGGTCCCCGCGAAGGGGAAATCCACCTCCGTCAGGTAAGGCAGCCGGTTCCCCGCCTTGTCCGCCTTCCAGTAGTACGGGTTGCGCTCCAGGACGATGCGCTGCCCCGCAACGTATTCTTTGAGCCGGAACGCACCGAGACCGGCGATTTCGGCGGGTGGTGTCCGCAGGCTCCAGGCCTCGGCCAGCTTCCCGGCTCGCCAGGCCTGTTCCAGGCGGTGGCGAGGCAGAATGGTGAAACCATCGAACAACCGTTCCGCCGCGGCATAGGGCTGCGGCAGATCGAAGGCGACATGGTAAGCGTCGATCTGGCGAACGACGATCGGTTTTCCCTCTAGAATCAGCAGATCGCGCTGCGGCGAATCGACTTTTTCGTCCATCATCGCCTGGAATGTAAAGACCACGTCGCCGGCATCGAAGGCGTGCCCATCGGAGAAGCGCAGGCCCTGGCGCAATTCCAGAACGTAGTGGAGACCGTCGGCGGAAACGGTCCAGGACTTGGCCAGCGCCGGCTCAGTCTGCTGGGTCTCTCGATTGATGTGGATCAAGTCCGCCATCATCCGGTGGAGCACCTCCCGCGAGGCGTTATCCCCGGCAATCGCGGGATTAAGCGTTTTCGGCTCGGTGCGCATGGCGAACACCAGTCTGCCCCCGGAACGTCCGGTCAGACCTTGAACCACCAGCAAATCTTCGGAAGCCCCGTGCAGGGAGCAGGTCAGCACCAGTGCCGCCAACATGGTGTACCGACCTTTACGCCAGGCCGCCACTGTGAGCTAGTTTAACCAATTGC
>DATFYK010000122.1:0-3058 GCA_035315085.1 Occallatibacter sp.
TGATCGCCATCGCGCAAGGGTCGAGCGAGCTGACGATTGCGGTGGTGGTGCGCCGCGATGGACTGGAACGGGCGGTGCGGGCGGTGCACGCCGAGTGCGGCCTGGGCCAGCGGCCTCCGGTGCCGGTGTTTCCGTTCTCGCCGGGGAAGCGGCGGGGATAGGGGAAATCCGGAATATCTGCGATTCAGACAGTAAAATAGCCTTCAGGGAGCCCGCAGGGCCTTCCCCCCGGTAGGGGGCGCTGAAAGCCGCTGGCGGCGGGGCCCCGCGCACTCCTGCCACGTCTCTGGGGCAAGCCTCCACACAGCCGCTCTCGGCGCCGCTAAAGATATTTCGTCCCGCCCTCATTTTTCTTGCAAAAACATCTTGACTTCTTTATGTTTTTATGATATATAGCATACAGGGAGAACTGCCCATGCCCACTGCCGCCGCGCGCGCCAGCCGCCTCCGCCAGACGCTGCGCACCTTGTTCACTATCTATCAGCAGCGCCTGGATGACCTGCTGCCCCTCCGCCAACTTCTCAAAGGCTCCGTCTATGAACTCCAGACCCGCTGCGGCAAACCTTCCTGCCACTGCGCCGCCCCAGACGGTCCGCTTCACTCTTCCCCAGTGCTTTCCTGGTCCGAGCACGGCAAGACCCGCTTGCGGACGCTGCCCCCCGGCGATACCGCCCATCTCCGTCACCTCGCCGAGAACCACCGTCGCTTCCGCCAGGACCGCGCCGCCCTGGTCAAACTCCACCGCCAGATCCTGCTCGCCATCGACCGTCTCGAGCACGCTCTGCTGCTGCCGCCTCCCAAGCCGGCGGCCAAGCGCAAATCCTAAAATGGATCTGGTTACCTTTTCCTATGACCGCAGTTTCGTACTGGACGCTCTGCGCCAAGGCGAGATCGACTATCTGGAGCACGTCTCCCAAGCCGCCGAGGCGGATTTGTTCCGTCACCTCATCCGGCGGCAAGTGGTCCAGCGCCTGGCCGAAACCTATCCCACGCCGCGGAAGAAAGAGGAAGTGCCGGTCTGGATTTATCTGTCCAGCGAACTGAGCCTCAAACTTCACGGCGCCCAGAGCTATCATGCCTTCCCGCGCATTCTGCGCTGCGGAGGCCTGATCGAGGCGCTGGGACCCGAGTTGGGTGGCCGCAGAAGTCTGCATCCCGACACCGGCGACGTGACCCTGGCCTGCCCGGGGTTCAACGACAAAAACGACTACGACCGCCAGACCCCCTGCGACCAGGACTTCCTCCGCAAGTTTGCCCGCGACACCGAGACCGACCTTTTGCACGGCTGGTTCAATCGCCAGGTGCCGCGCTGTTTACGGTCGCTGGGGCTGTTCGACCCAGAGGGATTGTTCATCGGAGATGCTTCCTACCTGTTCGTCCCCGATAACGAGCGCTACCAGCAATCCGACCTGCTTTGGTTCGATGAGCACAACCACCCGGTGCAAGCCGAAGAGGTCGATCTCAGCGATAAGCGCTATCAGCGGCACCGCTGCTACAAACTGGTGAGCCTGATCCACGTCAACCGCAAGCTGGACTTCTTTTTCGTGGTGGCGGCCCGCGTGGTCCCCGGCCGGCGCCACGAATGCCCCATCCTTTATGAACTGGTCGAAGAGGTGGTGCGGGCCGTGCACAAAGGCTTCATCAAAGTGCTGATCGTGGACCGCGGTTTGATCGATGGCGAGCGCATGGGGCATCTCAAACAGAAGTTGGCGATCGACACCATCGTGCCGGTGCGCACCAACATGGACCTCTATGCCGACGCCCTCGGACTGACCCGGTTGCCGGGTTTCGCCTGGGAGCCCTATGTGCAGCCGGTGCCGCCGTCACCACCCGCTACCACATCAGCCAAGCCGCTCCGGGTGCAGAAGCGGGAGGCCAAACGCCAGCGGACTTTGGCGGAGCGCAAGGCACGGGCTGCGGCTTCCGCTTCGCCCGCTGCGGCGCCGGCCGCGCCGACGCCCGCTCCGCCACAGACCATACTCGGCCTCGGTCGCGGTCTGCTGAGCTGGAGCCAGTGCCCGGTGCCGTTAACGGCGGTGGTGAATCGTGAGCGGGACGAGCACGGCCAAACGCAAGACTGGGTGCTGGTGACCACTGCCGACCGTTTCACCGCCGCGCAGATCCGCTCCACCTACGAACTTCGGCCGGCCATCGAAGAGCGCCACCGCCAGTATAAGTGCTTCTGGGATCTCACCCGGATGCATTCCTGCGCCTTCTCCCTGGTGGTGAATCAGGCGCTGTTGGTGCTGCTGGCCTACACTTTGGTGCAGGTTCATCTGGTCTTGCGTCAGCGCCAGGAACTCAATCGCGGCGTCTGGGAATACACTCGGCAACTGCTCTCTCCCAGCCTGGAAGTGGTGGCGGTTTATTATCGCCAGCGCTTCTGCCTACTCACGTTGGCCGAGTTCGGCCGCGTCCTGCTGGACATCCCCGATCCGGCCCGCGCCCAGTTGCGCGAAAAACTCAAACGCATCGAACGCCAGCAGTATTCTCTCCTGGAAAATGCGCGGCCTCCCTAACCCATCTCGTACCACCATCATCCCGCCCTTCCCCTTCACTACCGATGCCTCGGTGGAGCGGAACCCATCTCTCCCGACGGTGCTCGATGTGAAGCCTCTGACCTACCCATCGCCATGAACATTCTCTTTGGCCGCGCCTTCCTCCCCTCTGACCGCGTAGCGAGCCTTTCTCCAGTTTTCAGCTAGACCAGGGCGCCCGCGCCTCCGTTATTGCGAAATCTGCGCCCCCAGTGTCTGAATTGCAGTGAATTTCCACTTTGGATGCTATGTCCGAAACAAGGAAAGGGTATGATCGAGGATATGGAGCCGGAAGCCGTCCATCTTAGCCAAGCCGAAGCGATCCGCGACATCGCCGCGATCCTGGATCGAGTCCAACAGGGCGCCGAGGTGATCGTCGAAAAGGACCAGCGCCCAGTGGCAGTCATACGGCCCGCGGTGCGGCCTGGCCGGCTGCTGTCGGGGTGCATCGCTTTGGCAGAAGCGCACGGCTCGACGGCGACTTTGGATGAAGGCTTCGGCAGGGATCTGGAAGAGATCAT
>DATFYK010000123.1:0-5787 GCA_035315085.1 Occallatibacter sp.
GGACCCGTCCTCGGACCACTGCGGGGCGCGCGAGGGCGCGATACGTTTGGGCGCATCCACTTGGGTGGAGCGTCTCTCGCCCAGGTTCTTCCAAGCCAGCACGGTGTAGCTCTCGCCCTCGTAGCCATCCTGCTTGAGCGAGCGTAGAGCCGCCAGGTCGGCGGATTCCTTGCGCCAGGTGAGCGCGGTGTAGAGCGCGGCTGCGGAGTCCAACACTTTGAGCGAGCCGGAACGCGGATCGAAGACCTGGATGGCGTTGCCGGTGCGGCCGTCCACGCCGATGGCCATGGCGAGATTGCTGCCCTTGTCCTGCCAGGAGTAGCTGGTGACGTTGCCGAAAGTGGTGTCGACACCGGTGGAGAGGTCGCGCACCAGCAGGATGGCGCCGGCGGGGTCGCGCTCGGCATCCGCCGCGTCCGGCGTGCCGCTGCCGCGCCCGCCACGCCCGCCGGGCCCTGAGGGCGCCCCGCCGGCGGCGGCCGCGTCCGCGCCGCGCCCCAAGGGCACCCCGGCGCCCGCCGGAGGATATTTGCGAAACGCCAGGTAGGGGCCAACGCCCGCAAACGCCAGGGACTGCACATCATCCACCTTGGCGATCTCGCCGTTGCCCAGGTCGAGCACATTCAGCTTGTCCTGGACGGGCCGGCCGGCTTTGCGCGCGCGGTCCTGCTCGGTTTCCGAGACCGTACCCAGGCACGCCAGCCAGCGGGAGTCGGAGGAAAACGCCGCACCGGAACAGAAGGCCAGCACGTGCGTCTTGCCGGGCCCGGAGGGCGCCCCCGTGGCCGAGACCTGCAATTCGTTGTTGCCGCCGCTGCGGCGGATCTCGTAAGCCAGCCATTTGCCATCCGGCGAGAGCGTGCCGGCGCCCAGCGTTTCCCATTTGCCGTAGTCGGCGGGGGTAAGGGTCGGTTTGGGCTGCGCGAGCGCACAGGCCGCGAAAGCCACCAGAGTCAAAGTGCGAATCGTCGTCACGCAGACGATTCTAACGCGGGGCAGCCTCGCTTGCCGCGGCCAGCGCGAAAGCCACCGAGGTCTCGCCGCGCACGCCGGTGCTTTCCTCGACTTCATTCGACAATTGGGATTCCAGCTCCGGATCGATCTCCACCTGGCAAGCCGCAATTTCTTCGTCGCTGGCGCCCGTGAAGCACAACTCGCAGATGCCCAGGGCATCGGAACCGTAGCGCACCGGCGGGCCGAAGATGCGGCAGGTGATGGGGCGCGCCGCGTAGAGGTCGCACGTGCCAGTGGCCGGGTCGAGCGCCGGACAGGGGTCGTCATCCGTGGCGGTTTGGGCTACCGCCTGGTGCGCCCGTTCGCGGACACGGGCGGCGCACTGGCGGTCGCGCGATTCCAATTCGGCCAGACCCTCGCGCAGCCGCCGAGCGTCAAGCTGGGTGATGGGGAAAGGCCCCATGCAGCATTCCGTGCAGCCGGGGCGGCAGACCAGCCACGGCCCGCTCTTACGCGCGGCCTCGGCGAGGGCGGCATCCACGATTTGGATGAGGGCATGGTCGCCGGACATGCTTCGAGAATAACGCAGGGGCGCTCAGCAATGCCCCAGGGCCTTTCGCGCCGAGTCGCACGGGGCGCCGCACTTGGGGCACGGTGTGGGCTTGCGCGGCCGGCCGCCGCGGTGGATCTTGCGGGCGGCTGCCATCCTGCGGGCGGCACGGCGGGTGAGCAGCCGGGCCATGGCTAGCTCTCGTGGCGCCCGGTATTGGCGTTCCCGCGGATCAACTCGCCAATGGCCGAGACCAACTTGTCGATACGGTCGCCAGTCTCGCGAAAACGCTCCTCTGTCTTCATCTGTGCCTGGGTCAGCTCCTCCAGCCATTGCCCATGTCCCTTGAGTACTCCGCCTTGCCGCGCCAGCAACTCGCCCGTGACAATCGACGCCTCTTCCAACTCCTTCATCGCATTCCGCAGCTTCGGCAAGATCCTTTCCGTTTGTGCGAGTTGATCCTCCACCATCCCCACGCGCGTGCTGGTCAGCGTGTCGTTGACCTCGCGCAACCGCTGCATCTCTCGCTGATGGATCAGATCCCGTTCCACCGCCGCCAGCCGTTCTTCGATCGTCATGCCCCCACTATAGCAGATCGAACAAACAGCGTTAGGAGGGCCCACCGGGCCGGCCGGGCCGAGTCGCAGGGGGCGCCGATCAGCCGGGCTATGGCTAGTTGCGAGGCAACCGGCGGATATACGCCTGCCATTGCTTCTCGAGGTTGGCGGTGCTCTCCACGAGGGCGTCGATCTGCTTTTGGTGGCGGGCCGCCACCTCGATCAGCGCCCCGATCTGCCGGGTATGCGCGTCGATCTGGTCGTCACGCGCAACTACACTGGCGGCCAAGGATTCCACTACGCCCGTCAGGCGCTCCAACCGTTCATCGATGCTCATATCCCGACTATAGCAGATTGAACAAACAGCATCAAGAAAAATCCAGCCAGTGCCTGAAAGGTGCGTTGAACTCGCTAATGCGCCTTGTTGATTTCCCGCCGCGCGGATTCGAGCGCGGCGCTGATGGCGTCTTCCCGAGTTGGGAAGGTGCGCTGGCCATAGTATGGCCTAACGATGGTTTCTGATTCGATGTCTTCAATCAGCGTGAAATCTGCCTTCCATCCACCCGCCTGTAGTTCTATCGGTCGCGGTTGGATCTTTACGCCCTTGTACACGGGAGGCGCTTCGTCCATTTGGCGTAATCGTACCACGTTTTCGAATTGACGCCGAATAACAGAAGCGGCGGAGGAGAGCAGAACCCGGTCGCAAACATGCCGCAGTAACGGTCAAACAGAAAACGAAAAAACGGCGGGGTGTATACTTGCCCTCTTCAGGCACCGGCAAGGCTCGGAGCCTTCCTTCCCGCCACCTGCCACGCCAGCATCATGCCCTCTTCGCTCGCTCCATGGAGCACCTGATTGCCAGCAGCCTCGTCCCGAAGACCCAAACCAGGTCCAGCGACAACCACTTCCAGTTCGTCCAGTCCCCGTGAACCAGCGTGCCAACCCATGCGATAGGAACCACTCCGATGCCCGCTAGAAGGACGCCCACGATGAACCACACCGGGCCGAGGGCGCCGAGTACGTAGATACACGACTGGACCCAGAGGAGGACACCCCAATAGATCGACGCGTAGTACAGCGCAGCCGCTCCCCACGGCCGGGAGGCCCCGAAAATCAGCATTGGGAGCAAAATCAGCAGCGTCACGAACGTGACCCAGGTGTGCGGAAAGTACACCACTGATTCCAACCACCACAGGACGCGGAGTATCACCTCGCTGCCTTCCTTCTTCTACGCTTCAACCAGAGTCTGCATGGTCAGGGCTTCTCGGGCGTGATCGGGCCCCAAATTCCCTCGTCCTCCAAAACCTTTGACAGCTGATCCTCGGGCGTTCCGCTGCCCCGTAAGTTGATCCAATGGATGGCTAGCCAGATCGGCATATCCCGGTCCCCCGCATCCTCGTAAAGTCGGTCCAGGTCCCCAACCCTTTCCCCAACGTCCCCCTTCCCGACGTAGCGCCGTCGGTCCTCATCGGAAAGCGACGCTTTGACGGCCTCCATGAAGCCGGTAACGAAAGCGGACTTCATCGCTGGAGTGAACCTCACCCAAATGCGCCCGTTGAAGGCACCGGCTGTCATGTAGGAGGCGTCGTCCTCTCGCTGTCTAGCCACAGCCGCGGTCCGTGATTGTTGTTGCTGTCGTGATTGCTGCTGCTGCTCTCTCTGTTGCCTCAACTGGCGCCCCTGAATAATCCCTTGCAGCAAACCGCCGAGTGGACTCTGTTTCGGGGGAGTACTCGCAGCAGGCTGGGTGGTTTTCTGCGGCGCCGGGGCCGGCCAGGGCTGGCAAGTCCACACTAAATGGCAGTCGATTCCGTCCGAGTTGCACAGGCACTCCGCAACGTGGTTCGGGCATATGGGAGGCGCCTGGGTCGGTATGCCTTGCCCGATGCAGTTCATCTGAGCAGATGCAGCAGGCGCGAGGACAGCGAACGATGCTGCAATAAGAACAGCGAGTTTCATAAATGCCTCCTTTTACTTCTTTCTCTTCCCGCTTTCCTCCGGCGGCCAAGCCTTTAGCGGCGATAGCCTTCCGCTCCTATTCGCTCAGCATGGCGCGAACCTGGCCTCTCCGGCCTTCCTTCCAATCGGCGCCAGGTGTTCGCTCACCGCTGAGCGTTCTGGGTAGCCATAGTCCTATGGTATGAATTTGATGCAATTCCTCTCCAGTTTAAATAAGCAGCTTATCCATACCAGAAGTATGAACGCCTTCGAGCAGCACAGCCGCGCCCCGCCGACCGAAGAAGCATGCATCCGACGGGAAGAGGATTTAGAGCGGACCACGGAAAGCCGTCTCCGGGTCCCGGACGATCAAACCGAGTACGCCGACGAGAATTGGGTCGGGCTGCCCGAGATCGCCAGCAGCCCCGCGGCTCGCCATGTTACCATCGTTTTTCTTCGAGGCTTATCGTTTGCGCAAGGTCCCCCTTATCGAATCGCTGCGGATTATCGGGCGAGGGTCGCTCAACTGGATCGCCGAACGCCCCATCGTGGTTTCGTTCGAGGTGACGGACGCCTGCACCTGCTACTGCAAGCACTGCGACCACGGCGGGCCGCGCGATGAATCGCGCAATCTGAAGCCCGCCGAATACCGCCGTTATATGGAGGCGCTCCGCCCCTGCGTGGTGCAGGTCTCGGGCGGCGAGCCGCTGCTGCGCGACGACGTGGTCGAGATTGTCCGCAACATCAAAGGCGGGTCGAAGCTGCCGTACACTATCCTGGTTTCCAACTGGTCGCTCATGACCCAGGAGAAGTACCTGGCGCTGCGCGGGGCGGGCATCGACCAATTCTCCGTCAGCCTGGATTTCCCCGACGAGCGGCATGACGGTTTCCGCGCCTATCCGGGCCTCTACCGGCATCTCGAGGACCTGGTTCCACGCCTGGCGAAGCTGGGGCACGACGACATCGTGCTCAACAGTTGCATCACCAGCGAGAACGTGGGCGAGATCGGCGCCATTGCGGACAAGGCCCGCGAGTGGGGCGTCAACCTGTGCTACAGCGCCTACTCGGCGCGGCGCACCGGCTGTCGGGAATACTTCCTCAACACGCCCGAACAGCTTGTGCAATTGAACGCGCAACTGGACCGCGTGGAGGCGCGCCGCGACCAGACCAACTGGATCGTCAACTCGCCTAGCACGCTCGAAGCCACGCGCCGCTACTTCGCCAACAACGGGACCCCCGGCTGCAAGGCCGGCCTGCGCTTCCTGGTGGTGACGGCCGACGGCGCGTTGCAGCCGTGCTCCATGCAGTTCCACCGCTACCCACTTGAAGAGCGCACGCGCATGATCCGCGAATTCACCAGCCGCAACCAGTGCGACGAGTGCTACGTGTCCATCCGCTCCTACCTTGACAAGAGCTTTCCGCAATTGCTGTGGGAGAACGTGAGCGGGTTCTTCTCCTTCAAGACCGGTGCATGATGGAAGTGTGCAACTGCCGGATTCCGTCAGGCGCATGATCGAAGAGCGGGCCGCAGCCGTCGGGTTCCCCTCGCTCAAGCACGCAGCATCGGCCATGTCGGCGGCCTATCGCGAAAGCCGCGCCGTGCGCCTGCCGGACCCCGCGCGCACCGCCGCCTACCTGGTGACCCGCATGCCGGCCACCTTCGCCGCCGCTCACGCCGTGCTGCGCGAGTTGCGGGAGCGCCTGGGCGCGGGCTCGATCTCGAGCGTGCTGGACATCGGAGCGGGAGCGGGCGGAGCCTCGCTGGCCGCGCGCCAGTGCTTTCCCGAA
>DATFYK010000124.1:0-41238 GCA_035315085.1 Occallatibacter sp.
CGGATGGACGCGCTGGAGCGGCTCCTGACCACCCGCAAAGTCGACCCCAAGCGCCTGGCCGCCGCGGGATTCGGCGAACTGACGGCGACCGCCGGCCTGACCTGGGCGCAACTGCTCAAGCGGCCCGAGGTGACTATCGAGGCGGTGCTGGGCGCTCTGCGTGAAAGCCTCGCCCAGGACCCGCTGCTCGCAGAAATGTCTGGCCTGCTGACAGAACAAGATCAAAACCAGGATGCGAGAGCCGGAACGGCCGTCCTGCGCGCCATCCTGCGCAACGAGGCCCGCGCCGTGGAGACCGAGATTAAGTTCGCCGGCTACCTGGAGCAGCAAAAAAAATCCATCGCCAAGCTCAAGGCCGCCGAATCGCACGCGATTCCGGAGTGGATCGAGTACAGCGCCATCAGCGGGCTTTCGCGGGAGATGCGCGAGAAGCTGGAGCGGGTGCGCCCCGGCACCATCGGCCAAGCCAGCCGCATTCCCGGCGTGACCCCGGCCGCGCTCAGCCTGGTGCATGTGTCCATCCGGCTGCAGGGCGCCCGGCGGCAGGCGGGGTAACAAGTCAACGGGATGCCAATCCGCTGACGAATCGACCCGGGCCGATTCCCTTTCTATCTCTCTGCCAGTGGACCGCTATCCACATCATGCACGAATCCGGAAGCAATCGATAAGAGCAGAAAAACCAACCCCACTCCGAGCAGGGACCAGCAGGTATGAAGCAGTTGTTGAGCGGCGCCCACCCCTGGAACGTACCCAAAAATCGCGATCTCCAGAGCGAAAAGGCTGAGCAGCACAAAACCGCCCAGAAGCCATGGCCATGGTCTTCCGAGCATCCCGCGCGTTCGTTCAGGGATCACGGACTTCAACCAGGTCAAGGGCTTGTTGATGCGGGTTGAAACCGCCCAGGCCAAGGTAAAGTAGACGACCTGCGCGATGCCGCCTCCCACCAGAAACAGCACGATGAAGAGAAGAAGAAAGATTGAGCTGGCGTGCTTCTTATGGAGATAGCCGATTGACCAGACGGCAATCAACAGGCTGACGGAAATGGCGGCGATTCCGGAGAGCAGGAAGTTGGGAACCAAGGTAAACGCAAGTTCGTTTCCATAGGTCCACATCTGGTTGTGTGGCCCGATGGCAGAAATGAAGAGCCCAGGAGTCGGCGTATTCCCTTGCAGCGTCTCGAAGAATCCATGATCCATGCCGCTGAACGCAAAGAGGATGCCGATGGCCGCTACGATCAACCGGGTAGCATTCACCTGGCGCTGGAAGAGGCCGCGGTTTGACTCTGAATCACGATGAATCACATTGCTCCCCCTGGATTCAGTTTCCTTTACGCAACCGAAGCCGGAATTGTTCTTGAGCAGGTGGGCAGCGCCGCCGCTCTACGGATTGCTTTTGGTGAACAGGGGAATGTGGAAGGGAAGCTCGGCATTGGACTGCTTTTTGGGTTTGGCGTTCGAGTCCTCGCGCAGCACGGTGCGTTGCGAGTTGATGCACAGCCAGCCGCCGCGCGCGTGCTCGAAGACGTGCGTGAAAACGCCTTTTTCATCCACCTGGGCCGTATTGACCTTGTGGTGCAACACATACGTGCCGTTGGCTACGGCGATGTCACCCAGCATCCGCACCGTGATCACCCGCTGATCCAGATGGATGGTCTTGTCCTCGCCGGTAATCACCGTGGCCACCTGCTGGTTGCGGGTGGTAATGTCGCCTGTGGCGGAAATGTCCACAAATAAAGGAGATAACACCAGCTCCAGGCCGTACTGATCGCGCTGGTTCACGGCGTTGGACCAGGAGTCCTCAATCTTCTGGAACTCCCGAATCTCCGGGCTTTCAGCGGACGTGACGCCAGGCTGGGCCGAAACCGGAACTGGAGCCGGACTCTGGCCCCCAGCAGCGCAGCAACTGAGAAGAAGAGCAGAAAAACAAGCCACAAAACGGTTCATACGCACCATGAACTCCACGACAGTTGTCAGTTTTCAGTTGTCAGTCGTCAGTTTGTCAGTTTCAAAACCGTCCAGACCTGGCGCTAACCACTGAAAACTGATCACTGACTACTGTGATGATAGCTCTTGGACTCGGTAAACAGGCCAGACGGGAGCGTAAAAAATGGACCCAACTCCACCTAGGGCAGCGCTTGCAGCCGCTCCGGCTCGTGGAGCGTGACCAGAGACTCTTCGATGGAGATCCAACCGTCCTTGCGGAACTGGCCGAGAGTGCGGGTGACGGTTTCGCGGGTGGTGCAGGCCATGGAGGCCATCTCCTCGTGGGTGAGCAGCAGCGGGAAGCGGTAGCCGCCATCGTCCAGGTGTTCGCCGATCTGATGAGCCAGTTCCAGCAGCAGCCGTCCCAGGCGGGCGGCCACGGTCTCAGCCAGCGCAATGCGGCAGGCATCTTGCAGCGCGAAGCGGTACTCCTGGCAGATGCACTGGACGGCGCGCATCTGGGCCTCCTTGTGGCTGCGCAGGAAGGTGAGGAACCGGTCGCGCTCGACGGGGCGGAGTTGGGCGCTGGTCAATGACTCGGCGGAGACTTCATAGACACCGTGGGAGAGAACCGCGTACAGGCCCAGCATGGAGCCGGGTCCGGCCACGCGGACGATCATTTGACGATCATCGGTCCGGCCCGCGGTCAGCTTGAGATAGCCGCTGCAGATTAAATAAAGGCAGCGGGCATCCTCGCCCTGACTGAACAGCGCAGCTTGCGCGGGCAGCGAGATGGTGCTGGTGACCAGCTCAAGATCGGCCAGAACCGCACTGCCCAGTGAGCAGAACCAGCCGGGGCGGCGATTGGCGCAGGCCGCGCATCCCACCGGAGCCTGCCGGGTAAGGTGCTTTTGCCGCGCTTGCGCTGTTACCGTAATCTGTGTGTCCGCCATGTCTTGCCCCTTCCGGCGCCGATCGAGCACCTTCGCCTCTGCCGCTTTCTTCGCCCTGCATGCCGTCGCAAGGGCTCTCTCTGAGGGCAAAATACTCTGGGCCTCCTGAAAAGAGGCTCTTGCTTGAGGCAAGTTTGCCGGAGAGGCCGTCGCTGAGGATGTGATGGACCTCACGTCTATGCGGGCCTTCGACGGGCGCAAGCTCTTCCCAGACGGGAACAAGGCAGATCGCCCAATTTGCACTAAACCGGCCCCGGCCGCGGCTCTCGGTTGAGCGGCAAGGAGATTTTGAGCGGCCTGCAGGCGGAGAGCGCCTCAGTTTGCCGCCAGTCCCGGTCCCATCCGGTGGAAATGTTCTGTTTTGCACAGTCGGAATGCCACATTCATGCTGTTCTGCTGTAAGCGGCGTTCCCCTTCTTCTGGCGACTCCGGGCGCAAAGGGGGAGGGATTGCGCCCCGGAGTTGTGGATTGTCCCTGGCAGGCTTAAGTTCGCTCTAAAGCCAGTAATTCATATCACTTTAGGGCAAGAAATCCAGGTCTGGAATTGGCCTCTCAACAATATGTGACGAACGTCACAATTTGGTGTACAAATGAGAACGTAGGATGCAGCATATGAAGTGATGCTCCGCACAGAGAGCACCTTCCACAACTGCGTGGCCGGCACTCCAGCCGCCGAACTGGCCTTCCCCTGAGGAGACTTTGCCGTTCTGAAACGCTGGAGGCCGGCACCGTTGTATGCGAAAGTGGTTAGGAGAGCACCAAAGGCGGTATTCGATGCATAGAGACGGGCCTGTAACGCGATTGCCGATCGGTGCGGCTCCGGACAGTTGGCCGGGACTGCGAGTTTGTACGATGTTGATGCTGGGCGCAGCTCTGCTGTGCGTTCCCGTGCTGGCGGCTCAGGCGCCCAAAGCCGGGCCAGGCGACCAGCCGGCTGCCGCCCAGGCCAAGGAAGCCGCACCTTCTGACTTTGTGGGCGCGGATATTTGCGCTACCTGCCATGAAGAGGTAGCCAAGGGGTTCGCCAACAATCCGCACGCCAAGATGGTGCTGATGCACGGCGATGCCGGGGCCACCTGCGAGAATTGCCATGGCGCGGGCAAAGCGCACGTTGAGGGCGGCGGGGACATCACCAAGATCTTCGCTCCGGCCAAGGCCACAGCCAAGGAAGTGGACGAGAGGTGCCTGGGCTGCCACGCGGGAGCGCATCCCAACTTCGATCGCTCTCCTCACGCCAAGGCCGGCGTCGGCTGCACGAGCTGCCACAGCATCCACGCTAAAGGCGACAGGGAAGACCTGCTCAAGGCTGCTCAGCCCACGCTCTGCTATCAGTGCCACAGCGACGCGAAGCCTGCGTTCGATATGCCGTTCCACCACCGGGTGAACGAAGGTCTGGTCAAGTGCAGCGACTGTCACGACGTTCACGGCACCTTCGGGAACAACAACCTGAGGTCCACGGCCGATCAGAATGCGATCTGCACCAAGTGCCACACGGAGACGCGCGGGCCTTTCGTCTACGAACACGCCGCGGTGAAGGCGGAGGGGTGCCTGGCGTGCCACACTCCGCACGGTTCACAGAACGCCCGGCTGCTGAACATGCCGAACATCAATACGTTGTGCAACCAGTGCCATAGCCCGGTCTCTGCCGGCACGGTTCACGGGATGAGCGCAGGATCGTCGGAGATAACGCCGTGCATCAGCTGCCACACCTATATCCATGGGTCCAACATCAATGCAGCGTTTCTGAGGTAGGAGTCATGGGCCGGGCCGGGCCCTCCAGACCCATCGGACGGCGCGGCCCGGCTCCCGTACCAACCTGGCACGCGAGTTCAAGGTTTCGATGTCAGCAACCATGTTTTTCACGTGAGGCTTCGCATGAAGAAGATAGGCTGGTTATCCCGGTTGTCTGATCAACGGCCATCTCCCGCAATGATCCGGCGCATCGCCGGGGGAATTGGAGTCTCTCTATTACTGATGGCGACGGGCATCGCTGCCGCCCAAAAGCCGGCGCCGGAGGCACAGCCGGGTGTTCCAGAGGGGTATACGGTCCATCAGACCGCGGATCTGGGCGGGCACATAGCCAGCATCTCGGGCAGCGGGGCCATGTACGATACGCTGGTCAACATTCAGTCCGGGCCACGCGTGCTAGGCGAGACCTTTGAGATGCGTGCGCTTCCGGGCAAAAAAGATACCCTTTTCGATTTCCTCAGGGCCGTCAGCAGCGGCTTCGGCGGCGACCCGAACAACTTCGCCAAGCTGGACTTCTCCAAGGGCAAGATATACGAGTTCTCGGGAATGTTCCGCCGCGACCGCCAGTACTTCGACTACGACCTGCTGGGCAACCCGAATATCCCCGGGGGACAGTCGATTCCCATCGGACCCTCCAGCGCGCCAACCGGCTCGCTTGCGTGGCCGCAGGTTGAAAAATCGCCGGTGATGTTCAACACGGTGCGCCGCATGACGGACACCAACCTCACGATCTTTCCGATATCGAAGGTGACGTTCCGGGTGGGGTACTCGCAGAATATCTTCCAGGGGCCGACCCTGAGCCCAAGTGGTTATCAATTCGCCAAGTACAATGCCGTGCTCCAGGAGTATCAGCGCAACAGCAGCGACGATTTCACGGGGGAAATCGACTGGAAGCCCGTGCGGGACACCAGGCTGACCTTTGAAGAGGAAGTCAACCACTACAAGGCGGACTCCTACTTTACCATGGCCCCCGGCGACTTCAACGTCCAGGAGGCGGACGGAACACCGGCGGCCCTTGACGACTTCGACAGCCGGACGCCCTACCCCAGCAGCGCCTGCAATGCAAACAGCATAGGCACCACTCCCATGCTCTCGGCGCCGCAAACCCCCGGCGGCCTGCCGGTCATCAACGCGGCATGCGCCGTGGTTACCAACTATCTGCGCTCGCAGCCGACCCGCATTCTCTATCCCACGGAGATCCTCCGGCTGCAAAGCTCCAGCATCAAGAACGTCTCGATGAACGGCGATTTCCGTTACACCAACGCGAATATGAACCTGCCCGACTACTATGACAGCTACCAGGGTCTGAATGGGACAACTCGCTCGCTTACGTATACGGCCATGGCGAAGGCACACCGTGCGGTGGTCTCTGCCGACTACGGCATCGTCTGGCAGGCTTTGAAGACTGTCAGTCTCTCCGACCAGGTGGACTTCTCCAGCGTCCACCAACCGGGTACCACCACCATGACGAGTGTGACCACTCTGTCGACACCCGCTACTGCGGGAAATGAAACCATCAACTACGCAGGCGGGTTGATCACTACCAACGCCGCCGCCGGCGCTTCGACGTTTGCAGGCAGCGGCGCCGTCGGCGCCCAAGTGCTGGGCTACTTTGGCCAGAACTTCCTGACCAATAACCTGACGGGGAGCTGGGATGCCTCGTCTCGCGCTACGCTCTCGCTCACCTATCGCCATGTCACGCACACCATCGCTCAGGGCATTCCTCATAACACTCCATTAGCCGTGGGCGCGACGGCAAACGGAACAGTCACCATTAACGAAGATGGTGGAATCTTCAACGCCGCCCTGCGCCCCACTACCAATTGGAATATCAATGGCACGGTCGAGGTGCTCTACGCCGACAACGCATTCACCCCGGTCGGCCCGCGGCAAACGAAGCACTACAGATTACATACCATGTACAGGCCAAAGCCCTGGGCGACGGTAACGGGCGCCTATAACGACCTGGAACGGCATAACAATACCAACAACAACCAGAGCGCCGTCGCCGCGGGCGATGACCCGTACGAGGGCCCGATCGATCATGTTGATCACAGCCGGGTTGCGAGCCTGGGCGCGGTGCTGTCGCCGAATGAGCACTATGGGATCGATTTCAATTACTCCTATAGCGATGTGTATGCTGCGACCAATATCTGCTACGACAACGGCGCCACGAGCACTTTGCCCGGCACTGCATCGACCAACAGCAGCGGGGGGCCGAATGTATGCCCTGGCGTGTACACCAGGGGGTCGACGACCCAGCTCGCCGACTGGTTTGCCAGGGACTTTATGGATGCCCCTACGCAGTACGCATCTGTGGCCCTCACGACATCTCCCCTCAAGACCGTCCACGCCAATCTTGGCTATCGCATCAGCGCAGTGAGCGGCAAACAGTTTTTCAACGATGCGCGATCGGTCAACGGCTCGCTCGACTCGAAGTATCAGTCACCCTTTGTGAATGTTGCATGGACGGTCCATCCTGGATGGATTTGGAAAGCGGAATACAATTACTACGGCTACGGCGAGGGCGGTCCTTCCGGCCCGCCGTTCTGCAGCACTTCAACGTCTACGACATCAGCGGTTGTTCCTTGCACCTCTCTACCCCAACCGACCGGTCTAACCGAATCGCCTGCCGGCCTGACCGCACCCCGGAACTTTCATGCGAATAACGTGACCATTGGAATGCATTACGAGTTCTGACAGGGCCTAGCCCTCTAACCATCGGCGCAGTTCCCGAATTCAAGGGGCTGCGCCGTTCCGTGTGAGATGGTTTATCTCGCCATCGTGGTTGCAACCTCAGCGTCTTATACCTGCCGCCGGGGTTGTAGTATGAAGAAGAATACGCTCGGCAGGTGCTTCTCCCGCGCAATCTGGCCGGCAAAAATCAAGGAGTCTTGCGATGACAAAGACGATTCGGTCCCTGTTGGTGTTGGCTGCTGTAGTGTATCTGGCCGGCGCCGTGGGCTTCGCTCAATCCGCAGGCGAAGCGACCTACAAAGCCAAGTGTCAAATGTGCCATGGCGCCAATGGAACCCCCAGTGCTGGGATGGCCAAATCCATGGGCGTGAAGGATGTTTCCGATCCGGACATCAAAAAGCTCACCGCGGACCAGATGGCTGCCGCCGTCAAGAACGGCAAGGGCAAGATGAAGCCGATCTCGGGACTGACCGACGCGCAGATCAAGGATGCGGTAACTTTCTATCGCGGCTTGCACCGGTTGAATCCACAGCCGTTGCCGCCCGGCCTGTAAGGGCCGCGGACGGCTGTCACAGTCCCGCACTTGGTGAAACCGCGATAGGTGTGCCCAGAGCCGCGGCTCCCTAGGGTTGATTTCCTCAAGAAATCAATACCTCGTACATGGCCTTTCTGGATGCGGTCATCGCTGTTTCGCGCTCATCGGCGGACCATTTTGAGTTTAGGGGACAATGGTGTCACTGCTGCAAAGATTCCGCGAAAACTGGGTGCGGCCGGCTCTGTTCTTCGGCAATAACCCCATCAGCCTTGCCGGTGGAGCCATCACCAGCGCCGCCGGCGTGACCATGATCGGCTATTGGCTGGTGGAGCTCTTCGGCCGGCCCAACGACAACCCCTACCTCGGAATCATCTTCTTCCTGCTTCTGCCGTCTCTGTTCATTGCCGGGCTGCTGCTGATCCCGGTAGGCGTGTACGTGCGCCGTAGAAAGCTCCAGAAAGCCGGACAGATTCCAGCCGAATTCCCCAAGATCGATCTCAACGACCGGGTCTTCCGCCATGGTCTGGACATCGTGCTGGTGGCCACAATCGTCAACCTGCTGGTCGTGGCCATGGCCAGCTATCGCGGTTCGGCCTACATGGACTCGCCGCAGTTTTGCGGCCAGTCCTGCCACGTGATGCATCCGGAATACACGGCCTATAAGATCTCCGCCCATTCCCATGTGGACTGCGTAGCCTGCCACATCGGCTCGGGCGCGCAAGCCTACTTCAGCGCCAAGGTGAACGGCACCAAGCAGCTTCTCGAGGTTGCGTTCGATCGCTACCCCACGCCGATTGAATCGCCAGTGCAGAATCTGCGCCCGGCGCGGTATATCTGCGAGGGCTGCCACACGCCGGCCCGGTTTGTCGGAGAAAAGCTGCTGGTCAAGTCCACCTTTGCCGACGACGAGAAGAATACCGAGACCCAGACTGTCGTGGTGCTGCATCTCGGCGGCCAGGATTCGCTCTCCCATCTGACCGGGATTCACGGCGTGCATCTCGGCCACATCGAGTACATCGCCACCGATCCCACCCGCACCGCCATCCCCTGGGTGCAGAAGCGGAATCCCGATGGCTCGGAGACCGTGTTTGCCGCGTCAGCCCTGAACGGCGCCGTTCCTCAGGGCGAACGGCGGCTTATGGATTGCATCGACTGCCACAACCGCGCGGCGCATACGTTTGTGACCGGGGAAGACGCGCTCAACCGGGCCATGGCCGACGGCGCGGTCAGTCCGGAACTGCCCTGGGTTCACAAGGAGGGCCTGGAGCTGCTCAAGGCCTCCTACGCCTCCGAGGCCGAGGCGCAAACCAGGATTCCTCAGCAGCTTTCGGAGTTTTATCGCGCCCAGCATCCCGAGGTGCTGACTGCGAAGGCAGCGCTGGTCAAGCAAGCAGGCGACGAACTGGCGACCCTTTACAGCCAGAACGTGTTTCCCTTTATGAAGGTGACCTGGGGAACGCACCCCAACCACATCGGCCACATGAGTTATCCGGGCTGCTTCCGCTGCCACGACGGCGACCACGCGGCCAAGGACGGCAAGAGTATCACCCAGGACTGCGCGGCCTGCCACAATCTGCTGGCCGTGGACGAAGCCAAGCCCAAGGTGCTGGCCGACCTCGGCATTCAGTAGCAAGCCGGCGCGCGGAGCCTGCTCCCCCACACAGAACCTTCCCCCGGCATGGTAGGCTGGCTCTTCACGTTCAAGGAGCCCGATTCTTCATGCATTCCAGCCAGCCTTTGCACTTCAATCTTGTCGCCGCGGCCCACGCCGCCATGATCGAGCACGGATTCCAGCCGGAGTTTCCCGCCGGAACCGATGCCGAACTCGCCGCCATTCAGGCACACCCCGCGCCGCCCGCCGTCCCGGGCATTCAGGACCTGCGCAGCCTGCTCTGGTCCTCGATCGACAACGATACCTCCAAAGATCTGGACCAGATCGAGTGGGCTGAGCAGTTGTCCGACGGCCGCATCCGCGTGCTCATCGGCGTGGCCGACGTGGACGCGCGCGTAAGCCGGGGCACGGTCATCGATAGCCACGCCAAGAGCGAGACAACATCGGTCTATACCGGGGTCAAAGTCTTTCCCATGCTCCCCGCCGAGCTCTCTGAAGGCATTACCTCCCTCAATGAAAATGAAGACCGCGTGGCGCTGGTCATCGAGTTTGCCGTAGATCAGGCCGGCACTGCCTCGGACGGCAAAGCCTACCGCGCGCTGGTCCGCAACCGCGCGCAGTTGGCCTACAACGCCGTGGGCGCCTGGCTGGAGGGAACCGGCCCCGCGCCGGCCAAGGTGGCCGCCAACAGCGACCTGGCCGCGCAGTTGAAGCTCCAGGACGCAGCAGCCCAGCGCATGGTGGGCGGCCGCTTCCAGCATGGAGCGTTGGATCTGGAAACGATTGAGACCCGGCCGGTGATGCTGGCCGAGGAGGCGGTGGAGATTGCGCGTCTGGAAAAGAATCGCGCTACCTCGCTGATTGAGGAATTCATGGTGGCGGCCAACGGCGTCATCGCCAGGACCTTCGAGAGCGCCGGCGTTCCCTCCATCCGCCGCATCGTGCGCACCCCGAAGCGCTGGGACCGCATCGTCGAAGTGGCCGAAGGCCTGGGCACGACGCTGCCCGCCGAGCCGGACTCGAAGGCCCTCAACGACTTCCTGCTGGCGCAGAAGCGGAAGGACCCCGACCATTTTCCCGATCTCTCGCTCACGGTCGTCAAGCTCATGGGTCCCGGCGAATATGTGCTGGTCAGGCCCAACGAAGTCTCGCCCGGCCACTTCGGCCTGGCCGTGCAGGACTACACTCACTCGACCGCTCCCAACCGCCGCTTCCCGGACATGGTCGCGGAGCGGATCCTCAAAGCCTGGCTGGCGAAGGCACCCCAGCCCTACTCCGAGGACGATCTCAATGCCATTGCGACCCGATGCACGCTGATGGAAGACAGCGCCCGCAAGGTGGAGCGCGAGATGCAGAAGCGCATCGCCGCTGTGGTGCTGCACCCGCGCATCGGGCAGAGTTTCAGCGCTATCGTCACCGGCGTCAACAATTACGGCACCTTCGTCCGCACCCTCGACCCGCACGTGGATGGCATGGTGGTCAGCGGCGGCAAGGGCCTGGACGTAGGCGACAAGGTGACGGTCAAGCTGGTCTCCACCGACCCGCAGCGTGGGTTTATTGATTTTGCGGCTTAGGGCTCTGAAACAAAACGAAGAATCTCATTCATCAGACGCGGTCCCTGGTCCGTATCGAATAGAAACTGTGCGTGAGCGGAGCCCTCCAGAATGATCAGCTTCTTCGGTTCAGGGGCCCTCGCGTAGTGGCGCGAAATCTCGTCGAGCCGAAGGCCGTCGGAGTTCCGGTCGTTGCGGGCGACGATGAAGAGTTTGCGCCCATTCAGCTTGTCCGGTGCGTCCCCTCCCGAAGAGGCCAGAAGAACGATGCGATCGAAAGTGCCTGGACTCGATTTTGCGTCTGCTTCTCCGACCGCATCGCCGCCCAGGCTCGCTCCCACTGCTGACACCGTCTTAGCTCCTATCCGGCGAAGATACGCGACTGCTGCTAACACATCCTCTGCATTGTCGCCATCCGTTCCGAATGAACCGGGCGATCCGTCGGGGTTCAGGGAATCTCCGCGAAAGCCGATGGCAACGACGAGAAAGCCGGCATCGGCAAGGGTTTCTGCCTGCCTGTTCCAACTCTCTTTGTGAAAGCGTCCACCGTGAGCCAGGACAATGCCGCGGCTGCCACTGCCGTAAAGGTCTGCCTGAACCTGCCCCGGTCGATCTGGCAACGGAAATGTGATCGGCCTTTGCCCGGCAGCCTGGCTCGCAACAAGCGTAATGCAAACGCCAACGAAACATGCCAACTTCATCTCAAAACTCCCGCAAGTAAACAGGTCTCTTTCACGTTCTGGCGTCTGCCAAATCTACCAAGGCCTTTACTTCGGCCCCTGCACCAGCCCGATCAGGTGCCCTTCGGGATCTGTGAAGGCGGCGACGATGCCGCCGTCGGGGATGGGTTGCGGGCCGAAGGCCTTCTTTCCGCCTTTGCTTTCAATGAGTTCCAGCGCGGCGTTCATGTCCTCAACCGCAACATAAAACGTGACATGTCCGCTGTGTTGCTCACGGGCTCCGATGCCGCCGTTGATGCCAGTACCGGGCTTGACCACCGAATACCAATCCTCGACCGGGTCGATCTCCCAGTGGAAAACATCCTTGTAGAACTCCTCCAGCAGCTTCTTGTCCCTGCCGAGAATCTCGAAATGGACCACCGGATGGGTACGGGGCATGGATGCGACCTCCTCGCGACTTGATGTGAAGGCCACTCTACACGGTCCCGCCGGGCAAAATCCAATGAAAAAACGTCGTAAAAACAAGTTCTAACCCGGGCGCGGCAGACGGCGCCATCAAGGCCGCGGGCTGCCGCCGGGGCTGCCAGGGGGAATTCTCTGCTCCCACGGGGGGGGAAAATGCGTCTAATAGAGAGGAACTGTGTACACAGTGAATCGTTGCCCTTAGAAGGCGCCTGTCACAGCAGGCGCGAAGGGGGTGATTTATCCTCTAGGTAGCCCTCTCGTTCGATTCACCTTATTTTTGGTGAGCCGCCCAGGCGGGCTCCGACTTTGCAACTGGTGAACGGATGCGTTTAGGCTCTTTTTTTCTATATACAACGCTCGCGGCTGGCTTCGGCCTGGTGGCGTTGTGCTCCACAACTATTGCTCAAGAACCGGGCTCCGGGCTGACTGCCGTTGCCGAGCTTCCCGAGGCTCCACAGCCCCAGTTCGTGGTGGCTGAGGCTGAGCCGTTGGCGCAGCAACCTCCCGCCGTGCAAAGCCAGAGCACTCAGCAGCCCGCCCCGAACCCCACCCCGGCCACGAGCCCCGCCGCCCAGGGCAGTTCCAGTTCCCAAACCCCCGCTCAGCAGCCCGGCGCCGAAAAAGGCCAGCGCCAAAAAGCCGGACGGCCGATTGCCGCGCCCGGGATACAGACAGCTAATATCAGCGGCACTGTAACCGATGTGAACGGCGACCTCGTTCCCGGCGCCACGGTTGTTCTGGACGGCTCAATCCCCGAAGATCACCGCACGATCGTGGCGAACGACAACGGACTCTTTGAATTCGACGGTCTCAAGACGGGAATCCCCTATCACATCACCATCAGCGCCAAGGGGTTTGTAAACTGGACCTCGCCCGACGTCATCCTCAAGCCAGGCCAGTACGAATTCCTGACGGACATCAAGCTCATGGTTGCAGGGGGGGTGACCTCGGTAAATGTGTATTCGTCCACCGAGCAGATCGCCATCCAGCAGGTCAGGCTCGAGGAACAGCAGCGCGTTTTCGGCATCATCCCCAATTTCTACGTCGTCTATGATCAGAACCCCGCGCCGCTCACGGTGAAGCTGAAGTTCGAACTCGCCCGCAAGGCCTATACCGATCCTGTTACCTTCCTCGCGGTCGGCTTCCTTGCAGGCATCTACCAGGCGGCAGCGATCCCCAACTTCGTTGAGGGCGCGAGAGGTTACGGCGAGCGCTACGCCTCGATCTATGTAGACGGGGTTGCCGACATCTACTTCGGCGGCGCCATCCTGCCAGCGCTTCTGCACCAGGACCCGCGCTACTACTACCAGGGCACGGGCACAAAGAAGTCGCGCGCCCTCCACGCCATCCTCAGCCCATTCATCTGCAAGGGAGACAACGGCCATATGGAACTGAATGTCTCGAGCATAGGCGGCGATCTAATCTCGGGGGCCATCTCGAACGCGTACTATCCGCAAGCGAATCGCGGCACGGGGCTAATGTTCGAGAATGACGCCATCACCACCGCTTCCCGCATGATCGACAGCCTGGTACAGGAGTTCATCCTGCGCAAGTTAACGCCTAAAGCCAAAAACAGACAAAACTAGAGCATTTTCAGAGAAGCTGCTTTAGAGCGGAACCAGAGTAAACGTGTCCTTGCACAGAGTCTTCTGGGTGGCTCGCCGCGGCGTCTCACCCGTAGCGATCGACCCTACCGATTCCACGTCTTCGTGGGCCTGGCAGCTTTTTTGACAGCGCGCCTGGCGCCACCCAGCTTGAGAGCGTGCAGCGCTGCCAGATTCTTCTCGATCAGCGCGCAGCGCTGCTCCACGCAGGCGTGGCTGCGCAGCGGATCGGCGGGCTCGTTATTCACTTTGGGCAGCAGTCAAGCAGGCTCCTTGACTTCGAGACGCTGATCCGCCGCCACGTCACCAAGCTTTTGCACCGTCCCTGAAGGCCAGTGGATTTCTATTGTCCCCTTCAGCTCACTTCCCAGCCCAAAATGCAGGGTCAGGTCGCTGCTCGAAGCGTAGCCCACGCTGTTCGTCACACATCGAATCTGCGTCCGGTTGGCAGTCTTCAAGCTAACCTGGGCGCCGATGGCCGAGCGATTGCTGCGTGTTCCTGTCAGCCGCAATTGCAGCCAATGGCGCATCGGGCTTCGATTCCACCATAGCTCGATGGGCGCGTCCATCGAGGTCACCGCCACGTCCAGGCGTCCATCGCGGTCAAAGTCCGCAAAGACACAGCCGCGATGCATGCGCGCCGTCGCCAGCCCCACTCCGGATTCGTTCGACACATCGGAAAACTTGCCGCCTTCGTTTCTGAAGATCCGGTTGGTCATCGGATCGTCCGTGTCCACGCCGCCACAGGCCACAAACAGGTCGAGCCAGCCATCGTTATCCAGGTCCACTAGTCCGCATCCCCAGCCGCTACGGGGGTGGGTCAGCCCCATCAGTCTGGTCGGGATGCTCCCATCTTCAAACTCCCCGTGTCCCCGGTTCAGGAATACGTCAAAGACCTCGCCTTTCAGCGCCGTCATCACCAGGTCAAAACGTCCGTCGCCGTCGATATCTCCGAAGTCCGCGGACATTCCCGAGATACTGCGGCCATCGCCGTTATAAGCCACGCCGGCGTCTAGTCCGATCTCAACAAAACCATGCCCTGTATTGCGGAACAGCAGGTTGCGCGCCTTGTCGTTGGCCACGAAAATCCCGGGGCGGCCGTCCCCCGCAAAGTCCGCGATGGCAATGCCCATCCCCTTGCCCAGAACTTCCGCCAAGGGCCCCTTTCCCGTCACCTCCGTGAAGGTTCCATCGCCGTTGTTGTGGTAGAGCTGCATCGGCTCCGCGGCATACTTTTCCGGCGGGCAATAGCGTCTCGTTTCCGCCGTCATGCCCCCGCAGATGGGATCGATTCCCGGCGACCATTCGCAATAATTGGAGATAAACAGGTCCAGCTTGCCATCCCCGTCGTAGTCGATCCACGCCGCCGCTATCGACCACAATCCGCGAACCGGCGGCAGATTCAGCCCCGCCGCCTCGGTCATATCGGTGAAGGTTCCGTCGCCGTTGTTGCGGAAGAGCTGGTTGCCATGCACGCCCACAACAAACATGTCCTCATGACCATCGTTGTTATAGTCGCCCACGGCAACGCCCATTCCGTAGCCTCGCCCCGCCACACCCGCCTTCTCCGTCACATCGCTGAACGTGCCGTCGCGATTGTTCCGGTACAGGCGATTCCAATAGCTCTTGCCGGTCTTCTCAAGCTGGGGCATGGCAGCCCCGTTCACGCAATAGAGGTCGGGCCATCCGTCTCCGTCGTAATCGATCACCCCGAGTCCTCCCGGCAACGTCTCCGGCTGATACTTGTTCCCGGTGGCTCCCGTGCGGAGCAGGAAATCCAGCCCATTGCCGGGTGCTCCGTTGACCATGATGATGGGGCTGGCAGCGGTGGCGGCCCATCCCCGTCTCGCCAGCAGGGCTGCAGACAGCAATGCCGCGCTCGCGCGCACAAAGTCGCGTCTACTGGTGGCCATCGGAGTTCCCCTGCTCGCTGTTCTGCAGTGTGGAGTTAGCCAAACGCGCTGCCTCCTGGGCAGCCTGCCTGGCTTCATCCTCGCGGCCCAGTTTACGCAGGGCGCGCGCCAACTGGGCGTGCAGCGCGCCCTTCGCATCCGGGTAGCCTGCCGCCAACTGCGGCCCCAGGCGGTTCACCGCCTCGCCGGGCTGCCCCAACTGCCCATAGGCCACGCCCAGCTCCACCTGCGTCCACGCGTCCTTCGGTTGGACAACGGCCAACTCCTTCAGCCGGGCAAGCGCCTCGGCATAGTCCCGTTCGTTCATCGCCATCTCGGCCAGCGTCCGCAGCGCCGAGGACAGGCGGGGACTCAGAGCCAGCGCCGCCAGGGCCGCGCTTCGCGCATGTTCCGTGTCGCCAAGCATCCTGTCCGCCTCGGCCAGACTCGCCAGCAGGCGGGGATCGTTGGGCCGCGACTTCAAAGCCTCCATGTACTCTTTCTGCGCCGCCGCCGCATCGGACCGCAGGCGCAGCGCCACATCTCCCCTTAACTGATGGAGCGCCGCTTCGTCGCCCGCCTTGCTCAGCCGTTCTTCCGTGCGCGACTCTTCGTTGCCATAGCAGACCTGAAGCCAAAACCCCGCCACGCGCTCGTCCGCCTTCAACCCCCGCTCAAGCGATGGAATTGCCTTTGAGCAGTCTCCAGTCCTGGCCAGCGCCACGCCCCGCCAAAGTGATCCCGGCCCATCAGCCGGCGCAACCGCGGGCAGCGCCTTCAACTGCTCCCAGCGTCCCTGCGCATAAAGTTCTTTTGCGCCCAGACCCGCTCCGCCATGTGGCGGCGCTGAAAGCAAGTTGCAAGCTCCTCCCTTTTCGCGGAGACACTGCCACAAGGTTCCAGCAACCTCAGGCCCTGGTTGCCTGGCCGCAGGCCAGACTGCCACCACTCTGCGCAACTCTGCCGGCGATCGTTCTCCAAGGCTTAGCAGCCGCTTCTCGGCGTCTTGCCAGTTCCCTTCCCCGGCTGCCATAAGAGCTTCAAGCTGCAGTGTCTCGGCTGCTTGCGGCTCGAGCCTCTCGGCCTGCTTCAGGCTCTCCTGCGCTTGCGCACTCTGGCCAAGTTCCAGTTGCGCTACCCCCAAATCACCCCAGATTCCTTGTTGCTCGGGATCGCGAGCGGCCGACTGCTCCAGCAACGTCTCCCTAGTCTGGCTGCCTTCCGGATGGCTCCATGCTTCGACGCGAAGTTCCGTTCCTTCTCCCCGCTTGTTGCTCAGAAATAACATCTCCAGAATATGGAACCGGTCCAGGCAGTAGTTGGCCCATGCAGTCAAATACTGCTCCTCTCCACCGGAACGGGCAACCGCGGATTGGAAGGCCTCCGAGGCCATGGCAGGATCGCCCAGCGCAATCGCCGCTTCAGCCAGGTAAGCCTGCGCGGCTCCGTCATCGGGACGCGCGTCGGATGCCGCGCGCAATGGCCCTAGAGCATCGCGAGCGCTCCCGCTGCGCAGCAGATCCACGCCCAGCAGCAGGTTGGCCATGTAGTTATGGGGGTTTTCTTTGACGATCTGCTTCAAGATCGGAATGGAGTGTCCGTAGTCGGCCTGCTTGTGATAGGCGGTTGCGGCCTGTAACTGCGTTGCGAGGTCGCCGGGCTCCGCCGCATCGATCGCCCCGGCGGCCACCGGCAACGCAATCGCGAGAACCAGCCCCCAGGCAGCCAGCATCCTTACCGCGGAACGCCTCGGCCATGGGCTGCGGGGCAAGCGTGGAAACTGGCCGCCGGATTCCCTCATCGCACCCACCCCACCCGCAAAAAATGCGTGGAATCGTTCCTCTGCACGCTGAAGATTATCCTAACAGCCTGCTGAAACGCCCGGCAGGGCCATACAGCGCGGCCTTTCGATGAACCTCAACCGGCGGCGCGCGCGTCCACCCGTTCCATCACTTCAAAGCACGCGAGGCGAGCGGTGGCAAGATAGACCTGGTCGCGATAGACGCTGAAAGCCTTTGAGAAGGTCCATAGGATGCGCGCATTCAGGATGAGTCCCTTGGCCGCGCGCGGATTGATGGTCAGGTCGTTCGAGATCTGGCCCCGAAAGCCTCCGTACTCGTCGTCGACGGCGTATTTGAGCCAGAAGGGCAGGATGCCGGAGCGCAATTCCGCTTCGATTTTTGCCGCAGGCCTGGCACAAGAATGCCTCCTTCAATGCCGCAAACAGAGACATTGTAAGCGTAACGGGCCGGACTCAGAGCTGTGAGCTCAGCCGGCCGACTGCAGAATGGCGTCGATGCGGGCCAGCTCGTCCGGGGAGAATTCAAGGTTGGCCAGCGCCGCGACGTTCTGTTCGATCTGCTCCACGCGGCTGGCTCCGATGAGCGCCGAGGTCATGCGGCCGTCGCGCAGCACCCAGGCTAGCGCCATCTGCGCCAGCGACTGCCCGCGCTGGGCGGCCATGCCGTTCAAGGCGCGCACCTGGGCCAGGCGTTGCTCGTCGATGTCGTTTTTCTTGAGGAACCCGTGCGGCTTGGAGGCGCGCGAATCCGCGGGAATGCCCTGGAGATAGCGGTCCGTCAAGAGGCCCTGCGCCAGCGGGCAGAAGGCAATCCCGCCCACGCCCTCATTGCCCAGCACATCCAGCAGGCCGTCTTCCAGTGTGCGAACAAACATCGAGTACTTCATCTGATGAATCAGGCAGGGCGTGCCGAGTTCGCGCAGAATCTTGACGGCCGCAACGGTCTGGCTTGCGCTGTAGTTGGAGATGCCGGCATAGAGCGCCTTGCCGGAGCGCACCGCCTGATCCAGCGCCTGCATCGTCTCTTCGACGGGCGTCTCCGGATCGGGGCGATGGGAGTAGAAGATATCGACGTACTGCAGGCCCATGCGCCTCAGGCTCTGGTCCAGGCTGGCCAGCAGATACTTGCGCGATCCCCAGTCGCCGTAGGGACCGGGCCACATCGTGTAGCCGGCCTTGGTGCTGACGATCAGTTCGTCGCGATGCTGCTTGAGGTCAAGGCGCAGAATCTCCCCGAAGTTCGACTCCGCGCTGCCCGGCGGCGGGCCATAGTTGTTGGCCAAGTCGAAGTGGGTGATGCCCAGATCGAATGCCCGCAGCGCCATGGCGCGGCTGTTCTCAAAGACATCGACACCGCCGAAGTTATGCCACAGCCCCAGGGAGATGGCGGGCAGGCGCACGCCGCTCCGGCCGCAGCGGCGATACTGCATGGCGTCGTAGCGCTGCTCGCTGGCCAGGTACAAAGCACTACTCCTTGTTCAACCTTGAAGGGTGCCCCAGGTCTCGATTTTGAGACCTGGGATTGTGCTAGCTCAGAATGCCGACGACGGTGACTTCCTTCCGGCCGTCCGCGGGAGGAGATACGACATTTCCCTTGATCGGCTTGCCGTCCACGGTCAGAGCAATGGAATTACCGTCGCCTTTGCGCTCGATAGAGATTTTGTACACCACTCCGCGGAAGGTGCGGGTCGCGGTGAATCCCTGCCAGTTCTTGGGTATGACCGGAGCGATCTCCAGCCCGTCCAGCGCGGTGCGCACGCCCAGGATCCACTGCACGATGGCGTAGTAGTTCCACGCCGCCGTGCCGGTGAGCCAGGAGTTCTTGGCCTCGCCGTGCGTGGGCGCATCCCTGCCCGCGATCATCTGCGCGTAGACGTAAGGCTCGCAGCGATGCAGGTCGCTGATCTCCTCGCGCGCCGATGGGTTGATGCGGCTGTAGTAGTCGTGGGCCTCGTCGCCGTGGCCAAGCCGCGCCTCCGCAATGATGACCCAGGGATTGTTGTGGCAGAAGATGCCGGCGTTCTCCTTGTATCCCGGCGGGTAGGAGGAGATTTCGCCCAGGTTCAGGTAGTACCTGGAGTAGGCCGGCTGCTGCAACACAATGCCGTGTTTGGTGGCCAGGTGCTTGCGCGTGGACTCCAGCGCCCTGGCGGCCAGACCGTCTTCCAGGCCGATGCCTGCCAGCACACAATAGCCGTTGGTCTCGATGAAGATCTTGCCCTCCTCGCACTCCTTGGAGCCGATCTTGGCGCCGAAGTCGTCGTAGGCGCGCAGGAACCACTCGCCGTCCCAGCCGTGCTTGCGGACGACCTGATCCATCTTGGCAACTTCGGAAAGATACGTGGAGGCCTCGGCGTCCAGGCCGCGATGCTTGGCAATTGCAGCAAGTTCCTGACCGGCGTGAACAAACAAGCCGGCGATGAAGACCGACTCGGCCACTTTGCCGTCCTTGTTGGTGGTGGTCTGGAAGGACTGGCCCGGCGTGTCGGAGAAGCAGTTCAGGTTGAGGCAGTCGTTCCAGTCGGCGCGCCCGATCAGGGGCAGCCCATGCGGCCCAAGCCGGTCCAGCGTGTAGCGGAAGCTGCGCTGCAGGTGCTCGTAGAGCGGCGTTTCCGAGCCGGGCTCGTTGTCGTAGGGCACCGGCTCGTCCAGAATGCTCCAGTCGCCGGTCTCCTTCAGATAGGCCGCCACGCCGATGATGAGCCAGTGCGGATCGTCGTTGAAGCCGCTGCCCACGTCGTTGTTGCCGCGCTTGGTGAGCGGCTGGTACTGGTGGTACGCGCCGCCGGTGGGCAATTGCGTGGCGGCCAGGTCCAGGATGCGCTCGCGGGCGCGGGCGGGCACCATGTGCACAAACCCCAGCAGGTCCTGGTTCGAGTCGCGGAAGCCCAGGCCGCGGCCGATGCCGGACTCATAGAACGACGCCGAACGCGACATGTTGAAGGTCGCCATGCACTGGTAGGCATTCCATATATTGACCATGCGGTTGGTGTGAATGTCCGGCGTGTTGACCTGGAAGACGCCGAGCACGCTCTCCCAGTACTGGCGCAGCCGCTCGAAGGCCGCGTCGGCTTCCTTGGGATCAAGATACCTGGCGATGACCGGCTTGACCGTCTTCTTGTTGATGGTCTGCGAGCCGGGAGGATCGAACTTCTCGGCTACGGGATTTTCGTGGTAGCCGAGCACAAAAACAATCTGCTGCGTCTCGCCCGGCGCCAGGTCGAGCTTGACCTGGTGGGCGCCGATGGGCGCCCAGCCGTGGGCGATGGAGTTGGTGAGCTGGCCGGCTTGGACGGTGGCGGGCGAGTCCCAGCCCCGATAGTGGCCCAGGAAGACATCGCGCTGCGTATCGAAGCTGCCGCCCTTGGCGGAGGTTGCGAAGTAGGCGAAGTGGTCGCGGCGCTCGCGGTACTCGGTCTTGTGATAGATGACGCCGTCTTCCACTTCCACCTGTCCAATCGAGAAGTTGCGCTGGAAGTTGGTGCTGTCGTCCTGGGCGTCCCACAGGCAAAATTCGATGCTGGCAAAGGCGGAGATGGAGGCTTTGACGGCGCGCTTGTTGGTTACCGTGAGCTGCCAGATTTCCAGGTTCTCGTCCAGCGGCACAAAATACCGCGTGTGCGCTTCGATGCCTTCATAGGAAGACCCGATCACCGTGTAGCCCATGCCGTGCCGGCAGGAGTAGTCCTTCAGCTCGCGGCGCGTCGGCTGCCACGAAGGAGACCAGAACTGCTTCGATTCGTTGTCGCGCAGGTATACGTAGCGCCCGCCGAAGTCGAAGGGCGCGTTGTTGTACCGGTAGCGGGTCAGCCGCCGCAGGCGAGCGTCGCGATAGAACGAGTAGCCTCCCGCCGTATTGGAAATGATTCCGAAATATGCCTGGCATCCCAGGTAATTGATCCACGGCAAGGGTGTGTCCGGTTGTGTGATCACATACTCGCGGTTTAGATCGTCGAAATATCCGTACTTCATGGTGAATGCTCCCTCAAAGAAACGTACCGTCAGTATAGACCCCGGATCGAAAGCTAATCAAACGATTTTGCAGAGCGCTTCAAAGTTCTTCGGAAAAGGCCCTGTGGATTTGCGCGAAGTGGCGCAAATGTGAAAAAGTATCTGCGCGAGCGAAATAAGGCAAATCTCCCGGCGTGTCCGGGATCGTTGCCAGGATTCAGGCAGATGTGAGAGACTTGCCCGTTTTTGCATGTATCCTGGACGCTTGCGCGAGGAGAAAATTCACATATGTCCGGTTCCCTGTTTCTGGCACTCATCCATGCGCAATCCGGCATTAAGTTGCCGATAGCCGCAGTCCTGGCCGGCCTGCTCATCTTCCCGGCCGTTTTGGCTTGCGCGGCCGAGAGCGCAAGCCTGGCCATCAAAGTCGATCAGGCGGGCTATCCGCTCGACGGTCCCAAGGTGGCGTTTGTCAGCGCCCCTGCCGCAACCTTCCATGTCAGGCGTTCAAGCGACAATGCGGCCGTTTTTCAGGGAAAGCTCTCGCCGCCCCTGCCTGACCCCAACTCCGGCGACCAGGTGCAGGCCGCGGATTTTTCCGGATTGCGGCAGGCGGGAACCTACTACATTGAGGTTCCCGGCGTGGGGCGCAGTTGGAACTTCGCAGTGAGTAAAAATGTTTTCGAGCGCACCTACTACATGGCCATGCGCGCCTTTTACGGGCAACGCTGCGGGACGGCGGTGGATATGGGGCCCGAGTTTCCCGGCTACTCGCACCCAGCCTGCCACCTGCATGGCGAATTTCACCCCTCCTCCGGCGCCAAAGGCCGACGGGACAACATCGGCGGCTGGCACGATGCCGGCGATTATGGCCGCTACATGGTCAATTCCGGAATCGCCACCAGCACGCTGCTGTGGGCCTGGGAGATCTTCGGGCAGAAGATCAAAAACATTTCACTCCAGATTCCCGAGTCGGGCAACGGCACGCCGGACATTCTGAATGAGGCGCGCTGGAACCTGGAGTGGATGCTGAAGATGCAGGACGACGACGGGGGCGCCTGGCACAAGCAGGCCAGCGAGTACTTCCCCGGCTTTATCGCTGCGGAGGACGACAAGCTGCCCAGCGAGGTGGTCGGGACCGGATCGGCTCCTTATAAAAGCACCTGCGCGACCGCGGACCTGGCGGCCGTGGGCGCAATCGCCGCCCGGGTTTACAAGCCCTACGATGCGAAGTTTGCCGCGCAGGCGCTGGAGGCGGCGCGGCGGGCCTGGGCCTGGACCGAAAAATATCCGAATGTGACCTTCAGGAATCCGCCCGGCGTGGGGGCCGGAGAATACGCCGATGCAAACTGCAAGGACGAACGACTTTGGGCGGCGGCCGAGCTTTGGCGCACCACCGGCGAGGCGCCATATAGCGACTTCTTCCTGAAGAATTATGCGGAATTTCTTCCCAGCCTGGACACGCCTCCGGGGGAGAACTGGAAGACGATGGGGCCGATGGCGCTTCGAACCTACGTTCTCTCCACGCGGAAAGGCGCGGATGCCACGGCGGTTGCCGCCATCCGGAATCGGACCCTGGCCGCGGCGCGCGCGATTGTGGAGCGGACTCGCGGCAATCCTTACCGCAGTAGTATGCAGCCCAAGGACTATGTTTGGGGATCGAATGGCGTTGCGGCGGATTATGGCGCGGAACTGCTGATCGCCAACGTGATCCAGCCAGACCCGAGCTTCGTGGATGCGGCGCGGGACAATCTGCACTATCTGCTGGGCCGGAACACGTTTTCGCTCTCTTGGGTTACGCAGGTGGGCGAAAATCCCTTTCAGCACCCGCATCACCGGCCCAGCGGGGATGGGAAGCAGGACAAGCCCTGGCCGGGGTTGCTGTCGGGAGGGCCGAACGCGGGACGCGGAGACGCCGTGGTAGACAAGTTGCCGAAAGATTTGCCGCCAGCCAAGGTCTATGCCGATGAGTTGGGTTCATATACCAGCAACGAGATTTGCATCAACTGGCAGGCGTCGCTGGTGTTTTTGTTGGCTGGAGAACTGCAATAGGGAATCCGTTCCAGCATCCGCATCGCCGGCCGTTGCGGGGCATGCATGACGCCAAGTTAACCTCTTCTGTCTGATGCCAGGCCGGCGCGGTTTGTGCATGTTGATGAGGGCCACCGAACAAGAGGGACATGATTCATGAAACCGGAAACTCAAAAGCTGACGTTTGTCGAGAAAACGGGCTATGCGTTCGGCGATGCGGCCTCCAATCTGTTCTGGATGACCTTCATCTATTTCCAGGGCAAATTTTATACCGACGTCTTCTTCTATACTCCCGATGCCGAGTTAGAACGCTCGCTGCTGGAGAAACTCGCTGCGTTGCTTCTGCTTACGCGGTTTCTCGACATGGGATTTGACTTGTTCATGGGCGTGCTGGGCGACAGGACCCGGACGCGATGGGGCAAGTTCCGTCCCTACCTGCTTTGGGTTGCGGTCCCTTTCGGCATTATCAGCGTGCTCACATTTACCACGCCATCCTTCAGCCCCAACGGAAAGCTCATCTACGCCTACATTACTTTGTGCCTGATGATGATGGTCTATTCGGCCATCAACATCCCCTATTCGGCTTTGATGGGCGTCATCTCGCCCGATTCGCAGGAACGCACCAGCGTGTCATCGTACCGGTTTGCGTTTGCCTTTGCGGCAGGCCTGGTGGTTCAGTATTCGACGCTCTACCTGGTGGACTACTTCGGAAAAGTAGGACCGGAGATGAGCGGGGTGATTCTGGCCGCTGCCAAAGCCCATGGCTATCAACTGACGATGGGCATCTACGCCGTTGCGGCAGTTGCGCTGTTCTTCCTGACCTTCGCGCTCACGCGCGAGCGGGTGCAGCCAATCCAGGACAAGAGTTCGCTCAGACAGGATCTCAAGGACCTGGCAACCAACGTACCGTGGCTCATCCTCTTCGGGATGGGAACGCTGACCGTCTGCGCCGTCGCCATCCGCAGCGGAGCCATCCTGTATTACTTCCAGTACTATGTCGGCAATGAAAAGCTGGCCGCCTCTTTTATGGTTGCCGGAACGTTGATGTCGCTGCTGGGAACCATCGTCATTCAACACGTCACGCGGTTTGCCGGAAGGAAGGCCACTTACATCGGCCTGGCGACGCTGGGCGCGATTTTCCTGGCGGTTTCTTACTGGGTCAGGCCGGAGCAGGTGGCGCTGATGTTCGTTTTTCAGGTGCTTTACAGCGCGGTGACGGGGCCGACATCCGCGGTGCTGTGGGCCATGTTCGCAGACTCGGCCGATTACTCCGAGTGGCGCACAAGCCGCCGGGCCACAGGGCTCGTCTTCTCCGCGGCGGGCATGTCGAACAAACTCGGCTGGGCCATCGGCGGGCCGGTGACGGTCTGGCTGCTCGCCCTCTTCGGATACCGGGCCAGTGTTGCGCAGACGCCGCATGCTCTGCATGGCATCCTGCTCTTGTTTACTTTCATTCCCGCTGTCGCCTTCCTGCTTACCGGGGTGGGACTGCTCTTCTATCCGCTCAACGAAGCCAAGACGAAGAAGATCCAGAGCGAGTTGCAAGCGAGGCAAGCGGCGACTGAGGCGGCGCTTTCCTGAGTTTTGGCGATGCGGAAGATGGCGCCGATCTGCGAGGCGCGGTCGAAGGGATACCGTGCTCTGTGCTTTCTATGTGGACAAGTTTCAAGACAGTAATTGGAAGGCTATCCAATGCAATTCGGGCATTTTGACGACGCGAACAAAGAGTACGTGATCGATCGTCCCGATACTCCCAGGTCGTGGAGCAACTATCTGGGCTCGACGGAATATGGCGCCATCATCACCGATAATGCCGGCGGATACAGCTACTATAAATCGGCGGCCAGGGGGCGTTTCATGCGGCTGCGCTTCAACTCGCTGCCCATGGACCAGCCGGGCCGTTATATCTACTTGCATGACCACTTGAGCAAAGACTACTGGTCCGCGTCGTGGCAGCCGGTGGGCAAGCCGCTCGATAAGTACAAGTCGGAGTGCCGCCACGGCAGCGCCTATACAGTCATTTCTTCGGAGTATGACGGCATAGCAACCGAGACCACTTATTTTGTTCCGCTGGGAAAGAACTTCGAGTGCTGGCATGTGAAGCTCGCCAACCTGAGCGGGAAGCCTCGCGAGTTAAGCGCTTTCACTTACGTGGAATATGCGGGGAACTGGGACGCAGGCGACGATCTGATCAATCTGCAATACACGCAACACACTGTAAAAATGGAGGTCGAGGGCAACATCGTCGACCACGGGACCAACGTCAACATCCCATCCATGCCGGAGAACTTTACGGAGAAGGACCAGGGGCGCCACACTTTTCAGGCTTTGGTGGGCGCTGATGTGGTTGGCTACGATACGGACCGCGCCGCTTTCATCGGGACTTATCGCGGTTACGGCAATCCTCAAGTTGTCGAGATGGGACAATGCACAAACTCTCTCGCCGTTGGCGACAACGCCTGCGGCGCGCTGCAAGCCAGGATAAGCCTTGCGCCGGGAGAAACGAAGGAGTTCCTCGTCCTGATGGGCATTGGCCGGGGCCGCGACGAGGGGAGACGCGCGGCAGCGGAGTTCGGCAGCATGACGAAGGTTCGCGAGGAACTTGCCAAGCTGAAGAGCTATTGGCATGAGCGCATCGCCGGACTCACGGTGGAAACGCCGGACGCCGAGTTGAACAGCACGCTGAACATGTGGGGCCCGTTCAATTGCCTCATCACGTATGCATGGTCGCGCGCGGCCAGCTTGATTTACGCGGGCGAGCGCGACGGGTTGGGGTTCCGGGACACGGTTCAGGACATGTTAGGCGTTCTGCACGCCATTCCCGAAGAAGCCGGTCAACGGTTGGAATTGATGATTACCGGACAGGTCTCGACCGGCGGGGCCATGCCCGTAGTGCGGCAGTTCGATCATCACCCAGGCCGCGAAAAAGCGCCGCGGGAAGAAGATTACCGCTCCGACGACTGCCTGTGGCTTTTCAATGCGATTCCGGCTTACGTGAAGGAGACCGGCGACCTGGCTTTCTATCGCAAGGTGTTGCCGTATGCCGACCAGGGCGAAGACACAGTCCTGGGCCACATGAAACGCGCCATCGAGTTCAATGTGGAGCGCTCGGGGGCGCACGGTCTGCCCTGCGGCTTGCAAGCCGATTGGAACGATTGCATTCGTCTGGGGCAGCGGGGGGAATCGATCTTCGTGGCCTTTCAATTGCGCTACGCGCTGCGCGTCTATGTGGAGATATGCCGGCTCCTGACCGCGCAAGAGGAAGAAAAGTGGGCCAAGGAGGAGTTGGCCAAGCTGGACGATCACCTGGAAAAAGATGCGTGGGATGGAGAATGGTACTTGCGCGCGTATCGCGCCGACGGCTTCAAGTTCGGCTCGAAGGAAAGCGCCGAAGGAAAGATTTTTCTCAACCCGCAATCCTGGGCGCTGATCAGCGGACATGCCAATCCTGAAAGGGCTGCGCGGGCGATGTACTCGGTGCACGAGCACCTGGCCACGGAGTTCGGCCTGATGATCTGCGACCCGCCTTATGTCGAGACGGACTTTCATGTCATGCGGGCCGCGTTGTTCAATCCGGGCTTGAAGGAGAACGGCAGCATCTTTTCTCACACCCAGGGATGGGCGGTGATGGCGGAGGCGCTGCTCGGCCACGGCGATCTGGCCTACCGGTATTTCCGGTCCTATCTGCCCGCCGCCTACAACACGCGCGCGGAGGTCCGGCAGATTGAGCCGTACGTTTACTGTCAATTCACCCACAGCAAATACAGTCCGCGATTCGGCGCCTCGCGCGTTCCCTGGCTGAGCGGCTCCGCGGCGTGGTCGTTTTTCGCCGCCACCCAATACATTCTCGGGCTTCAGCCGGAGTATGGCGGACTCAGAATCGATCCCTGCATTCCTTCCGCGTGGAAAGAATTCAAAATGACGCGCGTCTTTCGCGGAAAGAAACTGACTATGGAAGTCAGGAATCCTGCCGGAGCGCAAAAGGGCGTGAAGAAGCTGGTTCTCAATGGGACGCAGTTGGAGGGGAACATTATTCCAGCGGAGCAGTTGCTGGCGGAGAACCAAGTGGAAGTCGAGATGGGGTAAGGCGGCGCAAGGAGGCCATGAAATTTGCTTCAATTGGCAGGGTCACGTAGAGTTGGAGAAACGCTCCAGGCGTCGAGGGAACCTGGTTCCCACCGGCAATCCGCCTGTGGGTTGCCGGTGCGGGGCCGGTCTGTGCCGGTAATCACACGCGGGCCATGGAAGGCCGGTATAAAGTCGGTTCCGACCGGCGGAAAAGTCCGTTTTGTCTCCCGCGAAGAGCGGCGGGAAGATGCCCGTTGGCATCGAGGAGTCTAATGCACCTTCACGCGATCGACATCGTTATCATTCTGGCCTACCTGCTGTGCATGGTGACGGTAGGCTACTGGGTTTCAAAACGCGCATCCCATAGCATACAGAACTATTTCCTGGGCGGAAACACCATGCCCTGGTATGTGCTGGGCGTCTCCAACGCATCGGGCATGTTCGATGTCAGCGGCACCATGCTGCTGGTCTCCTGGATGTTCGTCTACGGCCTGAAGAGCGTATGGATTCCCTGGCTCTGGCCCACCTTCAACCAGATCTTCCAGATGGTCTACCTCTCGTCGTGGCTGCGCCGCTCCAAAGTGATGACCGGGGCGGAATGGATGAAGACCCGGTTCGGCGTAGGGCGCGGCGCGCAGATGGCGCACCTGATCGTGGTGATCTACGCCTTCGTCAGCATCATCGGATTCTTTACTTACGGCTTCAAGGGCATCGGCAAGTTCGCCTCAGAGTTTCTGCCCTGGGACCTATCGTGCACGGTTCATCTCTGGTGTCTCTCGGGCGGGCACATCGCGCCCTGGCTGGTGCACCTGGATTCGGCCAACATCTACGCGCTGATCCTGATCTCCCTCACGTCGATCTACGTGATCAAGGGCGGCATGTTCAGCGTGGTCTTCACCGCCGTGGTGCAATTCTGCATTCTGGCCATTGCTTCGTTCGCGGTGGGCATCATTGCCATGATGAAGGTGGCTCCGGAGGCGCTGCACAAGGTGGTGCCCGCCGGCTGGGATAACGTCTTCTTTGGCTGGCATATCGGCCTGGACTGGTCAACCCTGCTCCCGGCCGCCAAGGACCAGATCGCCCACGACGGCTATGGCCTGTTCGGCTTCTTCGTCATGATGCTGCTCTTCAAGGGCATCCTGATCTCCGCCGCCGGTCCGGCCCCGAACTACGATATGCAGGCCGTGCTTTCCTCGAAAAATCCCCGCGAGGCCTCAATGTTGAGTGGTTGGGTCAATGTAGTGCTCACCTTCCCGCGCTACTTCCTGGTCATCGGGCTTACCGTCCTGGCGGCGGTGTTTTTCACCGACCATATCCGCGCCATGCCGCACCTGGACTTCGAGATGGTGCTGCCCATGGCGCTGGGCCAGTTCGTTCCCGCCGGCCTGCTGGGGTTTTTGATCGCCGGCCTGCTCGCGGCTTTCATGTCCAACTTCGCGGGCACCGTGAACGCGGCCCCGCCGTATTTCGTCAACGACATCTACAAGCGCTACATCAATCCCAATGCGCCGCAAAAGACTTATGTCCGCCTCAGCTATCTCTCCTCCTTTACCGTGATCCTGATCGGCGTGATCATCGGCTGGAATGTGACTTCGGTCAATTCGGTGGTGGTATGGATCGTCTCCGGCCTGTGGGGCGGCTACACCGCGGCCAACGTCCTGAAGTGGTATTGGTGGCGCTTCAACGGCTATGGCTTCTTCTGGGGAATGGCCAGCGGCATCGCCTCCGCGCTGACCATGCCGGCGATCATGGCAAATGTACCGTGGGTGCAGCACCTGCTGGCCACATATTCGATCAACATGAACGTTACCATCATCTTCCCGCTGGTGTTCTGCATCTCGTTGATTGGATCTCTGCTGGGTACGCTGCTGACCAAGCCGGAATCCGATGAGGTGCTGATGGACTTCTATCGCCGGGTGCGGCCATGGGGCTTCTGGGGACCGGTGTTGAAGAAGGTCCTTGCCGAAGAGCCCGGCTTCAAGAAGAACACGGACTTCTTCCTCGATATGTTCAACATCGTGATCGGCATCGTCTGGCAGGTTACCCTGGTGGCGCTGCCCCTCTACATCGTGATCAAGGAGTTCGACCGCGCCGCCATCGCCTTGGCAATCATTCTGGTAACCTCGCTGATTCTCAAGTTCACCTGGTACAACCATCTGAACGAGCGCGAGGTCGAGACCAACAAAGCTGCTCTGAAAGAGGCCATCTAAACCAAGCCGGGCGGTTGCTTTCCCGTGGAGGAAGGCCGCCGCCCAGCATCTTTCAGACATATGCAGACCTTACCAATGCTGCACTTAGCCAGAAAGGCCCCATCACTTGGAAAACCGCGGCGAAATCCCCGTTGAATGCCATTCTTCCGCCGCCCGGCGGACAGGAGCGGCTATTGAACGCACCTCGTATCATGGCTGGGCGGATTGCTATTCCCTGGTCAACGGCCAGGTGGAGGCCGTCGTCGTTCCCGCCATCGGGCGCGTAATGCAGTTCCGCCTCAGGGGCGGCGATGAGGGCGCATTCTGGGAGAACCGCGAGCTCGACGGCCGGCTCCATGATCCGGCGTCCGGGGAGTGGTTGAACATCGGCGGAGATAAGTGCTGGCCCGCTCCGCAGTCCGCCTGGCCCGAGCATCAAGGCCGGGAGTGGCCGCCACCGGCCGGCTTCGACTCGAGCCCCGTCGAGGCGGTTGCCGTAGAGCGCGGCGTCGTGCTCACCTTACCGGTCGATCCGGACTACGGAATCCAGGTTGTGCGCAGCGTGGAGCTCGATCCCGCGCAACCTGTCATGCGCATCCGCACCGAGTATCGCAAACTCTTCGGCGCGCCCGTCACGGTGGGCATTTGGACCATCGCCCAGATGCGGGAGCCCGAGCGCGTCTTCATGCTGCTGCCGGAAGATTCGAGCTTTCCCCAGGGCTACGTTCGTTTGATGGACGGCGAACCGGCGGAGCTGAAGATCGAGGGCCGCCTGCTCTCGCTCGCGCGCCATCCTCGCGTCTGCGTAAAAATCGGCTCCGGCGGAAGCAGCATAGCCTGGGTCGGACCCAGTTCGATCGTTCGCATCGATGCCGAAGATGGGCCGGGAGAATATCCCGATGGCGGTTGCCTCACCGAGGTCTACACCAATCCCGACCCGCTGCAATATGTCGAGTTGGAAACCCTGGGCCCTCTGGCGGCCATCAGCGCCGGCAGCCAAATCGAGCGGACCACCGTGTATACAGTTCTGCCCCGGTCAACGTCCGACCCTCAAGCCGAAGCGCTGAAGGCATTCGGAATGGCGCCTCCACCGCTCTGAGTTAGGTAAAGAGTGGAGACTGCCGGGCTCGGCCAGGCGGATAGCAGGCGCCGGCGCGGTTCCTGTTTTACATGGAAAGCATGGAGCGCCCGGCGCTTGACGCGTGCCGCAGCGAATGTTCGACTGGTTCAGGAAAAGGACTGTGTGAACCCATGCGCGTGCCTCAATTCACCCTCGACGATTACGAAAGAGTTTTTGCCGATCGCCATCTGTTGCATGGGGTGGTGGCGAAGTGGGCGAAGGAAAGGCCGGATGCTCCCGCCATTCTCAGCGCGGAGGGCGATCGCGCAGTCAGCTGGAGCGATTTCGACCGCATCACCACGGCGTTGGCGAGGGAATTATTGCGCCTGGGCTTCGCCAAGGGCGATTTCCTGGTCACCTTGTTGCCGCTGTCGGTGGATCACGTTTTGCTGGAATATAGCTGTTTCAAAATCGGCGTGATCGTCGCCCCGCTGGATCTGCGTTTGTCCCCCGCCGAGGTGATTAGAGCGCTGGAAATTCTCCGGCCGCGCAGGTTTGCCGGCCTGGGTGTGAAAGCGCCGTTCGATTTTCGCCCACTGTGGCGCACCGTGCAGGCGGATTGCAAATGGATCCGGCATTTCATCACGGTGGACTCGGACGAAGTTATTCCAGGCACGCAATCCTTTGCGTCGATTGCCGAGCCGGCGTGGCGCGCCGTGACGGATCGAAATCCCGAGACGGCCGCGGACTCCACTACCCTTGCGGGAATCGCCGTGGCCGAGGACGATGGCGCGCTGGTCATCTTTACCACCGGCTCGACCGGTTCGCCCAAACCGGCCCTGCTTTCGCACCGCAACATCACAGTGCAGAACATGTGCATCTGCGGCGCGTTTTTTGGCGGAGACCGCGGCTCCCGCACTCTGGTCAATTTACCTGCGTCGCACGTGGGCGGCCAGACGGAGGAATTGATGAGCACGTTCTTCGGGGGAGGCACGGCGGTCCTGCTGGAGGTCTTCGACGCCGGCCGTTCGTTGCGCGCCGTTACCCGGCATGGAGTGGAAGTCCTGGGCCAGATACCGGCCATGTTCAACCTGGAGTGGATGCTGAAAGACTACGATGGCCACGATCTCTCCAGCCTGCGAATTGCCGTCTGGGGCGGACATGCGGTCTCGCGGCCCTTCGTGGACCGGCTTGCCGCCATGGCGCCCGTGATCGGCACCGGGCTGGGGCTCACTGAAGCCGCCGGTTTCTGCACCTATATTCAGTCGAGCGCGGATGACAAGGAGACGGTACTTGCCGGGCTGGGCGTGGACATGCCGATCTATCCCTGCACCATTCGCCAAGCCATGCGCGCCGATGGCAACGCCGGCGATGAGCTGCCCCCCGGCGAGATTGGCTGCGTCTGCTTCTGCGGTCCGCAGACCTTTCTTGGCTATGTCAACGATCCCGCGGCCACTGCCCATGCGATTTCGCGCGACGGCTTCTTATATACCGGCGATCTCGGGTTCAAGGACGCCGCGGGCCTGCATCTGACCGGGCGGGAAAAGTGGGTGATCAAGTCGTTCGGCTACCAGATATTCCCTGGCGATGTGGAAGCACATATCTGCGCGCTGGCGAGCAAGGTAGCCAACTGCGTCGTGGTCGGCGTGGCGCATGAAGTAGCTTCGGAAGCCGTAGTGGCCGTAGTGGAGAAGAAACCCGGGGTTGAACTGAGCCGCCGGGAACTGGATCGGCACGCGCGTTCCCTGCCATCCTATATGCGGCCGCGCCATTGGATCATTCTCTCGCCCGGCCAGATGCCGCTGAACCGGGTGGTCAAGCCGGACTACGGGCGCGCCCAGGAGATGGCTCGCCAGGAAATCGCCGAGTTGCGCGCCCGCGGCGAGTGGGACAGAAGTTACACATAAGAGCTTGGGTGAACTCCGCCGAATTGATCTCGCAGCCACAGCATTTTCACTTCTGCTTTTCACAAAATCCATGCGGCCAAATTCAGCATGGAAACGCAGTATTCTTCAAGCAGCTGCATTATGGCCTCGTGATCTCCGGCCATCGCATTTCCTTTTGAAAGGGGACTTATGCGCAACATTCTCCTCGGTTCAATTCTCTTCTTGAGCATCCCCGCCGCGGCCCAGCTTTCGGCTCCCGACCCGGTGCTCTGGTATCAGCACCCGGCTCAAAAATGGGGCGACGCGCTGCCTGTTGGCAACGGAAGATTGGGCGGGATGGTATTTGGAGGCATTGCTACAGAGCACATCCAGTTGAATGAAGACACAATCTGGAACGGCCAGAAACGGAACCGTTTGAATCCGGAGGCGTTGCAAGCCCTGCCGGAGGTGCGCCGCCTGCTCTTCGAGGGCAAGCCGAAGGAGGCGGAGGCGCTGGAAGACGCGAAGATGCTGGGTATCCCCAGCCGGCAAGCGATGTATCAGCCGTTGGGCGATCTGGAGATCAAATCCTTCGGCCCGGACGACGCCACCGATTATCGTCGCGAGTTGAACCTGGCAACCGGAATTGTACGCGTCACGTACAAAGTCGGAGACACAAGTTATACGCGTGAAGTGTTTGCATCCGCGCCGGACCAGGTGCTGGTGGTCCGCATCGCCGGCGACAAACCCGGCCGCGTTTCGTTTCACGCTTCGCTGACGCGTTCTCAAGACAGCCAGACGACCGCGAGCGGCGCCGACCGGCTGATCCTGGGAGGCGAGGCGATTGCGCATACAAGCTTCTGGGCGAATCCGAGGTTGAAGCCGGAGGTTATCAAGGCTGAAATGGATCAGCTGCAGAAGACCGGCGTCAAGTTCCGCGGGGTGCTGCGCGCGATCAACGAAGGCGGCCAGGTTGAAGTTTCAGGAAGCGAAATCGTCGTAACGAATGCCGATGCGGTGACTCTGCTGGTAGTGGCAGCAACGAACTATCGCGGCGGCGATCCGGCCGCGGCCTGCGATCAATACCTGGCGCGCGCTTCAAAACCCTACGCAATACTCAAATCAGCGCATCTCGCGGATCATGAGAAGCTTTTCCGCCGTGTGGACGTGGAGTTGGCTGCCCCGGCCGATGCCGCAACAGTTGAGAGTCTTCCCATCGATGAGCGTTTGGCACGGGTAAAAAAGGGCCTAAGCGACCCCGGACTCGACGCCTTGTACTTCCAGTTTGGCCGGTATCTGCTGATGGGCAGCAGCCGCCCCGGTGCCATGGCGGCCAACCTGCAGGGAATCTGGAATGACAGAATGGCTCCGCCGTGGGACAGCAAGTACACCACGAATATCAATGTAGAGATGAACTACTGGCCGGCGGAGGTTGGAAACCTGCCGGAGACGACGCTGCCGTTCTTCGACCTGGTCAAGGCGAATCTCGATAGCGGCCGGCGCACGGCCAAAGAGATGTACGGCGCGCGCGGCTTTGTGTTTCATCACAATCTGGATGCGTGGGAGGACACTGCGCCGGTCGATTACAGCTACGTCGGCATCTGGCCGATGGGCGGCGCCTGGATGGCGCTGCATTTCTGGGAACACTATCAATACGGAATGGACCGGGCCTTCCTGAGCCGCGAAGCGTATCCCATCCTGAAGGAAGCCTCGCAGTTTCTCCTCGACTACATGATCGATGACGGCAAGGGCCATCTGGTCACAAACCCGTCCTATTCGCCGGAGAACAGCTATCGCACGGCGGATGGAACGATAGGCCGGCAGACGGTCGGCGCCACCATGGACTACGAGATCATCTACTCGCTCTTCCATGCGACCATGAACGCCTCTGAGATTCTGGGCGTTGATCCTGACTATCGCACGCAGTTGGAAAACGCGCTCAAGCGCATCCCCGATCTCAAGATCGGAAAGTACGGCCAGTTGCAGGAATGGAGCGAAGACTACGACGAACCCACTCCGGGAATGGGTCACGTGTCGCATCTGTTCGCGCTGTTTCCGTCCGATGAGATTACGCCGCGGGGTACGCCCGAACTGGCCAAAGCCGCGCACAGTTCGCTCGAGCGGAGGGTGCAGAATGGCGCTGGCAGAAATGGATGGCCTGCCGCATGGTACTCAAACCTCTGGGCGAGGCTCGATGAGGGCGACCGCGCCAATCAACATATCCAGAATTTGCTCTCTACCGCGTCGGAGAGCCTGTTGAACGCAAGCCGTATGTGGTTCCAGATCGACGCAAACCTGGGCGGCGCTTCCGGCATAGCCGAAATGCTGCTACAGAGCCACTCCGGGGAAATCGCAATTCTGCCGGCGCTCCCTTCCGCCTGGCCGGAAGGCAGCTTCCATGGCCTGCGGGCTCGTGGAGGTGTGGAAGTGGATGCGTCCTGGAAAGACGGTAAGGCCGTCTCCGCGGCGCTGCGCCCGGCCGTTGCCGGAGAATTCAAATTGCGGCCGCCGCAAGGGCAGCGCATCGCAAGTATTCACTCGGCAGGGCGAACCGTCAAGGCCAGTGAATCCAACGGCCTCTGGAGTGTGAGGCTCGAAGCGCGGAAAGAGTACAAGATCACGTTCGAGTAAGGGCAGCCGGGGACGCATAGAATCCGTTTCAGAATTCCCATCCTGGCCGTATACTTGCTTCCTGCCGCACTTTCGCGCGGCGAAGAACACTCCATGACGCTTGCTCTGCTGGGTCTGATCACCGTCGTTGTCCTGCTTACGGCCATTCTGAGCAAGAAGGTCTCGCCGCTGGGTGCGCTGCTGGTTATTCCAGTGCTGGCGTCTCTGGCCGGGGGCTTCGGCCTCAAGACAGGCGCGTACATGGTCTCCGGCATCCAGAGCATCGCGCCCGTCATTGGAATGTTCATCTTCGCCATCCTCTATTTCGGCATCATCACCGATGCCGGCGTGCTCTCCCCGATTATCAGCTGGCTTCTGGGCGCTATCGGCTACCGGCCATCGCGCATTGTTCCGGGCACGGCGCTTCTTGCGCTTCTCGTTCATCTTGACGGCTCCGGCGCGGTGGTTTTCCTGGTTACCATTCCCGCGCTGCTGCCGCTCTACGAGCGGGTTGGCATCGATCGCCGCATCCTGGCGTGCGCGGTATCGATGGCTGCCGGCGTCAATTTTCTGCCCTGGACCGGGCCCACAATCCGGGCTGCGTCCGCGCTTCATCTGTCCACGGTCAGCATCTTTACTCCACTGATCGGCGTGCAGATTGTGGGTCTTGGGTTTGTCTTTGCCGTTTCGTTCCTGCTGGGCCTCCGGGAGGAACGCAGAATCGGCCGGGACCATCTGGCAGCCTGTGCGTCAGCGCAGGCCGGCAGCCCTGAGGCCGCTTCGCGCTTGCCGCGGCACTTTGCACTGAACATTCTCATCACGGCCCTGTTGCTCGGCGTGATGATCTCGGGCAAGGCCGATCCGGTTGTCATCTTCATGCTCGGAGCCGTTGTGGCTCTGGCTTTGAACTTCCCATCCCTCAAGGCCCAGCAGGAGCGGCTTGCCGCGCACGCGCCCGCCGCGCTCACGATGGCGAGCATTCTCTTTGCCGCCGGCGCTTTCACCGGCATCCTCAAAGGCACAGGGATGCTGAGCGCAATGGCTGCCGCCGCGGTGGCTCACCTCCCGCAACATGGGGCAACCCACATTCCCTTCGTTATGGCCATCTGTTCCATGCCGCTCAGCCTGCTCTTCGATCCGGACTCGTTCTACTTCGGCGTTCTTCCCGTCGTTGCAAATGCTGCTGGCGCACTTGGCGTGGCTCCCATCAGCGTAGCCCAAGCGGCGCTACTGGGGCAGATGACAACCGGCTTTCCAGTGAGCCCGCTGACGCCTGCAACCTTCCTGGTGGTTGGCCTCAGCGGCATCACGCTTGCTGAGCACCAGCGCTTCGCCATTCCCTTCCTTTTCGGAGCGACCCTGGTCATGACCGCGGCCAGCGTCCTGTTTGGAATCTTTCCGCTTTGAGCCGCCGGGAGAAATCGCTATGAGAACCGTCAGAATCGGCGCAGGAGCAGGATACTCGGGCGACAGAATCGACCCTGCCATCGAACTTGCCCGGAGCGGACATATCTCCTACCTGGTCTTCGAGTGCCTGGCCGAGCGAACCATCGCGCTGGCGCAGTTAAGCAAGCGGATCGATCCGCAGACAGGCTACGACCCGCTGCTGGCCGAGCGCATGGAAGCGGTTCTGCCCATCTGCCATCGGAATCACATCCGCATCGTCAGCAATATGGGAGCTGCCAACCCGGTTGCCGCAGCGGTGCGCACCAGAGAGATTGCCCGCAAGCTGGGCCTCGATGGCCTCCGCATCGCAGCCGTCACGGGCGACGATGTTCTGGAACTTGTGCGAACGCTCAAGCCCGCGATCGTCGACGACGAAACAACGGTGGAATCGCTAGGCGACCAGATACTCTCTGCCAATGCCTACCTTGGCGTGGAACCGCTTCTGGAAGCGCTGGCAACGGGCGCGGATGTCATCCTCACAGGGCGCATTGCCGATCCATCTCTGTTTCTCGCTCCCCTGATTCATGAATTCAGCTGGCCACTCGACGATTGGCCGCTCCTGGGCCAGGGCACGGTCATCGGCCATCTGCTGGAGTGCGCGGGCCAGCTCACGGGCGGCTACTTTGCCGACCCAGGCTATAAGGATGTGCCCAATCTCGCCCGGCTCGGCTTTCCGATTGCCGAAGTCAGCGAAGATGGCCGCGCGATGGTCACCAAGGTCGCAGGCTCGGGCGGTTTGATCACTGCAGCCACCTGCAAAGAGCAGCTTCTTTACGAGATCATGGACCCAGCAGCCTATTTCACGCCTGATGTTGTCGCCGATTTCACCGGCGTCGAAATTCTCGAACAAGCTCCAGATCGCGTGCGGGTTTCTGGCGGCAGCGGACGGCAGCGTCCCTCCAGCCTCAAAGTCTCGATTGGCCAACAAGACGGATTCGTTGGCGAGGGTCAGATCTCCTATGCGGGGCCCGGCGCGCTGGCCAGAGCACAGCTTTCACGTGAGATTCTTGCAGAGAGGCTCCGCGAGCATCGATTTCAGGATTTGCGCTTTGACTTGATCGGTGTCAGCTCCATTCACGGGGAAGAGCTCTCGCGGATGCGCAGCGAGCCCTACGAGGTCCGGTTGCGCGCCGCAGCACGAGCCTCCTCCAGGCAACTCGCGTCGCTCATTCCACGAGAGGTGGAGGCGCTCTACACGAACGGCCCCGCGGGCGGTGGCGGCGTTTCAGGCTCAGTCCGCGAGACCATCGCCATCTTCTCCACACTCCTCCCTCGCGAACTCATCGCGCACCACGTCCATCTCGAGGTGACCTAACATGCTGCTGCGAGAGATTGCGCACACACGCACCGGCGACAAAGGGCGCATCCTGACCATTTCGCTGATCGCTTATCGCGACCGGGACTACGCGCTCCTGGAGAAAGAAGTGACCGCGGAAAAAGTCAGCGCCTATTTCGGCAGCCTGATCGATCGTCCCGCTGCCCGCTACGCGCTTCCTAAACTTGCCGCGCTCAACTTTGTCCTGCACCGGCCTGCATCCCAGGGAGTCACTCGCTCACTGGCGGTCGACACCCATGGCAAGTGTCTCGGCTCCGCGCTGCTCAATCTTGAGATCTGATCTGCCTAAGGCATCACCATGCCCGGTGACGAACGGGCTCACTGGTCGATGGTGTGTTTCAACCGTAGTTGAGAGTTACTTCCGGATTGGCGGTGATACATCCGGAACTTTGACGAGGCGGCATGAAAACGCTCGAGTAGCCGGCTTCTGGGGACCAATCTGGGGCGGCCTCGGCATCATTCGGTTGCGACAGGCTGCCAAAGCTCGACGCGGTTTCCTTCCGGATCGGTGAGCCAGTCAAACTTTCCGAAGTCATAGCTTTCGCGTTTTGGATCGACGGTGACACCTTCGCCTATCAAACGGTCCAGCAGACCATCCAGGTCGTCCACCTGGAGATTGATCATTGCTTTCTGTGCCGGAGGGAAGTATGCATTGTCTTGTTTGAAAAGGGCGAAGACGACCTGAGCGTGTTGCGTCGGGGCAGGAAACGCGAAAGACCCTTCGGACTTCACCAGACCGAGATGCCGCTCGTACCATTGATAAAGAGCTTTTGGATCATCCGCTCTCAAGAATATTCCGCCAAAGCCAGTGATTGAAGCCATGCAACCTCCTATGAGGATTTGTTGACAGTTCAGAAGACGGAAGGTCGGGGCTTACGCCTCGGCCTTTTGATTTATTTGATCATGACTGCGGGAGCGGGGTTGGGTTCGACAGGGGCTTGCGGCGAAGGACGAAAGCGGAGATGAGAGTAATGATAAGGCCGACGGGCAGGGGCTCCATGAAGGTGTAGGCCATGTTGACGAAGGGGTTCTGGTAGAGCTGCTGAGAGCGCTCGATGGCAGCGACCCGCGCGGCGGTGGTGACGGGGTCAAGTCCGGAGGACTGGACCTTGTGAATCTGCGCGGCGAAATAGCTGTCCATGAAGTGGGGCATGAAGTTGAAGTAGAGGACCTCCCACGTGGCGACGTAGCAGACGGTGGTGATGAGGGCGATCAGGATGCCGCAGGCGAAGGCGCGGCCGAAGGAGATTTCCCCGGCTAGGGTGTTGTCGCGGTAGCTGCGGATGCCGAAGTAGATGAGCAGGAACGACGCCACCATCATGGTGTAGCCGAGAACCATGCTGTGGCCGGAGCCGATCTTGTTGGCGAGGAGAAGCGAGCCGTCCATAAGGACGGAGATGATGAGGCCGGAGATCAGGCCGAAGGTGAGGACGGTTTTCTTCATGTGAGGCTCCTTGTGCGAGTGACTACGGAATCATGATGCGGTGTAGCGGGGCCGGATGTCGTCATTCTTTCGGGTGATTTTGCAGGAATGGAGCGGAAATCATGCTTTCGGGTGATGCGCTCCCACCCCGGGTTCACGGCAGTAGGCCAAGTTCTTTGCCGCGCTGGACGGCCTGGGTGCGGCGGGCGGCTCCCAGCTTGTCGAAGGCGCGGGCACAGTGCGTCTTGACGGTGTTTTCGGAGACGAAAAGCTGCGTGGCGATCTCGCGATTGCTGAGGCCGCGGGCGACCAGGGTGAGGATTTCGAGTTCGCGCGCCGTGATGCCGAGGGCCTGCTGTTGGGCCTTATTGGGAGCGAAGGGTTCGAGGGCGGGGGCTTCCGCGGGGACAAGCACTTCCCTCACCACGACCGTTTCCCGAATGGTTTCGCGACTGCTGGTTTCGCGTCTGCGCGTAATGCGGAGGCCGAGCCAGATCCCGAAGGTCGCGAAGAGGATGGCGACGAGCGCGCTGTAGAGCTCCACGGAGTGCTCGATGACGACGAAGCGGTATTCGGTGTATTGGAGGGTGGCGATGAGGAGGCCGCCGACGACACCGAAGATGAGGACGTGTCGCCTCATGATGGGGTTGTGAAGAAGTATAACGAAGATGGCGAGGAAGTGGTTTCATCGGGGGAGAAAACAGGAGGGCCGAGGCGTGATGCCCCGGCCCTTTCGAGGAGCGCGACTCGATTTACAGTACCTGCGCTAACAGGATTTTGGGAAGCGTAAGGCTGAGGTTCTGGGCGAGAGGTCGGCTACTCGGGAGTTACTTATCGGTCAACAGATACTATGAGCCGTGATTGCGTTGTACCTAATATAGGAGATTCTGTCAGAGTGCAAACGCACCACAATCACTCAACCTTCCATCCGCACGGCACAAGGACACCCGGGCGCAAAACACTTTAAACTATTAATTATAAATAGATTAAATGGTGCCGGGAGGGGGGGTCGAACCCCCATGACCGCAAGGGTCGGCGGATTTTGAGTCCGCTGCGTCTGCCAGTTCCGCCATCCCGGCCGGGGTGGGCATGTCTCTCAAAAGTATCGCACAGGCTTTGCTTGCGGCGCTACAGGCCCTGCCTCCCTCCTCGGCTCCGGAACTCGCCCGCAAAGTGGCCCCTCGGGCGTACCGGAATGGGCCGATTTGAGCACCGTCCCGGCTTTCCACACCCATCCGCCGGCCCCGGATTGTGAATGCCGTGCGACAATGGAGGCAACAGCGATGACCACTGCCCCCTCTGCCCAGGTTGTTCCCTCGCCGGTTGCGGTCACCCCGCAACTGCTGGCCCAGCACAGCATCACCGCGGAGGAATACGACCGCATTCTGGCGGCGCTGGGCCGCGTGCCTTCCCTTACCGAACTGGGCATATATAGCGTGATGTGGAGCGAGCACTGCTCCTACAAATCCAGCCGCGTCCACCTCAAGCGGCTGCCCACCAAAAGCGACCGCGTGGTGCAGGGGCCGGGCGAGAACGCCGGCATCATCGACGTAGGCGAAGGCTGGGCCTGCGCCTTCAAGATCGAGAGCCACAACCACCCCAGCTACATCGAGCCTTTTCAGGGCGCGGCCACGGGCGTGGGCGGCATCCTGCGCGACATCTTCACCATGGGCGCGCGGCCCCTGGCTGTCATGGATTCGCTCCGATTCGGCCCCATCCACCCCGAGCCCGGCATCGAGCAGGGACTCGTCCATAAGAACCACAGCATCGTTGAAGGCGTGGTGAGCGGCATCGC
>DATFYK010000125.1:0-2692 GCA_035315085.1 Occallatibacter sp.
GCCCTTGCGGTTCAGGATGGAATCCACTTGCCTTCGGCCGGGGCGCGGCAACGGCAGGGCTTGCGCCGTGTGGCGCGGGTGATGCGTCCTGCCAACGACGTGCTGGCCAGCCAGATAACCGTGGCGCAGGCCTTGCAACAAGTCCGCTCCAGCGCTCTGCAAAGCTGGCTCGTAGTTGGTCGGCGAGGCGCGGATCAACGTGGAGTAATCGGCGTTGTCAATCGCTCAACGCTCGAGCGGGAAGTGGCCGAGCATTCCGCCAGACAACTGGCAGAAATCATCCAGGAGCAGACCTTCCCGCACGTGCATCAGGACCAGGGTCTGGATTTGGCGCTAGAGCGCATGGGGGCAAACCAGATTGACGTCCTTCCTGTCGTTAGCCGGGCCGACGTGCATCAACTGGAGGGGATCGTGACTCTGCGCGATGTGCTCGATTCGTATGGTGTCGGCCAGGGTGGGCGTGGTTAGAATCTGAAGCCGTCGAAGGGATGCCTTGCCCTCCCAAATTTCGGTGAGGACCTACTGTTGCTTCTGCGCCTCTTCCAGCAGCGGACGCAGCGATTCGACGGAAACACCCAGCGTGCCGCCGGAGAAACCGTCCATGTAGGCGGAGTTGACGCCGATCACTTCACCCTTCGCGTTGAAGACCGGGCCCCCACTGCCGCCGTGGGCCGTGGGCGCGTCGTAGATCAGCTTGTCGCCGACTACATCGCCCAGATGTCCCCAGGTGGCCGACGGACGGATCAACGACAACGCCGCCAACTCGCTGGCCGCGCTGATGTCGTTGTGCCGGTAAGCCAGCCGCTCGTAGATACCGGAGGGAGACTTCGCCACCATGCCGGCGATCCCCATGGGATAGCCGACCACGGTGACTCGGTCGCCCGGAGCACTCGGCGACTTCGCCAAAGGCAGCACGGGCAGGCCGCGGACTGCCTCGGGCCCCGCAGTGCGCAGGATTGCCAGGTCAGACGTCTTCGAAACCGCAGCGGGCCAGAGACTTACGGGCGTGGGCGAACCGGGAAAGAAGATCACCAGACTCTCCAGCGTAGCCGAGGCTCCGCGATGCATCAGGGCTTCCGATTCGGAATCTCCATACCAGGGCTCGGCCACGTGACGATTGGTGGCCAGCAGTCCGTTGCCTGCCAGGAAGCCAGTGCCCGAAACGCGAGCCCGCACAGCCGGGCGCTGGTTGGGAAAGCCGACCTGGTACACGCCGTAAATGTAGCCGATGGAATTGCGGTAACGGTCCAGCACCAGGGCTGGCATGTCCTGGTCCTGCTTAAGCCGCTCGACCTGCGCGCTCAGGTCGTGAACCTGCTTCTGCAGGTCATCGGGCGGCGCACTCTGCGCTGCCATCGGAGCGTAATAGTGCACCATGGCCAACGCTCCCACGAACATCAACACCGCGAGCACGCCCTGCACCAGCTGCTGCCAGGAGTCGCAAACCGGGTTGGGTTCCTGCGGAGCCGGAGCGGGGTCAGGTCTTGAAACTCCCGCTTCGTTGGTCTGGAAATCGTTTTTCGGGGAATCGTTCTGCAATTCGGCCATTTCGGGTTCCGGGCAGCGTCCTCAAGTGCTCCAAGTCGTTCTATTTCAGTCCTTTTGAGCAAATGGACGCTCGGAGAGCTGAGCTTGGAGTGGCTATCTTCGCCCGTCTGGCGCGGTTTTGCCACGGTACTGAAGGGGATGTACGGACGGGTAGGTCAGCGGGTTGGTGGGCTCAGACGGCCGCGATGCCGGGTCACTGGATTTTGGCAACTCCCGGCACGGGATTGGGGAACTTCGTGAACACCGCAGGATCGTGGCCGGGAATGATGAGCTCGGGACGGGCGGCGAGCTGTTTCATCCGATCCTGTGCCCGCAGGTTCGAGGCGGCATCGAGTGTGGCCGCGATCGGCACATGGCGTGCCAGATTCTCATACAGATACATGTTGTCGCTGGCCAGCACGACCGTTCCTGCCGCCGTTTCGACCCCGACATACTGGGATTGATACGTATGCTTGCCGCCGATGTAGCAAGTCACGCCGGGAATGATCTGCTGGGCATCGCCATTCACCAGGCGCACCCGTCCTTGCGTGTTCAGCTTCACCAGAGTGAGCACATCGCCTTCATCGATGCCGCCGTGCGCGTCCTTCGACTGCCAAGCTTTGCCGGCGTAGTACTCGAGTTCCTCTTTCTGAATCCAGATGTGGGCATTGGGGAACAGATCCATGCCGTCGGCGTGATCCCAGTGCATATGGGTGATGATGACGTCGGTGATGTCTTCGGGCTTCAAGCCAACCCAGCCCAGCGTTTCTGAAGGCCGGGTGAATTCTTTGACATGCCAGTCTTTGAAGAAGCGATCGTGATAAAAGCCGGCGTCAACCAGGATGTTGTGGCCATTGCCCCGGACCAGCCAGATCATCATGGCGATGTCGAGCTTGCGGGCCGGGTCAGCGCCTGCCACCAGTTCTGAGACGGGAAAATCGGGCAGCGTAGCATAGCGGATCGCGTAAATCTCGTAGCTGGGTTTTGATTGTGCGACGGCGGCCGCCGCCGCGACCAGAAGCAGTAGAAGACGAGTAAATTTCACGAAATTGGGCAAGCGACATTGTAACCACACAGGGAACGGACCTGACAGGAAAAAGTCACCCCTTTGAGGCGGCTAGACTTTTTCCAGCTCACGCAGCGTGCGCTCGTTCACAACGTTGCC
>DATFYK010000126.1:0-19699 GCA_035315085.1 Occallatibacter sp.
CCGAATCAATTGCACGAAGAAGGAGAAATCAAAGATGTCTACAACCGTTCGCTCCAGCCGCTCATCGCAGATCGTCGCCTGGGCCGTCGCCAGCCTTTTTCTTCTCGGCTTTTTCTTCTCTCCCGTCGGTGCGTGGACCGGCCCCATCCTGGGCGTCTGGTTCGTCGGCACGCAAAAGCCCCGTCGCGGATTCCTCTGGATGCTGGCCTTTTCCTTCATTCCCCATCTGATCTCAGACTGGCGCCTCTTCCTGCACACTCCTCTTGCGGATGCGCTTCAGTACGTAGACTGGATTCTTCTCGCCTCCTTGATCGCCGTTCTTCCATTCACCTTTCACCGGCTTGTCAGTCCGCGTCTGCCGGGATTCTTCTCGACGCTGCCCTTTCCAATGGCGTCAGCGGCAGTTCAATTCTGGTCTTTTCCGTATCTGCCGAGGAATGCCTTTATGTTTCTTGCCAACGACGCTGCGGCTAAACTGCCTTTGTTGCCCGTGATGAAAGGAATATACGGCGACATCGTCCTCCCACTCATGGATGCGGCCATTTTCCTCGGCTGCTGGTTCGCGGCGGTCGTCGTCTGGATGTGGAACCAGGAGTTTCGCGTGGCGAAGATCCGCAAGGGTGCCACGTTCTTCGGAGCGCTGTTCGGAGTGCTGATCCTGGCCGAAATCTACTTCCGGATCAGCGGCGTCGATTTTTTTAGTATCGTGAATCTTTACGTACTCATTGTCTCGCTTTTTATCCCTCCCGCCGGAGTCGTCGTTCTTGCTGCCTGGGCGCTTTTCAACCGCGGAAAGATCAGGCCTTGGGCAGAGCGGACGGAGACCGTTGCCCAATTGCGAAGCCCCTTTACCGGGAACCCCTTGCATGTGGCCAGCGAGAAAGCAGGCCGCGAAGCTCTCCTCAGCACCTCCGGCGAGCGCTTCCCCATCCGCAACGGAATTCCAACCTTTCTCAAGCCGGAGGACCTGACCGGCGACAACGGCAAATACAACAAGTTGTATGAAACCATCGGCGGCTTTTACGACGATACTCAACGTGTCGCCTGCGCGCTCAAGGGACTAGACCGGGATGAATACTTCCTCGTCTACATGCGTATGCTCGAAGCCAAACCGGGCGATTCGGTGCTGGAAACCTCGGTGGGCACCGGTCTCAACTTCAAATATCTGCCCCGCGGCGTGAAACTCTCCGGCCTCGATCTGTCGCCTGAGATGCTGGCCAACTGCCAGGCCAACCTGCGCCGCTGGAAGATGGACGCCGACCTTTATCTGGGCAATGCCGAGAGCCTGCCCTTCGCCGATTCCAGCTTCGATGTCGTCTTTCACGTGGGCGGCATCAGCTTCTTCAACGATCAGGCAAAGGCGATCCGGGAGATGATTCGCGTCGCCAAGCCGGGCAGCCTTTTGCTCATCTCCGATGAAACCGAGGAGTATGCGAAGGCAACCTATGAAAAAATTCCGATTACCAGCAGTTATTACAAGAACCGCCAGACGACCGTGAAAATCCCTATTGACCTCGTGCCACCCCAGATGCAGGAGATTCATCTGGAGATGATCAAGGGCGGACAGTTCTATGCCATCACCTTCCGCAAACCGGCGGCTTGAGAGTAAAATCTGGGCTAATCAAAGCCAATAAAGGGAGTTCCACGCGCCATGAACAAACTCGACGAGATTACCGCCAGGCGGAAGCGTGCCCATGCGCAGTTGCTTGCCAGCAAATCGAAGGTCTACGAAGGCTTTCTGGCCATGGAAAAGGCGGCCTATTGCGATGGCGCCCTGCCCAAAAAGCAGAAAGAGCTGATTGCTGTGGGAATCTCCGTCGTCAAGGACTGCGAATCCTGTATGCAGTGGCACCTCGAACAGGCGGCAGCCGATGGCGCGACCTTTGAGGAGTTGCTCGAAGCCATCGAGGTGGGCATCGAGATGGGCGGCGGCCCGGCCACGGTCTCGGCCCGCTTTGCGCTGGAAGTGATGGACAGCCTGGGACTGAAACCGCGCCAGAGTTAACAGCAATCGAGAATCCCCAGACTCACGTCTGACCCGCCGCGCTCTACAATGTATCCATGATTCTTGAAACCTTCCCCGTCGGCCCGCTCGAATGCAACTGCACTATCCTGGGCGATGAGGAAGCCGGCGAGGCCATCGTCATCGATCCCGGCGACGAGGTCGGCCGCATCCAACGCCGCCTTGCAGAACTCGGCCTCAAGCTCAAGCAGATTCTCGTCACACACGCCCACATCGACCACGTAGGCGGCGCGCTCCGGCTCAAGCGCCTCACTGGAGCGCCCATCCTGCTCAATGAGAACGATCTGCCCCTGCTCAAAATGATGGCGGCTCAGGCCAATTGGCTGGGCGTCCCCACGCCAGAGACCGCGCCCCCTGACGAAACCCTCGCCGACGGCCTGCGCGTAGGCCTGGACCGGTACCCCGCTCAGGTCCTGCACACCCCCGGCCACACCCAGGGCTCCGTCTGCCTCCACTTTGCCCCGCTCAAGATGGTCATCGCCGGCGATACCCTCTTTGCCGGCAGCATCGGCCGCACGGATCTGCCCGGCGGAAACTACGGTCAGATTATTGACTCCATCCAAACCCGCCTTCTGACCCTCCCCGACGAAACCAAAGTGCTGCCCGGCCACGGCCCCGCCACCTCCATCGGCGCCGAACGCAAGAGCAATCCCTTCCTCCGCGCGGGTTTCTGAAAATCGCCATCCCAGCAAGCTGTTTCGTTTCAATGGCGCAGACGATCTACCTCAAGTAGAGCTTTCGGTCGAAGTCATGTAATATTACTGCCTTGATGCTTCCCTAAATAATTAACAAAAATTGTTACTCCGGCACTGAACTCCCGTACCGGCCCCAGCAGGCTCACCACCAGCCACCCCGAGTCTCCCATCCCGTAAAAGTATCCCGGATGGACCCAGACCCCACGTTCCAGGAGCTCCTGCACCGTCTGCTCGTCGGGCTTCAGCGCCGGAATCCGCAACACCGCATACCAGCCGCCCTCCACTTCCAATCTGCGGACTGCCGGCAGCCGGACCAGTTGCCGGTCCAACTCCGCCAGGTTCGCCCTCACCCGTTCCCGAATCTGTCCCTGGATCGCCGCCCTTCCCTCCAGCCAAGCCGGCAGAGCGCACTCGACCGGCGCATTCATCGAGAGAAACGTATCGGCAATCACCTCCAGCCGCTCCAACGCCGCATTCGCCTCCGGCCCGGTCGCCACAATCCAGGCAGCCTTCATCTGCGGCAGCCCGGCAATCTTGCTCAGCCCGCTCACCACAAACACCGGAACCCCCTCAAGCCCTGCGGCAAAGCTCGCGCCTGCCCCGCCGAACCCGTAGTCCAGAAAAACCTCGTCCACCACCAGCGAAAGATCGAACTCCCGGCAAAGCCGCGCCAGCGCTTCCGCCTCCCACGTCTTGGTGAAGTGGCCGGTAGGATTGTTCGGGTGCACCAGCACGATGGCCCGCGTCTGGGGCGTAATCGCCTGGCGAAATCCCTCCGGATCGATCTGCCAGCCCTGGTCGTAGACCAGCGGCGCGGCCTTCAGCCGTACATCGTCCAGCACCGCCAGAAAATCGAAGAGCGGATAACCCGGCTGGGCTACAAGAATCTCGCTCCCCGGATCGCAGAGCAGCCGGAAGAGGTAGCTGTAAGCCTCGCTCGTGCTGGTGGTTAGCACAATCTGTTCCGGCTTCAGCGTAACGCCGTGGTCCGCATAGTACCCGCAGACCGCCTCGCGCCCACGCTGGCTCCCTCTCGGCTGCGGATCGTAATCGAGCGCCGCCGGATCGGCCAGCGCCGCCAGCAGTTCCGATGCGTACTCAAATCCGCACCGCGTCGGATTCGAAGCCGTCAGGTCGGCAATCGGCAGCCCGGCTTCGGCGCGAAGCCGGTGCGCCCGCGCCACTTCGCTCTCCTCCGTATTCCAGTCCGTTCTCCGCGAAAAGCGCATTTTTTGTCCCATCGGCGATCAGGAGGTCGCCAGCCCCACCGCATGTGGTCGTCAGCCCCACCGCAGGTGCTCATGCACAATAGGAACAGGCGCTCTTTTTAACCATACACGGGGTTCACAGGAGGAACATTGGCTCTACGCGCGGTTGTCTTCGACTATGGAATGGTATTGACCGGCCCGCCGGACCCCGTAGCCCACGCCGCGCTCCTGCGCATCACCGGCCTGCCCCCTGCCCGCTTCGAGAGCCTCTACTGGGCCGACCGCCGCGCCTACGACTTGGGTTCGCTCACCGGCATCGCCTTCTGGCAAAAGTTTATCCGCGACGCCGCCCTTGACTTGCCCCCCGGCGCCGTCGAAGAGCTGAACCGCTGGGACGCCCGCCTGTGGACCACCCAGAACCCCGCCATGCTGGCCTGGCAGCTCGAACTCAAGCAGCGCGGCCTGCTCACCGCGATCCTCTCCAACATGGGCGACAACGTGCTCGCGAGCGTCGAGCGGGAGTTCGACTGGATCCACCGCTTCGATGTGCTGGTCTGGAGCTTTCAGGTCCACATGGCCAAGCCCGACCCCGCCATCTATCGCCTTGTCCTCAAGGAACTCGGCACGCAACCCGGGGAAACCCTCTTCCTCGACGACAAACTCGTCAACATCGAGGCCGCGCGCGCGCTGGGCATGAAGACCATCGAGTTCTCCACCGTCGAACGGCTCCGCGCCGCCCTGATCGACGCCGGACTGGACGCTGTGCTCCCGCTTCCCTGAGCCTCAGCCGTTTGCTGGACTCCCCTTCAGGCCCTATTTCCCCAGGTGGTAGACTAACCCGCCGTTATAGGACATCACGTCCAACCCAGGGTTGCTTGGCACTATGAAGCCGTCCGAAAAATGGATATCGGAGTAGCCGACGCGCACGTCGAGCCGTTTCGTCAGCCTGCGTTGCATGCCGATCCCGATCTGCAGGCTGAAGTTCTGATAGGCCGCATCCACCGAAAGCGCCTTCTTTTCGAAAATCAGCACCCCGCCCTTGATGATGAAGTAGGGCTGGAAGGCCTTGTCGTGCCGCCACTTCATGCGCAGCCCAATCGGGTAAATCCCTAACCCGGGGTTGACCGTCTTCGCCTTGGTCAGTGGGTCGCCAAAGACATCGGTATTGGCCGGTTGGACCAGAATTGTCACGGGCAGCACTTCTGACGCCCAGTCCATCTCTGATTTCAGAAAGTAATTCCAGGAATGTCGATCGTACTCCACTCCACCCGTGTAGAGTTCGCTCCACCAGGAGTAGGCAAAAATGTGGTAATGGCCAAAGGATCCCTCTCCCTCCACGATGAGTTCGCTCTCCGGCCGGTTGAACCAATTCGCTGCCCGGTTCTCCGGCCCCGACGCGGCGCTCGCCCCCGCCCGGCTCAGCGCCTCTGCCGGCGTCTTCATCTCTGCCAGGCAATTTGTTCCTGCCGAGGTCTTCGTCTCTGCCGAAGCATTCGTCTCTGCCAGCGTCTCCGCCCCCTGCGAGTGCGCCGCTTGCGACGCAAGAAGGCAGAGCGCGGCCAGAATGGAACAGCAGTTGAGGCGAATGTTGCCGGCCAGGAAAAGCAAACTCCTGCGCGGGGCAGGTACGCACGCACAATCTCTGATTGACAGACGGCGGGCCTTCGAGACAGTTGGCATCGATTGGTCGGACTCTAGTGAGCAAGAATAGAGCGGCTGATGTTTGTCAATATAACATGAATTACAAGCCGGTACGGCACGCATTTCTCCTGCCTGCTTCCTATTGCGGCCCCCAGATCCTGAAATTCCCCGAGACGTGCAGCAGGCTCATGAAGTACAGCATTCCGTCGTAGTACCGCCAGTTTCCGCTGGGGATCGGCTCCTTCCACAGCTCTTCGACGAATTTGTCTTTCACCGGCTGCGTTGCGGCCAAGCTGGCCACCGCGCTGGTCGCCATCAGCCCCGTCGAGTGGTTATTTGAAAGCGGCTGGCCATCCAATGTGAACTGGTTCGCATACTTACCTATCCCCTGCGAGAAAAAGAACGCCTGCACCCGGTCGCTCAGCGCGCGCTCGCGCGGGTCCTTCGCCCACCACGACCAATCCACTGACCAATTGCTCTGCGTCCTCCAGGAATCGAACGCGAAGGTGCCGGCCCGCTGATTCCATTCGATAGCATGCGGCATGCCGTCGAAGTTCGCGTACTCCGGGCACAGGCCGGTCTTCGCATTCGTCGCGCGCGCGATGAAGTCGCGGCTCACCTCGGCCGCCTGCGCCCAGAACGCCCGGTCCGCCGCCGGTCCCCATCGCGCCCAAAGCTCATAAAACGCGGGCAGATGATAGCTGGGATCGGTGAAATCGACCTTGCCCTCGACCGGCGTAAACCGGATCATTTTCGCGTCCTCATTCACCTCGGCGGCCACCGTGCGCGCCCCGAACTTCGTCGCGCCCGTCCGCCGTTCCCGGTGCCGCATCGCTGTCAGCAACTCGTCGGCCTGCGCCTTGTAGTTGTAGATGCCCGCCCCATTGCCCCAGCGATTGGCGGCAAAATAAAGCGCCATCACAAAGTACTCTTCGCCATCCGGCGCCGGCGTCTCGTCGTTCGGCTCGCCGCTCACCTTGCACGACCATGAAAAATATCCCTGCGACGGGTGCGTGGGCGCGCCGATGTACATGTAGCTCTTGGCCCAGTTCCACAGCGCATCGAATTCCGCCTTGTGATTGAGTTGCACCGCGATCATCATCCCGTAGGACATTCCCTCGGTGCGCACATCGTGGTTGAAAACGTCGCTCAGATAAGCCAGCGGCCCGTTGCCGTTCGAGCCCGCGGGATAATAAACCGCCTGTGTCTCCGGGTCGCCATGGAAGAACTGTTGAAACGCTGCCTCGATCTTGGCGTCGATCTCCTTTTGCGGGTGCCCAGCCTCGGCAAAAAGATTCCGGTAGCGGTGCGTGGCATATGCGCCGTGGCCGTCATCCAGCGGAACCTGGCGCTGGTCCAGCGGTACCATCTTGGGCTGCGCGGTTTGTCCCACTGCCACGAGTGTGGCCAGGGTGGTGGAAAGCAAAGCGAAAGACAATCTATGGATCATGAATCTCCGGTCACGCGGGCCATTTTGCCAATTCTGTTTATTATATGCGAATCTGCGCGCCATCCCTCGCGGCAACCGCCTCTCGCGCCGCCCTGCTCACAACCATATAGCTCCATGTTCTACACTTTGGAAGGCAGTACGTTAAACCGTTTTCAACGCGACCGCCGTTTAAAGAAGCAACCCCTGTGACGGCTGCGTCCCCAAGCCAGGCTGATTCGTCCAGACATACTAGGAGTGCCGACAGTGAATTCACCGCAAAGAACAACAGGTTTGAACACGGCCAGATGGGCCGTGCCAATGGGGGCCGTATTGGCCTTCGCGGCTCTTGTGCTTGTTTCAACCATGGCTTTGGCCCAGACCGTGCCGGTTGTCACCGGCGACGCGCGTGTAGACAAGCTGCTCAGCCAGATGACGCTTGAGGAGAAGCTCACCCTGATCCACGGCACGCATGAGGATCCTGCGGTGTACCAGGGTCAGGCCGGCTATCTGGCCGGCATTCCGCGCCTTGGTATTCCGGGGCTGCGCTTTGCCGACGGGCCGCCGGGCGTCCTCACCCGTCATCCCTCGCAGGGTGAAACCGCAACCATGGGCGTCGCCGCCACCTTCAGCGTCAAGCTGGCCGAGGAAAACGGCGTAGTCATCGGACGCGAAGACCGCGCCTTGGGCATCGACGTCTCCCTCCAGCCCTTTGTAAACATCGACCGCGACCTCGAATTCGGACGCGGCTACAACACCTTCGGCGAAGACCCGTTTCTAACCGCCGAGATGGGAGTTGCCGAGATTAAGGGCATCCAGTCCCAGCACGTCATGGCCCAGATCAAGCACTACGTGGCCTACGACTCGAACAGCGGCAACATCTGGGTAGACGACCAGACGCTGCACGAGATCTACGTGGCCCCGTTCGACGCCGCCATCAGGAAGGCCGGCGTCTCCTCCATCATGTGCTCCTACAACCGCGTCAACGGCACCTTTGCCTGCGGCAACGACTCCACGCTGGCCAAAATCCTGCGCGACGAGATCGGCTTCAAGGGCTTTGTCACCTCGGACTGGGGCGCTGTCCACGCTGTCAACTTCATCAACGCCGGCCTCGACATGGAGATGCCCGGCGAACCGCTGCCCAGCGCGGGCTCTTTCTCGATTCCCTCGTTCTTCGACTCGATGCCCGTTCCCCCGCCTCCGCCGCCGCGCCCAGCAGCCGCAGAGGCCTTCATGGGAAGCATGTTCGGCGGACATATTCCCGAAGAGCCCGCCCCCCGCCGCGGCGGTGGTGGCGGCGACTGGGGCGTCAAGCTGGACCCGAAAAAGATGCCCGAAGCCCTCAAGGACGGCGCCGTCACTGAAGCAACAATCACCCGCGCCGCCGGCCGCGTCCTTTACGAAATCGTCCACTTCGGCTACCTCGACGGCCTATCCAAGCATGACGTCACCGCCCAGGCCATCGAAGCCAACGCCAAAATCATCGAGAAAACCGGCGAAGATGCCGCCGTGCTCCTCAAAAACGACGGCGGCGCGCTGCCTCTGAAAGCCGCCGGCCTCGATTCCGTGGTCCTTATCGGCCCCACCGCCGGCCAGGTGGACTCGATCGGCATCAACGGCGAGCGCTCCGTCGGTCTGCCGCAGCGCCAAGTCGGACCGCTCGACGCCCTCAGAAAGATCTCCGGCAACTCGAACATCAAGTTCGCCGTGGACGACGATATGACCGGCTCTCCGGTTCCGGCCTCTGCATTCTCCCACGACGGCAAGCCGGGTCTCCTCCGCACCGGCTCTGGCGCCGATCAAACCGACGCCCAGCTCAACTTTACTGGCGCCAATGCCCTGCCGCCCAACTCCACCGTGACCTGGAAGGGCTCGCTCACCCCGCCCCACGCAGGAACTTACTGGCTCTATCTCCAGGCCATGGGCACCAACGCCAACATCTCCCTCGACGGCAAGCGTCTGGCCGCAACCGGCGCCTACCAGGGCGGCGTCCACGGCGACATTCTGCAAGCCAGCCAGGACAACGCCATTCCCACCACCGACGGCCTCGACAACCTGCGCCGTGCTGTTGAACTGACCGCTGGACCGCACGACATCGAAATCAAGACCAGCCCCGACACCTCTAACTCGCCCGTCCAGGTGCGCCTCAACTGGTACACCCCCGAGCAGCGCCAGGCCGACCACGAAGCTGCCATCGCCGCCGCCAAAAGCGCCAGGATCGCGGTGGTTTTTGTGTGGACGCGGGGCACGCCGGTCTTCGGCCTTCCCGGCGAGCAGGACAGGCTCGTTGAAGAGGTTGCCGCAGTCAATCCCAACACCATCGTCGTCCTCAACACCAGCCAGCCCATCGCCCTGCCCTGGGTCGATAAGGTAAAGGCGGTTCTCGAAATGTGGTGGCCCGGCGATGAGGGCGGCTGGTCCACGGCCAATCTGCTGCTGGGCAAGACCAGCCCTGCCGGCCGTCTACCCGTCACCTGGGCCAAGCGCCTTGAAGACTATGCCGCCACCGACCCCAAACACCCTGAACGCTCCTTCAAGGGCGTAGACGGCAAGACCAATTACAGTGAAGGCGTCAACGTCGGCTATCGCTGGTTCGATCATGAAAAAATCGACCCGCTCTTCGCCTTCGGCCACGGCCTCAGTTACACCACTTTCGCCTACTCCGGCCTCAAGGTCGAGAAGGCCTCTGACGGCGGCCTCGACGTGAAGGTAAACATCAAGAACACCGGCGGCGCGGACTCAGACGAAGTGCCGCAGGTTTATCTCGGCGCGCCCAGCGACATTCCCTCGGAAGTTCAGTTCCCGGTGCGCGCTCTCGCCGCCTTCGACCGTATCCACCTGGCCGCCGGCGAAGCCAAAACCGTTACCCTGCACGTCCCGCCGCGCCAGTTGCAGTACTGGTCCACCAAAGACGGCAAGTGGGTAACCGCCAAAGGCAAGCGCGCCGTCAGCGTGGGCGCTTCCTCTCGCGATCTGCGCGTCGAGCAGAGCATCGACTGAGGCGTTGCCTGCAAGTCCTGCTTCGCCGAATAAAGACCTGGGCCGTTCATCCATTGCACAAGGCGCAGCGGATGAACGGCCCAAATTGTATGCGGCTTACTGAACTTCGGCTGTAAAGCTGTAACTGCCCGCCATCAACTCAAACCCGCTCTCAAGGCCGCGTGTTGTTGCCTTGACCAGTTTGCTCTCCACCAGCGGAACACCTTCCAGCTTGTACTTCCCGGCCTCGGCCTGGCTCAATTCCAGCCAGCCCGTAGTGTTGGCGGGTAAGATCAGATGCCACTCGGCCCTTGTTCCCTTCACCGTCCAGTCGGAATGAATTGCCCCGTAAGCGGAGGCATAGTCGAACGCAACGCTGCCCAGACGCGCATCGAAGACGGGATGCAGAACCACGGTGTGAAAGCCCGCATCGAGCGGCGACGCATCCACGCCGGCGGCATAACGGTAGATCCAGTCGGCCACCGCGCCATACGCATAGTGGTTGTAGGAGTTCATGCTGGGATCGTCTTTCATCTGGTCGCCGTTCCAGCGTTCCCACATCGTCGTGGCGCCGTGCTCCACCAGGTAGCCCCACGACGGGTACCCGGTGTTGAGCAGCAGCTTGTAGGCCAGCTTCGCGTTGCCCGCCTTGGTCAGTTCTTCCAGCAGATACGGCGTGCCCAGGAAGCCCGTGCCCAGCAGGCCATGGTTGGCCTCGATCTTCTCCGCCAGCTTTTGCGCGGCCGCCGCGCGCAACTCCTCAGGCAACAGGTTCATGTGGAGCGCCAGCACGTAGCCGGTCTGCGTGTCGCCGCCACTGCTCTTTGCGTTGGGATTGTTGATCCCACCAAAAGGCGATGGACTATTGTCCGCGCCGGCCACAAAGCCATCGGCGCGCACAAACTGCTTCTGGAAGGCCGCGCGAATCTTCTCGAACAGCCGCCCATACTTCTCTTCGTCCTGCGTGCGGTTCGTCGCGTGGGCCATTTGTTGCATCAGCGTAGTGTCATAGGCCCAATACGCCGTGGCGATCAACGTGTAATCCGTCCTTCCCTCGGGCGAGAGCCAGTCTCCAAAGGGAATCCCGGCCTCATGCTTCCACAGTCCATCGGGATTGGCGGCCGCGATGGCGTCCAGATACTTCTCCATCGCCGCCCAGTTCTGCTCGATCACGCTCGTGTCGCCGCTCTGCAGCCACGAGGTCCAGGGAACGATTACTCCCGCATCGCTCCAGCCGGCCGCGAAACCGGAATTAGGCTGCGCGGTGCCCGGCGCATAGATGCCGAAATACGGCGTCCCTGCCTGCGTCCCGCGCATATCCCCGGCAAACTTGCGCGAGAAGGCAGCCAGATCCATGTTGTAGCTGGCCGCTCGCCAGAAGACCTCGGCGTCTCCCATCCAGCCCAATCGCTCGTCGCGCTGCGGGCAGTCCGTCGGCACGCCCACAAAGTTCGAGCGCTGTCCCCAAAGAATATTGCTCCACAACTGGTTGATCATGGCGCTGCCGGTTTCCAGCTTGACCGCAAACGGCGCATCGGTATGAAACACCGCCGCGGTCACGGCGTCCTTGCCCGGAGCGGTGGGCAACCCCGTCACTTCAACATAACGGAAGCCGTGAAACGTGAACTGCGGCGTGAACTCTTCGACACCTTTGCCGCTGAGAATGAAGTGATCCGTAGCTTTGGCCGTGCGCAGATTGTCGGTATAGATGGTTCCATCCGCATTCACGATCTCAGCAAAGCGCAGCCGCACATCCGTGCCCGCCGGCCCCTGGACGCGCAGCCGTTCCACGCCTGAAAAGTTCTGGCCGAAGTCGTAGACGTAGACGCCGGGCTTCGGTTCGCTCACGGTCTTCGGCGTCATCGTCCGCTCCACGCGAATCGATGGATAGTCCTGCGCCTCGATTACTGCTGGCTTTGGATCAGTGGTGACCGCGCTTTTCCATGCCGCCCCGTCAAAGGCCGCCGAATTCCAGCCCGGCTGCGCGCGTCGCCCATCCTGCGTCTCGCCGTCGTAGATCTCCGCGTGCACAATACTCGACGTGCTGGCCAGCCAGCTTGCATCCGTCGCCACCCACTCCACGCTGCCGTCCGCGTATTCAATCCGCAACTGAGCCCGCAGCGCGGGCGGCGTATCGCCGTAGTTGTTGGGCTGCTGAAACCATTCCAGCGGCGTCTCATACCACCCCGGCGCCAGCAGCGCGGCCATCGCATTCTTGCCGCTCGTCAACTGCGTCGTCACATCGTATGTCTGGTATTTCACGTGTTCGCGATAGTCGCTCCAACCCGGCGCGAGCACATCGTCGCCCACGCGCTTGCCGTTCAGGAACATCTCGTAGGCGCCCAGCGCCGTAGCATACAGCCGCGCCGACTTCACCGGGTTGCTTACCGTGAATGTGCGCCGCAACGTCTTCACTGAGTCGGGAATCCAGGGATGCCCCAGCGGCTGGCTTCTCGGACCCGGTGCCTGCTGCCACTCGACCGCGTCACTCCAGTCCGAATCGTCAAAGCCCTTCTGTTCCCACCCCGGAGCGAGATGAACAGCCGTCTTCCACTCCCTTCCGCTCACGAAGTCAGCCGTCGAACCATCCGCGTACTCCACCACCAGTGTGGCAATCATCGGCGGTGCATCGGCCGCGGCCGCTCCGCTGGGATTGTCAACGAAATGCACCGTCTCGATGGCAATGGCGTTGACTCCGGCGGTCAGCTTGCCCGTAATGTCCGCTCGCACAAACTTCTTCCACGGCATCTGCTTCCACGCCGGAAACTCGCCGGCTGTGAGCACCTGTTCGCCGTTGATCCAGGCCGAAACCGTATCCTGCCCGGTCGCGTAGAGCGCGGCCCGCAGCACCGGCTTGTCCAGATTCATCGCCGCGCGATAGGCAAAGTGCTGTTCCCTTCTGTTCTCCGCCGCCAGAGCCCGCGCGTCGGGGTTGGTGATCCACGCGGCCGCTGCGTGACGCACCGCATCCTCCTCCGCCGTCTCGTAGCCGATCCACCGGGCGCGCCACCCGTCCTGCTTCAACAGGCCCGTCTCCCACCAACTCGTCTCGCTCTCCGCATACACCTTCCCAGCCGCATCCCACACCCTTACCCGCCAAAAGTACCGGGTGCTAGCCTGTAGCGCCGGCCCGGCGTAACGCACATTCACTGACTCCGCCAACTCAATGCGGCCGCTCTCCCACAAGTCCGCATTGCCCTCACGCAACAACTCGGCCCGCGAAGCAACCAGCACCTCATAGGCGGTCTGCTTCGCGCCCCGCGCCGGGTCCCGCAACTGCCATGAGAGCCGGGGCGCGGGATCGTCGATGCCCAGCGGCGTTTTCAGGTTGTCCACGCGCAGTTCGACTGGCCCGGTGAATGCCGGAGCCTGCCCCGCCGCCAACGGCACTGCCGCCGCTCCCAGGACCAACCCCATTGTGGCCCAACACATCATTCCGTTTTTCATCTTGTCGCTTGCCCCTTGAAACAGACCTTACCATTGTGCGGCTTGTCCCCTGCCTCCAACGAAAAGTTTTCGAGAGAACATCATGCAAACCGCCTCCCCTTGGTAAGAAACCGTTTGTGCTTCGTCGCGAGCGGAAAGGAAATGGAATGTCGCCCCGCCCGTTACACTTTTCCCATGGCCCTCCGCCTCTACGCCGCCACCTCCAGCCAGGGCAAGCTCCGCGACTTCCGCACCGCCGCCCAGGCCCATTCCCTCGCCATCGATCCCCTGCCCTTGCTCGCCACCATCCCTGCCCCCGAAGAGAACGGCGCCACCTTCACCGCCAACGCCACACACAAGGCCGTCTACTACTCCCGTTTTGTCCCCGGAAACCTGGTCCTGGCCGACGACTCCGGCCTCGAAGTAGACGCCCTCAAGGGCGCCCCAGGCGTCCGCTCCGCTCGCTTCGCCGCCGACTCCGGCCTGATCGACTCGCCCGACGCCAACGACAACACCGACGTGTGGAACAACATGATCCTCTTGCAGCGCCTTGCCGGGGTCCCGCCAGCCAGCCGCACCGCCCGCTACCGCTGCGTGCTGGTCGCCGCCCGCGACGGCGTGGCCCTCCATACCGCCCAGGGCGCGGTCGAGGGTCTTATCCTCGAAGCTCCACGAGGCACAGGCGGCTTCGGCTACGATCCACTCTTCTACCTGCCCGCCCTGGACCGCACCATGGCCGAACTCGACCTCGAAACCAAGCTCTCCCTCAGCCATCGCGGCCGCGCCATTGCCGCCCTGCTGCCCATGCTTAGTGTCTGAAGACTGTCGCTCATACTATCGATTCTCCTTGATTTACCGTTGACGGTGCCCTATCTATTGTGCAATAATTGCACCCAACCTTAATAAGGAGAGACAAATGAAGGTATCTATCAAGGATCTATCGGTCGCGATGGAGATCAAAACCAGCGGAATTGAACTGGACGTTTATAGTCCTGATGGCAAGATTCATCACGGCGACCTGATCATGAATAAGAGAGGCCTGACATGGTGCAAAGGCAAAACGAATGCCAAGCACGGTCAAAAGATCAAATGGGAAGACTTCATTAAGTGGGCCGAATCAAATTAAATGCGTAATTATTACCTCGACTGATCCAGGCAATGCGAACCCAGTCGAGACAAATGTAGACCAAGCCTACTAGAGAATTCGACTTTTTCTAAGACCAACTTTCTATATGGTGATCGCGGCCGCGCCATCGCCGCCCTCCGGCCCATGCTCCGCGCCTGACCTTCCACAAATCCTGACAATGAAGGTCAAACACACGCGTATTGTCCTAGTTTGTCTCGTGGTTCTATTTATTTCCGTCTACAGTGTTGGCATCGGTGCAAATCTGCGAGGTATCCATGCTGATGTTTTTTCCGCTATTCTGGGCAACGAACACACTGCAGAACGTGGTCCAATGCGGGACGCCCGTAGCGTCCTTGTATGCAAATTTGCCGTTCAGAGCGAGGTAAATCTCTCCGCGGTTCCATTGGTCCTGCAACGGTTGATCCCACACCAATGGCTGAGGGACACTTTGACCAGGAGGAGTGTTCACCATCGCGGCCTGAGAAAGCGGAACGGGGTCGTTTGGGTATATGACACCGGTGCGAAAGAGCGCCCAGGCCGGGATGGGTTCGCCTGAAGCGAGCGAAGATTTCTTGATTGTGGACGGCTCCGTTACATCAATCGTCACCCCAATTGGCACGGCCCGAAAGTATACCCACCCGTCGATATCCTTCGCGACCGTCTTGCCGACGTTCATTACAAAGGCCGGGGCTGACACCATGGACCCGAGAGAGGGCGGTGGGAAGGGAGTAAACTTGACCGCCAACCATGCTCTCTCATCTATTCGCATTTCATCAAGCTGGGCTTGGTAGATGAAAACCTGCAATACGGCGGCTGCTGCAATGACCATGGTGAAAATAGCCATGATTGCGTTGAGGTTGGCCCTTACCCATTCGGCAATTCCCATCTTGCGAGGCATCTCGGAATTTTCCTCGTTTCCGTGTTTTGCCTTGCCGGTCTTTTCTCCCTCGACGCCGTCCTGCACCGCCTCAGTCCCCACCGCCTGAACCGTCAGCGGGTTACTCTGGCGTACAGGTGGGGCTTGCTTGGCATTCTCCCTTTGGTGGCGGCGCTTGCCCTTCGTCATGTCGTATACAAACCCGCAAGTTGTACACAAATTGTACCGCCACGGTAGAGGCCAAATCCTCGAGTGGGTTGACGGTTGTGATGCAGGACACCAATAATGAATCGAAACCAGACCGCGCTTCCCTACCCCTCATGCCGAACACGCCCAGTCCCGGAACCTTGACCCTGTATCCTTTAGGAGCCAAAACGTCCATGGCCACTGCTCAACAACCTGCCGTGCACACACTTAGCCCCGGCGTCCCTCCGCTGCGCGCCGCTCAGGGAACCTCCTTTCTCTGGCGCAAGCTCCACTCGCTCCTCGGCGTAATCCCCATCGGCGCCTTCTTCATCGAGCACCTGCTCTCCAACTTCGAGGCCCTCAAGGGCCCCGCCGCCTACGGAGCCCAGGTCAGGTTCCTCAACAGCCTGCCGCTGGTCCGCATCCTGGAGTGGACCTTCATCTTTCTGCCTATCCTCTATCACGGCTGCTACGGCGTCTACATCTGGCTGCGCGGCAAGTCCAATCTGGTCTACTATCCCTGGTCCGGCAACTGGCTCTACACCGCCCAGCGATATACCGGCCTCATCGCCTTCGCCTACATCGCGCAGCACGTCCTCCGCCAGCGCTTCATGGGCGTACAGCTTCCCGAGCACCCTTACGCGGCCTTCGCCAAGGTGCAGCACGAGCTGGCCAACCCCTGGATGCTGGCCGTTTACATCGTCGCCATGCTCGCCATCTGCTGGCACTTCTCTTACGGCGTCTGGCTCTTCGCCGCCAAGTGGGGCATCACACCAGGAAGAACCGCCCGCAAGCGCTTCGGCTTGGTCTGCGCAGCCTTGGGACTGGCGCTCGCGATCATGGGCCTGGCCAGCATCTGGGCCTTCGTCGGCGGTAAATACCCTAACGCTGGTGAGAACCCGCCTCCGGCTGTGTCCATTTTGGTCGCTCCGGCCAATTCAGGCGGCGTTTCCAGCGGAATGTTCGCTAGCTTTAGCTAGCAGCTGGAAGCTAGCGGCTAGAAGCTATTGACTGCTTTCCTCGGAAAGGAAGTTTGTTCATGGCAGCACCCAGAATCATTGTGGTTGGCGGAGGATTGGCCGGGCTCTCGGCGGTCATCAAGATCGCCGAGGCCGGCGGCACCGTCGATCTCTTTTCCATCGTCCCGGTCAAGCGTTCTCACTCCGTCTGCGCCCAGGGCGGCATCAACGCCGCCAAGAACCTCAAAGGCGAGGGCGACACCGCCGCTCAGCACTTCGACGACACCATCTACGGCGGCGACTTCCTCGCCAACCAGACCCCCGTCAAGGCCATGTGCGAGGCCGCGCCCGCCATCATCGACCTCCTCGACCGCATGGGCGTGCCCTTCAACCGCACTCCCGAGGGCCTGCTCGACTTCCGCCGCTTCGGCGGCACGCTCTACCACCGCACTGCCTTCGCCGGCGCCACCACCGGGCAGCAACTGCTCTATGCCCTCGACGAACAGGTCCGCCGCCACGAGGCTGCCGGCAAGGTGCGCAAGTTTGAGGGTTGGGAGTTTCTCTCCGCCGTCCTTGACTCCAGGGGTGCGGCCCGCGGCATCACCGCCCTCAACCTGCGCTCCATGGAGCTTCGTTCCTTTCCCTCCGAAGCCATCATTCTGGCCACCGGCGGCATCGGCGCCATTTTTGGCAAGAGCACCAACTCCGTGGTCTGCACCGGATCGGCCCAGTCGGCCGTCTTCCAGCAGGGCGCCTTCTACGCCAACGGCGAGTTTATTCAGGTCCATCCCACCTGCATCCCCGGCGAAGACAAACTGCGCCTGATGTCGGAGTCGGCGCGCGGCGAAGGCGGCCGCCTCTGGGTGCCCCGCACTCCCAAAGACCCGCGCCCCTTCAACCAGATTCCCGAGTCCGAGCGCTTCTATTTCCTCGAAGATTGGTTCCCCAAGTATGGCAACCTGATCCCCCGCGACGTGGGCACGCGCGCCATTCACAAGGTGGTCTACGAAATGGGTCTGGGGATAGACGGCCAACCCATGGTTTACCTTGACCTGACCCACATTGACCGCGCCACGCTGGATCGAAAACTGGGGGGCATCCTCGAAATCTACGAAAAGTTCGTCGGTGAAGACCCCTGCGATGTGCCCATGAAGATCTTCCCCGGCATGCACTACACCATGGGCGGCCTGTGGGTGGACTACAACCAGATGACCAACATTCGCGGCATATTCGCCGCCGGCGAGTGCGAGTACCAGTACCACGGCGCCAATCGCCTGGGCGCCAACTCCCTGGTCAGTTGCATCTTTGGCGGCTTCCGCGCAGGGCCGAATGCGCTTCATTATACGCATGGCCTGGAATGCCCGGACGGCGATTGCGGCGACGCTTCCGAGCTTGCCCGCCAGGCCGATATCAACAGCAGGCTGCTCCACAATAAAGGCACGGAAAACCCCTTCAAACTCTGGCGCGAGTTGGGCGAAACCATGACCAAGCACGCCACCGTCATCCGCTACAACAAGGGCCTCCGGCAGGCCGACGAAAAGATCGTCGAGCTGCTCGACCGCTACAGGAACGTCAACCTCGCGGATCGCAGCCAGTGGGCTAACACCAGCTTTGCCTTTGCCCGCCAGCTTTATAACATGTTGCAACTTTCCCGCACCGTCGTCCTTGGAGCGCTCCTGCGCGACGAGTCCCGCGGCGCGCACTACAAACCCGAATTCCCCAACCGTAACGACGAGCAATTCCTGAAGACCACCAAGGCCAGCTTTGCCGGAGAAGCTGCAGGCCCGCGCTTCGAATACGAAGAAGTGGATACCCAGTACATCAAGCCGCGCCTGCGCAGCTACGACGCAACCAATTAATGGATTTTGGGTGCCCCACCCTCGCCGCGTTTTTTTTTGCGGCTAGGGTGGGATAAGAAAAGTCAGTTCGGAGAAATCGACGAGAGGGATCATGGCAAACAAGTCCGTTGCATTCGAAATCAAGCGCCAGGCCAGCCCCGATGCTCCTGCCGTGTGGGAGAGCTTCCAGCTCGGATGGTATCCCGGCATGAACGTCGTCTCCGCCATGATGGAGATCGCCGCCAACCCGGTCACCGCCGACGGCCGCCCCACCACGCCCATCACTTACGATTGCAATTGCATGGAGGAGATCTGCGGCTCCTGCGCCATGCGCATCAACGGCAAAGCCCGCATCGCCTGCTCCGCGCTGGTCGAGAATCTCGAGCAGCCCATCCGCGTCGAGCCGCTCACCAAGTTTCCCCTGGTCCGCGACCTCCAGGTGGACCGCTCGGTGCTCTTCGAAAACCTCATGGCCGTCAAGGCCTGGGTTCCCGTCGACGGCACATACGACCTCGGCTCCGGCCCCCGCGTCTATCCCCAGGAGCAGGAGGCCAACTACCCGCTCTCCAACTGCATCTCCTGCTGCTGCTGCATGGATGTCTGCCCGCAGTTCAACGAGCTTACCGGCTTTGTCGGCGCGGCCACCATCGCCCAGGTCAAGCTCTTCAACAACCATCCCACCGGCAAGGTCTTCAAGGAAGACCGCCTCCGCGCCCTGGCTGGCGACGGCGGCATCCAGGAGTGCGGCTTCGCCCAGAACTGCGTCGATACCTGCCCCAAGCAAATCCCGTTGACCGACGCCATCTCCGACGTAAGCCGCGACGTTATTATCCAGAAGGCCAAGGACTTCCTGCGCGGATAAAGATAGGCGCTTTGAAGGGGCGCGGCTTCAGCCGCGCCGTACGAGCCTGGAGTAAGAAGGCGCTTTAGCCCCCGAGGTTTACATTTTTCGGATGGAATGAAATGGGTGCCCAAGGTCTCGATTCTGAGAACTGGGATTCTCTCAACATCCCCACAAATGCTGTCATCCTGAGCGAGCGCAGCGAGTCGAAAGCCTGCCCTGAGCAACGTCGAAGGGGACCTGCGCTTGCACTTTTCACCAGCACACAATAGCCCCGTGCCCCATCCATGCGCCTTCTTTCTGGCGCATGGATGGGAAACTGCAAACCAAAATCAGGGCGCCTTACATAGCCCGATAAAAGCTCTCGATCCACTCTTGCAACAGCGCCGGAAAGCATCCCAGCACCACCACCGCCGCCGCAATCCCCACCAGCACCGCCAGCGTTACCGGATGCGCCTTGATCGGCGTCTCGTC
>DATFYK010000127.1:0-22477 GCA_035315085.1 Occallatibacter sp.
AATTGCTCATAAGCCGGCGCAAACCGAGGGTTCAGCCGGATCGCGGCGCGCAGACTGGCTTCAATCTCCTTGCCTTGTTCCGTGCCCCCCTGCCCCATGGACAATGTGGCGAAATTGTATTGTGCCAGGAAATTCTGGGAATCCAGCTTGACCGCCTCTCCGTACCACTTTCGCGCCTCGTCCCGATGCCCATCGCGAAGCTCAAGGAACCCCATGGTTTCGTGCGCCTGAGCGTTATTTGGATCAGCTTTGATCACTGCGTCCAGCAACTCCCGAGCATCCTTGACGCGCTGCACATAGGCGAGAAAATCCGCACGGGCGGCGTCGGACTCGGTCCGCGTCAGCGTCCGAACCTTGAAAGAGGATTCATCGATTGGCGCTGTGGCACTCGACAAGGTGAGATGCATGTAAATGCGCCGCTGAATGTATTCTTCCAGCGCCGCCTGCAACGAGCCCAAATCCCCGAAAGCCTGTTCCGCAGCAACCACAGGATCAACGTGATGGCTGAGCAGCGACCAGTATGCGCCGATCTTGTTGGTGCCGTTCTTGCGGTCGGTGATGAAGAGATAGTGGGTCAGCGCCCACGATTCAGCGTAGAAAACCGAACCTTTCTGTTCTTCGTGATAATACGGGGACTTGGCGTCCACTTTGAACAGAACTGGCAATGGGATGAGCCGGTTCTGCCGCAGATAGAGAATGTCGTCTTCATTTCGCTCGCCGATTACCACTTCTTTGTCGCGAATCTCTGTATTCTGCACGAACTCCGCGATCCCTTCGTTGAGCCAGATGGGCATCCACTGGCTGTCGTTACTGAATTGCAGGTGCGTGTACTCGTGGTAAATTGTGGCATACGGGTGCTCCTGCTCGGCATCCAGGCGCAGCAGAACGTAGTTTTTGTCCGGCGTTCTCATAAAGAGCCCGCCGATCTTCATCTGGCCGGCAGCCAGGAATGCCGCCGGCTCCAGTGTTTCAAAGGTCCTTCCGTTCCTGGCTGCGAGCACCACGATGGGCGCGACCGGGTCCACGTTCACCAAGGGAAACAAGGTTTGAAACATCCAGCGCATGGTTTCGAACTGATCCAAAATGTGACGGGCTTGCTTCTCGTTCGAGTCGGTGAGTACCGTGAAATGGGCATTGCTCACTTCGACCCACTGGTCGGGCGAAGCGAACGCAGAACCACACAAAGCGGTCAGCAGAATGGATAGGACTGCAATTCGTCTCAGCATGATTGTGCGCAATCTTATCAGAATTCTCTTGATTGAAATTTACTTTCTCTTCGTGCTGTTCACGGCACGCTTGGTTGCAGGCATAGCCGACTCGCAGGATCAAGGGGCTCCTGCCGGAGACTTGCAGTCGAAAGTCAACGTCTGCAAGTCCGCAGCAGGTATGCGATTCCGTGGCCAGTCAAGCCGGGTTGCCCTTAGTGGACCATGTTGATGGTGTCCTGAGTTACGGTGTCGAAGGTGGTGATCGTCTTGGAGTTGGCCTCAAAGGCGCGCTGCGCGATGATCAGGTCGGAAAACTCCGCGGAGATGTTGACGTTGGACTCCTCGAGCGCCCCATCCGTCAGCGTGCCCAGGCCAGCCGCACCCGAAGTGCTGATCGAAGCCGTCCCGCTGGCCAGCGTGGTCGCGTAGTCACCGTCGCCCAGCAGTTGCAGTCCCTGCGCATTGGGCACATTGGCCAGCGCCAGTTGTCCCACGTTCTGTTGCTGTCCGTTCGAGAAACTCACCGTGACGTCGCCGTTGGAGCCGACGGTGAAGCTCTGATACTGGCCGCTTGCGTAGCCGTTCTGGGTGGTCGCCGAGACTGCCGAGGTCGTGTCTACCTGGCTGATGGTGGGCGTGCCGCTGGAGCCGAGCAGGTTCCAGTTGATGGCCAGATTGGCGGCCCCATCGGCCAGCCCGTTGAAGGTGAGTGGAATTCCAGCAATGTCTCCAGCCCCGTTTCCCACTGGGGTCGCGGCGACAGCCACTGGGGTCGTTTGAGTTACCGTGGTCAGATTGCCGTTGGCGTTGAAGCTTATGGATCCCGTCACCGGCGTCGACACCCCGGCGGTGAAGTCCGCTGCCGGCAGGGCGACCGAGTAGCTCCAGGTGTTGGTGGCCGTCTCAGTGTAGGTTACGGTGGCAATGTGTGGGGCTCCCAACGAATCATAGACCGTGATCTGAGCAGGAAATGCGGTGCCTATGGCCGAGGAGGAATCCAGGTTCGTTGTCATATTGAGGGTGGTGGTGGCCTGTGGTTGCTGCACCTGCCCCACCGGGATGTTGATGGCCGTCAGCGGCGCGTTGGTGTTTACCACCCCGTTCACGGCCGGATAGCCCATCACGCTCATGCCGTTGGTGGTGACCAGATTGCCGGTCTGAGTCAGCGAAAAGTCGCCGGCACGGCTGTATTCCTGGATGGCGCCTTTGTCGACCACGAAGAAACCGTTCCCGTTCAGCGCCACGTCGGTAGAAGTGCCGGTGGAGTTGATGGAGCCCTGCGTAAACGCGGTCTCGTTCGATGCGACCTTCACGCCCGCGCCCATCTGGATCGGGTTGCCCGCGCCGGTCGAACCGATCTGCTGGTAGAAGAGATCGGAAAAGTTGGTCGTCTGGGCCTTGAAGGCCGTGGTGTTCATGTTGGACAGATCGTTTGCAATCGTGTTCAGCGCCGTCGAATCGGCGTCGAGGCCGGAAAGCGGAATGTAGAAACTTGCCATTGTAGATCTCCTCTGGGGTGTCATCGAAGGTTGGCGCCGGCCTTGGCGGCCGGCTGGTGAACGAGCTTCATTGGGCCCTGGAGGGTCCGCCTGTGATCGACTTCGCGTGGGTCCGCCCATCCAGGGCATGGGCCACGCGATGCGCAGAGGGCCTGGCCTCGGGAATGCTGAGATTGCCGGGAGCGTGTTTGAACGCGGTAGTGCGGGCCGTGGCCGCGCCGGGTGCTGCGGACTGGGCTGCGGTCAACTTGCCTCCCTTGTGCGCCGCCGCATTTGCTTGCGCGTTTGCGCTGGTGGCGCTCTTGCCGGTCACATTGGCTGTTGTGCCGTTGGCCTGACCGGAGGCGGAACTGCCGGCTGAACTGGTGGGCGGGCTACCGAGATCCGTAGTCAGGGTCTGATTGATGTCGATCAGCTGCTCCAGGCTGTTTACATTCACCAACTGGTTGATGTACTCGTTGGGGTCGGTGTTCGCGGTCGGATCCTGGTTCTTCATCTCCGTCACCAGCAAGGTGAGAAAATCATTGGCCGAGATGGTGGCCGAAGAACTGTCTGAACTGCTCGTGCTGCTCGTTCCGCTCATCGCGGCCGCCGGGCTCGCCATGGGAGTTGCGCCCGCGCCCGTCAGCGCTTGCCCCGACGTCAAACGATGATTCAAAATTCCTGCCAATGCCGCCATGTTTCCCTGCTTTCTTTCTGCCTGGCCTTCAAACCGACAGGCATTCAGGCCATCACCGAGATATGTACGCCCCCCGGCCTTGCAGCCTGGCCGGTTCCATCCAGCCCACTTGGCTGAGCCGAAATCTCTGGAAGAACTGTTACCGTATTGGCCGGCGAACTCACCTGGGTATTCGATTGCGGTTCTGCATAGCCGTCCTGCCCTGAATTCTGCCCCGCTCCCGGATGCATTCCCTGACTCGCGCTCTGGTCCGTGCCAGCCTCAGCCGAACGGCTCTCGGGCGCGGCCAGCGTCAGCGACTCCACCGGCGTGTGCTGCTCGGCCAGGTACGCGTTCAATCCTGCCAGGTGGCCGCCAAGCGCCTGGGCCGCGTCCGCCGAACCGGGCACCAGAGCGGCATGAATACCGCCTCCGCTCCCATCCGCGCGAACACCGATCCACCCCAGAGCCGGGTCCTGAAATCCTGCCTCGGCGCGCTGGGCTCCGGCATGAATCCAGGTGGGCATCCCTGTAGTGGTCCCCGCATCGAGCGCGGCGAAGGTCTCGCGGCTGCCAGCTCCGGCTGCGGCGCCCGGCGCCGTTCCCGCCATGTTGCCTGAAGTGTTCCCTGCCCCAGGCGCGCCTGCCGGATCGCGCGACAGGGTGGACCCATCCAGTGCTGAGCTGCCGGCGTGCCCTCCCAGAAGATGATTCTCTTGCTGGGCCGCTTCCACCGGGCTGGCCAAATGAGCCAGCCGCATCATGGTCGGCCCTGTGCTCCGCGCGCTGCCGGCAACCTCTGGCTTCACCACCATCGGGGACATCGCCAAAGGCTGGCTGGACTGGGAGAGGCCGGGATCGGCATTCGTGGGCGAAGGACTAGGCGCCAGGTTCGACGCCGGAACCTCAACGGTTTTCACTTCCTGGGTTTGGTATTGTGCCTGGATCGCATTCTGCCCTTGAGGAATCGTCTGCGGCTGGTTCTCATCATGAGATTCTGTCCGGCCAGGCGCCGGAGACTCATCTCGGGCAGAAACAACTTCCCCTTCGCCGGAGGGTGCGCTGGTCACACCCCGATTCAACAAATCCCCGGTCGCAGAAGCGTTGTGCGAGGCATTCGCAACCGCTGGACCTTGGTCTGCGGCATGGCCTCCCGCAGGGCTTGTCAGGCCTGCTGCCGATCCAGGACTGCCGGCATTCGATGGGCTCCGTTGCAAGGGGTCCCGGATGGCGCTCTCCGGCAATCCAGTGGTGAGATTGGATGCTGAAGTCTGTTTCTGAGATTCAGCGGTGTTTGCCTGCGGATGTGCGAAGCCGGATGCAGGCATGACCAATGAGACAATCTCCGGAAGCGTAGAAGCCGGCGTAACAACGGCTTCAGCGGAGGCTGGTTGAAGTTTTGCGCTCTTGCGGCTCTCGGCCGCGCGCGTATCGGTGGACGGTTCTGCCGGATTGGCGTTTTCCGTATGCTTCCCTGCCGGAGGATCGGCCGCGGCTTTCCGGGCCACTCCCGCTGCGTCTCTTGATACAGCAATCCCGGCACGAGAGCCAGCGAGCGTCACGCTTGTGCCGCCGGCCGCCGTTCCGTCGCTCTGTTCCTCAAGCTTTGTCAGAGGCAGGATGGCGGTGTTCCTCTGCGGGGCTGCCGCGCCAACAGGCATCGGGCTTACCCCGGAGGCTCTTCCTGCCGCCCCTGCCGGGAAAGCTTCCCCAATCGTGTCCTTAATATGTGTTTCGGTCCCTTCCTCGCTGAGTCCATCCAGGCCCGCGCCCAGAGAAGCCAGCAACGACTGCCAACTGGAGCGGAAGCTCTGCGCGCCCGGCACGGAAGACGGAGATAGACTGGAAGCAGGCGCGCCGGCCCACCCTGCGCTCGGCGCCTTGCCCGGCGTCTTGGTCAGAACCTGACTCTGGCCCGGCTCCGGATGCCCTCCCGTTCCGATCTCGATAAGTGTGGCAACGGTCATGGCCTGGGTAAAAGCAGATGCCGTGCCAAAGGGTGTGGGCGCAGGTTAAAGCATTGTCAGGAATGGGATCGTCGATACCGTTTCGGGAAGGCCGTGCAACCAGCATCAAAATCTCACTCAAGTTTTCTTCGTAATGCGCTCGTTTCGCGCGCTGACCGGTACCGGGGTGGCAGACTGGTCCGGTTCCTCTTTGGTCTCTGCCCGATGCAATCGGAAGCGGTACCAGTCGTCGAGTGCCTGCTGGCCGTGCCGTCCGGCCTCGATGGCGTCCTGTGCCTCCGTCTCCCGGATTAACGTCTCGGCCTGCCGGCGTTCGACCCTTTTCCCCAGGAATTCCTGCCGCAGCGTAGCCACGTCCAACTCCACAGCCACGATCCTGGGAGCCAGCACTGCGGCGTGCCGCGTGGCCGCGCGCGTCTCCTCAAGGCCGGCCAGCCGGTCCGGCAACTCCCCGGAGCGGGCGCTGGCCTCGACCAACCTCCGGCCCCGGCGATCCCGTTCGGCGGTAGCCGCCAACGCGCGTTCCAGGCGCTTCAGCTCTCCTATTGCGGACTCCAGCGCCAGCCAGCGCTGTTCTTCTTCGAGACTTCGGATATGCAGCAGGCGGCGCAGTGCGCGCGAGACGGCCATGGGCTCACAGCTCCTCGGCCAAGCTGGAGAGGCGGCGCACGCAGTCGGCAAAACGGACTTGCTCGTGCGCCTCCTGGGTCATGAAGGCGCGCATCGCTTCCCGGGCGCGCAGGGCTCGGTCGAGATCCGGATCGGAGCCCGGTTTGTAGGCCCCGATGCGCACCAGATCTTCGGAGCGGGCGTAGACGGCCATCAACCGGCGCAAGAGCGCGGCATGCTCGCGATGCTGGGGTTCAGTCACGACCGGCATAAGCCGGCTGATCGAGTCCAGCACCTCGATGGGCGGATACCAGCCCTCGGCCGCCAGGGCGCGGGAGAGAACCACATGGCCGTCCAGCAGCGACCGCACAGCGTCCACCAGCGGGTCCTGCTGGTCGTCGCCCTCCATCAGCACGGTGTAAAAGGCGGTGATCGAACCCACGCGGAACTGCCCGGCTCGCTCCGCCAGGCGGGCCAGCCGGGAGAATACCGATGGCGTATATCCCTTGGCCGTGGGCGGCTCCCCGGCCGCCAGGCCAATCTCACGGGCGGCCATGGCGAAGCGCGTTAGCGAATCCAGCACCAGAAGCACGTTTTTCCCTTGGGCGGCGAAGAACTCGGCCACCGTGGTGGCGGCCAACGCCGCCCTCATGCGCATCAGCGGCGACTGGTCAGAGGTCGAAACCACCACCACGGACCGCGCCCGACCCTCATCGCCGAGCGAGTCCTCCAGAAACTCTCCCACTTCGCGGCCGCGCTCACCCACCAGCCCCACCACCGTCACATCGGCCTCGGTGTTGCGGGTCATCATGCCAATCAGCGTGCTCTTGCCCACCCCCGATCCGCCAAAGATGCCCACCCGCTGGCCCCGGCCCACCGTCAAGAGGCCATCAATAGCGCGAATGCCGGTGCCCAGCGGAGTGCGAATAGCCACGCGCTCCAGGGCCGGGCGCACCGCCCCATCCAGAGACATGGCTGCGGCAACCTCGGGATACCGGCCTCCATCGATCGGCCTTCCCAGCGCATTCAGCACCCTGCCCATCAGAGCCGGACCTACCTCGATCTCCGGACTCACGCCCAGGGCCGACACTGGATCGCCGAAGCGAATGCCCTCCGTGCTCTCTACCGGCATCGACAGCACATTGGAGCCGCGAAATCCGATTACCTCGGCCAGATGCGGACGGCCGAACTGGTCCTGGATCTCGCAGCACTCGCCCACTGAGGCCAGCGGACCCGCCGACTCGATGGTCTGGCCCACCGACTCCAGGACCTGCCCGCGCCAGCGCCAGGGCTGACCACGCTCCAGACGTTCGAAGTAGCGGGCTAGAAACGGTGTCACAAGCGGGTCTCCCGGACGGAGATCGCCGCCTCGTCTGGCGGAGCGGCAGCTTGGGCGCCTCGCCCACCGGCACGGTCGAAGAAGCCGCGCTCGATCTCTCCCAGTTGCGCGCGAATTCCCAGGTCCACCGTGCCCAGCTCGGTCTCGATGATGCAGTCGCCCAGCCGCATCTCCTGCCCGGAAACCACTGCGGGCTTCAAGGCCAGGTTCGGCAGCAGGGCCATGGCTTCGGTCCACAGCTCCAGTTCCGCCGCGGGCACCCGCAGCCGCACCTGGGTCGACCCGGAGAGTTGCCCCAGAGCCACGCGCACAGCTCCGGTCAGCAGCAGCGGGTCCATCTGCGCCTCGCGGCGCAGTATGCGCGCAGAGACCGCCAGCGCCAGTTCCACGACCTCATGCTCGACCGCGCGCAGATACCGGTCGCGCTCCTGTGCGAAGCTTTCGATCAACTCAGCGGCCTGCCGCATGCGCCGCTCTTCGGCAGCCGCCTGGACAGCAACCTGGCCATCGCGTTCGGCCTGGCGGCCCTCCAGCCGCCCTCTTTCGCGGCCACCTGCGAAGGACCGGAGCGCTTCTTCTGACAGCTGCTGGTCAAGCTCGGCGCGCTGCCCAGCCTCGGCTGCCCCGCCGGCGCGAACGCGCTTTTCCTCTCGCCCTTTGTCTGAGGTCTCCCCCGGCTCCGCCTCGGCCCAGCCACCCCAGGCGGGCCAGGAAGGCTCATCGGGGCGGGCCGGATACTCGAAGATTTCGATGCGTCCGGGCCCGCGAGTTCGATTTGCCGATTCCATCGCCTGCACGGATTCCCTCTCTCGCCCCTCAGTTGTCAGTGGTCAGTGCTCGGCGAACAGCAATGAAGCAAGTAACGATCACTGACCGCCGATAACCAAGAAACCAACAACTAACCACAGATAACTGTCCACTGACCACTGTTTACGCCAGCATCTCGTCGCCGGTCTCCAACTTGAGAATCACCTTTCCTTCGGCCTCCAGCCGCCGGGCCAGGTTGAGGATCTCCTGCTGCGCCTGCGCCACTTCGCGCGAGCGCACCGGACCCAGCACTTCCATGTCCTCTTTCAGCATCTCCACGGCCCGCGAGCTCATCGACTTGAATATCTGGGCGCGCAACTCTTCGTTGGCGCCGCGTAGCGCCAGCGCCAACTGGCGTTTGTCCAACCCGGAGACGATCTCGCGAATGGTGGCCGGCGGCACCGTGACCAGGTCTTCGAAGGTGAACATCAGGTTGCGGATGCTCAACGCCAGCTCCGGCTGGCCGTCCTCAATGGTTTCCAGAATCTTCTTCGACTCCTCGGCGTTGAGCCGGTTGAGCAGGTCGGCCACCGCCTTGAAACCTGAATAGCTCTTGCGCGCCGTGTCGCCCACGCTCTCCAGGCGACGATGCAGGATGTGGGCCACCTTCTGCGCCATCTCCGGAGAAAACTGCCGCATCTCGGCCAACCTCTGGATGGAGACTACCTTGTGCTCCTCGCTCAAGTTGTCCAGCACCATCGATGCCCGCCGCGGGTCCAGATGCGCCAGGACCAGAGCGATGGTCTGCGGATGCTCGGAGTCCAGCAGCTTGCCCAGCTGCTGGGGGTCGGTGCGCTGCAGTTTGGCCAGATTGCCCTGGGCAGCTTCCTGGGAACGGCGCACCAGCATCAGCAGGTCGTCGGCGCGTGTCTTGCCGAAGGTCTCGACCAGCAGACGGCTGGCGTAGTCCAGCCCGCCGTGGATCATGAAGTTCTGCGTCTCCAGAACTTCCCAAAATTCCTCCAGAACCTCGGCCGAGAGCTCCGGCGTGATGCCGCGCAGATCGGCCAGCTCCTCGGTGAGCCGCTGCACGTCGGCTTCGGGCAGGGCGCGCAGAATCTCCTTGGCCAGCCCCTCTCCCACGGCGACAAGAAGGACGGCCGCTTTGCGCAACCCGGGTATATTCGCCGACTGGCGGCGTCGTGCTGTCCCGCTCTCGTATCCCTGCTCGGCCAAGGCCCGGTCCTTTCCCTCAATGCGCTCTTCCTCTACCGTTCGGATTCCGCTTGCCCTTGTTATCCCTGACTCCGCTTACCCCTTCCGGTCCCCAACGGTGTTGCCTAACTGCGTCTTGCTATACCCTCGCCCGGCCTCGCCTGTCCCGGGATCAATCCGAGTGAATCCAGCTCTGCAACAGGCGTGAACTCTGTTCCGGCTCACGCTTGAGGTGCCCCGTAACCTGTTCAAAGATCTGCTGCGTCCGGACCCGTTCCGGATCAACCTCGACCGGCTCGGCGGGTCGCAAGGCGGGCTGTGCCGCCACCCCTCCGGGCAACTCCCTGGCCGTCCCCTTGCTTGCTGTTCTGAAAGCGGGCGCGGACGCGGCGTGACGCAGGGCGGGACGCACGCCGAAGGCCAGCACCACCAGGACTCCGGCCAGAAGCGCAATGTATTTGACCAGCACCGGCGAGCTTTCCACAATGGCCATCGACTGGCCGAGCAACGGGACCGGCGGCTGGGAGCGGTTCTCATCAAAGGCCATATCTTCGACCGTGAGCATGTCTCCGCGCGCCGCGTCGAAGCCCACCGACGCCTGAGCCAGCGCGGTCAGGTTGCGCAGTTCGTCGGCCGAGCGAGGCTGCCAGACCGCCGCCTTTCCCTTGGCCGCAAGCTGCGCCAGCCGGTCGTTTACCACAATGGCCGCCGTCATTCGCCGTACCCGGCCCGGATTCTCAATGACGTGGCGCACTGTCTTCGAGGCTCCGTAGGTCCCGGACTCGGTCTTCGCGGATTGGGGTGGCGCGGTCTGTTGCGGGTAGACGGGCAGCGCCTGCGCGTTGGGCGCGTTGGACGCGGTGCCGGGAACCCCGGCAGCCACCGGCTGGCCACCGGCCGTTTGCTCGGTGCGCTGCATCGAAAGGGTCACCGTCTGGTCCGGATCGTAGCTCTCCTCGGTCTCCTCGGTGGCCACCGGGTCGTAGTCCAGGGTCACGGAAGCGCGCACATTGCCCGCCCCTGTCACCGGCTCCAGGGTGGCGATCAGCTTATCCTCCAGGAGCTGCTCGGCCGACAGGCGCATGGCGTCTGCCGTCTTCGGCCCCAGCGGCAGGTGGCCGGCCGCATCCACAAGCACCACCCGTTCGGGCGCCAGGCCGTCGACGGCCGACGCCACCAGGTTGCGAATCGCCTCCGGCTCCCCATCGGCCAGTGAACGGTGGCGCAGCTTGATCACCACCGAGGCCTTGGCCGGGCGCTCAGCCTCGCGAAAGAGCGAGTCGTGCGGCAGCACCAGGTGAACCCGCGCCGACTCGATGTCGGACAACGAACCCACAGTGTGCTCCAGTTCTCCCTCCAAAGCCCGCTGGTAGTTGACCTGCTCGTCGAACTCCGATCCCACCCAGTTGGGCTTGTCGAATATCTCAAAACCCAGCCGTCCGCTCTTCACGCCTCCCTTGGCGGCGGTCACCAGGCGGGCCTTGTCCAACTGCGCGGCCGGAACCCGGATGCCGGCCCCGTTTTCGGCCACTTGAAAGGGAATCTGCGCCTGGGTGAGAATCTGGCCGGTCTGGCGCGTGTCTTCCGGATCCAGGCCCGCATACAGGGTGCGCCAGTCGGGGCCGAGTGCGTACCAGAGCAGACCGCTGACGAGAACTCCCAGCAGGACTGTGGCCGCCAGCGCCCAGCCCCGCTGGGCGGGCTGCATCGCTGCCCAGCGAATCCGCCCCCGCCCCCACAGCCCGGCCAGCCGGTCCGTCAACTGAGGTTGTCCGGGCGTGGCAGGCGTGCTCTTTTCCAACTGTGTTCCGGTGGCCATGATTTCCGCTCTCAGTGGTCAGTGACCAGTCCCTTGCCTCATCGCCAATTACTGACCACGGACAACTGACCACTGACAACTGCTTTCAAAACTGCATGCCAATCACCTGCTGGTAAGCCTGGACCGCCTTGTTGCGCACGGCCAGCGCCAGTTCGAAGGCCATGCTCGCCTTCTGGGTGGCGATCATCGCCTGGTGCACGTCCACGCCGGAGCCGGTCATCAGCCCGGCCACGGCGGCATGGGCCTGGGCCTCCAACTGATTCACCTGCCCGACCGCATCGGTTAACAGATCGGAGAACGGGGTGGGCGCGGCGGCTGCCGAGGCCCCCGCGGAAGTCTTGGCCAGCGGCGCGCCGGAGCCGGCCAGACCCGGCAACGCGGCAGCCGCGGCAGTGATGGGATTCATCGCAGTTTGCATCGGTCCTCCCTGCGCTTTCCAGCTCCTCGTGCCGTCTTCCGCCAGGGCCGTCAGGCCGCTGCCGGTGGCTACGACTTGGCGATCTCCAATGCCGAGATGATCATGCCCTTCTCAGCCTGCACCGCGGAGCTATTCAGACCATATGCACGTGTCGCCCCCATGAGGTCCACCATCTCTGTGAGGGGATTAATGTCCGGGTACGAGACATACCCGTCGGGCCCGGCATCGGGATGCCCCGGATCATATCGTTTGAGCGGAGCCGAAGGGTCCTCGACCACAGCGGCGATATGCACGCCCGGCGCCACCGGCCCGGAGCCGGCCGCATTCAGCGCGGAAAGAGCCAATGAGCTCGCGGTTCCCGAAGCCGCGCTCCCCGTAGCCGTGGATAGAGAATCGAGAAACCCGGGATCGCCCGAATTGGCGGCAAAGATCACGTGCTGCCGGTGATAGGCTCCGCCCGTGGCCGTGCGCGTGGTTTCAGCGTTGGCCATGTTGGCCGCCACCACCTCGGCGCGCATCCGCTCGGCCTGCATGGCCCCGCCCGAGGTTTCCATCAATCCAAAGAGATTCATCTTGCCGACTCCTTTCAACAATAGCTTTCTGCATCTAGCTACTGGCTATTGGCACTCCACCGAATCACGCCGTTGAACTTTGCTGATTCAACGAAGGCGCTCTTCTGCAACCTTGTCCTGCCCGGCCGTTCTGCTAGAAGCTAGAAGCTGCTTCTTGCTACTTGCTGTCGGCGTGGATGGCGTCCATCACCCGCTGATACTCCTGCCGGAGCAATGCCACGCCAGTCTTGAACTCCAGTTGCGCCTCGGCCAGATTCAGGCCCTCGCGGTCCAGGGAGACGTTGTTGCCGTCGGGGCGCGCGATCAGCCCATCCGCGAAATTGACACGCACCTGCCGGGGCGCGCGTCCGCGGTCCACGCCGTCCATGGCCTCCCGCATCTCCGCCTCGAAGTCCATCCCCACAGCCCGGTAGCCGGGGGTGTCGATGTTGGCCATGTTGGCCGCGGTCAGCTTGGCTTGGCTGGTGGCCAAGTCCAGGTAACGGGCCAGCTGGTCGCTCAGACGCGTTTCGATCTCCATGCTCATCGCAACGTCCCTTCTTGGGGCCGCTCAGTTGACCGAGAATCCAAAGTCGATCTCCCTCGTGGTGAGGACGGTCTCATCGCCGGCCAGAATGGCGGCCCGCTCCAAGACGTGTTCGAGTTCGCGGACGTTGCCCGGCCAGTCGTGGACGGCGAGTTTGGCCATTGCTCTCGGGTCGACGCGCTTTACCGGCGCCTCGCGGCCCATCCGCTGCATGATGTGGTCCACCAGCAGAGGCAGGTCCTGGGCGTGCTCGGCCAGCGATGGAGTGCGGATGAGAAAGACGGCCAGCCGGTAGTAGAGGTCGGCGCGGAAACCGCCCGACTGGGTCAGCTGGGCCAGCGCCTGATGGGTGGCGGCCACGATGCGCACGTCCACCTTCACGGTCTCGTTGTCGCCCACCCGTTGCAGCTCGCCGCACTCCACAAAGCGGAGCAGCTTGGTTTGCAGGGCCAGCGGCATCTCACCGATCTCATCCAGAAGCAGCGTGCCTCCGTCGGCGGCTTCGATGCGTCCGATGCGCCCCTGCACCGCGCCGGTAAAAGCGCCGCGGGTGTGGCCGAACAGCTCGGCTTCCAGCAACGCCTCCGGAATGGCCGCGCAGTTGATGGCGACAAACGGTTTGCGGCTTCGGGGCGACAGCCGGTGCAGGGCCTCGGCCACCAGCTCCTTGCCCGAGCCGGTGGGTCCTTCGATCAATACGGGAGTCGAGCGCGGAGCCACCAGGCGGATGCGGCGGCTGACCTCGAGCATGCAGGCGGCGTTGCCGATCATCTCCGGGAGACGCTCGATGGACGCCGGCTCGTCACCGGGTCGCGGCAGTTCCAGCAGGATGGGTACCGCCGGGGAAGAGTTGCGCTGCGCGGGCTTCGAGCTGGCCACGCCATCCCGCGGCGAGTAAGGCGCCTGGGCTGCGCCAGGATGAGCCAGGACCGGCCAGGGTTTCGTGTGCATCCGGGCTGGCGCCGGGTTCGATTTGTTGAGCGCGGGCGCCGTGTTCCACGCCACCGTATCGGTGTCCTGGCTGCAGCGCAGCGCGTAGAGCAGCTCCTGGCGATAGGGCCCGCGCGGGCTCTCCTGCGCAGAGGAGCCGCCTGCGGTCACCAGATCCACTTGGGGAAAGCAGCCGCGGAAGTCCTTGATAAACTCGGCCAGGTTGAGATCGGGCAACCATGAGTCGACGATGATGGCCTCAGGGAGTGCGGCTTCGGTTTCGGCCCAGGCCTGGGCGCCGCCTTCGGCCTCGCGCACCTGCCAGCGCAGGCCGGTGAGAATCTCGGAGAGCCGCTGGCGGAAGTTGCCGTCGGCGCTGGCCACCAGGGCCGTGCGTGAACGAATGCGGGCGGATGAAGGAAGAACGGGAACCGGAACAGGCTGCATGTGATTCTCCAAAGTCGAACGGGTTAAAGAATGTCCAAGGGGCAGCGCTCTTTCTAGTGCACTTCCATCACCGGGCCGGCCGCAGCCGGCAATATTGCGGGCAGGACGAGGACCGGGAGCGCCAGATCGGCCTCCGATGGCACCACGTAGCCATGCCCGCGCACCGTCCGGATTATTTGTCCCGGGGGCGGGTCCTTGAGCTTGCGGCGCAGGTAGTTGATGTAGACATCCACGATGTTGGTGGTTTGCGTCGGCTCCAGATTCCAGACCGAGTCCAGCAGCTCCACCCGCGAGACGCACTGGCCGCGGTTGAGCATCAGGTGCTCCAGCAGGGCAAACTCCTTGTTGGTGAGCAAGATCGACTGGCCGGCGCGGCGGGCCGTGTGATCCAGCCGGTCCAGTTCCAGGTCGCCGGCCCTCAACAGCAGCCGCGTCTCCCGCTTGCGCCGCCACAGGGCCCGGCAACGGGCACGCAACTCGTGCAGGCTGAAGGGCTTGATCATCAGATCGTCGGCGCCGCGGTCCAGGCAGCGGACGCGCGTGTCCACCTCCTGCCGCGCGGTCAGCACCAGCACCGGCAGGTCGGCGTCTATGGCCCGAACCTCCTCCAGCACCTGTTCGCCGTCCTTGATCGGCATATTGAGATCGAGGATGGTCAGATCCGGCATATCCTGGCGAAATGCCTCCACAGCGGCCGCTCCATCGCAGGCCACGCGTACGCGATGCCCGTCGGCTTCCAGTCCGCGGCTCAAAAACAATCCCAGCGCCTTGTCGTCTTCGGCGATCAATAACCTCATGGCAGCCTTTCTCTTGGACGGCGTCCTCAACCCGCAACGTCAGCCCGCTCTAGGAAAGGGCACGGCATTCGCCGCGCCGCATCCCAGCCGGCTTAGTTTGCGCTAAGGAACGGCTCCCATAACCATCCCGCGCGGGGGTGAAGAACTCAAGATTGGAAAGAAGAAAGGACGAGGGAGGATTCCAGTATCGGCACAGGCTGGGGGTGATGTCCCAAAACGGCGGATGCTGCACGTCGCTCTATTGACCCCGGTTTGCCGCTCCTGCTTAAGCCCGGGCAGCCCCCGGAGCCTCGCCCAGGAGAGTCTCTGCCTCAATAGGCTGCAGAAAAACTCCAGCTCTGGTTGCGCCTATCGCTTTGCAGCCGTCTCCTGAACGCTGAGCGATACGCGGCCATGGCCACCGGAAACAGCTCCTTCGCGTTGGGCGCGGCCAGTACTGCCAGCTTCTTTGCCCCGCTCACGGCAGGCAACTTCGCGCCGCCCGCATTCTGCGCTTGCGGGGCGCTGTCGACGGCTTCCAGGTACTTTTTCAGAGAGATCATTTGTCCTCGGAGGAACGCTCTCCGCGCCGGGATCGAGCGCGGACAGACTACCTCCGGCATATCGGCAATTTCCCGCCTTCTCTTGAGCCTGGACTCCCCCCGGCAATGCCCCAAATGCAACTATTCCGGGAAACAATAGGGTATTCAGAAGCCAGTTTGCCGGGTGAGAGGGGCTGAAGCTCTTCCCACGAATTTCAGTTCGCGCCCTGTTCCCGAAAGAACAAGCAAAAAAATGTTGCAATTCGCTTTTTATTCGCTATAATGCCCGCATGGCTGTTACAAGAAGGCAAAAAGAGGTTCTTGATTTTCTCGAGTCGTTTGTGGCCCGCAACGGCTACTCCCCGTCATTTGAGGAGATTGCGCGCGGCATGGGGCTGAGGAGCCTGGCCACCGTGCACAAGCACATTACCAACCTGGAAAAGAAGGGTCTGTTGGACCGCGTGCATAACCGCAGCCGCTCCATCGACGTTCTGCCGCCGGGCACGCGCACCCGCACCAGCGACAGGCTGCCGCTGGCCGGGCGAATCGCAGCCGGATTTCCGGTCGAGGCCACGGAGACGCCGGAGAGCATCTCCCTGCACGACGTGGTGGGCAACCGCGACGTCTTTGCCCTCGAGGTGCGCGGCGACTCGATGCGCGACGAGCACATCATCAGCGGCGATTACGTGCTGGTGGAGCGCACGCGGACGGCTCGCCAGGGCGAGATCGTGGTGGCCCTGGTGCATGGCTCGGAGACCACGTTGAAGCGCTTTTATCCGGAGGGAAGCGTAGTGCGGCTGCAGCCGGCCAACCTGGAGATGGAGCCCATCTACGTTCCCGCAGCGCAGGTGGCCATTCAGGGCCGCGTGCTGGGCGTGCTTCGCAAGTACCGGTAGACGTTCCTCAGTCGCCGGAGACGGTGAAGGCCCGGCGCGCCCGCCGGGCCTTTTCATTGCCAATCCGCAGCTTCGGTTGAGTTCCGTTACGCCAGCAGGCGCTGGACCTTTTCTTCAATCACGTCCTGGGGCACATAGCCCACGACCTGGTCGGCCACCTTGCCGCCCTTGAAAAACAACAGTGAGGGAATGCCGCGAATGCCGTAGCGCGACGGGCTTGCGCCGTTCTGATCCACATTCACCTTGACCACCTTGAGTTGGCCTGCGAACTTAGCTGCCACCGCATCCACGATTGGCGTGATGGCCTTGCACGGACCGCACCAAACGGCCCAGAAATCCACCAGAACCGGCTGCTCGCTCTTGAGCACTTCCTGATCGAACGTCACATCGCTTACTTCCAGGACTCCCAAACCAGCCATGATCCTCCTTGCGGCTACTGCACTTTTTTCAGTTTACCGTCTACTGCGCTTTCATGAGATGCGCCGCGCGGGGCAAAAGTCGCAAACCGTGCCTGAACCGTAACGGCAGATGGGTGCGCGATGGGCTCACCAATCCGGCCTTCAGCCTCTGAGACGCTGGCCTTATTGCGCTCTCGACGCGCCACGGGAGTAAATAAAAGCGCCCGGATCCTGAACAGGATCACGGGCGCTAGAGCAGCCCTCCCCCAGAACTGCCCACGCCCGGTAATGTATGTGTTCCTCGTGTGAATTGCAAGAAATCTTAGGTAATGCTAAACCAAAAACCAACAGGTGATTAGCACCCACAAACGGGTTATTAGCCAGAAAGTTAACAGCGACCCGGAAGAGATTGCACCTGGTCAACGGCTGCATCGCATGGAGTGCGAGACGTCTCAACATCTTCAAATGGAGCGGGGTTCAAGCAACTGCTTTGCCCCGGCGGGCAGAAACCGGCAGATCACCAGTTCCGGCTCCAGAATGCCCGCCAGCGCGTTGCGGATGGCCCCCATCGCCTCCGGCAGGCTTTCCTCGCTGCCCACCACCACAAGCACGGATGGACCGGCGCCGCTCAGCGCCGCTCCCAGAATGCCGTGCCCTCCCGCCAGCGGCAGCAGAGGCGGAAGCAACGGGCAGATCGGGGCGCGGTAGGGCTGGTGAATGCGGTCCTTCATAGCTACGCGGAGCAGGTCGGTCCGTCCCAGGGCAAAGGCCAGCCCCAGCAGTGCTACGGACTGTATGTTGGCCACCACGTCGGCGCTGGAGTAACTGCCGGGAAGCACGGCGCGGGCCTTGCTGGTGGACAAGGGTTCGGTGGGAAGAACGACGATGGCCCTCCATTCGGCCGGAGCCGCCAGGCGGGCCACATGCACGGTCCTGCCTTCGCAGGCTGCGGCGGCAAACCCGCCCAGCCAGCAGGCCGCGGCGTTGTCCGGGTGGCCTTCCAGCGCACAAGCCTCTTCAAGAATGCGCTCGGAACTCCAGTCAAGCCGGCCAAAGTGCGCGGCAAGCACGATGCCTGCCAGCCGTCCGGCTGCCGACGATCCGCAGCCCATCCCCAGCGGTATGCCGTTGGCCATGCGAATTGCCAGGGGCACAACCGCCCTGTCGTTGCTCTCCAGCAAACCCTGATAGGTCTCCAGGATGAGATTGTTCTCTAGCCTTGAACAGCGCTCCCGGTCGCGTCCCGCAGCGGCAATCGAGAACTCCGCGGCCGCTTCGGCCTCGATCTCAAGATAAAGGTCCAGGGCCACGGCAAAGGCATCGAAACCCGGGCCGAGATTGGCTGAGGTGGCGGGCAGCCGCAGATGGAAACTTTCTGAACTTGCAACTGAAGCGTCGTTCATCCCACACTGTCTTTCATCGCGGCCAGCACCGCGGCTGGCGTGGCCTCGACCACCTGAGCGTTGCGCCGCAAACCCTCGATCTCCGACTCCCGGCCAACTCTCTCCTCATCCGTCAGCAGCGTTCCCCGATGGAAGTCGATGGTGTAATCCGCGTCCTTGAGGGCGTGGCCGGTGAGCATCAGAACCACTGTCTCCCCGGGCTCGATCGCACCCTGCGCGCGCAACTTCTTCAATCCTGCAAGGGTGACGGCGGATGCCGGCTCGCAGCCCAGACCCTCAGCGCCCACTTCGGCCTTGGCGATGGCGATCTCAGCCTCGGTCACATCCAGGCACCAGCCGCCGGTCTCCTGGATGACTCGCGCGGCTTTGCGCCACGAAGCCGGATTGCCGATGCGAATGGCGGTGGCCCGCGTGTGCGCCTCTACCGGCTCCAGCGCGGCCCCGTGGCTGGTTTCAAAGGAGCGCACCAGAGGATTGGCTCCCGCCGCCTGAATCACGGAGATGCGCGGCAGCCGCGCCACCAGCCCCAATTCGTGCATCTCGCGGAAGCCCTTGCCCAGCGCCGAGCTGTTGCCCAGGTTGCCCCCCGGCACGATCAGGTGGTCGGGAACATTCCAGTCGAAGGTCTCTGCAATCTCGAGGGCCGGCGTCTTTTGCCCCTCCAGCCGGTAGGGGTTGACCGAGTTGAGCAGATAGATGGGCGCTTCGTTCACAATCTGCGTCAGCAAGCGCAGGCAGCCGTCAAAATCGGCCTTCAACTGGCAGGTGACGGCCCCGTAGTCCATGGCCTGTGACAGCTTGCCCCAGGCGATCTTCCCCTCGGGAATCACCACCAGGCTGCGCAGTCCGGCGCGGGCGGCATAGGCGGCCATGGCGGCGGACGTATTGCCTGTGGACGCGCAGGCCACCCACTCGAAGCCGCGCTCCTTGGCCACGCTCATCGCAGCGGTCATGCCCGTGTCTTTGAAGGAACCTGTCGGGTTCATTCCCTGGTGCTTGGCGAAGAGCTGGTCGATTCCCAGGGCCTTGGAGGCGCGGGGCAGATGGTAGAGGGGCGTGTTGCCCTCGCGCAAAGTCACGATGTTGTCAAAGCTGTCCAGAATCGGCAGCAGCTCGCGGAATCGCCAGACGCCGGAGTGGTCCAGCTCCTCTGACGAGCAGCGCCGTTCCCGCCACAACCACTTGAGCGCGCCGGGGTTGGGCCGGTCAGGCCCTTTGCGCTGGCTCCAGCCGGGATACTCTACTTCAAAAAGGTCGCCGCACTGGGTGCAGCGGAAGTCCGGCTTCGCTTCCGCGCCCGTGACCCGCGCCCCGCATCCGAAACAACGTAATTGGTGCAAACTGTCGTTCATGCCTGGTGTTAGCCTACCAGCGTACGGCGATTTTTGCCTTACCTGATTGAAACATGTCGAATCCATGGCTCGATATACCCCTCGCCGACTACGAGGGGCACATGACGTCGGCCGAAGTTCAGCAGTTGGGGGCTTTGTCGGATCTGTTCGCGGAGGCTATCGCATTCCGTCATCCTGCTTCCATCGCCGTCCTTGGAGTCGCGGGCGGAAATGGACTGGAGCGCATCGACAGCAAGATGACCGCGCGCGTGGTGGGACTGGATGTCAACCCGCTGTATCTGGATGCCGTCCGCCGGCGTTACTCCCATGTAACTGGACTGGAGCTTCATTGCATCGATCTGGCTGAACAAGTTATAGAACTGCAGCCCGTGCATCTGGTCCATGCGGCCCTGGTATTCGAGCACGCGGGCGTTGCTCGCTGTCTGGACAACGCAATCTCTCTGGTCGCGGACGGCGGCGCTCTCTCGATCGTGCTGCAACTTCCAGCTAAAGCCGGGCAAGATATTGGCAGGAGCGGGTTCGCTTCGATTCACGGGTTTGCTTCCCACTTCTCCCTGATCGACCCCATGTGGCTCCGGAAAACGCTTGAAGAACGCACATTCCGGCTCATATACGAGGCCCGACGCTCACTTCCGGCGGGCAAGGAATTCTGGATGGGAATATTTGTTCGCGAGTAACCCGGCCCGAAGGCCGCTTGTCCCATGCAAATCCAGCGGAGTGGCAACAGCTGCTTGAGCGAATCGGGAACGCCTAATTTGCGGCAATCACAAGCAGAGTTGCGTCATCCCGGAATTGGGCGCCGCAAAAGGCGGTGACCTGCGCCAGCAGCCGGCTATTCAACTCGCTTGCGGAGAGCGCGCTATTGGCTTTCGCAAAGCTTGCGATTCTCGTTTCATCGAATTCCTGATCGTTTGCATCCGACGCTTCCGTGATGCCGTCGGTGAACAGGAGCAAGCGGTCCCCTGCCTTTAACTCTATTTTCGAGTCCTCGTATGTCCAGGCCGGGAAAACGCCCAGCACCGCGCCGCCTTGCTCAAGCGTCCGGACGGAACCTCCCGATGCCAGGATGGGGTAAAGATGCCCGGCGTTGCAGTACTGAAAGGTGCGCGCATCGCCATCGAGGATTCCATAAAGAAAGGTCACGAACTTCCCTCTCGCAATGTTCTCGCACAAAAGCCGATTGACTTTGCCGCAAACCTGGGCCGGGCTCTCCGAGCTGCTGGCAAAGGCGCGTACCGCGGCCTGCACATTGGCCATTAGCAGCGCGGCCGATACTCCTTTCCCGACTACGTCGGCGATGCAGATTCCAAGTCTGTGGTCGCCAAGGCTGAGCACATCGTAGTAATCCCCGCTCACACTCCTCGCTGGTTGCCATGCTCCAGCCACCTCGAATCCGGAAAGCTGAGGTATGTTCTTTGGCAACAGCGACTGCTGTATCTCCCGGGCACGCTCCAATTCCTGCTCTTGCATTTCAAGCTGCGCCGTGCCGCGGTCAACTGATTGCTGAAGCTCGACGTTGCGCCTCACAAGCCGCTCTTTCGTAGTGTGGTACAGAAAGGAGAGAAAACCGAAGACGAAGGTGACCAGGAATGGAAACCTCCATCCCGTTCGCATGAGATGAGAAAGCGTCTCCGGAACCGGTGGAGCGATCAACCACACAACTACGGCCGTAATGAGGTAAACAGGGACCGTCAGTGCAAGCAAGACAAGCAGAAAAATCAGCCAGTTGTAAGGAAATGGCCTATCCGAATAAAGGAACTCCAACCGGTATATCGCGGGGTTGAGGAGATTCCCAATGCAGAGAGAATAGGTCAGAATCGTGGCGAAATTGATTGGCTGTCCGCTGGCCCAGAAAATGGCGCCGATGACCGCGGAGATGACGATGTAAAGGACCTGTTGCCTGAAGAATCGAACCAGAGATGGGACGTTCACATTTACACCACCACAGTGCCTGAATCACTGTTGAGCTACCAATTATTCTATAGCTGCAAGTTAGAACCCCACCATCACCGGCTCCATCTCAAGCTGAATACCGAAGCGGGCTTCTACAGCGGCGGAGATTTGGTTGGCGAGAGTGAGGATCTCTGCCGCGCTTGCCCCGCCGCGGTTGATGAGCGCCAGCGTGTGCCGCGAGGAGATGCATGCCGCGCCCAGCGAAAAGCCTTTCGCAAAACCCGACTGCTCAATAAGCCACGCGGCGGGCACCTTGACCCGGCCCATATTCTCAGGCCCCGCTCCTGCGGGAAAGCGCGGCGGCTCGTTTGCGCTGCACTCCGCGATGCGGCACACCTGCACCTCTGTGACCACCGGATTCTTGAAGAAGCTGCCTGCGCTGCGGCTGTCGGGATCGCCTTCGACCAGCAGCATCCCCTTCGACTGTCGAAGGCGTCGCACCTGAGCTGCAACCTCGGCAAGGCTCACTTCCCTGCCCTCTGAGCGCATGGGCACGAGCGCGCGTTCGAGCTCTGCATAACGCAACGTAGGCGCGCCGCCAGGGGTGAGCCGGTAGTCCACGCGGGTAACGATAAAGCGCCCGCGATCCTCCGAATTGAAGCGGCTGCGGCGATAGGCGAAGCCGCATTGCGCTGCAGAGAACTCGACAAATTCGTGCTCATCCAGATCAAACGCGCGCACCCGTTCGACGGACGACGCCACCTCCTGCCCGTATGCGCCAATATTCTGCACCGGAGTTCCGCCCACCGTGCCCGGAATGCCTGCCAGGCACTCTACGCCCGCGCAGTTGTCTTCGACGGTTCGCTCGACAAAGCCGTCCCAATCTTCGCCCGCAGCGGCGTGATAGGTCCTCTGGCCTGAATCCTCCGTCCGTTCCGCCACAGCGATGCCGCGCAGACCCACCCGCAGCACCAGGCCATCGAATCCGGCGTCGGAGACCAGCAGGTTGCTGCCGCCGCCCAATACGAACAGCGGAAGTCCGCGCTCCCGCGCCCATGCCGCCGCCGCAACGATATCGTCTTCGCTGGCTGCCTCGACAAACCAGCGCGCAGGGCCGCCGATGCCAAAGGTGGTAAACGGCGCAAGCGGCTTGTGTTCTTCGATGAGCATCTGGCTGCTTTCGCTGAATCAATCGCCCTCTTGCGCCCTGGGCAGCTTCTGCACCTTGCTGTGCCGGATCGAGTAGCTGAAGTAGATCACCAA
>DATFYK010000128.1:0-31300 GCA_035315085.1 Occallatibacter sp.
GAGCCGCCCGATGCGCGCCTGGCGGCGGGCAAGGACCCGGAAGGAACCCTCAAGCTGCGGGCCGCGCAGCAAGGCAGCCACGTCGTGATCGAGGTTTCCGACGATGGCGCCGGGATTGCTGTGGAGAAGGTGCGCCAGAAAGCTATCGAGCGCGGGCTGATTACGCGGGAGCGCGCCGCGCACATGGGCGAGCGGGAGCTGTTGCAACTGCTGTTCCTGCCTGGCTTCTCGACCGCCGAGACGGTGACCAACGTGAGCGGCCGGGGCGTGGGAATGGATGTGGTCCGGACCAACGTGGAAAAGATCGGCGGCAAGGTGGAGATCGACTCGCGCGCCGGCAAGGGAACCACGCTGAGGCTGCGCATTCCGCTCACGCTGGCCATCATTCCCGCGCTGATTGTGCGCAGCGTGAACCAGAGTTTTGCGCTGCCCCAGGGCGCGCTTTCCGAACTGGTGCATATTCCGCCGGAACAGGCTGCCACGGCCATCGAATGGATTGAGAACGCGCCGCTTTACCGGCTGCGCGGCAAGCTGCTGCCGCTGGTGTTTCTTGACCGGCTGCTGATGCCGGGCGTCGAACAAAAAATCGCCGTGGAGCGGGATGTCTTTATCGCCGTTCTGGACGCCGATGGGCGCCGGTTCGGGCTGGTGGTGGATGGGCTGGCCGATCCGGAGGAGATTGTAGTGAAGCCGCTCTCCGCGGTGCTCAAGGATATCGGGCTTTATTCGGGCGCAACCGTGCTGGGCAACGCCGATCTGGCGCTGATTCTGGACCCCGGAGCGATCGCGATGAAGGCCGGGGTGGCGCTGAGCGCGGAGGATGAGGCCGTGTGCCCGGCGGAGAGCGAAGACGAAACCGGGGCCGCGAAGGACCTGGAGTATCTGCTGGTGGAGGCCGCGGGGCGGCAGGCCGCAGTGCCGCTCAAGGACGTCCTGCGGATCGAACAGCTCCCGGCTTCGCGCATCGAGTACATCGGCTGCCGGCCGGTGCTCAACTTCGAGGGGCAACTGTTGCCGGTGGAGGATTCGGGCGGGGTGCTGGCCGCGGCCGAGGGCAATCCCCATGCGCAGGTGATTGTGGTGGTGTGCCGGGAGGGCAACCGGCATGTGGGCATCGCGGTTTCGCACGTGCTGGATGTGGCCGCGGGCGGCGACCTGTTCGAGGCCGGCACGAGCCGGCGCACGGGCGGCGTGACGTTGCTGAAGGATCGCGTGACCGGGGTGGTTGACCTGGGCGGCGTGGCGCCGTTGGCAGCCGCGGAGAACGCGACCGAAGAGTGGGCGGAGACAGTGAGATGAGCACAGCGGGGACGGCAATTCATCGCAGGGAGAAGGCGGCAGAGACGCTTGTGGAGATGTGTTCAGTGCGCCTGGGGCAGGCATTGTTTGGCGTGCCCATGGCCCACATTCTGGAGATTGTGGGCTCGGCGCGGCCGCAACCGGTTCCGCTGGCGCCTAGCTACGTGGGCGGGCTGGTTCACTACCGCGGCGACGTGCTGACCACGGTGAGCCTGCGCCAGTTGCTCGCGCTTCCGCCCAGGGACGGGCCGCAGGACATCCTGGTTCTTGATAGTTCGGGCGGATGTTTCGGGCTGCTGGTGGATTCGGTGGGCGAGGTGCTGACGGTTTCATCGGCCGACTATGAGCCGAACCCATCCATTCTGGATGAGCGCCGGAGAGCCTTGTTTGCCGGCGCGTACAAGCTCAAGGACAGCCTGCTGGTGATGCTGGACCCCGAGCGGCTGGACCCGATGCGGTTGGGCGCGGCACAGGCGGCGTAAGAGTAGCAGGGGGGAGAACCTGCTTCGGCATGGAGGTAGCGAATGCGAGCCCTGATTGTCGATGATTCCCGGTTTGTGAGGGGCTACCTGCGCGGCATGCTCGAAGAGATGGGAATCGAATGCGAGGAGGCAGCCGACGGCCAGGCCGGCATGGATCGGCTGAATAGCGGTGTGCCCTTCGACGTTGCCTTGGTGGACTGGTACATGCCGGTGATGGACGGACTGGAGATGCTCAGGCAACTGCGCGCTCAGGGATTCGACGGCATGAAGGTGTTGATGGTGACCACCGAGGCGGAGAACGATTTCATTACCCGCGCACTGGATGCCGGGGCCGATGAATACCTGATGAAGCCCTTCGACGAAGAAGCGCTGAACGAAAAGCTGGCCATGCTCGGCCTGGTGGAGGCTTAAGCGATGGCGGAAGGTCGCCGGCCCCGGATATTGATCGTAGACGACTCGGCGGTGATGCGGAGTCTGCTGCGCTCGGTGGTCTGTGCCGATGCGGGCCTGGAAGTGGCCGGAAGCGCGGCCGACGGCGAAGCGGCTCTGCGAGTCATTGAGATGATTCACCCCGACCTGATTCTTCTGGATGTGGAGATGCCGGTGAAAGACGGATTGGCGACACTCAGGGAGTTGCGCGCGCGGGGATACAAAATGCCGGTAATCATGTGCAGTTCATTGACCCATCGCGGCGCGAAGGTGACCATTGAGGCCCTGGCCGGCGGGGCATCGGACTATGTAACCAAGCCCGACGGGCAATTGGGCCGCGAGGCGGCTATCCAGGCGCTCGCGCACGAACTGATTCCCAAGATTCATGCGCTGGCCAGCCAGCCGCAAATGCAGCCGCCCTACCCCGGTGTAGCGAGCGTTGCGCCGGCGCCGCGCCTGACGCCGCCGCTCAAGGCCCCGCCGGTCTCGCCGGTTCCGGTCTCGTCGGTTTCGTTGGTGCTGGCGATCGGCGTTTCCACGGGCGGCCCGGCGGCTCTTGACGTTCTGCTGCCGGCGCTGCCAGCCGATTTTCCCTTGCCGGTGATGATCGTGCAGCACATGCCGGAGCAGTTCACCAAGCCGTTTGCCGAGCGGTTGGATGGGCGGTGCAAGTTGCGTGTTCGCGAGGCCGAGGAGGGCGATATGGTGCGCGCTGGAACCATATCCATTGCCAAAGGCAACTGGCATATGGAGGTGCTGGCGGCGGCGCGCGGTGGCGCGGCGGCCACTCTGCACCTGAACCAGGGCCCGCTGGAGAATCACTGCCGGCCCGCCGTGGACGCGCTGTTTCGCTCGGCGGCCGGGGTCTATGGCGCCGGAGTGCTGGCCGTGGTTCTGACCGGGATGGGCTCTGACGGATTGATCGGTTGCCGCATCGTTCGCGGCCATGGCGGCAGCGTGCTGGTCCAGGACCAGGCCACCAGCGCGGTGTGGGGAATGCCGGGCGCGGTGGCCAATGAGGGCCTGGCCCACAAGGTGCTCCCGCTTAACGCAATCGTTCCCGAAATCCTCCGGATTGCCAGCCGGACGCACAGCGAGGCCCGTGAGCTTCGGGAATTGGCGGTATAGCCATGGCAACAACCACGGGCGTCGACTACGGCTATCTGCGCGACCTTGTCTTAGGTTACTCGCAAAACGTGTTGGACCCTTCGCGCGACTATCTCTTCGATACGCGCCTGACCAAGGTCCTGCATCACCAGGGCATGACCCGCCTGGAAGAGCTTGTGCAGTCCTTGCGGCGGAGTAAGGACCCGGTGCTGGAGCGCGCCGTCGCCGAGGCCATGACTGTCAATGAAACCAGCTTTTTCCGCGACGGCCGTCCCTTTGAGTTGTTGCGCGCCGACCTGCTGCCCAAGCTGATTGAAGGTCGGCGGCTCGTTCGCGGCCTGCGGTTCTGGAGCGCGGCCTGCTCCACCGGCCAGGAGGCCTACAGTCTGGCCATGCTGATACGCGAGTCCTTTCCCATGCTGAGCGGATGGAGCATCCGCATCGAGGGCACCGACTTGTGCGCCGAGGTGGTGCAGCGCGCCCAGGCCGGCCGCTATCGCCGCGTCGAAATGAACCGGGGTCTGCCCGCCCGCTTCGTGGTGCGCTACTTCGACCATGTGGGCGAGGATTGGGTGGTGAAGGAGGAGGTGCGGAAGATGTGCGCCTTCCGCCAGGGCAACCTGTGCGCGCCGCAACTGCCCTTCCGCCGCGCCGACGACCGCTTCGACGTGATCTTTCTGCGCAACGTGATGCTGTACTTCTCGCAGGAGACGCGGCGCGCCTTGCTCAACAACATTCACCGGCTGCTGGCGCCAGACGGGATTCTCTTTCTCGGATCGACCGAACAACCTGCGGATCCGTCGATCTGGACCTCGGTGCTGGCCGGCGGAACCTGCCACTTCAGGCCGAGACAGCCGAGTTAGCGCGCCAGGCGCGGGCTGAGATGGTTTCCCAGGCCTTAAAAGCGAAACCTGGGAAACCCGGCTTACCCGCCAAACTACAGCTACATCGCCTATTCAGTGCTTGCCCTCACGATCAAATGAGGGTCGGTCACGGCAAGCGCGGAGCCGTCCTTGGTAAAGTTCACATCCAATATATATTTATTTCCTTTTTCGCCTTTGAAGTCCCCGATGACGCGTATAACCACACTATTCTCCCACCCCCCATCGTTCTTATGGGTGGTGCTGGATCCTTGATCGGCGATCCGGCCGTGACTCCACAGCGTCCAGTTCGCCTGGATCTGAAGTTCTTTGCCGCGACTGCACGGAACTAATGGCGTTGGATCGACCAATCCCATCATGCAATTCATATCGTCGAGAGGAAGGCGTTGCTTCGCCTCGATGGCGATGTTATAGTGCCCCTTCTTTACCTCGAATTGCGGGGTCCTCACATGACCCACTGCAAGTGAGACCGGCAGATCCAAGGGATATCTGGGTTGAGGACCTTGCCCTGACATCCATGATCCGAGAATAAGCGTTCCCGCCGCCACCAGGAGGATAACGGCCCATGTGCGTCCCGATAGCCCTTTCATAAATCACCTCGGAAAGTTGTTTAGGCAGTCTGAGCAATTGTCGTTCGTCTCGCTTCCTACGTCAAATGCATTGAGACTTTTCAATTCGCCCGATACCCTGAACGCCGATTCAGCCGTTGAGCAGTTTCTCCACTTCGGTGTGCAGACGGGCGGTGATGGCGGCCTCGGAATCCTGCGGTGCAAAGCGGATGGCCTGGCCTACGCGCACTTCGATGGCGCCGGACCGGAACCAGTCCCGGCGGCGCGTCTTCAGCTCGCCCAGGCCACGCATGGCCATGGGCAGCACCGGGGCTCCCGATTGCTTGACGAGCAGACCGATCCCCGGCCGGAAGCGCGCCAAAGAGCCTTCGGCCGAGCGAGTCCCCTCGGGAAAAACCAGCACATTGAAACCCCGGTCCAGCGCCTCGCCCGCATGGGCAAAGCCGCGCAGGAAGTCCCGCTGCCTGGGCAAGGGAAAGACGTTGAACAGCGCCGTCACGAGCAGATAGAACAAAGGACCGGGCAGAAAGAATCGTCCGCTGGGATGGAGAGGCTCGGGATTGCGAAAGTGGCGATACTCCTCCAGCATTTCTCCGGACATGGCGACCGCCATGCGTCTTCGGATGGGGCCGGGGAGCGCGTATTCCAGAAAGGGGCCGTCGTAGGTCGTTACATGATTGGCGATGATGAGCATGGGCTCATCCGCGTTGAGCCGGCCGGGCGCGGTTTCGACTACGGCAGGGTTGGCCAACAGCCAGACCAGGGGGCGCATGACCGCTTCCAGGAAAGCAACTCGCAGCCATCGGAACGGCAACCACCATGGCCAATGCGGATAGATATAGCGTGCTGCCGGAGCCGGTCCGGCTTGCGGCTCCTGGGGAACGGACTCCGTTCGGGGTTCGTGGTTTCCCAGCCTCTTGTCCGATATTTCTTCTGCTTTTGTGGCTTCCCAGATCGGGGAAGCGGGCGCTGGGGCGCCTGGCCTTTGTGCGCTTGCCGGGGCGGTGTTCGCGGCCAGCAACTGACGCAGTTCCCCCAGGGTTTGCACATCTTCCAATAGCCCACTCTCGGGAACCATGCCCAGCCGTTCCTCAACGGCGGCGGCCAACTGCACGCGGCCCAGACTGTCGAGATGCAGGTCTTCGGTCAGGCGCAGCTCATCCCCGACGCTCGTGGGGGCTTCGCCCGAAATCTGGGCGATCAGCACAAGCAACCAATCCGCCGATGCCCCAAAGACCGCGGCGCCGGCAGGGTTTGGCGTGCCGGTTTGAGTAGCCGCAGCCTGCATCCTGGCCAGCCACTCTGCCACTGCCTTGCGCCGGACCTTGCCGGTAGAGGTGCGGGGCAAGTCGGGTTCGGGCCATAGTACCCAGCGGCGCAGGCGCTGAAACTCCGCCAGGCGGGCGTTGGCATGCTCGATGGCCGCCGCGGCTTGGCCGCCTGGCCCGCGAATGGCGAGTACGGCGCAAGGCTCGGGGCCAGCCGCTGTTTCCATGGGCACCACCGCGCAGGCCGCGACGCCCGGCTGCTGCTCGATGGCGGCTTCCAGGTCCTCGGGGTGCAGATTCAGGCCCGCCGCGGTCACGATGACCTCGCTCTTGCGGCCCAGGAAGCGCAGCTCGCCCGTGGGCTCTGTCTCGGCCAGGTCGCCTGTGGCCAGCCACTCGTCCGTACGCGGCTGGAGTGCGCCGCCGGACCAGGTGGCGCCGGAGATGGATGCGCCCCGCACCAGCACCTCGCCGTCCGGGCCCAGTTTGACTTCACGGCCGGCCAGCGGTTTGCCGATGGTTCCCTGCGCCACGTGAAAGGGGTGGTTGAGCGTAATGAGCGCGGTGGTTTCGGTCATTCCGTAGCCCTGCACCACGACCAAGCCGACTGTATTCCAGAACTTCTCCAGTGGACCGGGCAAGGCCCCGCCGCCGGAGATGAGCGCCCAGAACTTGAGGCCGAAGGCTGAGTGGACGTCGCGGAAACGCCACCATCGGAGCCAGACGGGAACTCCCTTTGCCTTCCATTCCGGCGAAGAGGACCTGTCGCCGGGGACCCCGGCTGAGCCGCTGGAGCCGGTGACGCGCTCGGCGAGCGAAGGCAGGGTTGCTTCGAGGTGTATCTTGAGCAGCGCATGAACGCGCGGCACGGCCGCCAATACGGAGATGCGCTCGCGGCGGATGGTCTCAATGAGCCTGGGCGCGACCAGACGATTTTCGAAGTGCAGCTCGGCGGTGAAGATGGGCGGAACCCACAAGCCCATGGTTTGGCCGAAGACGTGGCTCAGGGGAAGCGTGTGCAGGATGCGCAGGGGATGGATCAGCCGCTCGTAGCGCATATAGGGCTGCGCCCCGTCCTCGATGGGTCCCACGCTGGCCAGCACGTTGCCGTGGGTGATCACAATGCCCTTGGGATCGCCGGTGGTGCCGGAGGTGAAGAGGATTTCGAGCGGGGTTTCCTGCGCCAGTCCCGAAACGGGGCCGGCTTCTGTGGCGGGCAGGTGGGAGAGCCAGTCTTCAAAGGTAATCTGCGGCCATTTGCCTGGCAACTGGCTAAGCAGCAGCGCATCGCCGACAGCCAGTTTGGGAGCCACGTCGGCGGCCACGCGGGTGGCAAATTCCACAGTCCCACAGGCGTCAAGAGGAACGGCCAGCACGCCGCGCAGCAGGCAACCGTGGAAGGCGGCGATCCACTCCGCGCTGTTTTCAGCCCAGATGAGCACGCGGTCGCCGGGTCCAATACCCCGCTCAACCAGCAGCGCTGCAAAACGGCCGGCCAAGCGCGCGATCTCGCCGTATGTGGTTACCCGGCGTCGGTTGCCCTGGTGGCGGACCACGGCGGCTTCGCGATCGTAGCGGCGGAAGTCTTCGAGGAGTGTGGCCAAATGGTCTCGCATGGACGCTCCCGGTTAGGATCATGGTACGCGATGCGGCCTCTTCGGCGTTGGCGCAATTCTCAGCTTCGCCCCGAAGTGCGCCGCAGATAAACCCACAGATAAAAAACGCCCATGACCAGCAGGATGAGCGGGACTGTAAAGACCTGTACAGCCGTCAGTATCTGCCCGGACATTCCCGCTCTGGACAGGTACAGATTGTTGGTGAGGCCAAAATAAATGGCCCACGAAAGATCTCCGGTCAACACCAACCCAGCGGAATTCACCAGAAGCGCGAGCCGCCCGATCAAGCCGCCCTCGGCCCACAGCATGGCGCAAGCGGGAATCGTGAGCAGCAGCAGCTTGGCGTCATATAGATGGTGATGGACAGGCAACACGGAGAGAGGCGCGATGACCGCAATCGCCAGCCAGGCTCTCCGTGGCGAGGAGCGGGATCGCAGAATGACGAAGGCCCATAGCAGCAGGAGCGAGCCGCATATAAGGTAGCTGACCGGGTTGTAGATGCGCGGGTCGTCCCGGAAGAAGCTGACGGCCGTTTGCAGGCTGATCAACATATCCAGGCTGCGTCCACCCGTTGCGGCGAAGCCAGGATCGTTGAGACCGCCGTGTACCGCAAACGCCGATACATTGGAGTGCAGTTCCTGGATCCAGTGTGGCGCGACGCGCCAGACCCACAGGACGCACGGCAGGCTGATGGCAACCGTCGCAAGCAGGGTCTGCAATGCGCGTTTGCGGTAAACTCCGCCCGCCAATAAGAAGTAAAGCCAGACCAGTCCCGCATCCTGCGGCTTGACTGCGAGGCTGAGCGCAAGACACAGGATGCCGGCCGGGACAAACCGCTCGCGCAGAAAGCACCACACGGCCGCCACGCAAAGGCTTATCGCAATTCCGGAGGGATTGCCGAGAATCATGAGCACCTGGCTGTTAGCGAGAAGGAAGCCGATCAGGGCGCCAGAGAGGATTGGCGAGTAATTTGCTCCGAGATCCCAAGCCAGAAACGACGCAAAAATGAGGCTCCCGGCGGTGAGCGCTATCCAAAGCATGTTCGCGGGCCCCCAGGGCAGCATCGCGAAGGGAACCGTGAGGGAAAATGCGGTTGGCGGGTATACATACCGCGTCGCAATCTGGATCTGGCGAGCCGTCGCGGTATTCAGCGGGGCTCCTCCCTCCGCCCGATATATGCGCAACACCTCACTTTCGCTGTATGGGTCGCCATGTTGAATAAGGCATCGCGCGGAGAAGTAACTTGGTTTGAAGTCCGTCGTCCCGGCGGGAACGGCGTTGTGGAGAGCGATGCTCAGCAAAAGAAGCACCGTGCTGCCCAGAAGCAGCAGGCACAGGCCGTCGAGCCGCGCTCTGGTCATCTTGAGCCTCTCTCTGCGTCAGGGACAATCGCTGCGACAGGGTAGGCGATCGGGAATAGGACGAATGGACTCAGTTCGGAACTACCCAATTCATTCCCCCTTTCGACGCTCTCTTGCGAGGTGAACTCCAGATTGGATGGCTAATTCGCTGGTTTGCCCAGGCCGAATATCTTTTGCAGCAGGTTGCGGTGGTCGGGAGGATGGTCGCAGGTATCGGTGGGCGCGGTGCCGGCCAGGAAGGCCGCCTCGTAGCTCACCGGGCAGGCGGCGTCGCTGAGCAGGTTGCTGACGCTGTCGATCGAGACAATGTTCACGCCATCGGGGGCGCTGAATTCGTGGGTGTCGGAGTACTGCGGCAGCGCGACGGCCTTCTTCATGAACTCCGCCCAGATGGGCGCGGCGGCGTGGGCGCCCTGTATCTTGATGTCGGTATAGTCGTCGTTGCCCACCCACACGATGCACAGCAGGTTGGAGGTGAAACCGGCAAACCATGCGTCGTGGTCGGTGCCGGTCTTGCCCGCCGCAGGGGCATAAAAGCCCATATTGCGCACGCCCGCCCCGGTTCCGGAGCCGGTCACATCGCTGTGCAGCACGTTCTCCATCAGGCTGAGGGTAAGATAGGCGGCGCGCGGGTCGAGAATCTGCTTGGAGTCAGGCGAGTAGTCGGCGATGATGTCGCCGGTGGAGGTGCGCACGCTGGCCAGCATCCAGGGATCGATGTGAACTCCGCCGTTGGCGAAGATGGTGTATGCGCCGGTCATGTCCAGCGGGGTGGCGTCATAAGAGCCGATGGCCATGGAGGGCGTTCCCTGCACGCCCTTGATGCCGGCGCTGCGGGCCAACTGTGCAACGCGGTCGAATCCCACCAGCGAGGCCAGGCCGATGGTGGCATTGTTCAGGGAGCGCATCAGCGCGTGGCGCACCGTGCAACTGCCGCAGTACTCGTCTTCAAAGTTCTTCGGCGTGTACTCGTAAGGCGTGCCCGCTCCATAGGTGGTCTGCTCGTCCTTGAGAATGGTGAGCGGTGAGAAGAGCTTGGTTTGCCCCGGCAAAATGGTGCCCTCGATGGCGGTACTAAAGGCCGTAGCATAGACGAAGGGCTTGAAGATGGAGCCCGTCGGCCGCTTGGCTACCGCGTGATTCAATTGCGAGAGGCCGTAGCTGCGCCCACCTACCAGCGCCAGCACCTGGCCGGTATGAGGATTGAGCGCCACCAGCGCCACCTGGGGATAGATCCAGGTCTCGCCGGGCTTGTGATGCCTGTGCAGCCTGTCCACCTGTTCGTCCACCACATGAATCGTAGATTCCACCGCGACCGTCGCTACCCGTTGCAGGTCTGGATCGAGCGAGGTGTAGATACGCATGCTTTCGCGGTTGAAGTCGCGCTCGCCCAGTCTCTGTATCAATTGATCGTGAACCAGGTCCACAAAGTAGGGCGCCTCGCTGGCGTCCACGCTGCCGGGAACCAGGTGCAGCGGTTCCGCTTTGGCTGCTTCCGCCTGGACCTTGGTAATGGCTCCGGTTTCAACCATTGAATCCAGCACCACGTTGCGCCGCTCGATGGTGCGGTCCGGATGGTGAAAGGGATTGAAATAGCTGGGCCGTTGGATGATGCCGGCCAGGAAAGCGCACTCGGCCAGATCGAGCTTGCTTACGTCCTTGCCAAAGTAGACCTGGGATGCCTCGCCGAAACCGTTGATGGAGAAGCTGCCGCGCTGGCCCATCGGGATCTGGTTGGCGTACATCTCGAAGATCTGCTGCTTGTTGAAGCGATGTTCGAGTTGGAAGGCAACGACGATCTGGGAGATTTTGTATCGAATCGTGCCTGTGTCGGCGACGATGAGCAGCTTCGCCAGTTGCATCGTCAGCGTTGAGGCTCCGCCCCGATGCTTGCGGTCGCCAATCAAGTCATGCCACGCCCAGCTGATCATGCTGATGTAGTTGACGCCGCCGTGCTCGAAGAAGCGGCGGTCTTCGATGGCCAGAACCGCCTGTATCAGGCTCTGCGAAATCTCGTTGTAGGCGAGCAGGCGGCGCTTGGTGCGGTTGGGATCGTCGCTCAGGCCGGTAATCAGCAGCGGTTCCAGCTCATAGCTGGCCAGCGGCTGGCCGTGATCGTCGCTGATCGAATCCACAACGCCCGCGCTGATGCGGATGGTTGCGCTGTCCTGCGCGTGATAGGATTGCGGGCCGGGCCGGACCCTGATGGTCTGCCCGCCTTGCTTGTAGGTGCCCAACTCGGAGGTCTGCGCGGCGCCATCAGCCGAGTACCCGGCTTGGCGCAACTCATTGGCGATGAGCTGGACGCTGAGTTTTTGCCCCGGGCGCACCTCGCGCGGCGCGGCATAGATCTTGGCAGTCGAAGCAAAGATCGGCTGCTTCAGACGATCATCCACAATGTGCTGATACTTGAAGTAGAAATAACCGAAGACGGCAATGAACACAATACCGGCGGCACCAACCGTAAACACCCCGGTGCCCAGCAGCAGCGTTAACCAGGAACGCTTTCCCCTGGGTATTGCCAGCCTGATTCTAAACGCCATCGCTGCTCCTTTTACTGAGCTACTAGCTACTAGCCTCTAGCCTTTCCGTGCCGGGGGCGGAATCGGTGGGAAACCGAAGCCGCAAATTCACACAGGAAGAGCTAGAAGCTAAAAGCTGTCTTTAACGCGTCTTCCGCGACGCGGACTTTCACCAGCGCCACCACTTCATCCAACGCTGCATCCACGCTGGTTGCCGTCGCGCGCGTCACCAGTTCCACCTGGCCGCCGGCAGCCTTCTTGCCTACGTTGATGCGGTAGGGAATGCCCACCAGGTCCGCATCCTTGAATTTGACGCCGGCGCGCTCGTCACGGTCATCCAGCAGCACGTCCAGGCCCGCCGCTTCCAGTTCCGCGGCCAGCTTTTCGCCGGTTTGGGCGAGAGCCGGATCGGAAACGTTGGTGACTGTAACTACCACCGTGAAAGGCGCAATCGAGGCCGGCAGACAAAACCCATTCTTGTCGTTCGACTGCTCGACGGCCGCGGTCAAGATGCGCTCGATGCCGATGCCGTAGCTGCCCATGATGGGAGTTACTTCCTTGCCGTTCAGGTCCAGCACGCGCGCCCCCATACTCTCCGAGTACTTATAACCCAGCTTGAAGATGTGGCCCACTTCAACCGCCTTGCCGACGACCAGCTTGCCGGAGCAGCCGTCTTTCGGGCAGGCTTCGCCTTCGTTCACGCTGCGGATGTCGGCGCTGAGGGTCCAGGTGAAATCGCGGCCCGGTACGACGTTGCGCAGGTGGTAGTCCAGCTTGTTCGCTCCGCAGACCATGTTCCTGCGGCCTTCAAGGGACTTGTCCACCACCACCGTCAACCCGCCAGACATTGGTGTCTTGGCGGCCTCCAATCCAACCGGCCCAAGGAAACCGGCTGGAGCGTGGAAATAATGCGCTAAGTCATCGGCGTCCATTGGCCGCAGTTCACTGACTGATCGCGTTTTGGTTGCTGGTCCCTGGGTCTGCAATGCGGCGATCAAGAGGCCGGTTAGTTTTGTTTCGTTTACCTGGTGGTCGCCGCGAAGGAATACGGCAACAGCCTGAAGACCTCCGCCGTGTTGCCCTGGCGCAGGTTCTTGCTGTTGGCGGATTTGCGCCATGTAGGCCACGCATTTGATATCCGAAGCTGGCGAAATCTTGAAGAATGCGGCCACATCCGCAATCGCTCCGCAGCCCGGCGTATGAACCAACTCCGGCTTGCCGTCACCGGTCGCCTCCATCTCAACCAAAGGATCAAGCCGTGAAACGGCTTTCTCCACGTTCGCCGCGTAGCCGCAGACCGGGCAGCTTGCGATCAGGTCTTCGCCGGCGTCGGTGTAGACCATGAACTCCTGCGATTGCGAGCCGCCCATGGAGCCCGAATCCGCCTCGACGGCCACAAACTTGAGTCCGCAGCGGGTGAAGATCCTGCGGTACACCGCATCGTGCAGATCGAAGCTCTTGTCCAGCCCGGCTTTGTCCATATCGAAGGAGTAGCTGTCCTTCATGGTGAACTGCCGCACGCGCAGCAGACCGGATTTGGGCCGCGGTTCGTCGCGGAACTTGGTCTGAATCTGGTACCAGATCTGCGGCAACTGCTTGTAGCTGCGCAGCTCGCTGCGGGCGATGGTGGTCATAATCTCTTCGTGCGTCATGCCCAGGCACAGCTCCGCGCCCTTGCGGTCCTTCAGCCGGAACATGTTGTCGCCCATGGTTGTCCAGCGGCCGCTCTGTTCCCACGGCTCGCGCGGGTGAATGGCCGGCAGGTAGAACTCCTGGCCGATCTTGTCCATCTCCTCGCGCACGATGGCGATGATCTTGTTCAGCGAGCGTGCCCCAAGGAAGAGGTAGTTGTAGATGCCCGCGCCGAGCTGGCGGATGTAGCCGGCGCGCAGCAGGAACTTGTGGCTGGCCACTTCGGCGTCCGCCGGGGCCTCGCGAAGAGTGGGAATAAACAACTTGGACCAGCGATGCATAGCGATGAGTGCGTGCTTTCCCGTCCGCCTTCCACCCAGCGACGAAGACCTGTCGCAGGGAACCCGGTTTCGCTGCGGACGCAAGACAATTGACAGCAGCTTTCATTTTAAACGTCCAGAATCCTGGAAGGTTTTAAAAGCATTTCTTTGAGGCGCCAATCGGTTGGCCGGAGCTATGTGACATACTCTCAGATATGAATCCCCACCACATCCCTTGGGAAGCGATTCTGCTGGGCTTTATCAAGCTCCTCAAGGTCTTTGGGATCATTCCGGGCGCGATTGCGGCGTTCGGCGTACGGAAGCTTTATCAGAAACGGCGGCAGAGCCAAGCGATGGCCGGATGGCCCGCGACTGATGCCACAATCCTGAACGGGCAGGTTCATAAGGAAGGGCTGCGCTTCTGGGCCGAGATTACATACACCTATTACGTAGAGGAGTACCGTTCAGGCAAGCATGTACACCGCTTTCGCCGCGAGGAAGACGCGAATGAGTTCGTCCGGCAAGTCAAGGATAAGAGGGTCCACCTGCACTACGACGCTTCCGATCCCGATAAATCCGTAATTCTGGACCGGGACCTCGAGATGGTCGCGCTCATGGCCCCGCAGTTTCGCTGACCTCCGCCAAATCTGTTGAATTCAAATCAGCTCCACGCCCCACAGATCGTGCAGGTGCAGCACGCCTTCGACTTTCTGGTCGGCATCCACCACGATCAGCGACGTAATCTTGCGCTCTTCCAGAATCGCCAGCGCCTTAGCGGCCAGTTCCTCCGGATGAATAGTCCTCGGGTGGGCGTTCATGGCTTCGCCGGCCGTACGGCTGAGGGCCGCGCCGCCTTCGCGCTCCAGCAACCGCCGCAGATCGCCGTCGCTGATCACGCCTCGCAGTTCGCCACTCTCCTGCACAGTCGTGATGCCCAGCTTCTTCGAGGACATCTCGTAGATCACGTCGGTCATGGAGGTGGTGGGAGCGACCACGGGCACATCGTCACCAGTGTGCATCAGGTCGCGGACCTTGGCCAGGCGCTTGCCCAGCTTGCCGCCGGGATGCAGTTCCGCAAAATCCTCCGCCCGGAAGCCCTTGCGCAGGCTGACGGCGATGGCCAGCGCGTCTCCCAGGGCCAGCATGGCGGTGGTGGAAGCTGTGGGCGCAAGATTCAGCCCGCAAGCCTCGCGCTCCACGCCGCAGTCCAGAGCTACGTCGCTCGCCGCGGCCAGGGTCGAGTTCAGATTGCAGGTGAAGCTGACCAGCGCGTCGCCCTTGCGCTTGAGCGTGGCCAGCAGGCGGAGAATCTCCTCGGTTTCGCCGCTGGCGGAGAGCGCGACGACCACATCGCCGGGCATCAGCACGCCCACGTCACCGTGCACTGCCTCGGCCGGGTGCAAAAACAAGGCCGGGGAGCCGGTGGAACTGAGCGTGGCGGCAATTTTCTGCGCTATGATGCCGCTTTTGCCCATGCCGGTGACCACGACACGGCCGTTTTCATGGCCGCAGCGCAGAATCAGTTCGACGGCGCGGGAGAATGTTTCGGCCATCGGCCCTTCAAGGCGCGCGGCCAGGGCTTCCAGCGCCGCCGCCTCGGTGCGGATCAGCGCCGCCGGGGTCAGCTTGTCTCCATCACTGTTCATCGGCTTTTGATGGTATCAGTTCAGGGCGCAGCGCTGCTCGTACAATAAAAAGGAGAGGCCAATTCCCGTGAAGCGCAACACGCTGGTTCTCACTGCCGTTCTGTTCATTCTGGCCGCCTTTGCTTGGGTGGGGTGGGCCAACTGGGAGTACCGCAAGCAGGCCGCCGAGCGGCTGATGGCCTCCGTGGCGAAGGGCGAACTGGCGGCCAATCCGGCAGGCGGCGCGCCGCAGTACTTATCGCCGCTCAAGGGCAAGCCGGCGCCGGCCTTTGCCCTGGAAGATCTGAGCGGCAGAAAAGTGTCGCTGGCCAGCTACAAGGGCAAGGCGGTGCTGATCAATTTCTGGGCCACGTGGTGCGCTCCGTGCAAGATCGAGACGCCGTGGCTGGTGGAGTTGCGCAATCAGTACGCGGCGCAGGGATTTGAGATTCTCGGCGTTTCGGCGGACGACATCGATCGCGACGACCCGCAGAAGCTGAGCGAGGAAAAGAGTGAGATCGCTCGCTCCGCGCAACAAATGCATATTCCCTACCCGGTTTTGATCGACGGCGCAACGCTCGACAAGGCGTACGGCGGCCTGGATGAACTGCCCACCTCCTTTTTTGTGGACCGCAAGGGCACGGTGGTCGCCGCGCAACTGGGGCTGACCTCCAAGGACGATATCGAAACGAATATTCGCCAGGCGCTGGGGAAGTAAAGGCATCTTCTAGCTACTAGCTTTCAGTTATGAGCGCAGGATTCGGAACGATGGCTGGGATGAAGATACAAATCGGTATAACGGCTCTGGTTCTTCTCATGGCTGGCTCGCCGGCTCAGGGGCAGGCCGACCAGCCGGGCCGGTCGATCCTGAAAGGCGCGGCGGTCGAGTTTCTGTTTCCCGAGCAGGTGACGTTAACTGCGGGCAAGCCAACCGAGGTTGACCTGCACTTCCGCATTGCGCAAGGGCTGCATATCAACTCGCATACACCCAGGGAAGACGAACTCATTCCGACGACGTTTTCGATTCCCGAGGGCTCCGGCGTGCGGTTAGAGGGAGCCAGCTATCCTGCCGGCGAGGACTTCACGCTGCCGTTGGATCCCGGCACGAAGCTGAGCGTCTACACGGGGGAGTTCACCATCCGGGCGCGCATCGTGGCCACGGCGGGCAATCATCTGGTGGAGGCCAGGCTGCGCTACCAGGCCTGCGACAAGAATGCCTGCATGCCTCCGAAGACGATTCTCGTGGCGATCGACATAATCGGGAAGTAGGAGCCTATATCCCAGGTCCCAGTGCAGGTTCTGGGGCGCCCGGCGCCCGGCGATCATTGTTCCAGTGATACGCAGGAGTGGTATTCTGGCACGTCGTCTGATAGGAACGTGGAGGATGACATGAGAAAAGGCATCATATTGGCGATCGTGGGATTGGCGCTTTTGACGGGGTGCGGAAACCAGGGGGACAAGGCTTCCAACGTTCCCGTCACGCCGAAATGGAAGGGGGCCCCCTACCATCTCGCGTTTGACGCGCAGCCTGCAAAACCGAACCCGGCGGGCGTCACCATTCCGGCCATCAAGTACACGGCGAATCCTGACGCGCTGGAGAAAAGAGCCAGCCTCGTGGTGCGATTCGACGTTGCGGCGGATACGAAAAATGCGCCGTTGGTGAATCGGATGATTATGGCTCCGGTCGATATCGCTGGCGCCGAGGGCGCCCTTCCCGCGGAGTATATGGATGCGGCAAGTAGGGATCTGTCGAGGTTTCTCGGGGCTTACTGCATCAAGGGAAAGGTCAAGATATCCGTGGCGCTTGCATCGTCGTCGCTCTCCAGCCAGGCCGGAGATGCCGAAGTAGACGCGAAGCGCCTGTCAGACTGGGCGCCGGTCGAGGTTGTGTTCAAGAACCCCCATCCGAAGTGCTAGCTCTGCACTGCTGACGGGGTGATCCTGATGCACCCGCCAGTTCGTTTCGAGCGTCGGTTTAGTCCGCTCCCTCGACGGCGGCTGGGACACCTCGCAGTTGCCCAAGTAACAAGAGGCGGGAATACGGGACAGAGGATCTGCGGTTTGGTAACCTTTCGCTCGAGCTACCTGACTGGATGTATTCGGTATTGCAGCCATCGGCCTCAAGATGGAGTATTGCTGCAGAACCAGGTCCAGGATTGGCCTTGCCACAGAATTAACGCGCAGCGCCAATCCCCTGTTCGTTGGAACTGCCCATGCTCTTAAGAATCTCGTCCAACTGAGCATTGATCGCGTCGAGTTTGTCCCGTTCATTTCGCAGTTGCACTTCGCACTCATTTTCTATCGCCTGAGCTTGCTGCTCCGCGGCCGTCGATGCTTCAAGTTCTGATTTGAAGTGGACGATTTCATCCTCGAGCATCTTCTGTTGCGCCGGATTCTCTTCGCTGCTGAGCGAATCTTCCAGCCGCTTAAACTCGCTTGCCTCATGCTGCCGGCGGTCTTGCGCAGCATCGAACTTCGCGCGTGCTTCGTCTAAACGGTCTGCCGCGTGCGTAACGACTGATTGCTGAGTTTGCAGGCGAGAGAGCAATATCTGGGCAGTTTGAATTCTTGCCAGCGAAAACCGCAGCTCCTGGCGAAGTTCGCGGACTTCCGTTAATAGAGCCTGCAGTGTCTGCGGTTCGCTTGGCGTGGTCTGGCCAAAAACTGTTGCTGATAATCCGAAAACTGCGAGGATGAGAGATACTGTTCGCCGCATTGGAAACCTCCTGACCTGAAATCTCCCGGCTGACCCACTCCTGAAGCTGCCTTGCCGCAACGGGGGGGCCGGGCCCCTTATTCACTGTTCTTTGGTTCTTATTTTCCCTGCGATGATGAGCTCTGAGCTTCTTCCATCCGATCGGAAACCGATGGCTTCAGGACAAACCCGGAGCGCGAATTCGTGAACTGCAATCCATTGAAACAGATCTTTTCGATCATGCCTGGTTTGACTTGTTCCGGCTTACTTGTTACGGCAGACACGAAAACCCTGATCGGGGCCCTTGCCATTCGCCGCCAGGCTGCCCCGGAAAGCCGGCTCGGTGTAGCGGGCGTCGCCCATCCAACCGCCGCCCTTCCAAACCCGGCGATAGCCGCTCTGACTTCCTTTAGGGTCAGTTACATTGGCCTCCAAGTCCCCGTGCCAGTCCCAGCACCATTCCCTTACATTGCCTGACATATCGTAAAGCCCCAACTCGTTGGGTTTCTTGCCGCCGACGGGTTTCGATTGATTATGGTTTTGCTCCAGGGCAGGCCAGTTCCAAAACCCGGTCAAGGTCTTATCTCCAGAATTTCTCCAATACCATGCTACTTCTTCCACATCATCGCTTCCGCTATAAGTGTAACTCTTGCTCAACTGGCCTCCGCCCGCGGCATATTCCCACTCCGCTTCCGTCGGCAGCCGGTATCCGTTGGCTCCCGCATTAATTGTTACCGTCCATTTCACATCGTCGAGATCGCCGAATTTCGGGTCCGGCAGATTATTCGGATCTTTCTTGTTCTTGTCGATGTTGTAATACGGCTTCAGGCCCTCTTTGATGCTCCTTTGGTTGCAGTACTCGATACTGTCATACCAGTTGACCATCTCGACCGGCATATTGTCGCCTTTGAATTTAGAGGGATTGCTTCCCATTACCTCAATCCACTCTCTTTGAGTTACGTCATACTTGCCGATATAAAAGTCCAATACGGTTACGCGTTTTCCGTAGTAGTTTGAAAGTGTGTTCTTGAAAGTCCCGCCTTTGACGAAAACAAAGTTAGCAGGAATTTCCCCCGAGCAAGCGATGGCAACAATCATTATTGCCATTAAAATGAAAACTTTTCTCATAGAAATGTCCCGTTTCCCGTTTATCCGGATCATAGAATCCCATGCATCTGGATTGCAAATACTCAGATAAGCTCAAAATCCGTTTGCCCGCGAAGGCAACAGCCCGCGCCCCTTGACTTTCCTCGCGCGCTCATTCTTATTCAAAAACGCGGCGAAACAGGTCTTTTGACATGTTTCGCCGCGTTGTGCCGGTCAACTGGCAGTGAGCTTGTCACGGTGCAGGCCGTTCCGTCGAGCGCAAGGTTCGCCGGCACTGCGATAGTGGCGCCGTTCCAGTTGCCGTGTGAAGCAATGCGGTTGTGACCCGGTTTAAACCTACTGCACCTTCCACACCACGCTGCTCGCCCCGTTGCATGCTTCGATCTCCAATTGCTGCCCGGCCGTGCCTGATCCGCCGGGATCGGCGACGCAAAGTCCGCTGTTGTGATCCTTGAGCTCGTATCCGCTTCCCGATGCGACGGGCTGGAACTGTTCGTTGGTTCCGCCGGACCAGTAGCTATAGAGCTGGATAGCTGTTCCTGCAGAGGTGCCATTGCCGGTGACATTCCAGACGGCACTGGAGTTGTTTTGGCTCCCTATCGAGTAATAGCCGTTGCCCAGGGAAGTGATCACCCAATTCTGGTTCGCGCCGCTGTAGCACGTGTACTGCTGCACTTTGGTTCCGTTGGATGTGGAGCCGCCGCTATCGTCCGCGCATTGGCCGCTGGCGCTATTGATGAGCTTGTGAGTGCCGGTGGGAAATGTGCCACCGCCACCACCGCCGCCACCGCCGCCACCGCTGGAGCTCGCTGTCCATACGGTTGCGTTAGCGTACCCGCTGCCACCGCTCCATGACTCCGTCGCGAGGTACTGCATGGCGAAACTGCCCATGTTCATCCCGAGACTGTTCCAGTGGTTAAAGTGGTTGGCGAGGGTGATTGTGCCGTTCGTTCCAATCGATTGCCCGCCCCATTGATCTAGGTACTGTTCGAAAGTTGCGGTGCCGACGATCGAAGGCTGGTTGACCTGCTGATGTTCATAGGTGCTGTAGTTGTGCCCATCGCTGGAAACACTGCCCTTGTAAGTTGCAGTCGCCAGGTACAGTTGACCAAGCTCAGTGACGTAATACTCGACCAGCGGATTTTGCGTCCATCCGTAGAGGGAAATGACGTTGTAGCCAGTGGCGGAGCCGACGTTGTAGCCGACGATCCGCGCGCTCCCGGGATTCCAGCCTACACCGCCAACCACATCGCCGGCATTGGACCAGCTGAGGGCGTAATTGCCGGCTGTTGATCCCAGTGTCAAGGTTGCCGACCCGCTACTGGTATACAACGCATAGTAGTATCCGTTGCTTGTACCAGACCCATTGTTGTATACCGTTTGTGCGTTTGCCGCCATGGTTGCGCAACCCGCCGCGATGAGAGCGCAGAGGATTACTAGTTGAACTCGTAACGAAACGAACCTCATTGAGTGCATGCTGATCTCCTTTTCGTTTTGCGGTTTCTGGATGTCCTACGATGTTCCCAAAGATCGCGCGTGCGAGGCTCCGTGAGTCGATACACGGATACTCTTTCCGCATCCACTGCGATCTCGATTCGATTGCTAACTTACGGTTACCGCTGGCGTCACCCTAGTTGTTGCGTGCATCGAGTATCTGGGGAAGCAGGTAGACAGATACGGATCGCTGTGCCGCGCAATCCCAAGAAAAACGAGGCGCACGCTCATACCGAATCCCGAACTGTACACTGCCTGTGATGGGCTTGAACGCTGCGCGGGTAATCAAGGTTCAAGACCAAGGATCGTTGGTTTGACGATCACGATGAAATGTAAAGTAATTCACCACGCGTTGCAAGAGGAGATTTATCGATTTACTAAAAGGCTTTAGTCGTGGGATTCGTCGCCTTTGTGCTTCCTAAAATGATTTAGTATTTGGGTTAATCTTTCCTGCATTTACTAAAACGATTGAGGATTAGAGTTAATCACTCCTGCTGTTAAACCCCTATCTTTCCTGCCGATTTTCCACAGTTTTACCGGTTTTTCCACAACCTTAGGTGAGCGCTCCAGCGGGTGCCCCAGGTCCTGTCCGCCGCGGCGGAGGACCTGGGAAAGCACAACACTCATGCGAGCGACCAGCGAACGTCTGCCCCACCGCAGGTGGCCTGGGAAAGCACAACACCCATGCGAGCGATCAGCGAGCGGCTGCCCCACCGCAGGTGGCCCGGGAAAGCACAACACTGTGCGAGCGATCAGCGAGCGCCGGCCCCACCGCAGGTGGCTACGCTCCTGACTTCTTTTCGATCCTGGCCCAGGAGTCTTTCAGCGGGAGTGTGCGGTTGAAGACCAGATGGGCGGGAGTGGAGTCCGGTTTCGAGTCGGGGTCCAGGCAGAAGTAGCCGACGCGCTCGAACTGGAAGCGGTCCTCAAGCGTGGCGTGGGCGAGAGAGGGCTCCAGCTTGGCGCCCGAGAGGATCTCCAGGGAGTTAGGGTTGAGATTGTCGAGAACGTCCTGGCCTTCCGCAAGGTCGTAGGGATCGGGCTTGGCGAAGAGGTTGCCGTAGAGGCGGATTTCGGCGCTGATGGCGTGGGCGGCCGAGACCCAATGCATGGTGGACTTGACCTTGCGGCCGTCGGGAGAGTTGCCGCCGCGGCTCAACGGATCGTAAGTGCAGTGCACCTCGACGATGTTGCCGGCCTCGTCTTTCACCACGCTGTGGGCGGTGATGAAGTAAGCGTTGCGCAGGCGGACTTCTTTCCCTGGAGACAGGCGGTAGTACTTGGGCGGAGGCACCTCGCGGAAGTCGTCCTGTTCGATATAAATCTCGCCGGAAAAGGGCACCTGGCGTGTGCCGGCTGATGGATCCTCGGGATTGTTCGCGACCTCGACCAGCTCCGACTGACCGGCGGGATAGTTGTCGATGACCAGCTTGAGCGGATGCAGCACGGCCATGGCGCGGCGGGCGCGGCGGTTAAGGTCGTCGCGCTGGAAGTGCTCGAGCATCTCGACATCCGTTGACCCATTGGTGCGCGAGACGCCGGCCTGGGCGACGAAGTTGCGGATGGCTTCCGGGGTGAAGCCGCGGCGGCGAAGGCCGGAGAGGGTGGGCATGCGGGGATCGTCCCAGGCGCTCACGCGCTTTTCATTTACGAGCTGCAACAGCTTACGTTTGCTGAGCAGGGTGTAGGTGATGTTAAGACGGTCGAATTCGATTTGCTGCGAGGGGAAGATGCCGAGCTGCTCGATATACCAGCGGTAGAGGGGCTGGTGATCCGCAAACTCCAAAGTACACATGGAGTGGGTGACCCTCTCAATCGAATCTGACTGGCCGTGTGCGTAATCGTACATGGGATAGATGCACCACTCGTCGCCGGTGCGGTGGTGCGAAGCGTGCAGGATGCGGTACATGACCGGATCGCGCATGTTCAGGTTGGGCGAGGCCATGTCGATCTTGGCGCGCAGCACGCGGCTGCCGTCGGGGAACTCGCCGGCCTTCATGCGGGTGAAGAGGTCGAGATTTTCTTCGACAGACCTATTTCGAAAGGGACTGTCTTTCCCGGGCTCGGTGAGGGTGCCGCGGTGCTGGCGGATCTCGTCGGCGGAGAGGTCGTCGACGTAAGCTTTTCCAATTTTGACGAGCTGCAATGCCCACTCGTAAAGCTGGGGGAAGTAGTCGGAGGCGTAGCAGAGGCGCTCCCAGTCGAAGCCCAGCCAGCGGACGTCGGCCATGATGGAATCGACGTACTCCTGTTCTTCCTTTTCAGGGTTGGTGTCGTCGAAACGCAGGTTTGTTTTCCCGCCGAACTCGTCAGCCAGGCCAAAGTCGATGCAGATGGCCTTGGCGTGGCCGATGTGGAGGTAGCCGTTGGGCTCGGGAGGAAAGCGGGTCTGGATGACGGCGTCGCCGTACTTTTTCGTGCGCACGTCCTCGGCGATGATCTCGCGGAGGAAGTTGGAGGGAGTGGCGGCGGCTGGGCTTTCCGGATTCGAGTTGGTCATAGCTGTACTTCATTATCCCACTGGAGAGCTGTACTAAAGAAGGGCTGCACGGGTGATTCTCAAGCCGTGGGAAGTTGAGACACACACATCAAATCTTAATAACATTATCGAGTGAGCTGTCGGCCGACATCTCAATCTGCCACCGCGATTGAGTGCACCTCGATAAGGACGAAGCCTTCATCCTTATCGAGAGGCATTCATTCACTCTAGGATGGTCAGACCCGGGCTACCTGCCCTCTCTTTGCCGACGCGAAGTAGAACCACAGCAAAACCGTGCAACCGACACCTACAACCGCGAATGAGACGATCATCGGGTAGAACATTCCAAAACAACCCTTGAGGGCCATTACCACCATCAGGACCGCAAGTTCTATGTTCATGATCGCCAACAGAGCCAGAAATGCCGCCCCAAGCGCGTAACCGGATGCTTTTCCGCGGAACAGAAGATATGCGGTTATGCACATGCCGGGTAAGAGGAAGATCAGGTCTAGGCAATGAATGAAGTTTACATGCAGGTTCACCTGGATGACGCTTTGAGGGACTCGCCCCGCCAGCAGCGCGGGGATGTCCTCGCCCAAATCGAAGGCGGCATATAGCGCGGCAATCACTAAGAGCACGATGGCGGTCGTCTTTCGCGGCGCGCGAGGACTATAGGTTTGGGCGATCTGCTCGAGAGAAATCAACGGAAGACAGAATACCGTGGCGTAGAAGCACAAGCTCAGCGTCGCGCAATAGACCAGGAACAGCGCGTTAAAGTGCACCCCGAAAGCGTAAAGAACAAAGTTGTAAAGCAGATAGCCCAGGGTGCCCAGCCAGACCAATCGCGCGGGAACCGACCCTCGATACCCCAAGATGCCGCTGATCAGCAAGACCGGCACGACCAACAGCAGATCGACAAGATCGCTGCCGATGGCCCCGGCACTCGAATACAACGTTTCCTTCGCGTACGCTGCTGGCCAAAAGATCCCTGCTACTGCCGTTACGGCAACCAGGAGCACTATGGCGATGGTGTTCCAAAGTATCGGATTGTGAGTTCGTCCGTTTGTCATGACTTCCCTTAACGATTTCTGTTTCACCTCGATAGGCGGCTATATCTCGTGACAGGGACGCGCTTCCGAGGTGACAAAACAAATTACGTGCATTTTATCTCCTTGGTTCTCGGTTATATCGCCCCGCATGTATTTTTCAAACAATCCGTGCTGCCGGGTGACTCTACTCTCGCCCAGGGTGCCTCCTCCGGCCGTTTGGTCAAATTCTGGAAAATCCCCGGCTGCGCCAGATCCCGTATTTGAGACCTAAGATGAAGTCGTCCGCACCTCGAGCCGAACGCCGCTGGCCCCACCACAGTATGGATAGATATGTTTGGTATGGTCAGTTCTGGGTCAGCCGCGACCATACACTTCAAATCGTCGCCTCATACTGCGAGAGATTGCAGGCTGGCTTCGGCCTGGCGGATGCGGGCGAGGCAGACGTCGCGTCCGAGGACGGCCATGGTTTCAAACAGCGGCGGCGCGTTTTTGCGGCCGCAGACGGCGACCCGGATGGGCTGGAAGGCCTGCCCGGCCTTTAAACCCATGTGCGAGGCTGCGGCTCGAAGCGCCTGATCGAGCGAATCGTGATCGAAGTTGATGGCGGGCAGTACTTCGAGCGCGTGCTGGAGGACACGGAGCGCCATGGCGGCATCGCCCTTTTGTGGAATCAGCTCGGCGGGGTCGTAGGGGGCGAGTTGGGGGAGGAAGAAGAAGTCGGCGGCGGAGACGGCGTCGCGCAGCAGCTTGATGCGCTCCCGAATAAGCGGAGTGACTGCAAGCACTTTTTCCGGCGTAGTCTCAAAGCCGCCCCGCGAGAAGAAGGGTCCGAGTAAAGGAGCGAGCTCGTCCACGGGCAGGGCGCGGATATGCTCGGCGTTGAGCCAGACGGCTTTGGGATCAAAGGGATCGGCGTCAGTGAAATTGATGACGGCGTTGGCGCGGTTCACGCCCTCGAGAGTGAACGCTGCGGTGAGTTCGTCGAGCGAGAGAAACTCGCGGTCGTCCTTGGGCGACCAGCCGAGGAGGCAGAGGAAGTTGACGAAGGCCTGAGGGAGGAAGCCGGCATCGCGGTAGGTGGTCACGCTGACGACGGCGCCATGCTTGCGCTTGGAGAGTTTGGCGCCATCGGGGGCGACGAGCAGGGGAAGATGGGCGAACTGGGGCGGCTGGACGCCCAGGCCCTCGAAGATCAGCAGGTGCTTGAAGGTGTTGGTCAGGTGATCCTGGCCGCGGATGATGTGAGTGATGCCGAGATCGGCGTCGTCGGCGCAGGAGGCCAGGTGGTAGGTGGGAAATGAGTCTGACCGCAGCAGCGCGAAGTCTTCCACTTCGTCGGCGGGCTTGGACTGCTCACCATAAACGCCGTCGGTGAAGCTCAAATTCCTGCCCTGGTCTCGTGGAACGCGATAGCGTAGTGCGAAAGGCTCGCCACTGGCGGCGCGGCGGTCGGATTCCTCGCGGGACATTTCCCTCATGCCGGGGTTGAAAAGCCATGCGCCCTGCGCCGAGGATTGATTGTCGTCGCCCGCGTGGGCGGGTGTGAAGTCGCGATAGGCTAGGCCCTTGGCGAAGATGGCCTCTGCCTGCCGGCGGTGCAGGTCGAGCCGCGAGGATTGCTTGTACTCTTCGTCCCAGTCGAGACCCAGCCAGCGCAGTCCCTCAAAGATGGACTGGACGCTGGCCTCGGTGTTGCGCTCGAGATCGGTGTCGTCCAGGCGCAGGACCATGGTTCCATGATTGTGGCGGGCATAGAGCCAGTTGAAGATAAAGGTGCGGGCGCTGCCCACGTGCAGGAAGCCCGTGGGCGAGGGGGCAAAACGGACGCGGGGAGTTTTTGCCGCTGAGGGAGCGGAATCAGGCATGTTGAAGGTTTCTTTCCACTCACGATGCTAACATTCGCTCCCTCACCGGCTGGCGCGAACAGGCTCAGGCATGGGGCGGCTGCGGCGGGTAGGGCGGTTGCGGCGGGTAGGGCGGCTGCGGTGGGTAGGGCGGTTGCGGCATCCAGCCTTGCTGCGGAACTGCCACAACTTTCCACTCCGCAAAGGCGAGCAGGTAAAGCAGAACCAGGGTGCCGAGCGATGGGATGATGCACAGGAGCGAGAGCCATGGCGTAAAGCCGGCCTTCTTCAGGATGAACCAGCAAGGCACCATCACAATGGCAATCACCACCGCCATAATGATGGGGATGATTGTGAGCATGACCAGGATAATGTGCCTGACCGCTTCGGGATCGGGTTGCATAGAGAACACTCCGGAAGTGGAATGGAAACTTTGAGACAAGGTAAAGCCAAACGGCGAAATCCGCAATGAAAATCGCCGGCGCATTCCCCATTAAATCGAAGTCCGTTACTCCAGCGGCAGGCCGTCGAGCGAGATCAGGCGGCCGACCGGGTACTGGCCCACGCGGTTCTCCTGGAACCACGGCGAGCGCTCGTAGAAGAACTCGAGGCGGGCTTCGGGGCTGGCGGCAAAGCGCGGGTTGGACTGGATCTGGTGCTCGAACTCGGCTTTGAGGGCCGGGTCTTTGGCCAGGTTTTCGCGGGCCAGCTTTTCCAGGACGTAGGCCTCGCCATATTCCTTTTGCTCGAAGATGGGATCGAAAAAGCCCCAGCGCAGGGCGGAGTCGGGCGCTTCGGGTTCCAGCCAGTGAATGGCGACTTTGGAGAGCCGCTGGTTGAGCGGGACCACGACCGAACCGGCGGGGAAGGTGAGGGTGTCGTTGGTGAGCGTGCATTGGCCGTAGCGGCCGGGCTGTGCGCCCTGGTTCTCGCCGCCAAAGATGGGGTGCCGGCCCTCGAAGGGTTGCGCCCGCCACTGCATTCCGGAGCAGCGGTAGCGCTCCACTTTGCCGGTCCAGGGGGCGGTGGTGCGGCGCAGGGTTACGTCGTGCGCGGCCAGCACGTCGATGGCCTGGGTCCACTGCGGGGGAACGATGTAACCGGCGGGCAGCGTAACCGAAGCGGTAACTTTGGCGCCGGTGGCCAGGGGCAGGGTCACGTTCCAGGGCTCGTGCGAGTAGCTTACCCGCATGGCGCCGGAGATTTCGCTCAGGGCGCGGGTGAACTTGTAGCCGTGAAAGACGACCGGGGTGGTCTCGCCGTTCCAGTCGGTGATCAGCGGGAATCTTTCACTGCTGAAGGGGTGTGCGCCCAGCTTGGCGGCTGCGGCGTCGGCCTCGCGATTCAGGGCAATAAGCTTGGCCGCGTCGCGGTTCATGACCTCAAGCAACGCCCGCAGAATCTCGTAGTTGCCGGTGACGCGGGTCTTGTAGTCCTTGAGCATGTGCAGCTCCACCAGCAGGCCGGGACGGTTTTCAAGGATCATCTGGCCGGTGGAGAAGCGGGGCCGATCGGGGTTGTAGGCCAGGCCCTGCGCGGGATCGGTTTCGTTGTTGAGGTTGATGAGGGCAGGGAAGGCGAGATGGCCGGAGGCGTTGACCTGGCGCTCCAGCTCGGGGGTCACGGCGTCGCGAATCCATTTGGCGGTGGCCGGCGCAACGTCGGGGGCGTCGTCGATCATGAAGGTCACGTCGTACTGGAAGTCCGCGCCGTCGGTGACGTGGTCGTCGACGAAGAAGTCGGGCAGCCAGCGATGAAACATCTTGAGGAAGGCGCGGGTTTCAGGGGCGTCGGCCTTCATGTAGTCGCGGTTCAGGTTGAGGTTGGTCCCGTTGCTGCGCCAGCCGGATAGCTCGGGGCCGTTCTGGTTGATGCGGTTGTAGGCGGAACGGCGCTCGTGGCCGTCGATGTTGTAAACGGGGATGAAGACGAAGACCACGTGGTCCAGGAGGCGCTTCGCGCCGTTCTGGTCCTGGACGATATCCCGGAGCAAGGCAAGGCAGGCGTCCTTGCCGTCCATCTCGCCGGCGTGGATAGCGTTCTGCACCAGCAGAATGGCGCGGCCGGAGGCGTGGATGGCCGCCGGATCGAAGACCCCATCCTTTGATGCGATGACGATCTTCAGGTCGCGGCCCTCGCCGGTCTTGCCGAAGTTTTCGATCTTGACCTGGCCGGGCGCGGCGGCGGCGATGCGCTCGAGGTAGGCGACGGTCTCCGCGTAGTCCGGGGTGGTGCGGTAGCCGCTGATCTCGGCGGGGGTGCGCCAGTCGGGGGTCTGGGCGCAGAGGCCGAAGGGCAACGAGGCAAGCAGAGCGATTGCAAAAAATGCTGCGAAGCGCAGATTCACTTTGGAAAGACCTCCAGCGAGTTCAGGTTCGCATTTCCTGGTCCGTGATCCCTGACCACTGAAAACTCACAACTGCCCTACGTAATGTCCTCAGTGTCGTAGACCGTGGAGACGCCCTTTTTGGGGATGCCGTGGACGGAGCTGAGCAGGTCTTCGACGACGTCTTCCAACTGGTGCTGGCTTTCGATGACGGCAGTCATGGTTTTCAGGTCGTCGGGTTCCTGAACGCGCTCGACCAGTGCGACGACGTGGCATTGGGCCACGTGATCGAGGCCCAGTCCTTCGGGGGTCTTGGCCTTGATGCTCACCTGGTCGATGTCGACGCCCAGCAGATCGGCGATGCGGGTGCGCATCTCGCCGGCAAGTGGGGCGATTTTGGGCGCTGCCAGAATGAGCGTGGTGTCGATATTGACGATGCGGTAGCCGGCGTGCTGAAGCTCTTCGAGGGCCAGGCTGAGGAAGATGACCGAATCGGCGTCTTTCCAGCGCGGATCGCTGGGCGGGAAGAAGCTGCCGATGTCACCGGCGGCTACGGCGCCCAGCAGGGCGTCGGTGATGGCGTGCAGCAGCACGTCGCCGTCGGAGTGGCCGGCCAGGCCCTCCGGATGGTCGATCGTAAGTCCGCCGATGCGCAGCGGCACGCCCGCTTCGAAGACGTGCGAGTCAAAGCCAAATCCGATCCTTGTTTCCATGGTTACCGTGCCTGTTCTTTCAGCCTACCGGCGGCGATTCCCCATTTCCAAGCCTAGCCGGAGTCAGCGGGCGTGCTGGCGCAGGTAGAACTCCGCCAACTCCAGGTCGCCCTGCTGGGTAATCTTCAGATTAATCTGAGAACCGTGGACCACGGCTACCGGAAGGCCGGCGCGCTCCACGACCGATGCCTCGTCGGTGCCGGTAAAGCCGTCCGCCGCGGCCTCGGCAAAGGCGCGCTGCAGCAGGCCGTAGCGGAAGCCCTGCGGGGTCTGCGCCAGCACGATGAACTCGCGGGGGATGGTCGAGGTCACGAGGGCGCCGTGGGCGGTGCGCTCCACCTGCTTGATGGTGTCCACCGCCGGCAGGCCGACGATGGCCGCTCCGAACTCGGCCACCGCGTCGATGGTGCGGTCGATGGTGGCGGTATCGATCAGCGGGCGTACTGCGTCGTGAACCAGCACAATGTCGTCGGCCTCGGCGGGCAGGGCAGACAATGCATTGGAAACCGACTGCTGGCGGCTGTCGCCGCCCTCGACGACCTGGACGCGGCCGGCAAAGCCGTACTCGGCTATTTGGGTCTGGACGCGCTCGATCTCGGTTTTGCGCACGGCCACATAAATCGCCGTTACCCGCTTCACCGCCGCAAACGCGCGCAGCGAATGAATCAGGATGGGCAGGCCGTTGAGGGCGAGAAACTGTTTGGGCTGTGGCCCGGCCATCCGGGTGCCGAGACCCGCAGCGGGAAGAATCGCAAATACTTGCATTACGGGTGAAGTATACAACGAGCATTGCATTCAGGCAGACTTTTTCGTAAAAGGGCGCCGGTTGGGGTGCCCACCTTATCATTTTGAGATGCACGGTATGTTGCCCATCGATCTGTCGCTGCTCAAGCCGGGATTGCGGCTGGCCGTGGGTCTTTCCGGCGGCGCGGACTCCGTGGCGCTGGTGCGCGCGCTGGCGGAGCGGAGCGGGGAACTGGGCCTGGTGCTGCACGCCGCCCACCTGCACCATGGCCTGCGCGGCGCCGAGGCCGACGCCGATCTGGAGTTTGCGCGCGGGCTGGCGGCGCAACTGGGCCTGCCCTTTCATGAGGCGAGGGTGGATACAGCGGCCGAAGCGCGGCAGAACGCCGAAACCATCGAGGAGGCGGCGCGGCGGCTGCGCTACGGATGGTTCCGGCAACTGCTGGCCTCGGGCGAGGTGGAGGCCGTGGCCACCGCCCATACCCGCGACGACCAGGCGGAGACGGTGCTGGCGAAATTTCTGCGCGGAGCCTGGACTGAGGGTCTGTCTGGCATTCATCCAAAACTCGAGTACCCGGAGGGTAGGATTCTGCGTCCGCTGCTGGGGACCACGCGGGCCGAGGTGGAGGCATATTTGAAGGAACGGGGGCAGGACTGGCGGGAGGACTCGTCGAACCGGCGCCTGACCTTGACCCGCAACCGCATCCGCCACGAGTTGCTGCCGTTGTTGGAGGGTTGGAATCCGCGTCTGCGTGAGCACCTGGCGCAGATGGCCGCGCTGGCCCGCGACGAGGAGGCGTGGTGGGAAGCCGAACTGGCTAAACTGGCTCCGCAGATGTTGTTGCCGGGGCGTCCGGTGCGGGGTGGAGGCCGCGCCGCCGGCGAGGGCCTCGCGATTGACGTGACGAGACTGGCCGCGCTGGCGCCGGCCTTGCAGCGGAGGCTGTTGCGGTATGCGGCAGGCCGGTTGGGCGCCGCACCCGATTTTCTGTCCACGGAGGCGCTGCGCGCGTTGGCGCTCACCGGCCGGGCCGGCCAGAGATGTGAATTGGCTCAGGGTCTGCGCGCCGAGCGAACCCCGCGCGAGTTGCGGCTGGTTGTGGAAACGGTTTCGGCAGCAGGAAAGGGCGAAGCGGCAGGTCCCGAGTACAGCGTGGCGATTCCAGGTGAGGTCGTGGCACGAGCCTTCGGTCTTCGGCTGCGGATTGAGGTCGCCGGTTCGGCTGCGGAGGGCGAACGCCAGGCTTCCGGTTCCGGCCAGCCGGGTTCCGGCAGGCTGCGCAACTGGAGGGCGGGCGACCGGGTGCGGCTGCGCTACTCGAGTGGCCCGCGCAAGGTGAAGGATGTGCTTGAGCGCCTGAAGGTTACGGGCTCCAGCCGCGCGCTCTGGCCGGTCCTCGAAATCGACGGCCGCATCGTGTGGATGAAGGGCGTGGAACTGGAGCCGGAGCAGGGAATCCACGTGGTGGCAAACCCTCTGGAGGGAGACGGGGTATAGCCTTCTCCGGCTGGAGTTTACGGGCAGGCAGGACGGTCCGGATCTCTGGCACGAGCCAGCCTCTGGGCCAGGGCCAGGCCGTGTCGGCAGGCGCTTCTTCAAGTTTTCCCGGCTAGGGAGTACAATTGATGTTACTGCTCATCCAGGCGGCAAGGTGTTGGTGTCTGCCGTCCCGGCGATGTGAACTTTCTGTGACTTGAAGGGAGTTGCGCACGTCTATAAGGGTGATGTAGGCGAAGT
>DATFYK010000129.1:0-61349 GCA_035315085.1 Occallatibacter sp.
GTTCAAGGGCGTTTCTGTTAGAATCGCCCTTGAAAATCAAGGATTTCTGAGGCGTATCGACGTGGTTCTGGAATTGCAGAAAAGGCTCGGCAGCCGTCTTCGCAGTCTCTTAGAGGAAAAGTATGGCCTTCAGCTGGAGACCATTCCGCTGGAGACGCCGCCAGACCTCAACTTCGGCGAACTGGCTACTCCCATTGCGTTTGAGTTGGCCCGCAAGCTGCGCAAGAGCCCCAGGATCATTGCGCAGGAGATTGTTGCAGCGCTCGGCACGCTGGAGGGTTTTGCCGGCTTCGAGGTTGCTGGGGCCGGTTACATCAACGCGCGGCTGGACCGCGCGGCCCTGGTCAGCAAGGCCACCAGCCACGAAGTCGCGGAACGGCCCTCCAGCGGCCTGCATGCGCTGGTCGAACACACCAGCATCAATCCCAACAAGGCCGCGCACATCGGCCATCTCCGCAACGCCATCCTGGGCGATACCTTTGTGCGCCTGCTGCGCGCTTCCGGGCAAAAGGTGGACGTGCAGAACTACATCGACAACACCGGCGTCCAGGTGGCCGATATTGTGGTGGGACTTCTACATCTTGAGAGGAAATCCGCGGCCGACGTGCGCACGCTGATTGCGGCCTGTGAGGAATGGGCAAAGATACAAGGCCCGAAGTTGGCCATCGACTATTACTGCTGGGATCTCTATGCAAATACCTCGCAGTGGTACACCAGCGGGACTGCCGAAGAGAATGAGGCGCGGAAGAAGTTGCGCTACGCCACGCTGCACGAGATCGAGCACGGCGGCAATGAGACCGCCGAAGTTGCGGAGCTAATCTCGACAGCGGTTTTGCGCCGGCATTTGGAAACCATGCTGCGCCTCAACATCGAATATGACTTCCTGCCCCGCGAGAGCGAAATCCTGCACCTCAAGTTCTGGGACGCGGCCTTCGAGCAATTGAAGCAAACGGGCGTACTCCGTTTCGAGGCAGAAGGCAAAAATGCGGGCTGCTGGGTGATGTCACGCCCCGGCACCGAAGTTGCAACGGGCTCGCTGGATGAAGACGCCAAGGTCATCGTCCGCTCCAACGGCACTGTAACGTACGTGGGCAAGGATATTGCCTATCACTTATGGAAATTCGGCCTCTTGGGCAAAGACTTCGGCTACCAGCCTTTCTTCACTTACCCGAATCACGAGTGCTGGATCTCGGCCCAGCGCGGCGAACCCAACCATCCCAATTTCGGCGGGGCGCAGGCCATCTACAACGTAATCGACTCGCGCCAGTCCGATCCCCAGTCGAACGTGATCGAAGCGCTGAGCCGGATGGGCTACACCGGGCAAGCCGCGCACTACACCCACTTCAGCTATGAGATAGTTGCGCTCACGCCGCGCTGCGCCGTCGAAATGGGTTATGAAGTTTCCGAAGAGGACCTTGCCCGGCCTTACATTGAAGTCAGCGGTCGCAAGGGCTTCGGCGTCAAGGCCGACGACCTGATCGACAAACTCATCGCCGCCGCGCGCGCCGAAGTGGACGCCCGCCAGACCGGCCGCGACGAGACTGAACGCCAGAAGATCGCCGCGCAGATCGCCATCGGCGCGCTGCGCTACTTCATGCTCAAGTTCACGCGCAACTCGGTTATCGCCTTCGATTTCAAGGATGCTCTGAGCTTCGAGGGCGAAACCGGCCCATACATTCAGTACGCCGTGGTTCGCGCGCGCAACATCTTCCGCAAGGGGGAAACGACGCCGGATGCCGTGCTGGCTGAGTTCTCCGCCATCGACCCCGCCCCTTGGCTCGAAGGCGAGGCCGCCCAGGACATCTGGGCGCTGTGGCTGCGCGCCGCCCGCCGCACGCTGGTGCTGGAGCAGTGCATTGCCACCTCCGAGCCTGCCTTTCTGGCTAGGCACGCCTTCCAGTTAGCCCAGGAGTTTAATAACTTCTACCACAAGCACCATATCCTTAGCGAAGATGACCCGAAGCGGAAGGTTTTCCTGCTGGCCACGGCCGCGGTTGCGCTGCGGGAGTTAGTAACTGTACTAAGTTGGCTGGGAATCGAAAGCCCGGAGGCGATGTAATAAAACAGCTTCTAGCTGCTAGCTTCTAGCTCAAACTTCCTCAAGTGGAAGGCGACTTAGCTAGCGGTCTGTGATTTCCCACCCTTTCACCAGACCGGGGTCCCCAACACACGGACTTTGTGTGCTGGGGTGGAGAAAAAAGGCGAAAGGATGGGGCACGGAGCTTTGCTTTCACCACCAGCTTCCCATAAGTTAAATGCTGAAGGTCTTGAGATAACAGCTAGAAGCTAACAGCTATCAGCTTGTAGCTAGCGGCTTGTAGCTCCTCACCCACTCCAGAATCGACCTGACCGCAACCCCGCTCGGCCCTTTGGCGATGTAAGGCTTGGCGTCTTCCGTCCACGCTAGGCCGGCGATGTCGAGGTGAATCCAGGGAGTATCTTCGACGAAGACTCTCAGGAACTCGGCCGCGGTAATCGCACCCCCATAGCGTCCGCCGGTGTTCTTGATGTCGCCGATGTCACTCTTGATCAGCTCGGCGTACTCCTCGCCCAGCGGCAGCCGCCAGAACTTTTCGCCCGAGGTGGCCAGCGCGCCCTCAAACTTCGCATACGCATCGTCGTCGTTCGAGAAAACGCCGGCATTGGTCATGCCCAGGGCCACCACGCAGGCGCCGGTGAGGGTGGCGGCGTCGATCAGGTGAGTGGCGCCGAGTTGGCGGGCGTAGGTGAGGCCGTCGGCCAGAACCATGCGGCCCTCGGCATCGGTGTTGATGACCTCGATGGTCTTTCCGGGCTTGTCGGCGGAGAACGGCATCGCCGTCTGCACGTCTCCCGGTTTTTGCGCCGTGCCCGAGGGCATATTTTCCGCGGCGCATACGACGGCGATCACCCGCACGCGGGGCTTGAGCAGCGCAATGGCCCGCATGGCTCCGATCACGGCGGCGCCGCCGGCCATGTCGTACTTCATCTGCTCCATTTTTTCCGAGGGCTTGATGGAGATGCCGCCGGAGTCGAAGGTGATGGCCTTGCCGACCAGCCCCAGCACCGGGCCTTCGGTCACGCCCTTGGGCTCATAGCGCAGGACGATCAGGGCCGGCGGCTCGGCGGAGCCTTGCGCGACGCTCCAGAATGCGCCCATCTTCAGATCGCGGAGCTTATCGGTGGAGAAGATTGACCATCTGAGTCCGACTTCCTGGGCCAGATGGGCGGCGCGCTGGCCGAGGAAGCTGGGGGTGAGCTTGTTGCCGGGCTCGTTGACCAGCGAGCGGGTGAAGTTTTGGCTCTCGCCCACGATCACGCCCTCGGCCAAGGCGGCTTTCAGGGCATCCTGGTCCGAGTTGCCGGAAGCTGCGAGGGTAAAGGACCGGACGCTCTGGTCCTTGCGGTCGCTGCGATAGGTGTCGGGGTCGAAGTCGCCCAAAAGCGCGCCCTCGACGGCGGCGCGGGTGCAGCGCGAGAGGGGGAGCGTCTCCAGTTCCGGCGCAGCAGGCGTGGGTTTCGGCGTAGCTGACGCGGGTTCGGGCGCAGCAGGCGCGGTTTCCGGCACGGCAGTCGCGGGTTTCGGCCCAGCAGTTGCGGTATCCGGCACGGGAGTCGCGGGTTTCGGCCCAGCAGTTGCGGTTTCCGGCGCGGCAACTGCGGGTTCCGGCGCAGCAGGCGCGGGTTTCGGCTCAGTTGACGCTGGTTCGGGCAGCGCGAAGGCCAGTTCCCGGATGCCGCGCGGCTTGGCGAAGCGGACGGCGGCGCCGGCGGCGTTGCGCACGCCGTGGACCGTGGCCTTGGCCTGCTTGCCCAAGCCAACGATCAGTAGGCGCTTGGCGGCCAGGCCGGCCGGAGCGTGCAGCAGCAGCGTCTCGTTGGCTCCGGCCTTGTATTCGCCACTGGCCAGCACCGCCTTCGCGGCGGCCATGACGGAAAGGTCGGCGGTCAGCAGCACGGGCTCCGGCTTGGCGTCGGGGGCTTTGGAGGTTTGAGTGTCGGCGGCCAGGACGGCCAGCAGTTCGGTCTCGATTTCGGCAAGGTTGGCAAAGGACAGTTGTGCCCGCATGTCGGTCATTATTTCACTGCCAAGGCGGATGGTGGAATAACACCGATGGGTAAGGCCAATAATTTCCCATTCTTACGACGAAAAGAGGTTGCGTGGATGGCGCCCGGCGCCTTTTCCGGGCTGGAATGGCTTTACCGCCCCCCGCGGTGTTTGCTCAAGTTGACGGCGGCGCGCGCCTCCCGGTCCGCCTCGCGCCGTTTTTCGGTCTCGCGCTTGTCCCAGTCCTGCTTGCCCTTAGCCAGGGCCAATTCGCACTTCACCCGTCCGTTGCGAAAGTAAAGCCGGGTGGGGATGAGCGTGTGGCCCTTGATCTGCGTCTTGGAGAGTAGCTTACGAACCTCGTCCCGGTGCAGCAGCAGCTTGCGGGTGCGGGTGGAGTCGTGGTTGGCGATATTGCCGTGGGAATAAGGACCGATATGCACGTTGAGCAAAAACGCCTCCCCGTTCTGGATCAGGCCGTAGGAGTCTTTGAGGTTGGCCTTGCCCTGGCGGATGGACTTGACTTCCGTCCCGCGCAGGGCCACGCCGGCTTCGAACCGTTCCAGCAGGAAATAGTTATGGCTGGCGGTGCGATTGTGCGCGGCGTCCCGCTCGCCGGAGGCCACCGGGTCGCGAGGCCGGGCCGGTTTCTGCGGGCCGGCCGCGGCGGGCTGGGCGATGACGTGGCTGGTTTGGCGGGCCATCGGAATGCATCCTCGAGTCTTCATCCTAGCATTGGCGCGGGTTTTCTCAGTATTCGAGCGGGGCTTTGCTAAAATGGGGCATCGTTGGTTGCGGAATATCGCCAATAAGAAGAATTGCGTCCCGGGCGGCCAAGGCAGCCCGCAAGGGCCCGTAGCGGAATGCGGGCCGGCTAAGACGCCTGGGAGTTCGATGAAACGCCGCGCTCAAGCTCCAGCCGCCTCCGGATCCGTTTTCTCCGGAGCCGCCTCCTGGATTGCGCTCTTGGCCGTCCTGGCCGTCTTCGGCCTGTCGAGCGTTTCCCTGCGCGCGGAGTCGGCCAGTTCCTATTTCAAGCACGGCCAGACTGCCGAGGCGCGCGAGGACTACGACGCCGCCCTCGACAACTACCAGAAGGCCTGCGCCAAGGCGCCCAGGGACCTGGCCTACCGCACCGCGCTCGCCCGGGTGCGGGTTACAGCCTCGGCGATGCACCTGACCAAGGGCCGCAAGCTGCTCCGGGACGGCGACCAACAGGCGGCGCTGGTGGAGTTCCTGCATGCCATTGAAATCGACCCCGGCGACGAGGCCGCGCAGCAGGAGATCGCCAAAGTGCGCAAGACGCAGGGCGAGGTTGCGCAGCAGGCCGAGAGCAACCTTGCCCTGCAGCCAGGCAAGCAGGAAGCCCTCGATTCGATGGGCGCGCCCGTCGAGCTCAAGCCGATCTCCAACGAGCCGCTGACCCTGCACATGACGGAAGACACCAAGATGATCTACCAGGCTATCGGCAGGGCCGCGGGCATCAATGTTCTGTTCGACCCGGACTACACCTCGAAGCGCATCCAGGTGGACCTGAGCAACATGACGCTGCTGGATGCGTTGCGCGTTGTGGGCGTCATGTCCAACACCTTCTGGCGGCCGGTGACCGCCAATACGATCTTTGTCGCCGCCAACACCCGCGCCAAGCACACCGATCTGGAGGAGCAGGCGGTCGAGACCTTCTACCTGGCCAACGCCTGGCAGCAGAACGATCTGAACGACGTGAACACCGCACTGCGCAACGTGCTGGGCCAAAGCACCAAGGAGTACCCCGTGCCCAGCCAGAACGCCATCGTGGTGCGAGGCACGCCCGACGAACTGCTGCTGGCGCAAAAGCTCATCAACGACCTGGACAAGCCGCGGGCCGAGGTGGTGGTGGATATCTCCGTGCTGGAGGTGAGCAAGAACTGGCAGAAGACCCTGGGCATATCCTGGCCCAGCAGCGTGGGCGTAGCCCTGCAGCCGCCCACATCCAGCGGCAGCAGCAGCTCTTCTTCGTCTTCCTCGTCCTCCTCCGGCAGCACCTCCAGCTCCCCGACGCTCTACAGTCTGTCCCACCTGAAGGCGACGGATTTTGCGGTGACCATCGGCGCGGCCACCGCCAACCTGCTGCTGACTGACTCGAATACCAAGATTCTGCAAAATCCGCGCATCCGCTCCACCGACGGCCAGAAGGCCACGGAGAAGATCGGCGAGAAAATTCCCATCGCCACCGGTTCCTACCAGACGGGCGCGGCCACCGCGATGGTCAGCTCGCTGGTGAACACGCAGTTCCAGTACCAGGACGTAGGCGTGAATATCGAGGTGACGCCGACGGTCCACTACAACAACGATGTGACGCTGAAGATCAAGATCGATATGTCTTCGCAGAACGGCAATGTGACCATCAGCGGCGTGACCGAGCCCATCATCGCCCAGAAAGTTGTGGATCAGGTCATCCGCCTGCGCGAGGGCGAGGCCAGCATCCTGGGCGGCATCCAGGACAAGCAAGAGATTGTGAGCTGGAATGGCATTCCGGGATTGAGTTCGATTCCCATCCTCAAGTACCTGTTCGGTTCGAAAGACCACACCATTACAGACGACGAGCTCGTCTTTCTGGTGGTGCCGCACGTTGTTCGCGGGCAATCTCTTGACCAGACGAACCTGCGCGCCATCGACACCGGCGTTGGCGCGACGATTGAACTGCGTCGCGTTCCGAGCGAAGGTCCCGGCTCCAATCCGGCCCCCGCTGTGCGTCCGGCCGCTTCGGCGCGGTCCACCCTGGGCACGGTTCCCGGCCAAAGCGCGATGGCAGCGGCCCCGGCGGCGCTGGCTCAGTTGAGAGAATCCGCGGATGCGAATGGCACCACTGCCACTGCCGCTGCCGCCAGCCCTCCGCCCACACCGCCCGCCCCCCCGCGCATCGGGGGTGTGAACCTTAGTCTCAATGCGCCCCCCGGTCCGGTCTCCGTGGGCGCCACCTTCCAGGTTCCGGTCGTGCTCAGCGGCGGAACGGATATTGCCTCTGTTCCTTTGCAGATTCAGTACGATCCGGCCAGGCTTTCCCTGGTTAACGTGGACCAGGGGGACTTTATGGGCCGCGATGGGCAGGCGCCCTTGCTCTCCCACCGCGATGACGGGCTGGGCCTGGTCTTCATCAATGCCTCTCGTCCGCCGGGTGCGGCAGGGGTGAGCGGTGGGGGCGTGGTCTGCGTCCTTAGCTTCCAGGCCAAGGCCGCGGGAGAAAGCGTCCTCGACATTACCCATCCGGGAGCGGTAAACAGCGCCCGGCAGCCGCTGCAGGCCAGCGGCGGGCGGGTCGGTATTGTGGTGAAATAGACTTGCTTGAGCCCTGTGCCAACGAGACCTGAGCCAATGAGAAAGGCGCTTGCAATCCGGGCCGGCCGTCAGCGGGAGCGGGGACTTACGCTGGTCGAGTTGATTGTGACCGTGGCCATTCTGTCCATCCTCGCTTCGGCGGCGGTTCCTATTGCGCGCTTCCAGGTAAAGCGCCAGAACGAGCGTGAGCTGCGGCGCGACCTGTGGGAGATGCGCAGCGCCATCGACCACTACAAGGACGCGGCCGACATGCACGCCTTCCAGACCAAGGTGGACAGCCAGAACTATCCGCCCGACCTGGAGACGCTGGTGAAAGGGGTGGACGTGCAGGGCAAGAAGGTGAAGTTTCTGCGCCGCATTCCGGTGGATCCCATGACCGGCAACACCGAATGGGGTTTGCGCTCCATGCAGGACGATCCCGATTCGGACTCCTATGGCGGGCAGAGCGTTTTCGACGTGTATTCCAAGTCCCAGGGAACGGCCCTGGACGGCACCAAGTATTCCACCTGGTAGCCGGGTCTCCGGCAACCGGGTTTCATGGCGTGGCGAGGGTTCAGTGCGCAGGATTCAAAAACAAGACGCGGGCTTTACGCTGATGGAGCTGATGATCGTGATGATGATCATCGGCGTGCTGGCCGTGGTGGCCGTGCCCAGCTATATCGGCGCCGTCAGGCATGCCCGCGAAGCTGTGCTCAAGGAGGACCTGCAAGTCCTGCGCGCCGCCATCGATTCTTATACCATGGATAAACAGAAGGCCCCGCAGTCGCTGGACGACCTGATCCAGGACGGCTACCTAAGAGAAATCCCCAAGGACCCGATGACCCACAGCAAGGAAACCTGGGTGACCGACACGAGCGATTCATTGCACTCGCTGGACCAGACCGATCCCGGCATCGACGACATCCATTCCGGGTCGCAGGAGACGGGCTCCGACGGGCAGCCGTATTCTACTTGGTAAGTTGAAAGGCAATCATGGTTCGACGGACACTTGGCGTGCTCACCCTCCTTTTGTGCGCGGCCGCGCTTTGCGGCTCTCAGTCCGCGCCAACGGAGAAGACCATCACCATCCGGATGCTGGACAGCAGAACCGGCCATCTCATTGCCACCGCGGATTTTCTGATTCGCATCAATCACGAACAAACTGAGCATGGCAATTGGGTGCGGCAGAATGATGATGGCACGGGGAACCTGACTGTGCCGCAAAACGCCTCTGTCCTCGCGGCTCAAGCCAAATATGCCCTGGGCACGGAGCTCTACGTCAATTGCGATTCCGCCAAGGACAAGGACTTCCCAGTCGCGCGTTGGTACGCGGTTTCCGACATACTGACCTCGGGAGTTGCGGCTCCCAACGGTTGCAGCAAGCGGACGGCCCTCGCCAAACCCGGGGAGTTTGTCTTCTTTGTCCGCAAGCAAAACTGGCGCGAACAGACGCAGGATTTTTCGTCGCACTGAAGCCGGGGCGGCGGATTGGACCGCGGAGAGAATCTTCCCTTGGCGCTTGATCGCAACGAATCGGCCGCATTCGATTTCGCCCTCCAGGCTGAGCGGCTCTACGCGGCCCTGATTGCGGCTACCAGCCCGGACTCCGCCCCGAATTCAGAACCGGGACTGGGCGGCAAACTGCTCTACGCCGGAGAACTTGACCGGCAAGGCCGCGCGCTGCTGGTGGCGGGCAACATCGCAGGCGCGGCATCGCTGGCCGCAACCGCCGACGCGGCCGCCGGGAAGCAGGCCGTCCGCGACGGGGTAGCCGACTTCCTGGTGACCTCGCTCGACGAAGCCTTGCGCATTCTCAAGAACGAAATTCGCAAGCGCGAAACGGTTGCGGTTTGCGTGGCGCTGGCGCCGGAGGCCGTCGAGCGAGAGATGCTGGAGCGTGGCGTGCTGCCCGATCTGCTGCCGCCGGGCTTTTCCCGAGCTTCGCGCTTCTCCATGTCCTTTGGCCGGGGCGTGCGGCAGATCGAGCTTGCCGCTCCAGAGGACAACCAGACTCTGCTGACCTGGGATGTCGCCGCCGCTCCCGCTCAATGGCTGCCCAAACTGGACTCGATCGCCCTCGGTTGTCTCGATCCCAGCGATGGCGCCGCCCGCCGCTGGCTGCGCCTGGCCCCGCGTTATCTGGGCCGTCTGGCGCAGGGCATCAGAGTTCTTTACTGTGAACGGGAAGCTTCAAGAGAATTCGTTGCGCGCGTTCAGGCGGGGGTCCGGTGCGGGGAAATTGGCGTCGAAGTGCGGATCAGCCTGAACAACAACGAGGAAATCGTTCTGTCCCGGCCCTTACCGTCCGATGATTCAGGCAGCGCGGGCTAAGCAAAAATCATGGGTGCCCCAGGTCTCGCCTTTGAGACCTGGGAAAGCAGGAATCTCCAATAGCTCGGCTGCTTCAGCTTTCCGCCCCGCCCGCAGCTTCAATCCTGCTCCACAATTCCTTGATTCCGTAGCCGGTCTTCGCTGACACCGGAAGCACCTCGTCCAGATCCAGCCCCTTCTTCAGCGCCAGCAGATTGCGTGTGCGCTCGTTGCCGCTCAGCCGGTCGATCTTGGTGGCCGCCACGGCAAACTCCCGCCCGGCGGCGCGCAGCCAGTCGATCAACTGCCGGTCGCTCTGTTGCGCGGGCACATTCGCATCCACCAGGCACACGCACAGTCTGAGCGTCGAGCGCCTCGCCAGATAGGGCTCGATGAAAGCCGGCCAGCCCGCCGAAATGGACTTTGAAATCTTCGCGTAGCCGTAGCCCGGCAGGTCGGCAAAGACCAGCTTCCGCCGCTGGCTCTGGTCCAATAGGGCAAAAAAGTTAATGGCTCGTGTCCGTCCCGGCGTCCGGGAGACTCGAGCCGCCTTCTCGCCCACCAGCATATTCAGCAGGCTCGATTTGCCCACATTCGACCGGCCCAGAAAGGCAATCTCCGGCACATCCGGCGCGGGAAACTGTGCCGCATCAAGAGCCGAAATCAGAAATTGTGTCGTATAGCGCATAGTCTGAGCGAGTCAGCCAGTCACTTGGGAGTCCCGCTGGACGCGCAGTCCTCTCGATTCTGAGACCTGGGAAGCGGGCAGAACCATCTGTCTTGAGGATACAGGAAGCGAACTTCAAAACTCAGGTCGACGCATCGACCTCAGCCGGCCGGAACTCGACCACCACGAACGTAATGTCATCCTGCTGTCTTTCCAACTCGCCGCCCAACCATGCGGTCACCTGGTCGAGCAAGGCGCTGCAAGCCGCGTTTGCCTCCAGTCCGGAATTTCGGGCCAGGAATTCGCTGAGCCGTTCCGCGCCAAACTCCTCATCCTTGTGGTTCGAAGCCTCGACCAATCCATCGGTATACAACAGACAACGGTCGCCGGGCTCAAACGCCGTGCATAGCGAAGCGTATTCCGCCCCAGGAAACGGTCCGAGAAACAGCCCGTTTTCTTCCAGAGCGTCAACCTTCCTGGCCCCGGAGCGCCACAGCAGCACGGGTGGATGTCCCGCTCCAGCGTAGCGCAGTTCATGGTGCTCTGTGTCGCAATACACATAGGCGGCGGTGATGTATTGATCCTGGAGAGTCCCGCACAGGGTTTTGTTCAGACCGGCCAGAACCAGGGCGGGATTCGCCATCTGCTCGGCTTGCGCCCTCAGCGCAACCTTCATCATGGAGGCCGAGAGGGCGGCTGGCACGCCATGGCCGGAAACATCCGCGATGAGCACGCCCAGTCCGTGCCCGTCGGAGAGCACGTCGTAGAAATCGCCAGCCACTGACCCCGCGGGAGAGTAGCGGGAGTGGACCTCTACCCCGCCGATTGCCCCGCTCAGCCGGGGCAGCAGCGCCGACTGGATCTGGCGGGCGATCTCAAGCTCGTTGCGAATGGCTATGAAGTTGGTCTCCATACGATAACTGCGCGCGGCGCTGACGTAGAAAAATGTCCCCAACAGGAAAACCATGCCGATCGGCTCCAGGAAACCGGCCCTGGGCAGACCGCCCATCACCGAAAGGTGCTGGTAGAGCGCGAACAGCGCCAGGACCAGGAGACCGACTCTCAGAGCGCGTACCTCCCTGTCGATCGGGATCTTTGGAAAGACAGCGATGTAAACCCATCCAGCCAGGCTCACTACCGCAAGTACCCAGCTTGCAGACTGGATGCGGTCCATGGACGCTTGCTGGACCAGTCTGACTGTGCCCAATATGGCCAGCAATACATTCGCGGTAACTACTCCCCGCACAAACCACGGGTAGGCGCGGCCGATCGTGCTGCCGATATACAGCACGAACGGAATTCCGATTACCAGGTTGATCGAGGACTCGATGATCCGCCAGGGAATGGAGGGGAAAGCCGAATGGAGTACCTGCAACTCGACAATCAGCCACAGCCCATACAACAGGGAGGCCAATCCGAAATAGAGCGTCGAGCGATCGGTTGTGCGAGAGCGGAACCGGTGCAGAATCAGGGCGACCACACCGGCGCTCATGATGAGTTCCCCTACCATGAGGCGGAACATATCGTTGCGCACTACATCGGAAACGACGGTAATCGGCACGCGGCCATTCTACACAAGAACGGGGTCCCGGGTGTGGACGGAACGCAAGTTTAGGCTACCGGGTCGGCCGGGCGCCCCGGATACAGCTTGCGAGACCCTGGCTTCTTGCACGTGTCTACTGCGGCGCAGGCAGATTGCCCGTTATCTCCGCCGGCGTCACTGCGGCCAGCACATCGGTCTCGGCGGGCAGGGCCCCGGGCAGCGGGCTTTCCAGCGCCAGCGCCAGCACTTCGTCCATCTGATCCACGAAGTGAAGCTTGATGGACTTCTTGATGTTGTCCGGCAGCTCGGCTACGTCCTTCTCGTTGGAGCGGGGCAGGATGACCTCGAAGATGCCCGCCCGCAGCGCGGCCAGCAGCTTCTCTTTCAGGCCGCCGATAGCCAGCACCTTGCCGCGAAGGGTGATTTCGCCGGTCATGGCGATGTCGCGCCGCACCGGAATCTTGGCCAGAGCGCTGGCCATGGCCGTGGCCATGGTGATGCCGGCCGAGGGGCCGTCCTTGGGGATGGCGCCTTCGGGCACGTGCAGGTGCAGGTCCACGGTGCGATAGAACTCGCGGTTCAGCCCCAGCGCCTGCGCGCGCCCGCGGATGTAGCTGAGCGCGGCCTGCGCCGACTCCTGCATCACGTCGCCCAACTGGCCGGTGATGGTGAGCTTGCCCTTGCCGTCGAGCACCTGCACCTCCGTGGTGAGGATGCTGCCGCCCACCTCGGTCCAGGCCAGGCCGGTCACCAGGCCGACTTCGCTCTTCTCATGCACTTCGGAATCGCGGAAGCGGGCCACGCCCAGGAACTCGCCGATGTTCGCTGCCGTGAGTTCTTCCTTGTGCTTGCCGCCGCCTTTGACCACCTTGCGGGCCACCTTGCGGCAGACGTTGCCGATCTCGCGCTCCAGGTTGCGCACGCCGGCCTCGCGCGTGTAGGAACGGATGATCTCCAGAATCGCTTCATCGGTGAAGACGAGGTTTTTCTCGCTCAGGCCGGTCTGCTCGCGCTGCTTTTTCACCAGATACTGGCGGGCGATCTCCAGCTTTTCCTGCTCCGTGTAGCCTTGCAGCCGCAGAACCTCCATGCGGTCCTGCAACGCCGGCGGGATGGTGTGCATCACGTTGGCCGTGGCCACGAACAGCACCTGCGAGAGGTCGTAGTCCACGTCCAGGTAGTGGTCCTGGAAGGCGACATTCTGCTCCGGGTCCAGCACTTCCAGCAGCGCCGAGGACGGGTCGCCGCGGAAGTCCGAGGCCATCTTGTCCACTTCGTCGAGCAGGAAGACGGGGTTCTTGGTCCCGGCCTTCTTCATGTGCTGGATGATCTGGCCGGGCAGCGCGCCGATGTACGTGCGGCGATGGCCGCGAATCTCAGCCTCGTCGCGCACCCCGCCCAAAGAGAGCCGGACGAATTTGCGGCCGGTGGCCTTGGCGATCGACATGCCCAGCGAGGTCTTGCCCACGCCCGGCGGTCCGGCGAAGCACAGGATCGAGCCCTTGGGATTTTTCACCAGCTGGCGCACCGCAAGAAACTCGAGAATGCGCTCCTTGATTTTTTCCAGGCCGTAGTGATCCGTGTTGAGCACCTTTTCCGCATAGTCGATGGAGCGGGTTTCCTTGGAGCGCTTTTTCCACGGCACGGCCAGCAGCCAGTCGATATAGTTGCGGCTGACGGTGGACTCGGCCGACATGGGCGGCATGGCTTCCAGCTTTTTCAGCTCCTGGATGGCCTTGTCCAGCACTTCCTTGGGCATGCCGGCGGCCTCGATCTTCTTTTTCAGATCGTCGAACTCGCTCTTTTCGCCGCGGCCCAGTTCCTTCTGAATGGCCTTGATCTTTTCGTTGAGGTAGTACTCTTTCTGCGCCCGCTCCATCTGCCGCTTCACGCGCGACTGGATGTTGCGGTCCAGGTCCAGCTTTTCAATCTCGATGTCCAGCACGTCCGCGATCCGCGCCAGCCGCGCCGCGGGATCGAAGATGGCCAGCAATTCCTGCTTCTCCTCGATGCCCAGCTGCAGGTTGGCGGCGATGGTGTCCGACAGCTTGGCCGGCTCGTCCATGCGCACGGCGGCGATGATGGTTTCGTAGTTCAGCGACTGCTGCAGCTTGACGTACTGCTCGAAGAGGCCGGTGACGCGCGTCATCAACTGCTCGACGGCCGGTGTCATCTCAAAGTCGGTCTTGCCGGTGCGCACGGTGGCCACAAAAAAACCGTCGCGGTCGTTGACCTCGGTAGACTTGGCGCGCTCCACGCCTTCCACCAGCACCTTGATATTGCCGTCGGGCATCTTGACGCTCTGCACGATATTGCAGATCGACCCGACCTGGTAAATTTCCTTGGCCTTGGGTTCGTCCACGCTGGCGTCGTGCTGGGTGGCGAGAAAGATCTTGCGGTCGGCGGTGAGCGCCTCTTCGAGCGCGCGCACGCTGGATTCGCGCCCCACCACGAAGGGCGTCATCATGTAGGGAAAGATCACCATGTCCCGGATGGGCATCATGGGCAGCTTGCGCGCTTCGGTCTTTTCGCGGGATGCGGTCATAGGGACACCATGTGTATTGGACGCGCGAAGACAGCTCCGGGGGAAGGGCTGGTTGCAAAGCTCCTGTTGGGATTGTACAGCGGATTGGGGCGACGGGAGGTCCCGGTAGGGAAGGAGCCGCAGCTCCCAAAGCCGGTTCCATCGGCCCGAGGCTGCTGAATATACGATGAATTCCGTCGCAGAATACTGATCCGTTTTCTGTTGCGATAGTCCTCTTTTATACAGCGCGTCAATAAGGCTGGAGCATCTCATTGAGCGGTGCATGAACTGCACGGAGGAACCTATCAATGAAGCTCGTTCGACTTGCTCTTCCAGCGTTTGCTCTTGCCCTGGCAATACCCATTCTGCTCATCGCCCAGAACGGCCCGCCCCAGGACCGTCCGCAACAGGGATACGGTCAGGATCGCTCAGACCATGATCGCGGCGGCTGGGATGCGCCGCCACAGGAGTTCCGCGATATTCAGCGGCAGGGATTCCGCGATGGCCTCGAAGCGGGACACCGCGACTTCGAAAACGGCCGTCCCCCGAACGTGGAAAGAAGAAGGGAATTCCGCCATCCCCCCGTCCCCCCACAGGCACGCGACGAATACCGCGAAGGTTTCCGCCACGGCTACGAGTCAGCCTTCCGCCATTTCCGGGAAGATCGTGACCACCACGGAGATGATCGTGACCACCACGGCGATGATCGCAACCACCAGTAGAGCATTTTCATGGATTGTGTAAGGATATTGGTCCCCACCTCGCCGCGTTTCTGTTTCTCGCGGCTAGGGTGGGACAGCGCGATGCCCGCATTACAGGAACAGTGAAAATGGTCTAAACCGAACGCTTCACAACGCCAGGGAACATGCGCTGCTTAGTGGCTGGATAGCGGCCGCTCAACCCCGGTCGTGTGCTCCCGCGCAAGAAACGTTTGCCCCAGGCCACGATCGAAACCTGGGGCAAACAACTTCATTATCTGCAATGCGAAACTGAACGCCTCAGCCGGCCTTCTCCAGCAGGCACAACGACAGATCCCGCCGCTCGACCATGTCCTTGGTGATTTCCAGGTCGCGGGCTCTCTTGTTGTTGGGCAGGTGGAACATCAGGTCCAGCATCAGCTCTTCCAGGATCATGCGCAGTCCGCGCGCGCCCACCTTGCGCGCCAGGGCCTCGCGGGCAACGGCGGCGGTGGCTTCCACGGTAAAGTGCAGGCGGACGTTCTCGTACTCGAAGAGGCGCTGGTACTGCTTGAGGATGGCGTTGCGGGGCTTGGTGAGAATTTCGATCAGCGCCGCCTCGTCCAGTTCGTCCAGGACGCCCACCACCGGCAGGCGGCCCACAAACTCCGGAATCAGTCCGTACTTGATCAGGTCCTGCGGCTCGGTGCGGCGCAGCAATTCAGTGTCGCGATGGGAACGGCTGGTCGCGGCGTCGGCCTCGGCATCGACAGCCTTGAAACCCAGCGCCTTCTTGCCCACGCGGCGGCCCACGATGCGCTCCAGGCCCACAAACGCCCCGCCGCAGATGAAGAGAATGTTGGTGGTATCGACGGCGGTGAACTCCTGGTGCGGGTGCTTGCGCCCGCCCTGCGGCGGCACGTTGGCCACGGTGCCTTCCAGGATCTTGAGCAGGGCCTGCTGCACGCCCTCGCCGCTGACGTCGCGGGTGATGGAGGGGTTCTCGTCCTTGCGGCCGATCTTGTCGATCTCGTCGATATAGATGATGCCCTGCTGGGTGCGCGTCACATCGCCGTCGGCGGACTGCAGCAGCTTGAGGATGATGTTCTCCACATCCTCGCCCACGTAGCCGGCCTCGGTAAGGGTGGTCGCGTCCACAATGGCGAAGGGCACGTCGAGCATCTTGGCCAGAGTGTGCGCCAGCAGTGTTTTACCCGATCCGGTCGGCCCGATGAGCAGGATGTTCGACTTGGTCAGCTCCACTTCATTGTTGCGCATGCGGTTCATCTGGATGCGCTTGTAGTGGTTGTAGACCGCGACGGCGAGCTTTTTTTTGGTCTGGTCCTGGCCGATCACGTAGTCGTCCAGAAAGCCCTTCACTTCCTGCGGCTTGGGCAGGTGGCCGGCGGTGGCGGCTGGAGTCGCGGCGTCGCCGCGGTCGTCTTCGAGGATCGAGTTGCAGACGGCCACGCACTCGTCGCAGATGTAGGCCCGGGGGTAGTCGCTGGGCGAGGAGATCAGCTTGGCAACGGCGTCCTGCGACTTGTGGCAGAACGAGCAGCGCAGTGCTTCTTCGGGTCCCGTGCGCATTTTCATCATCCTGTTCCCCTTGGACGATCTAGTTTCCGGTTTTACTCCCGCGCCCCGGCTAGTTTAGCAGGTTTGCAGGCGGCATGCTGGCCAAAATCGCCAGACCGCCGGTTACGCGCGGGGCCGGTCGATAATTTCGTCGACGATGCCGTATTCCTTGGCCTGCTGCGCGTTCATAATGAAGTCCCGCTCCACATCGCGCTCGATGCGCTCCAGCGGCTGCCCGGTGTGCCTGGCAATCAGGTTGTTGGTGATCTCGCGGATGCGGAGAATCTCGCGCGCGTGAATGTCAATGTCGGTAGCTTGGCCGCTCAGCCCCCCCATGGACGGCTGATGGATGAGGATGCGCGAGTTGGGCAGGGCGAAGCGCTTGCCCTTGGTGCCCGCCAGCAGCAGAAACGCGCTCATGCTGGACGCCTGGCCGATGCAGTAGGTAACTACGTTGTTCTTGATGAACTGCATGGTGTCGTAGATGGCCAGGCCGGCGGAGATGGAGCCGCCGGGGGAGTTGATGTAGAGCTGCACGTCCTTCTCCGGGTCCTCGCCGGAGAGGAAGAGCAACTGCGCCACGATGAGATTGGCTATCTGATCGTCGATGGGCGTGCCCAGAAAGATGATGTTGTCGCGCAGCAGACGGGAATAGATGTCGTAGGCGCGCTCGCCCCGGCTCGTCTGCTCAACCACCATGGGAACCAATGCCATTGAGTCTTCTTCCCGTTCTTGCGGTTGGGGGCCGTTTTGCCCCGGTTTTTTTGATCTCCGCGCGCTCCCGCCGCCGTAAAGCGGGCGGCGTGGCGCCCTGGTTGCCGCCCTACGCGGGCAGCCGTTGGTAAAGCAAACTCGCGGTTTTCTCGCGCCGCAATTGTTCCCGCATTCTAGCGAGTCCGCCGTCCTCCGTCAATCGCACTTTAAGGGCATCCGCCGGCTCGCGAGACTGAAGAGCTACCAACTGCAATGCCTGATCAAGTTCCTCGTCGCTGACGGCGATGTTTTCCTCGCTGGCGATGCGGTCCAGCAGGATATTGGTTTTTGCCTCGGCGATGGCGCTCGGACGCTGGGCCGCGCGCAGCCGGGGAAAGTCCAGCTTGCGCATCTGCTCGGTGTTCATGCCCTGCGCCGCCAGGGCGCGCAGGCCGCGCTCCAGGCGCGCGTCGATCTGCTCCTGCACCAGCGACTCGGGAACCGGGAACGGGTAGCGCTCAGTCAGCGCCGCGAAAAGCCGGTCCTTGGTTTCGCCTTCCACGCTGCGCCGCTTGCGGATGGCCATGTGCTCGCGGACGCGCTTTTCCAGGTCGGCAAAGCTCTCATAGGCGCCCAGTTCTTTGGCAAAATCGTCGTCCAGCTCGGGCAGGGTGCGCTTCTTGATGGCCTTCACTTCCACGTCGTAGGCCACGGTCTTGCCGGCCAGCTTGGCGTCGGCGTACTCGGCGGGATAGATCACCTCAGCCTTCAGTTCCTGGCCCGGTTTGGCGCCGCGCAGAGCGGTCGAGAAAGCCTCCACCGTGTCCTTGCCGCCGATCTCCACCAGCGTGTCTTCGCCGGCGATCGGCGCTGCCTCGGCGTCGCCTTCAATCTGGCCCTTGTAAGTGATCTGCGCCCAGTCGCCATCCACCAGAGCGCGATCTTCCTCCACCGGCTCAATGGTGGCGCGCGACTCGCGCAACTCCGCCATCTCCAGCCGGAACTCGTCTTCGGTGATCTCCACCGGCGGCTTTTCCACAGTCACACTTTGGTAACCCTCGATGGAGAAAGCCGGGACGAACTCGAAGACCGCCTTGACGTGCAGCGGCGCGCCCTCCTCCACGGTCAGCTCGGTCACCTGCGGCTGCCCCACGGGGGCCACGCCCAGCTCGCGCACCGCCTTGTTGAACCGTTCCGGCAGCAGGCCGTCGATCACGTCCTTGCGAATTTCGGTGGCGTAACGGCGCTTGATCACCGTTTCCGGCACCTTGCCGGCGCGGAAGCCGGGGATCTTGGCATATTTCCGGTAATTGCCAACCACCGTGCCATAGGCCTTGGAGACCTCTTCGGCGGGAACGTCCAGCACCAGCTCGCGGGTGCAGTCCGGGTTCAGAATGGGGCCGTGCTGGTGCTCATGGCCGTCATGCGCGTGGTCATGCCCGTCTGCGTGGCCGCCTTCGCGCGTATCTTCGAGGCTGGCGTCGTGCGTGGCCTCGGCCGGGTCAGGTTGGGGGTTGCCTTCGAGGGTGCCGGGAGAACTCAACGTTATGCCTTCCAGGCTCGCCGCGGCGAGCCGAACAAACTGCCACGCCGGACTCCCAACTGCCGTTCCGGACTGCAAACTGCCACGGGCTGCAAGCAGCCGCTTTGGGCCGATTCGGGCTGCAAGCTGCTAATTCCAACTGCAAGCCTTCGCACTGGGCTGTCGAGAGAGGCAAAACCAGCCCACATAGCCGGGGAAACCCCTTCTCTCATGGTAAGAGGGTTTGCGGGAAGGGTCAAACCGGCGGAGGCCGTTTGGGCGCGGCAGAGCACCGCGAAAGGCACGTTACTGTTCAGTGACCTGGGGCTTACGGACGTAAGGGAGAAACCGGGGATGGGCGGCGCCGCAATGGGCGTATTGCTCCCGGGCTTCGCTCAGGCTGAGGGCGCCGTTCACGGTCAGGCGGACTTCGCCGGCGTCCGCATCCTCCTGGCCGTCGTCCTCCCACCAGCAGACCGGGCACAGCCCCAAGGCGCCGGGCGCCTCCAGCGTCTTGTACCCGCAACACGGGCAGCGAAAACGAGCCTGTGCCAAAGCCCCCACGATTGCATGGACGAGAACGGGGACTAGGGGGTTTACGCGGAAGGCGACTTCTCGCCTCTAGCTTCTAGCCACTAGCTGCTTCCCCCGGTTCTTCCGTGTTCCGCGGGAATCCCACAAAAAAGAGCAGGCCGGAGCATTCGCCCCGGCCCGTTCCCTGACCACTGTTCACTGCTCTTACGGCACAAACACATGCAGCCGGACATGCCACTTGGTGCTCTGGCCGGGTTTCAGCGTCACCATGCCGGTGTCGGTCGAGCCCCACTCTTTGCCGAAGGGGTCGCCGAAGTTGTACTGGTGCTCGATGGCTACAAAGGGCGCTCTGGGGGGCGCGTACATCTGGATGGCCTTGATCTCCCGCGAAAGTCCCTCGATCATCACGCCGTAGCGCGCCGCCGGGTCCATCACCTGCACCGTGACTACCTTGTTCGCCCATATGAGGTGGTTCCAATTGTCGTCGTAGAAGTTGCTTCCGAGCGGCATTCCGCCGGCGTCGCGCATGTCGAATTTGGTTCCCGCCACGGGCAGAACCTTGCCGGTGGGGAAGACGTTGTCGTAGTTATCCACCTCGGCCACGGTGTCGGCCGGAATGCGCACCCGGGCCTGGGTGCGGTCGCCCGAGGGCAATTTGAAGTACGGGTGCCAGGCGATGGCCATGGGCTCGTCTTCGCTGCCCACGTTGCGAGCCACGATGCTCAGGTCCACAGCTTCTGCGGTCAGCCGGATGGTAATCACCAGTTGGGTCTTCGACAGCCAGTGGCCGCCAAAGTCGCCGGCGTTGATGACGCCAGCGACCTCTTCGCCGTCTTTGACCTTGTCCACGCTGACATCCTCGGCCTTGGCCTTCAGGATGAGCCCGTGCATGGCGTGGCGCTCAGCCGTGGGCAAGTGGCCGATGTTGTTGGCCGGCAGGGTAATGCCGTGGCCTTGCCACTCGGTGATCAGCGTCTTGCCGTCGACCGAGAGCGTGCCGCGAATCCGGTTGGGGTAGGGAACCAGGAAGGCCGCGCCCAGACGGTAGCCCAGATTGCCGAAGTCGTCATCGTCCACGTCCAGCATCTTCTTGGCGCCGGCCAGATCCGGCGACGCCAGCACATCCACATTGCCCTTGCCGGGGAAGTTGGCGGTGATCTGCAGGACTTCCATGCCGCGGCCGGGCAGCACGGTCACGCTGGTGAACTCCGGCCTGGTGCTGCTGGTGGCCGTGCGGCTGATGGTGACGACCTTCTCGCCGCCAATCTCCGTGACGGCCTGGGCATGACTGATGAGAGCGAGCGAGCCCGCCAGAACCGGCAAGGCAAGCGGGAGCAGGGCAAGTGCGCGAACAAAAATCGTCATCTCAATCCATCCTTGGGGTGCAATCGGATTCTCCGCAATCGGCTCCGGGCAATTTTCCAGGGCGCCCGGAAAGCGTATTCAGGAGGCGGTGCCATTTTACGCCAAACAGCCCCAGTCAGGCTTGTCTCGCCGCAACCGGGCCCGGAGCTTCGGGCGGAATCACGCCGCCGCAGCAGCGCGGAAGGCTCTATCGCCAAGGGAAAAACCGCTCCAGCCACGGTGCGGAATTCCACTCGGCGGTGTATATAATGAGTGTCACTGGGCGGGAGTAGTTCAGTGGCAGAACGTCAGCTTCCCAAGCTGAATGTCGCCGGTTCGATCCCGGTCTCCCGCTCCACCTTTCCCCGCTCGCCTTTCGCCTTCCCCTCCTGCCTCCAGCCTTTGTCGGTTCGCCCTTATTGGTTTTCCTGGATCTTTACCACCATGTAGGTGACTGACTCGCTCTCCGCCACCAGCATCTGGTGGGGCAGGCAGGCGGGAATGTGAACCACGTCGCCCCTCCTCAGCTCCTGGCTGCTTCCACCCTTCACGGATGTGCCGCGAATCTCGCCCGGAGCGGTCGTTTGGGCATCGGCGAGTTCGCCTCCGCTGACCAGCGTCGCGTGGCCGTCGAGAATGTAAAAAATGTCGACGAAGTTCTGGTGCGCTTCGCCGCCGCCGCTCCGGCTGCGAAAGGCAAGCATGGTCAAGTGCTGCGCATACTCCTTCAGCGTCTCGCTGGCCTCCCCGTCTCCATGCCTGGCCAGATTGCGCAGATACGCCGCCCGCTCCAGCAGGATGGCCGGGGACCAGTGATCCACCGGGCTCCGGCGCCGGGCTTGCACGCTGGCCGCCTCCGGAATCGTCTCCTCCTCCGCCGGCAGCAGTTCCTTCAAAATCTCCTTCGATAACCTGTCCATCTCTCCAGTTTAGGGCCTGATGCTGGCCGGGCGTCCCAGTGCCGGGCGCCCCACCCTCGCCGCGTTATTGTTTTTGCGGCTAGGATGGGATAGCGCGAACCCCAACAGCGGCTCGTTTTGAAAGGGCACGGCTTCAGCCGTGCAGCAACCCATCCACCCACTTTGAGAATCAACCAGCGCGGCGTCAGCCGCGTTCAGCCCCTCGTCACCCAGGCGAACCCTTCCGATATGCCAACTTCAGGGGAGTGATCGTTCGTTAAGATGCCTAAGTTGCTAATTATCAACAACTTGTTCTGTCTATGCAGCCGTTTGCGGCCCCCTACGAATTCTCGCTTGAAGCGACGGCCCGCTCCCTCCGACAAGGCCCAATGTCCGGGTATCGCTGAGCGATTCGCGCGCGATAGCGCAAAGGTCGTCGTCCGATTACATCAGGCCGGACGCGTGCACGCATGCGACGCTGAAGGCCACCAAGGCGCAGACTGATGTGTTGCCAACTGGTTTGTCCCAGACCCGGGCTCAATTCTGTGGCTCGCGAATCGGTACCTGCCGGTCGATAGAAAACTGGACCTTCAAGGATGCGCGGGCGGCGCCGAAGCAAACGAAGAGCTTCTTGGTTGGCCCGCTGAATCCGTACTGCACATGGGCTACACCGTCCGGATCGATCTTGGTGACGACCGGTGGGTCTGGATTCACGTCCCGGAGGTGCACGGCATCGATCAAGGAGGCAGCCGCCGCAACCACCTTTTCGTGCATTGCGCTATCGAGGGCTATCGGTACTTGCAAGTCAGGATTCGCGTTGCTTCGATCGCAGCCGGCTTCCAGGCCCGCGATCACGTTGTCTCGGGTGACCACCTGTTCTTCCAGGATTGGGTTGTCGCGGTACACGCGGTAGAAAAAATCATAGGCACTCGACGTCCGGTCTAAAGGCCGGACCATGTTCAGGTGATCTGCATGGATCTCCTGCGGCGGCGTAGTCACATCGCATCCATAGGTCGCACTGAAGTAGCCCACCACGCGGGCATGGGCCTTGAGATAGCGGCCAACTCCGTTTTCCGGCTTCGTGTCTTCGGTTTCATAAGCGCAGAACCGATGAATGCCATTTACTGAATCGTGCCCGCGCCAGTTGTGTTCCAACTGGGTCAGGAAGGCGTTATCGCTGGCATCGCTCAGATCGTTGAGCAGCGGGTCCTTGTCGTAGATTGAAGCGATCCGGGCGATCGGTGAGCCCTCGTGCGGAGTTCCATACGACGCGATGAACCTGACTCTCGCTGCCTCCGCGGGATGTCTCAACAGCATCTCCTCGACGAGGATGCCGCCCAGGCTATGCGCGATGAAAACCACCTCGCGATGCTCCCAGACGTGGTCCTGCTTGAGGTGAACCCAGAGGATGTCGGCCAACTGCACACTGGACATTTTGCCATTCGAAGAAGGCGTGGGATACTCCGCAACTTCGACGTCGGAATAGGCGAAGCGCGGGTCCTTTCGAATCAAATCCGGCCAATAGGCGCCGTTCGAAGCCCGCCAGGAATCGCGGCTCCCGTGAAGGCCATGCACAAAAACTATCACTCTTGCCCGAGGGTCCGAATGCGTATAGTCCTGTTGCGCACCAGTCTGGGGAAAGGACACGGAAGCGTGGAACAGGAGGAACAAAGCGACCAGAACGAGCTTGATCTTCATGTCCATCCAACCGCCTCTATTCATCTGGAACCTGGAATCTAGCATATTGGTTGCGAAACCAGAACTGGTAGTCCCAGGTTATCGCGAACGCAGAGAAACGTGCAGGTCAAGGCTCCCCTACCGACTCGTCATCATCGCCGGCTTCGGCCAGGGCGGAGATGCCAGTCACCCCAATCGGCGCGGATTGTCGCCTAATCGGCAATTACTTTGTAGTCAACACTTGCCGTGAATCGGGAGAACGACGGACCAGCATGGGTGAGAGTGTCAGACTCCCGACGCCCCAAAATCGACCATTTTTAGCCCGCTAAGCAGGATCGGTAACGGAAAACGCTCTTGCGTGAACTGATTCGACGGCCCTCTGAAACACCCCAACCCGGATACCGGGGCCCCAGGCAACATCCCCGCCCCGGTTCCGTAATCCCTGCCCCATCGCCCCTCTCATCCCCCACGCTGGATGGGCGCAATAAGGGTCAAAAAGGTCACAAAAACGATCGATTTTGCGCTGTTTTTCGCACTTTATGGTGGCTTCCAGGCCGGCTTTCACGGTTTTATGACCACCTGCAAAGCGACTTTCTTGAGACTTCGCGCTCGACCCTCTGTTTGTAGGCCCGCAGGCCCGCATTTTCCTTCTTTTTTTGTAGGCTTATAGGACTACTTTTTCAATAGCGCGCCGGGCGCCCCAATGCCTGCCCTGAGCTTGCCGAAAACCTGCCTTGGGGGAGCCGAAAACTCGCGTCCGCCGCGTCGGATGAGACCTGGAATCGAGCGTCGAAAATGCATGCAAGAAACGCGCAAAATGCACGCAAGAAATGCGCAAAACGCGCCTGAAAACGCCTGTTTTCGCAATGTCTTGCGCACTTTAAGGAGGCTTCCAGGTCGGCTTTCACGGTTTTATGACGACCTGCAAGGCGACTTTTTTTTGCGAATTCGCGCTCAATCCCCCCGTTTGTAGGCCCGCAGGCCCGCCTTTTCTTTCTTTTTGTAGGCATATAGGACTACCAATTTCAATCGCGCGCCGTGCGCCCCAGTGCCTGCCCTGAGCTTGCCGAAAACCTGCCCTGAGCTTGCCGAAAAACTCTCGTCCGCCGCGGCGGATGAGACCTGGGATCGATCCCCGTCAGCTCCCGCGTCGCAACCCGGAGGCGCACTCACCTTCGCTGTCTCATCGCCCCGCTGATCTCTGACCTCTGACCTCTGACCACTGACCACTGGCCACTGACCACTGACCACTGTTCCCCGCGTCGAAAATGCATGCAAAATGCACGCAAAATGCGCGTAAAAAGGGGTCAAAAAGCGCCTAAAAACACCTTATTTCTCCTTCTTTTGCTCTAATCGGGAGACTTCCAGGGCGGCTTTCCACGGTCTTATGTCTACCTGCAACAGGATTTTCTTGCAAATTAGTAGCCAATCAGGCTGTTTGTAGGTCTATAGGCCGACGAATCTGTCGGCTTCCAAGCCGACTTTTCAACTTCCACCTGTCCACTGAACACTGTTCACTGTCCACTGATCACTGTCCACTGTTCACTGGCCCCTGTTCCTGGTCCTTGTACTGCAACTGGTAGAGCTTCCAATAGATTCCGCGATGGGCCAGCAGCTCCTGGTGCGAGCCCATCTCACGCAACTGCCCCTTGTGCAGCACCAGAATCGTATCCGCTCTCTGTACAGTGGAGAGCCGGTGGGCGATCAGCACGCTGGTGCGCCCTTCGACCATCCTCTCCAGAGCCCCCCGGATGCGCAATTCCGTATCCGTATCCACGCTGGACGTAGCCTCGTCCAGGATCAGAATGCGTGGATTGTAGGCCAGCGCGCGGGCAAAATTGATGAGCTGTTTCTGCCCCGTGGAGAGCGAGTTGCCGCGCTCCCTTACCGGCTCGTCGAACCCCTCCGGCAGCCCGTCGATAAAGTCCAGCACATTCACGTCGTGCGCCGCTTGCCGCAGTTCTTCGCCTGTAATCTTCTCATTCCAAAGGTGAATGTTCTCGGCCAGGGTGCTGGTGAAGAGGAACGGGTCCTGCAGGACGACGGCGAAGTGCTGCCGGAGCGCGGTCAGGTCTTGTTCGCGCAGGTCCACGCCGTCGAGCAGGATCTGGCCGGCGGTCACGTCGTAAAAGCGCATCATCAGGCTGATGAGCGTGGTCTTGCCGGCGCCTGTGTGGCCTACGATGGCGACCGCCCGGCCCGGCTCGATGGTGAAAGATACATCTTTGAGAATCCACTCGATGCCGTCGATCGCGGCCAGCCCGGCCCCTGCGGGATCATTCGCCGTTGCCCGGTCCACGGCGGCTCTCTGCGCATCGCTCAGCTTCTGATAAGTGAACCAGACGTGGCGGAATTCGATTCTGTTGGACCCGTCGCCTGCGACAGGATTGGCCGGGTTGACGATCTCCGGGGCCGTATCCAACAGCTTGAAGATGCGCTCGCAGGCGGCCATGGCGGCCTGCAGGATGTTGTATTTGTCGCTCAGGTCCTGGATGGGGCGCCAGAACCGCATCGAGTACTGGATGAACATGGCCAGCACGCCGATGGTCACCGTGCCCGAGAGCACGCCGAAGCCGCCCCACCAGACGACCAGGGCGATGGCGAGGGCGGAGAGAATATCGACAGCGGGATAATAGAGCGCGTAAGCGAAAATGGTGTCCTTGAAGGCGATCATGTGCAGGCGATTGACGGCCTCGAAGTCGTCATAAGCGCGCTGCTCGCGGTTGAACAGCTGCACCACGCTCATCCCGCTCACATATTCCTGGATAAAGCTGTTGATGCGGGCGATGGCGGCGCGGACGCGGCGGAAGCTCTCCCGCACGTGATTGCGGAAGATGCGGGTGACGATGAGGATGAGCGGCAGCACGGAAAAGGCGATTAGCGCCAGCCGCCAGTTGATGGCGAGCATGACGGCGGCCATGATGGTGAGGTTGAGAAAGTCGTCCACAATGGCCAGCACGCCGGCGGTGAACATCTCGTTGATGGCGTCCACGTCGGAGGTGAGACGGGTGACCAGGCGGCCCACGGCATGTTTGTCGAAGAAGCCGATGTGCATGCGCTGCATGTGGCGGAAGATGTCACGGCGGAGATCGAACATGATCTTCTGGCCGGTCCACTGCATGAGGTAAGTCTGAATGAATTGAAAGAGATAGGCGGAGAGCAGGGCTCCGAGCCAGATGGCGGCCAACGCAGTGATTCCCCGGTAGGGGTCAACCGGGAGGCGGCGGGTGAGCCAGTTGGTGGCCAGGCCGGGCTTGCCGGTGAGGTAGCGATCGATGCCGACTTTAACCAGGTAGGGGCCGGTGACGTCGCTCAAGGATTTGAGGCTGATGGAGACGGCGGAGACGGTAGCCTGAACCCAATACGGGCGCAGGTAGTGAGCGAGACGGCGGACCAGGCGGGAGTCGTAGACCTTGCCGACCGAGTCATCATCCCGTTTGCGGGAATCGGGGTTTTGGGGTTTGTTTTGCTCTTCGTCAGCCATGCGTGGGTGGGGTTCGGCTTCTGTCTCCATTGTACGGTTCAGAGATCAGGGGTCAGTTGGAGATTGCAGATGTCGGCCTGTGGGCGGACAGATTTGTCGGCCTGTAGACCCACTAACAGCCCGATTGGCTACTAATTTGCAGGAAAATCCTGTTGCAGATAGACATAAGACCGTGGAAAGCCGCCCTGGAAGTCTTCCGATTTGAGCAAAAGAAGGAAAAATAAGGTGTTTTTAGGCGCTTTTTGACCCCTTTTTGAGCACATTTTGCGACCTAATATGTACGCATTTCGGATAGGTTTTGGGTTTGGGACAGGGGACTGAGCACGGCGGGGCGGCGAGTCGGCACGGTGCTGTGGCGACTCTCCTGCTTTCTATTGGGTGCGCTGACGCAGAAATGACGGAATATCCCGCGCGCCCTGGGTCACAGCAACAATCTCTATTCGTTCGTTTTGGACGCGGTAGAGAATCAGGTATGCGCCCACCGGCCAAAAGAGGATCGGATACGCGGTAAGGTCTTCCCGTTTATGCCCCATTCCCGGTTTTCGGGCCAATGCATCGAAAGCGTCAAAGAGCTTCCCTATCCAGCGGTCGGCGGCATTGATGTTGTCCTGGGCGATGTACTCCCAAATCTCGTCCAGGTCTTGCTCGGCGCCAGTGCTGAGAACGTACTCCTTCATGCGCTGAGCTTTCTCCGCTCGCAGGAGTTCTGCTCAAGGCGCTTCCGCACCGCTTCCGGCTGGACGTGCTCTCCGCGGTCCAGCGAGGCCAGCCTTACCCCAAGTTCCTGGTTGAAGGCGGCAAGCTGCGCGCTCCGCGCCCGGTCGTGCTCTTCGAGCAGGCGCAGGGCCTCGCGGACGACCTCGCTGGCGGAGTTGTAGCGGCCGGATTCGACCTTGCCGGCGACGAATCTGTCCAGTTCGGGGGTCAGCGAAACATTCATGGGGAAATCTCCTGCTTTCGATTCTGGACCAAATAACAGGGTTTGTCAATCTTTGGTATTCGCGCTGACGAAATCCCAGGTCGCATCCGAGGCGGCGGACGGGCCCCTTTCGGCTCCGCTCAGCGCAGGCACCGGGGCGCACTGCGCGCGATTGGAATTGGTAGTCCTATAAGCCTACGAGAAAAGAAGGAAAATGTAGGCCTGCGGGCCTACAAACGGAGGGGTCGAGCGCGAACTCGCAAAAAAGTCGCCTTGCAGGTCGTCATAAAACCGTGAAAGTCGGCCTGGAAGCCTACATAAGGTGCGCAAGACAGCGCAAAACAGGCCCTTTTTTACGCGCATTTGGCTCCTCTTTGCGGAGCCGGTTGCCGCGTTGGGGTGTTTCGGAGCGTCATCGTATCAGTCAATGGAAGGGCGTTTTTCAGGACCGAATCGGAAGCTGCTGATGCTCAATGAGCGCATCGGTCTGTTGGCAACAGTTGAGCTCCTTAGCCGCCTGATACTCAGGTATTTATGAGTCCACTTCTAATCCGCTTAGGCTGAGCGCCGAAAGCGCGACACAGAGTGCTGTGAATATCCAGTAGCCAAACGCAGGATTGTAGAAAATCATCGATCCTTGGGACTCTTGAAGCATATGCAACACATCTAATCTCTCTCCCTCGAGGATTTCCATGAAAATCAAATAATCGATGGAAAGGAATAGAACGATGACCGCTGCAAGGTTGCGAATCCTCCGCAGGATCTTGCTCAGCCGGGGCTCACCCCAGGAAGGCTTGATCTCACACAGCATGCACAGGGCCAGGAACAGCAACGCGATTAGGATCTCTAATCTTACTTCGCGGAAGATGCTTAGATCCATCGCCTGGCCAGCGGCTCCAATCCAATGATTGCCTTGATCGTGGCGCAAGAGCCACTCGTACCCGGAGATAGCACCTCCAAAATCCCGGTAAGCCCACGGTACAGCTAGGGATAAAAATGCGGCCACGATGAAGATGAAAACAATCGGTCTCCGAATCAAATGAACAAACCTTCTGAAGCCGATGGAAGGTACGAAACCGTCCGTCCGAGCATTTGGAAAGATTATCAGGTGATCGGAGGACCGTCGCGACTCAGTCGCTGAACAATAGCGGTGACTGAAGGCTACGATCACAAATGCGGAGAAAGCCGCGGTGTACAGCCAAAATGAATAGCCTTCAAAGATTGAATCCGTGACGCTGCTGAGTTCATCCGCAAACTCTGCAGTCGCTCTACACAATAAGTAAAGGGTTGAAAACACGAGTACAGTTTTAGCGAACTTATCAGGTGAGACTAAGAATCCGAGGAGCCAGAATCCTCCAACCCGATCGCGTGGCGACACGAAATACTGCGACTTTGCAGCGAATAGGTCCGGCGACGCCTTCTCGTCTGACTCCAACTGATCCAGTTCTAATCGAAGTTGCCTGGCCCAACCTGCCTCTTGATGGCCTAACATAAAATAAAGCACTAGCAAACCAAGAACGATAAAGGGAACCACAGCAGCAACAGAAAGAGCATTTGCTTCAATGTTGTTTTCCGAGTACTCAGCGGCAAGCTTCAGGTCGATTCGAAAGGCCTCGTTCCTCTTCTCCTCGTAATCAGACAGAGCCCTCCGAATAGCGGTTTCCAGCTTTCTCTCCTCCTCTGGTTCTTTGGGATATAAAAGAGAAAACTCCGGAAAAGCTTGCTGGTACTGTATCCAGTAGTGCGTGTCTTGAATTCCCGCACAAAAGTCGCTGGCGCCCACAACTGTGTACTCTGGTGCACTCAACGAAGGGTGCTGTTGTCCGGAATCCCGAATTTTCAACAGCATCAGTTGTTGCAAATTGTCGGCGATCTTTAAGCAATAGGACTTGCCGACTTCTTGAGCCTTCCGATTCCCTACCTCCAGCGACGACCATGTGGTCAACAAGGCAAAAATGCAAAGGAGAAGAATGGAGATTCTGAGCTTGACAGACCTCCAGATGAGTTCCGACAGCCGCGAGTCGTATTGACCAGAATGGGACATTTCAGATCAACTTGCCATTTGAGAATTGTACCCATCTTACAGCGTCGGGTGTCCATCATGTGGCAGCCCATCAATTCTTCCCTGCGTCCCAAACTCCAACCCATGATCACTGCGCATACATCCGCCTCTATCTGAGCGCCAAATCGCCAATGCGCGTTTCGAGGGTGAATTTGTGATGAATTGTCAGCCTATCGGAAGCATACGGCTGGTGACGAGGACATGCACGCGGCTTACGCCGCGTACACGATTTTTCAAATTGGGGTGGGTGGGTGGTGGCACGGCTAAAGCCATGCCCTTTCAAAGCGGCGAGAAGCAACCGCAGGTCCTTCGACTGCGTTTGGCGCAAGAAACGCGTCAAACTGCGCTCAGGATGACAAGCATTTTTAGATCGCTCAGGATGACAAATCAAAAAAGCCGTGCTTCGCTCTGCTCAGGATGACAAATCAAAAAAGCTGCGCTGCGCTCAGGATGACAGCATTTTGGGCGTAGTGGAATCCCAGGTCTCAAAATCGAGACCTGGGGCACCCGGCATTCAGCGGCCCAATATGTACTTATTTCGGAGCGGTTTTGGGCTTGGGATGGGGCGCGCCCCAACCGCAGCGCGCCCTATCAGCTTCCGGAAGTTCCCAGGAGATGAACTTTCCGCCGAACCACCATTGACGTTCACCGCCGCTTCCACCTAAGGAAGCATTAGAGGCGGTCAACTCGCCGGTGACCTTGCCAAAGTTCGCGTCAGTGATATTGGCGTCTGGATTGGCGAAGTGAGGCGTGTGCGGCAGCCCGCGAAGGAGCTGCCGCAGTGATGAATCGAGGAGAAGTTAGAAGTTGATCCGGCCGCCGAATTGCAGCGAACGTGCGCCCGACGTCTGCGAGAAGGCTTGGCCGAAGCCGGTGATGTAACCAAACGTTCCGCCACCGACCGTCGCATTCGGGTTGCTCAGGTATGGATGGTTGAAGATGTTGAACGCCTCCATGCCGAATTTGAATTCGCTGTCATGGTAAAGGTGAAAGGACTTGAAGATACTGGCGTTAACCTGCGAGTTCCCCGGCCCACGGAATTCGTTGCGGTGGGTGTTGGGCAGAACCGGCGTGGAGTTGGCGCTGGACGGCGGCTCGGTCGGGTTGGCGAACGAGGCCGGGTTGAACCACGGCTTGCCGCCGGAGACGGTGGTGTTGCCGGGGGTCCGGTTGTGGCCGCCCTCTTTCTGATAGGGCGCAACCAACTCCGCGTAGGTTGTGCCCCAGCCCGGCGTGACGCTGCCAATAAGGTTGCTGTTGGCGGTCACTGAGAATGGCAGGCCACCGAAGTAGCTGTACTGGCCGTTCAATTGCCATCCGCCAACGATCTGCGCCAGCGGGCCGTGGTTTACGTATTTCTGGCCGTAGCCGAAGGGCAGGCCGTAGATGCCGTAGACCTGTATGTTGTGCTTGACGTCGTAGCTCGCCGACGCCCGGTTCAGCTTGTAGTACCCGGGATAGTTGAACGTGGTTCCGCTGGAACCAGTCCCGGCGCCGTTGTCCTCGTAATCGAAGGCGTGTGCATAAGTGTAGACCGCGCCGAAGGTAGAGTTCTTACCCGCGTTGCGCGTCAACTGCGCCTGCATGCCGTTGTAGTTCGAGCTGAACATCGGCCCGTTCATGGTGATGCCGCCGGTGTTGTATAAGTTGCTGGTGGAAGCGCAGGACGCCCAGTTGCCGGTGCAGTTGAGCCAGTTGATGGTTTCGTTGACGGCGAAGTTGCACGTCCCTGTTTGACCGGTCAGGGAGGTATTCCAATGCCCGTTGGGCATGCAAGGCGTACTCGCGCTGGGCAGCGGCGCCGCGTTGTAGGGGCTGACGCCGGCCTGCTGACGCACAAAGTGATCGCCTACGTAACCGAGGTTGGCCACGAAGCCAAGGCCGATTTCCCGCTGCACAAAGAGGTTCCAGCTTTCGAGGTAGCCACGGCGGAAGTTCGGCCACACGGAGTTGGTCGACCCTGTAACGGGCAGCCCCGCAAAACCGGAACTGTAGTTGGGAACGGCCGGAATGGGGATGCCGTAGGTGAGGGGCATGGGTTGGCCCGTCGCATAGTTGGTGGTGTTAGCCGTATCGACCGCGATGGTTCCCGTTCCGGTCCCGGCGTAGTTCGGCGCCAAGTCCATGGGGAACGAGTCGCGCAGGTAGCGCATGCTGTCCGGATCGGAGGTGATACCACCACCCGCGCGAACGACGGTCTTTTCATTGAGGCGATAGGCAATGCCGAGGCGCGGCGCGAAGAATCCGTTTCCCGTATCGACGCCGGCATTCTTGGGGTTGCCCATGACGCCGCCGACCTCGACATTGGAGGTATTCGGCCGGTTGAACTGCACAACGTAGATACCGGTGTGGTCGCGATACGCCGCCGGGTACCTCTCGTAGCGCACGCCGTAGGTGATGGTCAGTTTGGGAGTCACAGTCCACTGATCCTGTGCATAGGCGCCCAGTTCCGTCCAGCGCAGCGAGTTGGGATCGAAGGTCTGCTGCGCCTTCTGAACGGCGTTGCCTCCCCCGTTATTGGGCAGCCCCAGCAGGAAGTCGGCCAGCGAGTTGTAAGCTGTAACCTTGCACGCAGCCGATGTGGCCGTAGAGAGTTCGCCGCAGGTCATGCCGCCCTGGAACAGGAAGCCGCCGCGCACGTTGGAGACGCCGCCGCCGCTGGTGGGCTGGAAGTGGTTCAGGTCGAAGTGGTAGTAGGTGAAGCCGAACTTGGTCGTGTGTTTGCCCTTGACCCAGCTCAGGTTCACATCGCCGGTGAACTGGTTGTCGCGGAAGAGGAATGGATTGGCAGTGTTGGAATTGCCAATCGAGCTGAAGGAGTTGTTAAAGCTGAACAGCGGCTGGCCGTAATAATCCGGATCATTCGAGTTGATGTTCGTTCCCGGAATCCCCAGTACGTTCAGTCCATAGTCGCTCAAAGAGAGGTCGAGCGTGGACTGCGCTCCCGAGACCTGGCGCGTAAAGCCGAAGTCGGCGTCGACCACCATGTTGGGGTTGATCACGTGGCTCGCGCCCAGGCCCAGGTTCTGGATGCGGCCATGCCCTGCGCCCGGCTGGCCGCCATCGAAGGTGCCGCCGCCCGCCGCTTTCAGTTCCTGCGGATCGTTTACCTGGAACGGCTCCACGCTGTACTTGCCGAAGATCTGCGTGTTGTCGTTCGGGAGGTAGGTGATCTTGGCGTCGTTGCTCGTGCGATTATAGGCGAAGCTGCCGGTGCCATAGTAGTCGTTGGCCATCTGGTTTTCGATCTCGTTCGTCGTCGCCGAGCCGATCGACGTCGCGATAGATTTCAAGTTGGCAATCATGGTTGCGGCGGCAGAGGAGATGCGCGAAGCGGGAATGGTGTTGACGTTGCTTCCCGTCTCGCCATATTCGGCGGTGAAGGTAGGCCGGCAAGCATAATTGAGATAGCCGCTCGTGTACGAAGTGTCGGGACTCGGACAGGTCGTGGGGTTGACCAGGCTCTCCCAACCCGCTACCTGAGGCTGCGGATCGTAAATCGATCCATTATATGTAGTCGAACCACTGGGATTCGTGAAAGTCGCCGGAACTTCGGAGAAGTTGCCCGCGATCATGTTGGCGTCCGGAACCGTCTGATTGCCGCTGATCAATGTCCGCCGCGTCGTCCGCTCCCAGTTGTCGAAGAAGAAGAGCTTCTTCTTGCCGGTAAGGATTTTGGGAAAGTAAACCGGGCCGCCGATGTTGAAGCCGAATTCGTCGAAGACGTTCTTCGGGAGCAACCCGGAGATGGTGGTATACGGACGGGCGTTGATGGACGCATCCTGGTAGTACTCCCACAAGCTGCCATGGAGGTTTCTCGTTCCGCTCTTGGTGGTGATCTTGATCGATGCGCCACCCGCCTGGCCCTGCTCGGCGGTGAAGTCGTTGGTCGTGACGCTGACGTTCTCAATCGAGTCGGCCGGCGGAACGTAAGCGATGAGATAAGTCAGCCAGCCGTAGTAGTTCACCGCGCCATCGATACGCGTCGTGTTGCCGTTCATGTTCACGCCGTTTATGTTCACCGACATGGCGCGCGCAGGGTTGGAAGCGGTTGAGTTCTGCTCCTTCACATTGGACCCGCCGGGGAGGAGCGTGTAGAGAGACTCAAAACTGCGCCCCTGGCTGGAGGTCATCGGCAGTTGCGAGATCTCTGTTTGACTGATTTCGCTATTGACTTCGGCTGTTTCCGTCTGTAATACCGGAGGCGCCTCGGTCACGAGGATCTGTGTCGTAACGGTTGCCGGTTTCAGCGTCACATCCACACGCACCTGGCGGTTGACTTCGATCTGGATGTCTTTTTCCGTGAAACCGGCAAAGCTCCCCTTGGCCGGGACGGACACGGTATATAACCCGGGCAGCACGTCGAGAATCACAAAAGTGCCCGATCCGGTGGACGTGGTCTTGCGGGTTTCGCCCGTACCTTGATTGGTAATTGTTACCGTTGCACCGGGAATGATCCCGCCGGCTGTGTCGCTCACTGATCCCGTGATTGAGCCGTAGAGAATCTGCGCGTTTGCGGTGCTGCCCCCGAGAAACAGCGTTAGAAGCGCGACCGCCATCAGCAGTATTCTGATCGCACCTGTGTTGACTCGACGGTTGATCCCTGGCCTTGCTGACATAATCTCCTCCGAAAAGCGGTTAATTGCCTGCGTTCTTGTCAAGCTTCGCGAAAATTGCCTGGCAAACGATCCGCCAAATTCGCCAAAGCCGCCCGCTCCGCGTAAATCGCTCCACACGCTTCGTATCCAGATGCAATCTGCCGCAGCACTTTAATTTGTGACCCGAACTATAGAAGCGTTTTGTTCGGCTTGTCAAGCCAGAAAAGGGGTTTATTTAGATATCCCGGTATTAGAGGCAATTCGTTCCTGAGCGAGCATGGACTTGAACTGGAAAGCATCTCTATTGTTTTGTTGACTTTAATTGCTTTGTTGGCGTTAGAAATTTAATCATCAAGTGGCAAGGCGCTATTGGGAAGGCTGGTTCCCCACAGCTTCGTCCGGCGTGTCTGGGGGAGTTCTTGGGGGCTAGGGGGTCAGCGAGGGCTTTAGTTCGCCGGTTGAGCCTGCTCGCGCACCGACCGGCGCTGAAACACGAGCGCCGCCGCTCCCCGGAGCCGGGCGATTTCCCCTTCGTGCGTAGGAAGAATCCGTGGAGGCGCCCCAGCCAGCGCCAGTTTAGCCGCCTCCTTTTCAATAATTGGGCCGAAGCGGTGCCAGGCAGAGCTAATGTCGCCCGCTATCAGAATCAAACTCGGAGCCAGGCCGGCGATAATAGGCCCCAGTCCACGCCCGATGTACAGCGCCTGTTTGGCCAGCGCCTGGGCGGCATACTTGTCGCCCTCCTCGGCCCGGTTGAGCAATTCCTGAAATGTAATTGCAGGGGCTTTGGTCTGGAGTTCCTGGTAGTACCGAAGCGCGGCCTTGCAGGAGGCGACCGTTTCCCAGCAACCTCTCCGGCCGCACCCGCAGCGGAGACCGGAGGGATCCAGCGAAATGTGTCCGAACTCCCCTGCCATTCCGTGGAGGCCTGAGATTAGTTTCCCGTTCGCGAAGATCCCGGTTCCCACGCCTTCCGACACAGTTACCTGCACGATATCGCGAATGCCATCAATGTGCCCAAAGGTGAGTTCCGCCAGCAGGCTCGTGGTGGCCGCGTTTTCCATGTTCACCGGCAGGCCCATCCTCTTTTCGATCATGCCTTTCAAATCGAAGTTGGGCCAGTGCAGGTTGGGCGCAAAGATCAGACGCTGTGTGCCGGGATCGATTCTGCCGGGAAGACTGATGCCGATTCCTTCGATCGACTTGCCCGCGAGCGCATCCCGCATGCGCAGCATGCAGTCCGTCATGAGCCGTGTCGAGGCGCCGGGGTCGGAAGTAAGCGGCACCTGGGAGCGTGAAAGCAGGCGGCCATTGAGGTCCACCGCGGCAATCGTCGCCTGCCTCGGATGAATGTCGACCGCAATCACCATCAGGTCTTCATTCAGCCCTAAGAGTGTTGGGCGGCGTCCGCGTGGTGAAGAAGCAACAGCACCCTCGCATACCCACTTCTCCTGGATGAGTTGCTCGACGATCTGCGAAACAGTACTTCGTTGCAGCCCGGAACGGCGCGACAAATCGGCCCGCGAAATCGGCTGGCTCGCCCGGATCAGCTCCAATACAATATCGCGATTGATGTGGCGTGCTGTCTCGCTGGACGCAAGCTGAACATCCGTCAGATCGATATGCCTAATACCCCTCGCCTGTTGCCGCATTTGCCCCTGAGCTTCTCCCCCCTGCGCGACAGGCTACAACGAGCCAAAGCGCACAGGCACATTGCACCCTACTTCCGGAAGGTGGAAGCATATCACGAGTCGCTGAATTCGGCGAATGGCCGCGCGAGGGTTCCGATTCATTCTATGAGACTGATCTCCTCCAAGGCCACAGATATAAGAGCACCGCGATTCGTGGGCTGGGTAGTTTAGGCGAATTGTATCACCGGGTGCGGATTCTTAAGGTGAGAACAGATCCTTCGACTGCGCTGCGCTCAGGATGACAAATATGCTCTTTGTGGCGCCCGCATTCGGCTCCGGGATTCCTGCTTGCGAGGCAGGGAGCGCGGAACAGCATTTACACTGGTAGACGGAAAATCCTGTGTTTTTCGATCATGTTCTTGCCAAGATTTTTGGCACGGCGAACGAGCGGACCAGGAAGAGCGCGAAAAGGCGCAGGCGCGCGGCAGGAAACTCTGGGGTTCGATGACGCAGGCGCGCACGAGAGCGCATGCAATAAAGGAGGAGTATGAAACGTCGTGATTTTCTGGTGAAGAGCACCGCGGCTGTTGTTGGCCTGGCCAGTTCTGAAAAGTTGCTCCATTCGTCGACGGCGGGCGAAGGAGGCCAGCAAGGCTCGACCCAGGTTTCCAGTCCGCCCACGGCCAAAGCGGGGCTCGGTACCGGCCGCGGCTCTTCAGTTGCCCGTGTGGGCGACACTGCGGAAAGCAAGTTCCCGCCCAAGCCGCCGGTGTTCGCGGCATCGCGCCTGTCGCCCGAAGTGAAGATCTCGCCGATGACCCTGGAAGAACGGCTGCGGCGCGGGATTGTGCCGCGGCGGGGCTTCTGCAGCACGATTCCCGGCACGACAGTCAGCGAGGGGCTCACCTCCGGCAATGGAGCGATGGTTATCGAGGCGACGTGCGATCCGTACTCGGAGCAGATCCTTTTCCACCACGAAAGCCTTCTCATGCCGTGGAAGAGGCCCTTCGAGGCTCCCAAGGCCGCGGAGATATTTCCGCAAGTGCGGCAAATGATATTGGAGGGGAAATACAAGGAAGCGATTGAATTGGCTTTCAAGGAAATGGACAAGGGCCCGGTCAAGGTGAATACTTTCCCGCACCCGACTGTGCCGGCATTCACGATGCGTCTCGATCTACCCAAGACCGCGGCGGCCAAAGACTACCTGCGCACGGTGAACTTCGAGAGCGGCGAAGTGAACGCACACTGGAGCGATGAGCGTGGCGACTGGGTACGCCGGACTTTTGCTTCCCGGCCCGACAACGTCGTGGTCCAATGGCTCACCGCCCCGAAGGGACAATCGGTAAACGCCCGCATCGCCGTGGAGAAGCCGGCGGCGCGGATGCGCATGTTTGGGGGAGCTGGAGGAACAAGCGAGGTTCAGCACGACTTCAACGAGCAACGGTTGATTTACAAGTGCCGCCTGGATCCTGCCGTAGATAACAGCGGCTACGCCGGGGTGGTGCGCGTGGCGCGCAACGGCGGCTCGGCGCGCATGGATGGCGACACGCTGGTGGTGGAGAATGCGTCGTCGGTGACGCTGCTGACGCGCATCGAATGGTTCGCGGAAACCAGCGAGGACAAGGTGGAAGCGCTGCGGCAGGCTGTGGAGCAGTTAAGCCCGGAGTATGACGCGATCCTGGAGCGGCACCGAAAAGTGCAGTCGGAAGCGATGAGCCGGGTCACGGTGGACTTCGGCGGCGCCTCTCAATATGGAATGTCTTCTGAAGAACTGCTGGCCGATCAGCGGTCGCGACAGGACTACTCGCCGGCGCTGCTGGAGAAGATCTTTGAGATGGGACGCTACTGGTTCATGTACACCAGCGGCAAGTATTGCAGCATGGCGGCGGAAGTGAATGCCAATATCAACCTGCAGATTGCGCCCGGCGTGCAGGCCGATCTGCGCGAAGGCATGGATGCCTACTTCAATTGGATGGAGAGCCTGGCCCCGGACTTCCGGGTGAATGCGAAGAATATTTTCGGGATGCGCGGCACCCATTATTCCCTCTGCCCGCAACAAGGAGTCGGCGTCGCGTTCCATTACTCGACCGCTGCTTCGACCGGAGAGATCTGGCCTCATCCCTATTGGCTTTCAGCGGGAGGGTGGTGTCTCCGCCCGTTCTGGGATCACTATCTCGTAACTGGCGATGTGGATTTCCTGCGCAACCGCGTCGTGCCGGCATATAAAGAGCTGGCGCTGTTTTACGAGGATTTTCTGACGGTCACCGGCAAAGATGGGAATTACATCTTCGTCCCATCTTTTTCGCCGGAGAACAATCCAGCGAACACGAGTCCTTCGGCCATGCTGGTGATCAACGCCACCATGGATATCGCGGTCTGCCGGGAAGTTCTGACGAACCTGATCGAGGCGTGCGAAGTGCTGGGCAGCGACGCCGGCAGCATTCCGAAGTGGAAGGCCATGCTGGCCAAGATGCCGCCGTACCTGATGGAGCCCGACGGCACCTTGAAGGAATGGGCATGGCCCACGCTCGAAGAGCGTTACAGCCATCGTCATATCTCACATCTGTATGGGGCCTGGCCGGGGGACGAGATCGATCCGGATCGCACGCCGAAACTGGCTCTGGCCGCGATGATGGCCGACCGGAGGCGGGTGCCGGAGAGGCTGGCCGCTCACGGCCGTTGCCATCGCGCCCTGGTTGGGGCGCGGCTCAAGGACTGCTACATGGTGGACACCGAACTGCGGCAACTGATTGAGCAGGGCTACGTGGCCACGACGCTGCGCTGTTCCCACGACCCCTGGGCCTGGCCCATGCCCGATGCGCAGGGCGGAATTCCCACCATCATGATGGAGATGCTCCTTTACTCGCGGCCCGGCGTCATCGAAATCCTGCCTGCCGTTCCCAACTCGCTGGAGAAGGGATCCATCCATGGAATGCTGGCCAAGACCTTTGCAAGGGTGGACAGGCTGGCATGGGATATGCCGGCAAGAACCGCGGACCTGGCCGTCACCTCGCTCAAAGACCAGGAGATCAAGCTGATTATCCGGCACGGAATCGAAAAGGTTACCGCACCCGCCGGAGTATTGGCGAAGACACCCAAGCCGGAAGCGATCTCGTGCGACCTGCGCCTGAAGAAAGGCGAGCCGGCGCGGTTGCACCTGACGCTTGGCCGGCACAAGCCGCTGGATTGGGTTGCGCGGGCGACCGAATCCTGATCGGGGCATCGTGTTTCCAGACGTGTTGACCTGCGCATCACATACCCAGGCTGAGATGGCCGGGCGGTTTCTGCCGGGGTTGAAAATCCGGCCTGCCTCCGGACGAGTTTTTCCGGAGACTGTGAAACCCCGTTTTGCCGGACCGTGGCCTCTCGATGCTGCGGTCAATGCAATAAAAGACTGTAGTTGTATATATCCCATCCTAGCCGCAGGAACAAAGGCGCGGCTAGGATGGGGCACCCGCACCCGGCTGTAGTTGTAGGTATCCCACCCTAGCCGCAAGAACAAAGGCGCGGCTAGAATGGGGCACCCCGCTGCGCCGAACCTGGAGCACCCGCCGGCGGGATTGTCAAAACAGCCCTGGAAGCAGAGCCCAGGTTTCGCTGCGGTAGCCGCGATAGTCCGCGCCGAAAGCCCTCATGAGATTCGCCTCTTCCAGCCGTATCTTGCGCAGATACGCGATGATGACCAACGCCAAGCCGATCAGCGCGTGCAACTCGCCGGAGACAATCGCTGTGCCGAGATAAAGGCCGAGCAGGGCTGTGTAGATGGGATGGCGAATGAGGCGATAAGGGCCGCTGCGAATCAGTTGATGATCGACTTTGATAGTGATCTTGCCGCTCCAGTAGCGGCCGAGGCATCGGCGCGCCCATACCGCCAACACCAGACCCAAAGCATTGAGAGTGAGTCCGGTTGCGGTGACGACGGCGGAAGCGGGCAGGTACCGCTGTCTCAGCCCATGAACGGGCAGGAAGATCAGAAGCTGGGCGGCGCTTGTCAAGATGAGATGCAGCCACCGCGATGCCCGGGACTCAGAACTGGAGGCCGGAGCGATGTTCCTTTTGGCCACGTCCCAATAAATTTCGAGGACGCACCACATGGCGATGGACGCCAGCATGGGCCAGCCGTACCCAAAGGGTTTCATAGGCCAGTTATACACGCCACGGTTGGGTGGTGGGCCAGTTTCCGGTTTGCCGGTGATACGTTCCCAAGTCCGGATTCGAGGGCGGCCAGCCTCCGGTCGACTCTCCTTTAATAGCAAAACTTGACCTGCGGAAACTCATTTACGCGTCGGGTCATTCGGCTGCTCGCAAGCTCACTCAGAGGGCCGGAAACCTACCACTACGCCAAGCTCACCGAGGAGCGGTTCGAGCGACATTTGATTGGCCTCAACCCGCGATCGTTCGGCTTCCGATGCTCCGACGCCGTTCTTTTGAACTGCCACGACCAGCCCGTAGGGCCACGCTGAATCCGGTAAACCCTCCAACGCCGCCGCAATTGATTCGACAGGGATCGGGCTTCTGCCACTGGCCGTTCCCGCGATTTCTATTCCATCGGTTCGGACAATCAGATACGGGTTCCTCCAGTCCTTTCCATCGTGAATGCCTTGATACTTCTTTGGATCAGCACTCGGTATTCGGCCTGTCAGCGGGTTGGCAGGCTCCAGTTTCACATCCAGCGTGAGACGATTGCCAGGCGCGATCCGTATGGGCTTTCCGTTTCCGACGCTCTTGTCCCACTCCCGAAATCCCCAGGACTTTACATGCAGCAGCAGATTTTGATCCGAGGGAACGAGGACAGCCTGACTCGAAGAGGAGCCTCCTCCGAAAATGAACTTCGGAGGGTTCCCCGCCACCATTACTGTCACCTCAACCCCGGAGATTGATGCGCCCGATCTTTGATTCGTGAGATGGAAAAGCAGGAAGCCAGCCTTTGGCGGAAGGCGGAAATTGAATTCTGCCTCGGAATGTTCGGTCGTCAGCTCGACTTCTGGAGGATGGCCGCCTCCTACTCCAGTGCTAAATGACGAGTACCCTTCCTCTTCATCTTCGGCGAATACTGTGTATCTCCCTAACGGAAGATGTTCAAATCGAAAGGCGCCTGTGTCGTTCGTTTTTGTCCAGGGAAGCGCCATCCCAAGCACGACCCCAAGTGGCTCGGCATTTAGGGTCAGCCCCTTTGCAGGTAGTCCGTCCTGGGCGGTGACGGTTCCGTAGATTACCCCGATGTTGGGGGACCCTGCATGATCTTGCGCCAAAGCAGGCGTCACCGATAAGATGCCAGCGAGAATAAGAAGCATTCTCATAACGAGATAATGCTAGCACTAAACGTATATGGCAACGAGACGCTTTGCCCGTGACGAGCCCTGCGGAAATCCTTTGTTCGGAGTTCCGGTTGGCTTGTCGCCTATTCGGAAACTGACCCATTACCCACGATTGGGACCTATCGCAGTTTGCGGGCGAGACCTGTATACTGAGTGCGAGAGATACTCAACGATGATTCAAAACCGGCAGCGGCGGGGATGGGTTCTGATTGCGACCATTGCAATCGGAATCGCGCTGGTGTGCCTGCTGATTCCGCACGGCCATTCCGGCAGTGCGGATTGGCTGGCGATTCTCCCGCTTCTGTTCGTCGGAGTCATTTCGCCTCTGAGCCTGTTTGCGCCGCTGGCCGATGAGTACGTTGGCCGCGCGCCCGACGCTCCGGCTCTGCACACGCTCTTCCAGCGGCCACCACCCTTCAGACTCGCTTAATCCCCTCAGAACTAATTTGGAGTTGCAAGGCAGCTTTCTTGCTGTTTTGCCGCCGCGACTTATTCGTTTGTGAAGTTCTGCCTGCGATTTGCGAGGGCGCTTATGCATGTGGATGTTCTCTCTATCTTGAGTCTGTTTTCCTCCGCGCCGTTTGTTGCCATAGCGGCAATTCTGTGCCTTTACCTGATCCGCCGCGTGCCGTGGGTGCGCTCCACGCGAACAGGAAGACGGCTCTTTGGGGTACAACCTTCCGCCGTGGGCCTGGCAATGGCGTTTCTTTTCCTGCAGGCGTTTTGGCGGCCGAGCATCTCACACGCCATCGAGGTCAGACAGAAAGTGGACATGAAAGAGGACGATGAGGGCGATCCGGAGAGTCTGACGAAGCAACTGCACCGGCAACTGAGGAAGATTCGGCGCGGAGAGCCGGTCGACAGGCTAGTGCTGCGGCTTTGAGTTGTCATCGAGGTCCGTGGTATCCCACCCTAGCCGCAAAAACAAGAGCGCGGCGAGGGTGGGGCACCCAGTCTTGAGAGTGGGCGGGCGCGATCCCACCCGCTGCAACCCCCAGCATTTACACTGGTAGACGGAGAATCCTGTGTTTTTCGATAAAGTACTGACCAAGATTTTTGGCACGGCGAACGAGCGCACGCTGAAGAAACTTTGGCCGTTGGTGGCTGAGATCAACGATCTGGAAGCGGCTACCAAGCAGCTTTCGGATGAGGAGCTGCGGGCCAAGACGGTGGAGTTCCGGGCGCGGATTGCGGAGCGGGTTCAAGAGCGGCTGAAGGAGTTTGAGAATCCCGAGGAGTTGAGGGCGAAGGGGCAGGAGGCTGAGGCGCGGGAGGCTGCCGAGAAGAGGGCTGTTGCGCAGGCCGCGGCGGAGAAGGAGGCTCTGGAGGAGATTCTGCCGGAGGCATTTGCGGTGGTGCGCGAGGCGGGCTGGCGCGCGGTGCAGATGCGGCACTTCGACGTGCAGCTGATCGGCGGGATGGTGCTGCACCAGGGCAAGATATCCGAGATGAAGACCGGCGAGGGCAAGACGCTGGTGGCTACGCTGGCCTGCTATCTGAACGCGCTGGCGGGGCACGGGGTTCACGTGGTGACGGTGAACGACTACCTGGCCAAGCGCGACGCGGAATGGATGGGCAAGATCTACGAGTTCCTGGGGTTGACCGTGGGGGTGATCGTCCACGACCTGGACGACAACGAGCGGCGGGCGGCTTACTTGGCCGACATCACTTACGGAACGAATAACGAGTTCGGCTTCGACTACCTGCGCGACAACATGAAGTTTGAGTTAAAGGATTGCGTGCAGCGGGGGCACTACTACGCGATTGTGGACGAGGTGGACTCGATCCTGATCGACGAGGCGCGGACGCCGCTGATTATCTCCGGGCCGACGGACCAGACTACGGATAAATATGCGCGGGTGGTGAAGATCATTCCGCAGCTTGAAAAGGGCGAGGAGATCGAAGCCAACGATACGAGGCGCGTGGCGGAGTTGGGCTTGCAGCTGCACGAGGGCGAAAAGTACCTGACCGGCGACTACATCGTGGACGAGAAGCAGCGGACCATCGGAGTCACGGACCAGGGCTGGGAGACGATCGAGAAGGTGCTGGGGATCGGCAACATTGCCGACGCGGAGAACTGGGAACTGAAGCACTACGTGGAGACGGCCATCAAGGCGCACTCGCTCTACCACCGGGACGTGGAGTACGTGGTGAAGGACGGCGAGGTGATCATCGTGGACACCTTCACCGGGCGGCTGATGCCGGGGCGGCGGTGGAGCGACGGGCTGCACCAGTCGATCGAGGCCAAAGAGGGCGTGAACATCCGCAAGGAAGACCAGACGCTGGCCACAATCACCTTCCAGAACTACTTCAGGCTGTACAAAAAGCTGAGCGGCATGACGGGCACGGCGGAGACCGAGGCGGCGGAGTTCGAGAAGATCTACAAGCTGGAGATCGTGGTGATTCCGACCAACATGCCGATGCGGCGGCTGGAGAATCCGGACGTGGTGTACCGGACGGAGAAGGAGAAGTACAAGGCGGCGGCGGAGGACATCGAGCGGCTGCACGAACAGGGACAGCCGGTGCTGGTGGGCACGGTGTCGATCGAGAAGAGCGAGCGGCTGTCGGGGATTCTGAGCAAGAAGGGCGTGAAGCACGTGGTGCTGAACGCGAAGTTTCACGAGCGCGAGGCGGAGTATGTGGCGCAGGCGGGACGGCTGGGGGCGGTGACCATCGCCACCAACATGGCCGGACGCGGCACGGATATTCTGCTGGGCGGGAACCCGGAGTTCATGACCCGGCAGGAGCTGGTGAAGAAGAGCAAGGCGCGGGCGATCAGCGCCAACGAGGGCGCAATCAACCCGATGGCGCCGGCGGGATTTTTGCGGTTTTACTACCAGGGGCAGGAGTACGAGGTTGGCCAGACGGAGTGGGCGGAGGCGTTCAAGGGCCACGCGGAGGCGGCGCAGACGGATCACGAGCAGGTGATCGAGGCCGGGGGGCTGTTCATTCTGGGCACGGAGCGGCACGAGTCGCGGCGCATCGACAACCAGTTGCGGGGGCGCGCGGGAAGGCAGGGCGATCCGGGCGAGTCGAGGTTCTTCCTGTCGCTGGAAGACGATCTGATGCGGATCTTCGCCAAGCAGTGGGTGAGCACACTGCTGGAGCGACTGGGGATGGAAGAGGGCGTGCCCATCGAGTCGAAGATGATTTCCAACCGCATCGAGGGGGCGCAGAAGGCGGTGGAGTCGCAGAACTTCGAGTCGCGCAAACACGTGCTGGAGTACGACGACGTGATGAACAAGCAGCGCGAGGCGGTTTACGGGCTGCGGCGGCAACTGCTGGAAGAAGCGGACCAGAAGGAACTGATTCTGGAAGATTACGTAGGCGGGATTCTGAGCGGGCTGCTGGACGAGTTTGCCGGCGAGAAGGTGCATCCGGATCAGTGGAACATGAAGGGGCTGGAAGAGAAGCTGGTGGACCATTTCGGGCTGAAGCTCTCTTCGCTGAATCTTGGTCCCACTGGAAATCAGCCCTTCGCCATCAGCCGCCATGAGCTGGGCGAGACGATCTTCGAGAAGCTGAAAGAGGAGTACGAGGCCAAGGAGAAGATACTGAGCGCGGCGACCATGCGCTACCACGAGCGGATGGTGATGCTGAGCGTGATCGACGGACTGTGGAAGGATCACCTGCTCTCAATGGACCACTTGAAAGAGGGGATCGGGCTGCGGGGATATGCGCAGAAGGATCCGCTGGTGGAGTACAAGCGGGAATCCTACGATATGTTCGAGGCCATGATGCTCAAGTTCCAGGAGGACACGGTCCGGTTCCTGTTCCGGATGCAGATCCTGGGGCCGGATGGGCAGCCGGTGAGCGCGGCGCCCGAGGTACGGCGGGCGGTTCCGCCTGCGCCGCCGGTGGCGAGCGCGGCGCAGCCGCTGACGCTGGATGCGGCACCGAGAGAGATCTCGATTTCAACGCGGCAGCCCTCGACGACCATCGACGCGCTGGAGAAGGAGTTCCACCGCAAGAAGCAGCGGGAGCTGGAGGCGGCCAGCATGTCGGGAGGCGGGGACGCGAGCCAGCCCGCGCAACGCCGGACGGGCGAAAAAGTGGGCCGCAACGACCCCTGCCCCTGCGGCAGCGGGAAGAAGTACAAGAAGTGCCATGGGGCGGGGAAATAGCCGAGCGCCGGTTGGGAAACGGTCAGCGCGCTCTTCCAAAGAGGCTGAAGCCTTTTTTCTTTTCCTGGATTTCGGGCAAGCCGCAGGCTTTTCTGGCCATCTGCCGGATGGCGATGGAAAGGGGCGAGTCATAAAGGGCGAGCGGAGTGGCCATGTTCCGGGCGTGCCGGGCAGTGGCGAAATCGTCGGGAATTCTCCACTGATACGGCCTGGTGAGGGCCCGGGTAATATGCTCTTCATCGAGCGGCAGAGCACGAGGCGCATATCGGTTGAGGACGATCTGGAGCTCGCGGTCACCGGCAGCGAAGAACCGTGAGATCATGCGATTTGCGTTTCGCAGTTCGGGAACGCCGACCTGGACGATCAGGTAAAAGGTGGCGGAAGCATCAAAGAGCGCCGAATCCTTCAAGTCCAGCCGTGATCCGGCATCGACCACCACGTAATCGAAGTTCTGGCGGGCGACGGCCAGCAGTTTATTGACGTTTTCAACGGAGGCCTCGGTTTGGGGGAAGTCCCCCGGAGCCGCGAGGACGGACAATCCCGAGGAATGCTTGGCCAGCAGCGAAGAGAGAAAACTCGCATCCAGCCGGCTGGAATCGCGAAAGGCGTTCTCCGTGGAGTGTTCAGCGACGATCCCGAGGTAGATCGCTACCTCTCCCAGCGGGAGGCCGAGGTCGATCAGCAGGGTTTTACGGCCAGATTCCTGGGCCAACGATACCGCGAAATTGGAGGCGACGGTGGTGACTCCGCAGCCGCCTTTAGCGCCGAGAAAGACGAATAGCTTGCCGGCTGTCCGCTTGGGGGCGGATGCCTCCGGCCTGCGGACGGTGACGCGAGCCAGAGCATCGGCCATGTCGGCGGCGGCGAGGGGCAGAGCGAGAAACTCGCGTGCGCCCGCATGCATGCAGCGCACCACCAGTTCCCGATTGGCTTGCGCCGAGTAGACCATGACGGTTGCGGCGTCATCGTCGCAGATGTACTTCACCACTTCGAGGGCGAGTTTCGGGTTGCCGTCCAGTTCAATGATGACGACGTCGAAATACTGCTCCAGCATCTGGAACAGTTCATGGAGGCCGGCAGGGTAAGAAGAAAACTCCCGAATCGTCACACCATGGCATCCGGCAAGAGCGCCGGCTACCGCCTTGCGGCGCTCTTCGTCCGGGCCGATGAGTGCGATGGACAAAACGGCGGCGCCAGGGGCGCCGGGAACTTCAATAAACCCCGGCATAGAACAAATGCGGCTCCCAGATGCCTGCAACAGTGCTTAGTTTAACCTGAGATCGCCCAATGGGCAGAGTCCTTTTTCAAGAGATAGACACTTACCGCAGTTATGCTCCAGACGCGGCCCATGCAACGAAGGCAGGTTGGCGTAAGGGTCCATCGCAGCGATGAAAACCTTTGCCTTAACCGCAGCGAGCATCCGCCGCAGCGGCCGCTACTGTGCGAGGACGAGGTGCATGTTCCCGTCGGCGCCATGCCTTGGGAAAAGGTCACAGCGATATTCCGAAGATGCTGAAGCCTTTTTTCTTTTCCGGGCTTTCGGGCAAGCCGCAGGCTTTTCGGGCCATCTGCCGGATGGCGATCGAAATGGGCGAGTCTTCGAGCGCGAGGGGAGTGGCGGTGTTCCGGGTTCTTCGGGCAGAGGCAAAATCGTCGGGAATCCTCCACTGGGCCGGCCTGGTGAGCGCCTTAGTAATATGCGTTTCATCGAACAGAAGAGCGCGAGGCGTATACCGGTTGAGGACGATCTGGAGGTTGCCGTCACGGGAAGCGAAGAACCGGGTGACGAGGCGATTTGCGTTTCGCAGTTCTGAAATGCCGACCTGGGTGACGAGGTAGATGATGGCAGAAGCATCAAAGAGCGCCGAATCCTTCAAGTCCAGCCTCGATCCGGCATCGACCACCACGTAATCGAAGTTCTGGCGGGCGACGGCCAGCAGTTTATTGACTGCGTCCATGGGGGTCTCGGTCCGGGGGAATTCACCTGGAGCCGCGAGCACGGACAATCCCGAGCTATGCGTGGCCAGCAGCGAAGAGAGAAAATTCGCATCCAGCCGGCTGGAATCGTGCAAGGCGTTGTGAGTGGAGTATTCAACGGCCATACCGAGGTTGATGGCTGCGTCTCCCAGCGGGAGGCCGAGGTCGATTAACATGGTTTTCTGACCGGACTCCTGGGCCAACGATATGGCGAAATTGGAGGCCAGGGTGGTGACTCCACAGCCGCCTTTGGCGCCAAGAAAGACGAATAACTTGCCGGCCCTTTTGGCGTGGAAAGCTCCCGGACGGCGGACTGAGATGCGAGCCAGTGCATCGGACATGTCGTTGGCGGCCAGGGGCAGAGTGAAAAACTCGCGGGCGCCCGCACGCATGCAGCGGATGGCCAGTTCCAGATCGGCGCGGGCCGAATAGACCATGACGGTAGCGGAGCCATGGGCGCAGATACTCTGCACCAGGTCGAAGGCATAATCAGGATCACAGTCCAGATCGACCAGGATGACGTCGTGAAGCCGGTCCAGCATGCGGGGCAGATCGACCAGGTCGGGAGGGTAGGAAGAAAACTCCCGGATCGTGCCGTTCTGGACATCGGCCAGAGCGCCGGCTACCTCATTCCGGCGCTGCTCTTCCGGGCCGATGAGCGCGATAGACAAAACGGCGGCGGCAGGGGCGTCGAGAATCTGAGGAAAGGCCGACATAGCATACTTGCTGCTCCCAGTTGCCTGCATCCCTGCCAATACACCGGTCGAACTCGAGACAGGGAAAGGGACCACCTCTCTGTTATTGCGTGAGAGCGAAGTTGACGCTCACATCGACCGTCGATGGGCTGGAAGCGGGGACAAATCTCCATTTGCGCACTGCATCCTCGGCGGCGATCGAAAGCGCGTGGTTGCCGCTGAGCGTTTTGACATCGGTCACCTTGCCGTCGGCATCCACGGTGGCCTCGATCATCACCGTGCCGGTGATTTTCATGCGCTTGGCGATCTCCGGGTAAACGGGCGGCACGCGCGACTTGACGGCGCGTTCGTCGGCCGCCCTGGCAGGCATGGCCATGGCCACGACCAGCGCCAGCGCGGTTGCCTGCAACAGCCTCATTCCCGTGCGGCGGCACGCGCGGGGACTCATTCCCAAGCGATCCCAGTTCATTGGCCCTCCCGATTAGCTCTACTGGAGCTCAAAAACCTTCTCCATTGGGTTATCGGCGGCAGGGGAAACTTTCGTCAGCACATTTTCAGGATCCAGTTACCAAGGGCATGACGGGCGGCGGGCGGATGGGCCAGAGCGGCGGCTACTTTGGCAGGCCGGCGCCGGCGATGGCAGCAAAGGTCAGGTCTTGGGCGGCGGAGTGGCGCCGTTCGCGCCAGAGATCGAAAAGGCGGCCGTAGCTGAGGGTGATGTACTCAGCCGGATCGACGCCCAGCCGGGCGGCGGCGCGGTCGATCCACTCGGCGGAGCCTTCCAGTTCGGCGTAGTTGCCGATGGGGGTCTCATCCACCACGCAATGGCCCTCTCCGTCGGACCATTCCGTGCGCCACTTTTCGTAGCGGAATGCGGCCACCAGGCCGAGGGAGAGAAAGACCTGTGCCAGGGCGTTGCCGTCGGAGATTTCGGTTTCGGTCTCGATGCGGTGCTTGTGGGTGTCTTCGCCGGGGCCTACGTCGGGGAGACGCTTGTGGGTCAGCGTGCAGCGGCCGGCGTAGGTTCGGATGCGGAGGATTTCGGTGCGGGCGCGCATCCGCCGGTCAGGGGTGTCGTATAAGACATTGCTCTCGAAGGCGCGTGGGGTTTGCAGAGTGAAGCCGGCGGCTTCAAGGCGCTGAGTGAGGCCGGCCAAGTCGTCGAGGCGGAATTTGATTTCGGTTTCGAGGGGCATGGTAAGAAGGCAGCTTTTAGCTGTTAGCTCTTAGCTTCTAGCCATGTTTGCGTGTGCGACAGTGTGGTGTTCCCAAAGTCGGCTGCGCCAGGAACAAGCTAGAGGCTAGAAGCTAGTAGCCAGGGGCTATGACGGTGAGTATACGGCAGGTGGCAGGGCAGGACTAGAAAAGGCGACAATGAATGAGTGAAGACACTGCGATTGGTGGTGGACCCGGCGCGCCTGGATGCTGCTGACGCTCAAGAAACGCTGGAGCGGGCGGCGAGCATTTTGCGCGCTGGCGGATTGGTGGCGCTGCCGACAGAGACAGTGTATGGGCTGGGGGCGAATGCGCTGGACGCGGCGGCGGTGGAGCGGATCTTCAAGGCCAAGCGGCGGCCGGCGTGGGACCCGGTGATTGTGCATGTGGCCGGGCCGGAGGGCGGAGCGGCCATGCTGGAGGGGCTGGTTGAGCAGGTTCCCGAGGCGGCGCACAAGCTGATGGCGGCCTTCTGGCCAGGTCCGCTGACGCTGCTGCTGAAGCGCACGGCCGCGGTGCCGGATGCGGTGACGGCGGGACGGCCGCTGGTGGGGGTGCGGATGCCGGCACATCCGGTGGCGCTGGAAGTGATCCGGCGGGCGGGGGTTCCGGTGGCTGCGCCGAGCGCGAATCTCTTTGGGCGCACGAGTCCGACGACCGCCGCACACGTGCTCCATGACCTGGATGGGCGGATCGATGCGGTGCTGGACGTGGGGCCGACGGAACACGGCGTCGAGTCCACGGTGCTCGACCCGAGCACAAGTCCGATGACGATCTACAGGCCGGGGGCTGTGACGGCGGAGCAGATTCAAGAGATTGCGGGAGCCGTGGAGGTTTTCAGGAGCGGCGGGAGGTTGGAGGAGACGCCGAGAGAGGCGCTGCCATCGCCGGGAGCGGGGCTGCGGCATTATGCGCCCAGGGCGAGGGTGGTGCTGGTGGAGGGACCGCTGGAAGAGCTGGGGGCGCGGCTGGGCAAGGCGGTGCTGGGTTTGGTTGGCGAGCGGGTGGGTGTGATGCTGCCCAGGGAGGTTGCCGCGCCTGATGGGGCAGCGGTGTTTGCCTGGGGGCGGTGGGCTGCTCCGGAGGAGATGGCGCGGGAACTTTACGCGGGGCTGCGGGCGCTGGATGCGCAGGGATGCACGGTGATTCTGTGTCCGCTGCCGCCGGCTGAGGGGATTGGCGCGGCGATACGCGACCGGCTGAAAAAGGCAGGGGCCAGGGAGTAGGAAACCGGAAAGATGCATCAGATTCGGATTCCCGGGAATCAAAACAGACGTGAGCGCACTGATGGCTAAGGGTATGCAACCTCACGCTGGAGTTTGATCTCATGGCGCAAGCCAAATCTCTGATCCGCAATATCTCGGACACGGCACTCCTGGCAGTGGTCTATCGGGCGCGCGAGACCGAACGTCAAGATGCGCTTTTTCACGATCCCTTCGCGCGCCGCCTAGCCGGCAAGCGCGGCGATCAGATTGCCGACTCCATGCCCTTCAGCGACCGCAATACCTGGGCCTGGGTGGTGCGCACCTACATGTATGACCAATTCATCGCTGAACAGTGCCAGCAGGGCGTTGATATGGTGGTCAATCTCGGCGCCGGCCTCGATACGCGGCCCTATCGCATGGCCTTGCCCGCGACATTACAGTGGATTGAGGTCGATCTCCCCGGCATCCTTTCATATAAAGACGAAATCCTGGCTAGTGAAAGACCGGCTTGCGCTCTTGAACGCGTCGGCCTCGATTTATTTGACGTCACTGCTCGCCGCAAACTCTTTGCCCAACTCGGAGGAAGGGCAGCCAAGTGTTTGATCTTCACCGAAGGGTTCATCATCTATTTCAGCGCCGATCAGGTTCGCGCGCTTGCAGAGGACCTTGCGGCTCCAGCAACGTTTCAGCGTTGGATATTGGATCTTTCATCACCGGGCCTCCTGCGACTGCTCCAGAAGAACATGAATATCTCCCTCAGTGAAGGCGTCTCCTCGTTGCAATTTGGTCCGGAGGAAGGCCCGGAGTTCTTTGTTCCCTGCGGCTGGAAGCCGGTTGATGTGCGGTCGCCACTCAAAACGGCGGCGCGCCTCAAGCGTCTTTCATTCGCCATGCGGCTTCTGTCTCTGTTACCGGCGTCGAATGGCCGCCAAGGCTCGCGCCCCTGGTCCGGCATCTGTCTCTTCGCCAGACAATGAACATCAAGCCAACCATATCTATTGTCCGGTTTCGCCCAGCTTGTACATGTACTTGATAGCGGATTTGTAGATGAGGGTCTTGGAGCGGCCGCGGACCTTGAGGGTGTTGCGGTCGTACCACTCGATGCAGCCTTCGATGCGTTCGCCGTCTTCGAGCACAATGACCATCGGCGTCTGCGACTGGATCTGCTTTTGCAGGTAGAAGAGCTCGGCATCGCGGCGCGGGGCCTCGTCCTCAAGAGTGTGCGCCGGGAAGCGGAAGGGAATGGGCGTGGGCGAGGTTTTCCGAGCGCGTGCTGGCGGCCGGCCGGGATTTGGGCCGGTCCCGTTGCGGACGGGGGGCGGAATCGCGTGACTGCTCAGACTGGGCAGACTGGACATGGGGAAAACCTCCCTGAGAAAACGGCGGATCGAAGGCCGCGATGGCGGGATAGGCCTATCGACGACCCGCATCCGTGCAATGTCTGGGATGACTTGTATTCAATGAGATGCTGGGGGCTGGGCGCAGGTTGCTCTTATTTTGGAGCGGCAGAGCGGGAGGGACGCCGGGCCGGCTGCAGGTGAAATTCAGGTCAGTTGCGGTCCAGGCTGACGGCCATGGCGTCGAGCGAGAGGGAGCGGAGGAGATTGCGGCGCATGCCCTGCTCGACCTGGACGAGGGCGCGGGCTGCAGAGTCGATCCAGTCGACGCTGAGGGCGGAGTCTCGGGCCAGGCGGTCGAGTTCCGGGGCCAGGTCGACGTTGCGGATAAGCTGCGGCGTGCCGGCGACGATGAGCAGCAGGTCTTCGAGGAGGCTGCCCAGGGCGCGGAGGAGGTTGATGGTTTTTTCCTGGCCGTCGGCACCACCGCGGTAGCTTTCAGTCGAGTGGAAGAGCTGCGAGTAGTCGGGGGCTTGATCGCCGATGGGGAGGGCGGTGCGGAGCAGGATGAGGGCATCCTGGCGGCTGGCCAGATAGACACCGAGGTCGAGGGTGAGCGCGCGGCCCACGGCGCCTTCGGCGAGACGGGCGGCAAGGGCGCGGTCCGCAGGCTTGAGCTCGGGGCGGCGCTGGGCGAGCAAGGCTTCAAGGCCGGAGGCAGGCAGCGCGCCAAGGCGGTGAATGACGGCGCGGGAGCGGATGGTGGGGAGCAGCTCCTGGGGGTTTTCAGTGAGCAGGATCAATGAGGTGTGCTCGGGGGGCTCTTCGAGGACCTTGAGCAGGCTGTTGGCCGCCTCTTTCATAAAAGCCGAAGAAGTAAAAATGGTGAATGCGCGGAGCGCCTCGACGGGCGGACGGTAGTAGGCGGCGTGGATGACCTGGCGGACCTGGCCCAGCTTGATGAGTAGTTGCGGCGGGTCGGGGGGGACGATGAGGACGTCGGGGTGGGTCTGGATGAGGATGCGGGTCTCGCGCTTGTCGGCGTCGCGGAGGTCTTCGCGGGCGGCGACGGCTTCGGCGACCAGGGCGTCGAGGTTGGCTGAGTCGCCGATGCGGGTGCAGTTGCGGCAGGCACCGCAAAAGTCGGGCAGGGGGCCGGATTCAGTTAGGGATTCCGTGGGATGAAGACAGTTGACGGCCTTGGCCAGCATCAGCGCCAGGGTGTACTTGCCCGCGCCGCGGGGTCCGGCGAGGATGAGCGAGTGGGGAAAGCGCCCGGCGCGGATGCTCTCGCGGAGACGGGTGAGGGTTTGCGTGTTGCCGAGAAAATCCTGGAAACCCATGGGTTGAGGATAGAGCATTGGCGGGCTACGGTGGAGGGTGGGAATCCCAGGCCTCATCGCCGCGGCGGACGAGACCCGAGGCTGGCTCTGACCAGGTCCTGAAGCACCCATAAAAATATTTTGTCAATGACACTTGACATCGTTTGGATTATTGTGTAAAGTAAAGTTGTCGTAATGTAAAGGAGACCAATCATGAACTGCTCAACCAACAATCCCGCTGCCCGGCGCTATATGTGGCGCTTCTCCGTAACCATGCTGCTGTACATCCTGTTCCTTGTCCTGGCTGTATGGGTTTTCGTTCACCATCACCCGACCGGCCCGCTGGCCTGGCTGCTGGCCTTGCTTCCCGCGCTGGCCATCATCGGGCAAATTGCGGCCTTCGGTATGTACCTGGCCGAGGAAAAGGACGAGTTCCAGGTTGCCCTCGGGGTGAAGTCGATGCTCTGGGGCATTGGCGGAACGCTCGCGGTGACGGTGGTGTGGGGATTCCTGGAGAACTTCGTCCACCTCCGGCACCTGGATCTGATCCTGGTTTACCCGCTTTTCTGCATCCTGAGCGGCCTGGCATTCGGGCTGCTCTATATGAGGTACAGATGAAAAACCGCTTGCGAGTGTTGCGCGCTGAAAGGGAGTGGTCGCAGGCCGACCTGGCCCAACGGCTGGAGGTCTCGCGGCAATCGGTGAACGCCATCGAGACGGGCAAGTTCGACCCCAGCCTTCCCCTGGCGTTCAAGCTGGCCCGGCTGTTTGAAACCACCATCGAAAAGATCTTTTCCGATGAGGGCTAGAGTCTGTGGAATCCGAGGTCTGAAAATTCAGACCTCGGGCACCCAGCCGCTAGCCGAAACGCAACACTTTCCTTCCAACACTTACCAGGAGACTCGATATGAATTCACAGCGCTTTACGCTCCGCTTCTCTCTCCCGATCCTGATGCTTTTCGCTTTACTGACCATGGGCGATGCCGCGCGCTGCCAGACGAGCGCGGCAACGGCGAACCCATCCCCATCGGCGCCCACGCGGTTTTCCGTGGTGGTAGAGGGGCCGGCAGCCGGAAAGGCACCGGACGTGGTTCTGATTCCCGGCTTGGCGAGTTCGCGCGAGGTCTACGCGGCAGAAGCCAAGCTGCTGGCGCCAGAGTACCGGCTTCATCTGATTCAGCTTGCGGGGTTCGCCGGGGAGCCGGCCGGACCCAATGCCACTGGTCCGATCTTTGAGCCGGTGGTGGAACAGCTTCACCAGTACATTGTTGACAACCACCTTGAGCATCCGCCTGTGATTGGACACTCAATGGGTGGGCTATTAGCGCTGATGCTCGCAGATGCGCATCCGGGAGATGTAGGCAAGCTGCTGATTGTGGATACGCTGCCGTTCTATGGACTAGTCTTCAATCCCAATGCAACAGTAGAGGCGCTGCGGCCACAGGCACAGGCGATGCACGATGGGCTCATCGCCATGCCCGCGGAGCAATTTGCGGCCAGCCAGCCTTCATTCTCGGCCCGGCTGGTGGCATCGCCCGAGGGACAGAAAGCGGTGACAGCAGGGACAATTGCGTCGGACCGGACGGTGTTTGCCAACGCGATGCTGGAAGACCTGGGCACGGACCTGCGGCCGCGGCTAGCTGGAATCAAGACTCCCGCGACGGTTCTTTACCCCTACTTGGCTGCGCAGGGAACGCAGAGTGAAGTGGCCGCGCTCTACACGAGTTCCTATGCAGGAATGCCGAATGTGCAATTCGTGCGCATCGACGGTTCACTGCACTTCATCATGTACGACCAGCCGGCGGTCTTTCACGCAGTGGTAGTGAACTTTCTTGGTCCGGCGCGGCACTGAGGGCCATCGAGCGGATCGCAGCTCCGGCCCATCCGCGGGGATGCTCTGGCGGAGACGGGTGAGGGTTTGCGCGTTGCCGAGAAGGTCCTGAAAGCCCACGGGTTGAGTTTAGAGCATTTGCAGGCGGCGGTGGAGGGTGGGAATCCCAGGGCAATCGCATGAACGTTGCTGAAGGCCTGATCGAGGTTCGTTCCGCCCCTACGGGGCGGAACGAACCGGGTTGGATCGCCTTCCCAGGATTGCCCGCCGCGGCGGGCGAGACTCTTCAGCAAGCTCAGGAGAGGCTTTCGGCAAGCTCAGGTCAGGCCGTCCGATTCTATGGGGTGTCGAATCGAAGGCAAGAGACGACCGGCGACAAACTCAGTTGACGCATCGCGATCTCTCGGATAGCCTGATGGTATGTTGACTGCCGCTCTTCGCTGTTGTTGTTGCTCCCGCGCTTAAGCTGGTTGAGCAACCGCGCTGTTTTAGGAAGAGAATCCGGCACAATCCGCTTCAACTCAAGCACTCGATCCAGAACGGCATTTTTCTCAGGCTATCTGTGGCTTCCGGCGCGGATGTTTTCGACGACCCGAATTCCCAATCCAGACAGCGATGTCTCCACAACCGATTGTCCGCGCCTCACGGGATGCGCCTCCAGCGCAGTCCGAAGAGGAAAACGGCAAACCGCCCTTCCCTAATCGATCAAGCTTTACCGGGGAAGATAACCGCCGCAAAGAGCTGCCGGCCAACCATTGTCCCCTTCAACTGGCCGAGCCCGGCGCGGCAGATTCACTCAACCGTAAAGGAGAAAATGATGAGTAGTGTCCTCAGCGAGGTCTTAACCGCGAATCAGAAGTACAGCGCATCGTTTGGAGACAAGGCCAAACTTGCCATTCCGCCCGCCCGGCGTTTCGCCGTGCTTACCTGCATGGACGCCCGGCTCGACCCAGCCAAATACGCCGGCTTGGCCGAGGGAGACGCGCACGTCATCCGCAATGCCGGCGGGCGCGCCAGCGATGACGCCATCCGCTCGCTGGTCATCAGCTACAAACTGCTTGGCACGCGCGAGTTCTTCGTGATCCATCACACCGATTGCGGCATGGAATTCTTCACCAACGAAGTCATCCGCGGCTTGCTCAACAACAGCCTGGAAACCGCGCAGCTGACCTCGTCGGGCTTCAGGGACGTGGGCAAGGGGCCCGGCTCGCGCGCCGGCGAATTCATCGAATGGCTTACCATCCCAGATCAGAAGCAAGCGGTGGTCGACGACGTGCTTCACATACGCAACCATCCGCTCATTCCCCGTTCGATCCCTATCTACGGTTACGTCTATGACGTAAAGAGCGGCAAGCTGATCGAAGTGGAAGCGGCCACAAAGGCCGGCGCGGCAAGCTAGAGGGCTGTTTATTCTCATCAGTCACGGAGCCGGAATAGCTGTGCCGCCTTTTCCGAGGAGAAGGCGGCATTGCCCCGACCTGAAGAGGAAACCCGGCTGCAGCTCGCGGCAAGCTGCCGCTCGGCGACGGCTGCGACGATCTTTTCGTGGGCTTCGTCGATGGTCAGGCTTGCTTCGATGGAGACAACGCGGACCGGTCAACCGGAAACAATCCTGCTACCGCCGCGGGACAGGGACCGGGCACAGAAGGGAATCGACACTACTGCAAATTGACAGGTTGCGTAATAACTAGAGCGCAGAGTCCTTGACAGCGGAGACGCATACCAACTGGTGCTCCTCAAGATCGTTCTTAGCGCGCTCCATATCAACATTCTTAAGGGCCGCAAACTTCCTGCTGACCCCATAATATGCAGAGGAACGAGCTTCTAGATACTCGCTGTGCCTAGCTTCAAAATCTCGTTCCATATCTTTGCAGATCAAGCAACTCATACCTACCCCCTGCGGCTTTCCGCCGGACCCGCGGCAACTTAGATCCGGTCGCGGTTCAAAAACTGCCTGAAATCCCGATCGAAGCGACGCGCAGGCCAGAGAGAGAATGTTCCCGCGTGAAGTCTTCGGCAAAAGTCAGTTTGCCGGCCCTTGTTCCGTCCGGCTCGATCTCAAAAGAATTGGCTCTAAGATGGGCTCGAGCTGCTTGGCCCACTGGCCTGGGCGAATGCCGACACGTGTTCGAGCCCGCAGATAGATGATTCTTTATGCCGCTTATCTTGAGGATGCCCATCGCAACTCCAGGCCTTCGGTTGCTTGCTTGAACGATGCTCGTCTGCAACGAAGCGTTGATAGCTCGAGGCGAGAGAAAGATATATTAGCTACTGATTCAGAATACACCCTAAATGGCTCGCGTGCCGCCGGCGCCACGGCAGGATAACTTATTGTGGCGGTAATCCCGTTTTGCTTCAGTTGTTTGCGAGCCTGGGAATCGATTCTTGGGAAACCTCAGGAGTGTGAAGGGCCAAGAGATAAGATGTTTCAAATAAACTGCCTTAGTTCAGAGAATCTGAAAGAGGAGATGTATAGCTCACTCGTTATCAATGAGTTAGCTGAAACTGGCAGGCGTCAGGGATGGAGGTCGGTTTTGGACAGCATCTTTAGGAACTGAAGACCTGTGCACTGGTCGATGGTTTCCCCGATCAATTTACCGTCGCGATTGAACAGAAAGGTCTTGGGAATGCCTTCGATGTGGAAGAGCTTGTGGACCGCGCCACCTGTGTCGATGAGGACGGGCGGGTGATAGCCCATCGGGGCGATGAAGGAATTGACCTTGAAGGCGTCCTCGTCGGTAATGGCGAGGATGACCAGACCCTGTGGCTGGAAGTGGGTATAGATCTTGTCGAGGTCGGGCATTTCGAGGCGGCAGGGGCTGCACCAAGTGGCCCAAAAGTTGACCATGACGATCTTGCCGCGAAGTTCGGAGAGGGTAACCTTTTTCCCGTGCAGATCCTTGAGGGTGAAGTCGGCTTTTTCGACGTCCGCGTCGTTGGCGACCAGGACTTGGCTGGCTTTGGCTAAAAGAGGGTCTTTGAGGGAGGTGGTGACGCTTTCGTAGCGAACCAGGCTGGCCAGTTCGAGGTACGGCTCCGGAGGCTGGCCGTTCTTTGGGGGAACGGGCGACTCGGCGAGCGCTTGCGAGAGAGTATCGGCGACGGATTGTAGAGCCGCAATTCCCTGATCGCCTTCGGTAACCAAGTGGGCAAGAGAGTCGGCCAGCTTGAGTTTGCCCGGCCCGGCGGGCAATGTACGGATATCGGTGGCGATCTTAATGGTGGCCTCGGGGCGTTGGGCGGTGGGAACCGAGCGGAGGTTCCCGATCTGCTTGGCGATGGCGGACTCGGAGGCCTGGGAGTAAAGAAGGGGCGCTGCGAGCAGGATGGCGGCGGCAGAAAAAGTGCGACGAATCGGCATCATTCGGTCTCACTAAATGAGTGGATTGAAGTCATTGAGGCTTTGGCGGAATTATATCCCAGGACTTGACGGGAAAAGCCGATCGATCAGGCGCTTTTGGTGTGGGCGAAGAGCCGCTCGGAGACGGCTGCGACGATCTGCAAGTGGACTTCGTCGATGGAGAGGTCGCCTTCGATGAGGACGACGCGGGCTGGTTCGCGGGCGGCGATCTCGCGGTATTTCTCCCAGACGCGGCGGTAGAAGGCGTCTTGTTCCAGCTCGAAGCGGCCTTCGTCCCGGCCGGTTTTCGCGCGGGCGCGCTGATTGCGGCTGCGGGCGCGGGAGAGCGAGGCTTCGAGCGAGGGCAGGAGCAGGAGGGTGAGGTCGGGCTGGAGGTTGGCGCAGAGCAGGCGGTGGAGTTCGAGGACGGGCGCAGAGCCGAACTCACGGCCGCCGCCCTGGTAGGCTTCAGTGGAGTCGGTGAAGCGGTCGCAGAGGACGATTTTGCCCTGGTCGAGGGCGGGCCGGATGACCTCGGCGATGGCCTGGGCGCGGTCGGCGAACATGAGGGCCATTTCGGCCATGGGGGCCAGGGCGGTGGAGCGGGAGTCGAGCAGCAGGGCGCGGATGCGGTCGCCGGTGGGGGTTCCGCCGGGCTGGCGGGTGAGGACGGGGGACTCTGCCCGGCTGCGTTTCCTGAGCCAGGCGGCCAGGCGCTTGATTTGAGTGGTCTTGCCGGAACCGTCCAGACCTTCGAAGGTGATGAGGAAACCGCGCGGCATGGGGTGAGTTTATCACCCGAACAACCAGGCTCCGGAACCTGCAGGAGCGATAACTACTCGGGGACCGGAACGACCAGTCACCTGAAAAATGGTGGAGACGAAGCTGCCGCGGTTGTGTTACAAGAGGTTAAATCTCGAACGTCACCGGAGGCAGGACCGCCGCGGCGGCCGCTCCACTGGAGTTAAAAGTGAATCCTGGCACTCTCCGCAAACTGACCCTCTGCGGCATGGTTGTGGCCGCTCTGCTGTTCGCCAGCCACCTGAATGCGCAAAACATGTCGCTAGAAGGCCAGACCGGCGGCTTTCTGACCCCCACTGCCTACGTTGTTTATATGGAAAAAGGCCAGGCCTTCTCCCACCCGGCCGTCGGCATCCACTTCATCAACTCCTCCAAGGTGATCGGCAATATTGAGACCTTCAGCATTACGGAAGCCTTTTACGGCCGCGGCGAAGCCGGCTACACGCGCAGCGTGCACCAGTTCGGCAACAGCGGGTCGGGCACCACACAGGATTTAAGCCAGCTTTGGAACTCCCCCGGTATGAACGTCTTTCACGGCAAGGTGGTGGCCATCGACGATGGCCAGTTCGGTCCCTGGATGCCAGGCGTGGCGGTGGGCGGCGTGGTGCGCACCAACGACAAGTTTGTCACCGGCGAAGCGGGACCGATTGCCGTGGAACTCTACGATCAGTACTGCATTCAGAGCTCATTGTGCACCCCGGTGGCCATCCCGGCGGTCAAATCCTACACCAATGGCGACGTCTACATAGCCGTTACCAAGACCTGGGCCAAGAAGCCGGTACCCTTCCTGGCGAATTTCGGCTGGAAGGCCACCAATGCCACCATCTTCGGCATCGGCGGCCAGAGCACGCGCTTCGGCGGGCGGCTCTTCGGCGGGCTGGGCATTCCGCTGCCCATTGGCAAGGGCATAGTGGCCGTGCCATCGGCGGGCTTTACGCAGGAGCCGGGCACATCGAAGGGCCTGGGCCCCATGTTCCCCAACGGCATCCCTCTCGTGGGCGGCAGGGCTCATATTCCCACAACGATGGATTACGCGGTGCGGGTGACGCAGAGGGACAAGCCGCACTTCAGCTTCGATATCGGCGTGGGCCAGGTGGCGGGAAATATCGGATCGACCCCTACCTTCCTGCCGCCGCCCGCCCCGGCCTCTCTACCAGTGAATCTGGAGGCGCGCCACGTGGTGGGCGTGGGGCTCAGTTACCGCTACTGAAGGCGCAACTCGAGAGGATTGAAGCAGCGAAAACCTCCTGTGCAATTCTGACCAGACCGGGCAGAGGGCTCGGGCTAGTCTGGCTGGGTAATTCCCATGCCCTGGCTGTGCTCAGAGTGAATCGACTCTCCCAGCGGAGCAGGGACGAAAGAACGAGGAGGATATTTTCATGCGACTGTTTCGCTCTGCGCGTTGGCTCTTGCTTGCTCTGCTTGTATCGGTGATTCCGGCAGCTTCACACGCACAAATCGTCATCAGCGTCGGATTTGCCCCGCCCGAGCTGCCGGTCTATGAACCGCCCCCCTGCCCGCAACCCAACCTGATGTGGGTCCCCGGCTACTGGGCTTATTCAGATGACGAGGGGGACTACTACTGGGTACCAGGCGCGTGGGTGCCGGCTCCCTATGAGGGTGCGTTGTGGACGCCCCACTACTGGGACTGGTCCGATGGTCATTATAGGTTCCATGAGGGCTATTGGGGCGACCACGTTGGCTACTACGGGGGAGTGAACTACGGCTTCGGCTACGGCGGCATCGGCTTTGCCGGCGGCGAGTGGCGGGGCGGCTCCTTTGCCTACAACACGGCGGTTGTGCATGTGAATGAGACCATCATCCACACGACCTACATCGACCGGACGGTTGTGGAGAGAGGCATCGTGGCCAATCCCAATCACGTGGCGTACAACGGCGGTCCGGGCGGCATTCAGCACACGGCTACGCCCGTCGAGCAGGCGGTCGAAAAGGAGCCGCATGTGGCTCCGACCACGTTCCAGACGCAGCACGCGACTACGGCCAAGACCGACAAGACCTCGTTTGCCAAGGCCAATGGCGGGAAGCCAAAGACCCTTGCCGTGGCCAAGCCGCTACCCGAGGAAAAGCACGCTGCACCGGCTGGGGCGAAGGCTGAGCCTAAGGCAGAACCCAAGGCTGAGCCGCAAGCTACGCCGAAAGCTGCACCGAAGGCAGAACCCAAGGCTGAGCCGCAAGCT